>DATGZX010000137.1:0-64565 GCA_035296965.1 Gemmataceae bacterium
CTCACTCTATCAAGCGGGCCAGCAGGCAGGGAAAAGAACATCGCTGGCTTGCAATATGAGGATCAACTCCCCCATCACCCTCCTGCCGGGCGCAAGGAAACTGCGCACATTGCAGGGCGGTGGGCGAAGCCCACGTTAAGAGACGGTTCCCAAAAACCCTGAAGACCCAATCCCAGGTTCGTACCACGGAGGGCACTCATGTTGCTATCCGCTCTCATCTGCATTAACGTCGGCCTCTGGCCCGTCGTGGCCGAGGCCCGGCTCGAGCAACTCTTTCAGAACTGGCAACAGGCGCAGACGGACACGCGGTCGCTCGTCGTCAGGTTCACAGCTACACCAGATGACCCGATTTATAAAACGAAGCTGACTTTCCAAGGAACTCTTCATCTACAGCGTACCGCCAAGGGCGCCTTTCTCGGGCGCTATGACGTCACCTTGAAAGAGCCGCAAGTGAAGCCATCCGGACTGCCGCCCTGGGCCAACGAACTTAACGTCTGGCCTCCCGGTGCTGATCTTACTTCCCATGCTCTTCTCGTCGAACATGACATTTACATATTGAAGCCAGCCGAAAAGAAGGCCATGAGGTACTCCTTTACGGAACAAGAACTCAAGACGACTCTCGAACGATGGAATCCGCTGGTCCGCTTGCTGGACAAGAAAAAGGTTCTGGAGGACTATCACGTGCGTGTCGTGGGCCAGGACCGGTGGTACACGTACGTTCGCATGGTGCCGCGGGAAAGAAAACAAGTCGGCTGGTTCTGGGAAGTTCTCGAACGTGTGGATCTTGCCGTTGAAAACAAAAATGTAGATCTCATTCCAAATGCGATGCCTCGCTGGTTCAGGGTTGGTGCGAGCCTTCCTTCCCCCAGCTTCGATATTGTCTCGTGGCGCATGAGTAAGTCCGCGGAGATCCCCGCGGAGACTTTCACGCGCCCGGAACTGTTGCCGGGTTGGGAAGTGATAGGGATGGGGGACGAGAAGCCCGTAGTCTTGAAGAAATCGCGATGAAAAGGGGGGAAGGAAAGGACTGGAACTTGATGCCCTGGCGGATTCCTGCTGATCAACTCTCGAGACGCCAGGCGCTTGCCACGCGAGACACGTGTAAGTGCCCATCTGTCAGTAGTGTGTAGGGTGGGTAGGGTGCCATTAAGCGTACTCGCGCCGACGCATCGTTTCAGGGTCCGTGCGTTCACGCTCCTTCCAACCATTGGCCACAAAGGGCCAAATCCCGTCCATAGGCCGTCTGTCTCTCCCTGCGAGTAGAACGCGGGAGTAGACTATTACATTCACTTGACGGTAAAATTCGTGGGGGCAAGTCGGCATGGAACTCCGCTTCTACAAAGACCCGGATACCGGCCAGCCACATATTTATGGGCACGGGGTCACTGAACAAGAAGTAGAGGATATCTTGCGTGGGCGTGGCGAAGACTTGCGCGCGACGGGGAACGCGCGCAGGAAGATCGGGAAGACCTCGGCCGGCCGCTACTTGCAAGTCTTCTACGTGCCTGATCAAGACCTTGACAAGGTATTTGTGATTACTGCATATGAACCGCAGGGCAAGGCCAAGAAAGCCTTCCGTCGGCGCCAACGGAGGAAACCGAAATGAGCAAGCAAGACTTTCCCCCAGGCTGGGATGAGAAACGCGTAGAGGAGTTGATCGCGCACTACGAAAACCAAACTGAGGACGAAGAGTTCGCCGACATCGAGGCAGCGCTCGAAGCCGAGGACATCACGCTCATGGCCATCCCGACGGACCTGGTTCCAGAGGTTCGGGCGCTCCTGGCCCGTAAGCAAAGTGCCTGAGCCTGAAGGCGTGTGTCAATCGTACTCGCGCCGACGCACCTTGCCCAGGTCGCCACCTTCTCGCTCGTTTCAATCATCGGCGACGACAAGGCGGGCACCTTCGACTACGTGATGCACACCGCTTCTACTTGGAACGGTGCGTCGGCGCGAGTACGCTGGACGCACCCTACGGCTTAATCAGGCCGCCACGCCTTGGAGATGAAAGGCGGCGTTGAGCGTGCAGACGTTGGTGGCCTCTCCCTCGCGGACCACGAGAGAGATGCCGCAGTTGTCGAGCGTGACCTGGCGTGCTTGGCCGGCTGTCAAACCGAGAAGGCCGGCCAGATAGGTACGGTTGACCACGTGATGTCCGACCACCAGAATTGCTTGCCCCGCATGTGCCGCCAGCAGTTTTTCGAGCGCCGGAGCCACCCGCTGATGAACGTCGGCAAACGTTTCGCCGCCGGGATAGCCCTGCTTCGCTGGATTGGACATGAAGCGTTCGTACTCCAGTGGCTGCGCGTGCCGAATGCTTTCCCAGTCGAGCCCTTCCCAGGTTCCAACGTCGCACTCGGTCAAGTCTTCGAGCGGCGTGGGTGTTAGCCCGTGTGGGGCCGCCACGATGGCTGCCGTCTGGAATGCGCGAGCGAGCGGGCTGCAGTAGCAATGATCAATGGGACGAATGGCCAGGAAATCGCGGGTGGCCTCGGCCTGGCGGACGCCGAGACGTGCGAGCGGCAGGTCCAGGCGTCGCCCTTGCAAGACGGGCGGCTGAGCGAGGTTGGCTTCCGTCGCTCCGTGACGAATAACATATAACACCGTCTTCATTCCGGATCCTCCCGCAAATGAACGGTCATGAGTAGCGACGCTGTCAGCAACGCATTCCTAAGGTCCGTTTGATCCGTCAGCGCCTCGATAAGCGCGCGGCCACGCGCGCGGCCTCCACCAGGCTCGTGGCGTCGGCCTTCCCCAGGCCCGCGATGTCGTAAGCGGTGCCATGCGCAACACTCGTCCGGACCAGCGGCAGACCAACGCTGATATTCACCGCCTGGAACCCGGCAATCAACTTCATGGCGATATGCCCCTGATCGTGATACATCGCGACGATGCCGTCGAATTCACCGCGCCTGGCACGAACGAACAGCGTGTCGGCCGGCCAGGGGCCGGAAGCCTCGATTCCCTCGGCCCGCGCTGCGGCTAGCGCCGGCTGAATGATCGTTGCCTCTTCGTTGCCGAACAATCCGCCGTCGCTCGCATGAGGATTGAGGCCGGCCACGCCAATACGCGGCCGGCGCTCGAGCAGCCGGGTCATGACCCCGTCCAGCAAGTAAATCTTGTCCAGGACCGCTGCGCGCGTCAAGTGTTGAAAAACCTCGCGTAAAGCCATGTGCAGCGTGACGTGGATCACGCCCAGGCCGCCGGCATAGAGCATCATGGCAAAACGCTGCGTCCCGGTCCGCTCGGCCAAAATCTCCGTGTGCCCTGGATACGGCAAGCCGGCAGCGCGAAGTCCTTCCTTGTGCAAGGGAGCCGTGACAATGCCGTCCGCAGCACCGGCAAGAGTCTGGTCGACGGCTGTGCACAGAAAATCGTAAGCGGCCCGGCCGGCCTCCGCGGTCACCCGTCCCGGCACGACCCGAGTCAGGTCCTGATCGCTGCCCTGCAAGCAAGGAATCAGGTTGGGCGTGGCTTCCAGGGCGTGCCCAGCCAGCGTAGGCCGTACTACTGCACTAAGTCCCACCAGGCGGACGGCCCATTCAAGCCAGCCAGGATCGCCGACAACGACGGGCCGGCAAATGGCAGTCAACTCAGGCCACGCCCGCGCGATAATCTCGGGCCCGACGCCGGCAACGTCTCCCATGGTGATGAGTAATCGAGGCTGATCGTTCATGGTGCTTGAGGGCAGTCGCTGCGGCGGCTGTCGCTCCAAGGCTCATTCTGGGTGACTCTGGATCTCTGGGTAAAACGAACCCCGGAACGATAGCCAAAGGACAGATCAAGTACAAGATCGACTGCAGGGCAGGGGATGCGCTGGATGCGTTCGGAGTTACTGGAAATTCAGAGTAACCCGGCCCCTGACGGGGCACGGCTCGCCAGGCGAGCCGTGCCCCGTCAGGGGCCGGGTTACGAGGAGATCGGCATCCCCGGCTTGCGCGCGAGTTGCGCGACCAAGCGCTCGAGCAGTGTCCGCGCGGGTAGTTGGCTCGAACCTTTGAGGCCCAGGTCCACCTCCAGCAGCCAATCGTAGAGCTGGTTGACGCGCTGCCGGCCCAGGTGGCGCAGTTGGTGCTCGCAGCCTCGGACCGCGAAGGGGGGAATTCCAGCCCGCTCGAGGGCCTGACCGAGAGGCTGTCCCTGTTCATTGAGTCGGGCGGCCGTCACCAGCCGGCGCAGTTGTGAGCTGAAGGCTCCTAGCGTGCGCAGAGGTTCCTCTCCCTGTTCGAACAGTCGATCCAGTATGGTCAACGCGGCACCGGTCTGCCCCGCGCCGATGGCGTCGAAGATCTTCCAGGTGTTCTCCGCCCGGCTGCTGCCAACCAGCTTGTCGACGTCGCTCGCCGTGATGGCCAAGGCGCTGCCAACGTAGACGGCCAGTTTGTCCAGCTCCTGGTCGAGCTGGCCCATCTCGGAACCGATCAGATCGACGAGCAAACGGGCGGCATCCTGCGCGAGTTTTTTGCCATGCCGGGCCGTCGCCCAGCGCACGCACCAGTCTGCAAGCTTGTAAGGGGGCGGAGCCTTGCAGACGATCGTGGCATCGGCGGGCACTAGCTTGGCCAGGCGGGTGGTCGCGGGCCAACTCTTGACATCGAGCACCAGCACGCCGGCCGCGGGCTCTGTCGCATATTTCTCCAGGGCGGTCCGGTACTTGGTGACGAAGGGATCGGCGTCTTCGATCACGACCAGGCGGCGCGAGTCCGAACCGAGGAAGGGAAGAGTTTGCAGCTCATCGTGAACCGCGGCAAAGTCGGCTTTGTCGCCGGCAATCGTGCTCAAACCAAAGGCATCGTCTCCCGTGCCCAGGATGAGCTGACGGAGCGAAACGAGAACCTGGCGTTTGAGAAAGCTTTCGTCGCCGTGAACGACGTAGATCTGCTTCTGCTTATGCCGTTCGGGACGATCGAGGAAGGTCTGACAATCCATGAGGTATCACCGTCGCCATTTTCCTGTGGTGACTGCAATGATACCAAAAGTTGCAGGCCATTGGGCGGGAGCGGGGCGGCACCTAGAGCGTGGTAGAACGCGGACTTGGCGGATGAACCCGGATCAGATGGACCCTCATGCGCAATGCCTGGTGCGCTGGCCGGTCACTTGCCGGCAGGCTGAGCGTCCATGATGAGGCTCTTCGGTAGGCGGAGATCGACGAGAACGGGTTTGGGCGTTTCCGCGGAGCCGACGTTGCCGGCGAGATCCACGGCGTCCACGCGGACGAAGAAGCTATAGGGCACATCCTTGGGCATTTTCCAGACATAGCGACCGGTGTTTTCCAGGCCGGCGGCGATCGTTCCCCACTGCCCCTGGGAGTCTTTCCTGTACAGAAGAGTGATGGGCTCCCGGCCGAGATTCTTGTCCGTCGCCTTCCAGGTGATGGTCAACGAGCCCGTATCCAAGCCGCGGCCCACATCGACATTCAACCAGCTGACGACCGGCGGAGTGGTATCGACTTCGACCCAGATCTGCGGCTGATCGCCGTTGCGAGGAGGCGGATAGCTGAGGTCCACGCCACTGCGCGGCACCAGCGTGAATCCATACTTTCCCTCGTCGTGAACCTCGAAGGTGTGCACGAACGAGTGATTGGGATCATCCGGGGAAACCACGTCGGTGATCTTCTCTTCGTTGTACTTTTCCCAGCTTCGCGTATCGCGCGTAAACCAGAGTTCCACCTTGGAGACTCCCGAGGGACCTGCCTCCGCGAGTTTGTAGTTCAGACTGATGCGCTTGCTGTTGACCCACTTGGTGCCGACGGCTGCGCCTCTGCCAGACGGCTGGTTGGCTCCCGGCTCCTGGTAATTGAGTCTTGAGCCCTGTCCGCCACCGCTCAACGTGACCTTGGCTTCCCCGGCGTTCCCGGCAAGATCGCGCACCTGTAAACGGACTTCGACAGGGCTATTGGTCTCGGCCCGCCAGAGACGTTGGCCACTGGCGCACGGCTCCACCGCGAGAGGGATCCAATCGGCACTGCCCGTCACGCGGTAGTCCAGGGCGAAGCTCGCCAGGTCCAGATTTACCTCGCGAATATCCCATTCGACGGCCCAGAGGCCGTCGCGCCCGGCACCTTGCCGCAGAGCCACGACCGGCGGCTGGGTATCCACACAGATCTTGAGTTCGGGGACGGCTCCTTGCAACGAAGGTGGCTGGAGCTGGCCCTGAAAGTCCACGGTTCGCGTTAGGAACCAGTACAGGCCGTCGCGATCGGCCCGGAAGTTGAAGCCACGTTGTTCCGGGCCAACTGCGGCATACTTTTGCCAGCTCTGGCCCTGGTCCTCGGAAACCCAGAGCTGCACTTCTCGCAGGCGACGTGCGCCCTGGTCGGCGTCGAAGGGGATGCGGAAGTACGATTGGCGGGTATAGCTGGTCTCGCGCGTGGGCGCCTGAGCATGGCTGCGCGGCACCTCCAGCAGGCTGGCGATGGCCCCCAGCGCGGCAAGAACCATTGCCGGCATGCTACGAGACCAAGCACGACGGACTCCCTGTCCGGCCTGCGCGCCATTTTTATCGAGAAGACGCATGGCGGGTATGCCTCAATCACAGGCGGCTATGTAGGACAGATTTCCAATCTGTCCGGTCAGGTTGGAAACCTGACCTACTGCCAAATCGCGCACGGTCCTTAAGTGCCAATACGGCACGGAGCCCGCGCGGGGGGGCCTATCCGCTTCTTCTTATCGTCCGGTAAAGTAGGTGGACTTCAGAGAATTCACAGAAGAAAAGGAGGGGGAGAGGTAACAATGCCAAAGGAAGCCTCGGCACCTGGGAAAGCGAGCGACGCGGGGCTCTGCACCACGCCCAGGTCTTTCAAATCCAGGTCGCAACTCTCGTAGAACAAGCTGCCAGCTTGTTCTACAGCAACTCGGGGCGCCTAAAACGAGCGGCCCTGTGCCATCATGATCGCCCTGGCTTTCTCGGGGCCGGGAGCAATTTGCCGGCGCGTCAGGCTTCTCAGGCTTTGCCCAAGCCGGTCCAGCAGACCGCGCACGACCTCGGGGGGAACGAACGAGAGCACGCCCGTGAGCATGACCATACTGAACGTCACAAGTCCCATGCAGAAGGCAATTCCTAGATGCATGAAGACAGCGGAGGCGATAATGAGCGGGCGGCCCCAACGGGTCCAGATCAAGAACGGAAAGCTGATTTCAAAGGCCAAGGTGAAGTAAGTGCCGCCCGTGGTCACCAGCTCCCAGAGCCAGCGACGCGCGGCGATGAAGCGCAGAGCATCCATGTAGAGCTTCATGCGCATGGGCGAGAATTCATAGTTCGCCATCGTCAGCCAGACAGCGGTGCCGTTCCACCAGGCCCCACCCTGCAGCTTGGATAAGCCCGAAATGAAATAGATGATGCAGAAATGGATCTGCAACAGGCGAATGGCGACGTTCGCGGACACGGAAGGTTCCGGCGGCCCAAAACTGGGAGTCGGAAGATGTTGACGTCGGGCGCGTCGAGCCAGCCAGTAGCGCGTGATGAGCCGGTCGACCGACAGTGCCGCTCCGCTCGGTCCAATCGTCAGGTAGAGGATGACGATCATCGTCATCGCGTCCATACCGAAGAGCGTCGCAGGCCCCCGCTGGACATAGCTCAACATGGCGGCCCACGTCAAAACCGCCATGACGCGCGTGCAGAAGCCAATGGCGAAACAGAACATGATGGCGAGAACCGCGCAATGGACCACCAGCATCCAGGTTGGATCGGTAAGGTGGAACCAGATGGAGCAGAGGTAAGTGCGACCCTTGCCAAGCAGCAGACTCGGGTTTATTCCCCACTTTTCGGCGTAGTGTTCATCCTCGCTCGTTTGCGGAGGCGTAACTGAAGAGCTGTTCTGCCAGCCCACGGGCGGAGCAGGGACGGGATACTCCTTGCGAAACTCGTCCATCATCTGCGTGTCAACCCAGGCGTGCGATCCAAAGATGGCCTGCAGGTCGTACGTGTAGGCGATGTGCAAGTAGAGAACGAGGAGGCCGCCGCAAATGCGAATCAGCCCGAGCGTGGTCGGATCGGCCGGATTGAACCAGAAACGATTCCACGCCCCCGCTGCGCGCCTCAAGGGGCCGAATAACCCGTCAGCAGTTTGGACTCGTGTCATGCGCCTTCTCCGCGACGACAGCTATTGTCAAAGCTTGGGGGCCTTATCGTCATGCGATCCGGGTATCGCCTTGATGCCGGGATTGTTGATTGGGTCTTGTGCTTTCTTGGGAGCCTTCTGTTGTTCGGCATGCTGCGTCAGGTAGTCCATAACCACCGGACCGTCCGCCGAATCCGTTTTGACGATGGGGATCATCCACCAGAGGAGCGGGTCTTCCGGATCCAGGAGGTTGCCGTTGGTGTCATATTCTCCCTGGTAGTACGCAAAATAAAGCCACAGCGAATCAGGATCGATCCCGTCGGCCAACTCCTGTGGCTGGAGGAATTGGTGCTGGAGCCTGTAGACCTTCACGCTGGAAACCTTCCGCGGCGGCTCCGTTGCATGCGCCTTGGTGTAGGTCACATGGCGGGCGAACGAGCGGAGCATTTCCTTCGAGAGAGCGCTCGGCACCCGATATTGAGTCACTGGATCGATAAGGGGATGGCCCGGAATACCTTCGGTGGCGATCGCCAATTGCCGTCGCTTGCGCACTTCCTCGGGCAGCTGCGGCGCCATCAATCCATTAACAGCCTGGGTCAGCGACAACCTGCGCTGATATTCGACCGCCAGGGAATTATCTTCCCTGCGCGGGATTTTGAACCACTCCGCACTGCCGTCTTCGAACTTGATGTAAAACCAAACCAGATCGCCGGGGCCAGGCTCCGGTGAATAAAAATGGTAGGCGTTGGTCAGGTACATGAATTCCAGGTAGGGCCGATAGACATAAGTCCAAGCCCATTGGGCAAGCGCCGGGGCAGGGGGTTGGCTGAAGGCACTGCTGAGGATGCCGCCTAAATGAAAAACGATGATCAAGCTGAATGCAATGCGGCGGAGCGTGCGCGGGAGCGACATCAGAACCGCGGCCACCGCGGCCGTGGCGCTCAGGACAACCATGAACATTCGAATGGAATCCCAGCTGGGCAAGAGCGCGAAGCAAACCGTAAAGCCGGTGACGGCCCCCAACCCGAGAACCGCGGGAGATTGAGGTCGGATAGCAATCGCTACACCTGCACTCAGCAAGCCGAGCAAGAGGAAAGGCACCAGCACGGTACCGGTGGTCCGATACACCAGAACGCTGATGCCGGCAGCCCCTAACCCCAGGAGCATGGCGGGCCAGGGATTCGAGAAGATCCTGGCGCTGGAACTGTCGGCTACCGACGTGTCACTGGCCATCTCGGATTCTCCGACGGAGCGAGGCAAAGCGATCAGCCGGCGGAGCTGGAGGCAAGACCAGCCCGCCATGAGGCTCCGCGCACCTCTTCCCTCAACAATATCTAATCGGGTGCCCGAAGCTAAGGCGAATACCGAAAATGTGACGCGGACGACCTCTCGCTTGCGCATCGATCAGGTTTAAGGAGAACGCGGCCAGGACCGATTCTTGCGCGCCGGAGAAAGCCCCACACAAGAGTCGAGTCGCATGGTTGCCGGCATGTCAAATGTAACGAGCGCGCCCTCAGCTGTCAGGAAATGGACGCCAGCCTCCGGCGCGGACGCCGAATCGATTTACGTGCCGGATTGCCGAGGCCGAGGATCGGCGCACGCGAGAACCAAGCAATGCCAGCACTTAGGATGAAAGCGGGCGCTGGGCCGAATCTTTCTGCGTCAGACTCGTTGCATACCGCCTAGATTACTATTGACTCTTCTCTTTGCCATCTTTACTATCCCACTGCGGTGCATGAATTTTGACGGAGTTTGTGGGCACGGAGAAGTGCGAGGCCGGTATTCCCGGCTGCGTTCGAGTAATGGATTTCGTTTCAACGCGCACAAAAATGCCTAATCGTCTCTTGCCAGCCGCTCTGGTTGGGGTGCTTCCCTCCATCAAGAGACGAAATTGCACTTACTGTTCTCTAGACTACGCATTTTGCAATGATTGCTATGGGCTTTGGAGAGCGTTCTCTAAAAGCATGGCTCGTTTGTTGTTCTTAGTCAGCAGGAGGTTATGACGATGTACAGTCTCGTTCTGATGATGGCCATGAGCAGCGGAGCTGGGACTCCCGCGCTAGGCCACAAGGGGCACGATTGCTGCGGTTGCTATGGCAACTACAGCTACACGTGCCACGGCTATAGCTGCTCCGGCTACACTTGCCAGGGCGCTTGCTGGGGTAGGACGTGCTACGGTGGTTGTTGGGGCAACGACTGCAACGGCTGCGGCGGACGCCGGCAACATCGCCGCGACAGGGGCTGCTGCGGCTGCTGCGCACCGGTAGTCTACACCAGCTGCTGCGGTTGCTGGGGTGGCCATCCGGCTGCGCCTCCTCCGCCTGCTCACATGCCTCCTCCTCCCAAGGGGGAAAAGCTGAGCGTTCCGCCGAAGTCTGACGCCAAGGTCCAGGCCTTTGCGCCTGCGATCATCATCGTCAGCCTTCCCGCAGAAGCTAAGCTCAGCATCGATGGCGCAGCCACCGCATCGCAGACGGCAACGCGCGTGTTCTCTTCTCCGGCTCTGGAACCGGGCAAGGATTTCTACTACAGCTTGACAGCTGAAGTGGTTCGTAACGGCCGAACGGTCACAAGCACGGAGAAAGTCAAAATCCGCGCTGGTGAAGAAACGCGCGTCAAACTGGAGTTCGCCACCCCGACGACGGTAGCCCAGAGATGACGTAGCTCGCTTTGGTCGCGCGTGGAGCCGAGGATACCCGCGAAGACAGCAAAGAAGCACGAGCCCTTGCTGCCAAGCGGTGGGAAACAACGGGGGAGAACCGGTCGGTTCTCCCCTATTTCTTCGAAGCTGGCCGACATTTCAAATCCCTTCGCTGCGCAAACCACCGCACCGACACGCCTGAATGCAGGGCTTTTTCGACGGAATGCCACGCATATAGATCGTCGTGTCGAGCCGGTCAGGAGCCCGCGAACGGCCCTGTTTCAAGCTAACATTCGGATCTTGAACGGAGGCACAGGGGGGAACATAGCTGTTCTCCCTATTTCTCTCTTCTCCTGCAAAAGTGGAGAGGAGAACCCAGGTGTCAAGGCTTCTTGGACCAGGCGCGCACCGGGGCAAGGGGCACGGGAATCCGCATTGTGGCCGTTTGCGACCGTGCCTATAATCGCTGGGAGGAATGAGGCAATCTCTTCTTGGGAAGTGGCCAGGCATAGGGATCATGGGTGTGTACCTGCTTCGGCCTCGGGTTGCCGATCTGGTTTTCCAGCTTTATGGACGGCCGCTGCATCCCGAGTTGTTTGATATCCTCGCTGTACGCAAGGTGCAGCGGGAAGACTACGAGCTAGCGGTGCGCATCACCCGCACCGGCCACGTCATCTGCTGGTCCAACCGCGACGTCTATCTGACAGAAGTCACCGCGGCCGCAGACCAGCCATTGCCCGAACGGCGCCGCCTGGCGAGCTACCGGGTGCGCGGCGAGCACACCGACAGTCTGATGTGCGCTCCGGGCATCAGCTATCAGATGAGTTTCCAGGTCGAGATTTTGCCGCCGGAGATTTTTCTGCACGTGCACGACGAGATCCTGGCGGACGGCGACAAGCGTGGCCTGCTCTATAACTTCCAGCCGAATCACCGCTTGTCGCTGGCCCCCCTCGGCTTCGTGAGCGTCGAAGCCCGACCGGGCTGCTTGCTCCTCACCACCTTCCACACCTTCCCCGACGAGTACACGGTTGTGAAATCCCAGTCGTTGATCGAAAAGCGGAACTAATCCTGTCCCACGGGCACGATCAGGCCGCCAATTCTTGCAACTCACGCTACAATCACCGCAAGCCTTCGGGCGCTGGCAATCAAGAAGCCGTCTGTGCGGGAGATGCATCGATGGGCGAAGCGAACAACAAGATCCTTGCGCGCATGCTGGAACGGCTGTTTGCGGGCCTGGTCAATGGGCCCAACCTGAACTGCAGGCCTCATTCCAGCCGGCAGCGCATCGATTTCACGCAGCTGGTGAAGCTTTGCGACCTCACGCCCGACGAGGCCCTTCGTCTGCTTTTGGACAAGAAGGCAGAGGTCAAGCTGACGGGGCGCGTGCCGACGCCCAAGCGGCCCAAGGGAGCCGGCGGCTCGGGATCGCGTGCGAACAACCCGACTGCGAGCGAGACCAGAGGCGCGGAGGAACCACAACTCACTCCCGAAGAGAAAGCTGCGCAAACGGCCTGGAATGAGCAATTCAAGCTCCTCGCCAAGATCAGAATCCTGGCTGACGAGGCGCGGACCTATGAGCAGGACACTGGAGAGCACGCTCTCAACATCGGCTTACCGTTGCTGAGCCTGCCGCCTGGCTCTCTCGGTGCGTCCGGAAGACGCACGGCGGCCAAGCGCGTGCTGGCTCCGCTGGCGTTCATTCCTGTGGCCTTGACCCTCCGCTCCGGACCAACGCCGACGATCGAGATTGCTTGCAGGGAGGGAGGCGTCGATCGGGTGACGCCAAACCCCGCGCTCCTGAGCTGGCTGGAACAGCAGACAGGCAAGCCGCTCGGAGAGTTGTTTGCCGACGAACGTGGCGAAGATCCCTGGCGCGAAATCAGCGAGCTGACGCGGCAGGTCTGCAAGGAATTGAACCTCGATGTGCCCGAGGCATTCAAGGAGCCAGTCGCCCATGTTCCTGCAGCGCCCCCCGCGGTCAGCGAGCCGGCGAGTGCCGGCATTCCCGCCCCGTCGCTCCCTTCCCCAGCGCCTTCCGAACCGAATGCGACGCCGTCTGCTTCCGTCAAGGAGCAAGCAAACGGCGCAGGCGAGCAGCGACCGACCGGGCAAGATACCTTCGCGCTCCAGCCGGCGCCGCGTGCGGATGACGGAGACGCCAGGCCAGCCATCGTCTCGGCGGCGGTGCTCGGTCTCTTTCCGCTCAACAATCAGGGCCTGCTGCGCGACACCCAGGCCATGCTCGCCGGTGAAGCGGTCCAGGGGCCGATCGAGAGCTTCATCCAGGCGAACGTCAGTCTCGATCAGCTGCCGGACGCTTCCTACGATCACGAGGCCTGGAGTGGCCAGCGCAGGCCGCGCGATTTCGCGAGCGAGCGTTATGTAATCCAATCCGATCCATGCCAGTCCCGCGCGGTCAGGCTGGCGCGTGCTTGCCGCGGGTTGGTCGTCCACGGCCCCCCGGGGACGGGCAAGAGCCAGACGATCACGAATATCATCGGCGACCATCTGGCCCGAGGCGAGAGAGTCCTCATGGTGTGCGACAAACGGACCGCCCTTGATGTCGTGGCCAACCGGTTGGAGCATCTCGGGCTCGGCAGCCTCTGCGCCCTGGTCCACGATGCCCGTCACGATCAACACAACCTTTATCGGGCCATCCGCGAGCAAATCGAGAACCTGACCGATACCCACGGCGATCCGAGGGCGGAGGGCAAGCTAAAGAAGGTGGACGCGGAGCTGCAGAAGTTGCACGCCGAGCTGACGCAGTGCTGGACTCTGCTGATGGAGAAGGACGGCAAGGTGGAATGCACGTTTCACGAACTGATGGGCCAGTGGCTAAGCGCCCCCGCTCCCCAGGCCGTCAAATTGGATACAACGCTTCTGTCCGGAGCCAAACCGCAGGACCTTGAATTACACGAGCAAACTCTGCACGGCATACTGGCGCGCGGAAAGAATATCGGCTACGCGCAGCATCCCTGGCGCGAGGCGGCCGGGGTTAGCCTGGAAGAGTTTCTGGCCAGGCCAACACAGGAATGGCGCGCCGCCCTGGCCAGGTGCGCGGAAGCGGCGCGTTCGGCAGATGCAACGCTGGATGCCACAATTCCGCCCTTTGCCGCGGAGCCGGGAGTCGCTGTGCAGGGACAAGCGCGGGGCGCGCTGGCCATCGATCTTGCCAAGGTTCTGGAACAGCCTGCGGCCGGATCGCTGGAAGCATGGGCGAAGAAGGACTCAGCTGCTCTCCAGCGGACACAGCAAAAGCTGGCGAAAGCTGGGCCAGCGCTAGAGATCCTGCGCTCCGGACCGCTCGAGGCCGAACTAGGCCTGGTAGTGCAAGAGAAAAAATTGGCAAGCGCCGCACTCGCCCAGCAGCTCGGCGCCATCGAGGCCTATCTCGCCGTCGCCGCGAAGTGGTATGGGCTGCTGTGCTTCAAGCGACGGTCGCAAGCCCTGGCGGTGCTGGCCTGGTATGGACTGCCGCCAAGCGTAAACGCTGCCGAACGCATGCGCACGTTCCTTGTCGGCCTGCGCGCTCGCCTGGTGCTACAGGCTCTTTGCAAGGAACTGCTCGGCCGACCCCTTGCCAATGACGAAGCCAGCGCTGATGAATGGATCGATCAGACCATCTCGGCTCACGCACGGCTGGTGGATCTTCTCCTCCGTGTGAAGACTGATCCGGGCCTCGCCGGCCTGACAGAGTTGGTGACGCAGTCCTTGCTAAAGCCGAAAACCGCAACGAATCTGATTGCCGGCTTGCAAAAGTCCGCCGCCCGGGCCACAGCCCTGACCGGCCTCGAGGAAACTCTTGTCGGCTCTCATCTGTTTGACCGCGGCTGGTTGTCCAGCGCCTTTGGCCAATGGCGAGCCGGTCAAAAGACAGAGAAGGCATTGGCCGGCTTGAACGAACGTATCGGCGACCTGGAGGATATGCTGCGCATCCGGGCCGGATTGGCTGAGGTGCCAAAGGAATTCCAGGGGCCCGCGAAAGCACTTCTCGATGCCTCCACCCCTGCGGACGCGGGCGTCGCGGCGCTGCGCAAGGCAGTGCTGGCGGCGCAGATTTCCGAGCGCCTCCGCGGCAACGCCACATTGCAAACCCTGGACGGTCAGCGCATCCTGGCAAGCTTCGAGCGCTGCCGTGCACTGGAAGACAACAAGAGGGAGTTCGTTCGGGACAGCGTGCTCCATCACTGGACAAGCAAACAGCAGGAACGCTTGCTCGTCGGCACCGGGACTCGGCTCAACAGCCTGGGGGCGGACCTGCGCCGTCGCTTGACCATGCGCGGCGAACGCGCCCTTCGGCTCAGGCAGGTGGTCGCTTTCGGCCAGGCCATCGAAGGCGGCGATCCGCTCTTCGATTTGCGCCCCGTTTGGATGGCCAGCCCGCAGACCGTTTCCCAGGTTTTCCCGCGCCAGCCGCTCTTCGACGTCGCGATCTTCGATGAGGCATCGCAGTGCCGGCTGGAGGAAGCGCTGCCGGTGCTCTTGCGCGCCAAGCGCGTCGTCATTGCCGGCGACCCCAAGCAGCTGCCGCCGACGCGCTTCTTCGAATCCGGCGTAGCAGCCAGCGAAGACGAAGATGTCGAGACCGACCAGCAGCTCTTCGAAGCCCACCAGGGTGAGCTGGAAGACCTGCTCTCGGCGGCGCTCGGCATCGACATTCAGCAATGTTACCTCGATGTCCACTACCGCTCGCGCAACGCCGATCTGATCGAATTCAGCAACCACCAGTTTTACAGCTCCCGCCTCCAGCCGATCCCCGGCCATCCCGCGCATCGTGCGCGCTTCGCCCCGGTCACGCTCTACCGTGCCAACGGGATTTACGAGGAGCGTACTAATCCCCTGGAAGCAGAACAGGTTTGCCGCATCGTCGGCGATCTTCTCAAGCGAGCCGAGCCGCCTTCCATTGGTGTTGCCTGCTTCAACCTCGCGCAGCGCGACCTCATCGTGGAGAAACTGGAGGAGTTGGCGCAAGAAGACGCCGAGTTTGCCGCTCGCCTGGGTGACGCCCGCGTTCGCCAGGGAGCCAGCACTTTTGAAGGGCTCTTCGTCAAGAATCTCGAGAATGTCCAGGGTGACGAGCGCGACCACATTATCATCAGCACCACCTACGGCCCCGATGCCACCGGTCGTTTCTACCGGCGCTTTGGACCATTGGGTCGAGCCGGCGGCGGCCGCAGGTTGAATGTGCTCGTCACGCGTGCGCGGGAAGAAGTCCATCTGGTGACGTCGATTCCGCCGGCCGTTTATCGCAATCTCCCGGCAGTACCGGCGAATGAGGCACCGAGCGGCGGCTGGCTCCTCTTCGCCTACCTGGCTTATGCGGAACAGCTCGCGAAAGCCTACGAAGCCGCACATGAAGCCCAGGCCAAGGAAGGAAAAGCTGAGCAGGTATCTGTAAAGATCCTGCCGAGCCGGTCGCCTTCAGAATTTGCAACCGCGCTCGCCCGGCAACTGGCAAACGAGCAAAAGGTCGGCAGCGACGTGCACTGGGGGAACGACGGCTTCTGCATTGATCTGGCCCTGCATCATCCGCAGCACGCGGATGAGGTGACCATTGGCGTACTCTGCGACGGCGTCCGCTTCGCGCAGGCGGAAGACCCCGTAGAATGGGACTTGTTCCGAACCTGGATCCTCGAGAGCCAGGGCTGGCAATTGCACCGTGTCTGGACTCCTCATTTCTTCCGAGACCCGCGCGGGGCAGTCGAAAAGATCCTCAAGGACGCGGCCCAGGCTATCGCCAGCGAAGAGGCGAAAGATGCGATTCGGGTTGTGGGTCAGCCGAAAAAGGGTCGCTGAAGATCCTCCCAGGTCATCCTGGCCCACGGTTGGCAAGAAGCACTGCCGCCCCTTCGATCTGGCCGCTTCGCAGACGCGTCAGCGCTTCGTTGGCGTCCTGCAGGCCAAACGTGTGAACCTCGGTCCGCACGGGCACCAAGGGCGCCAGCTTCAGGAACTCGCGCCCGTCGCGCCGAGTCAGGTTCGCGACCGAGCGCACCGAGCGCTCGCCCCAGAGAATTTCATACGGGAAGGCCGGAATGTCGCTCATGTGGATGCCGGCACAGACAACGATCCCTCCCTTGCCCACGGCTCGAAGTGCCGCCGGAACAAGACTGCCGACTGGGGCAAAGATGATGGCCGCATCCAGCTCGCTGGGAGGACGGGCTTCAGAGTCGCCGGCCCACACGGCCCCAAGCCCGCGGGCAAACTGTTGGCCCGCGACGTCGCCGGCTCTCGTGAACGCGTAGACTTCGCGTCCCTGGTGGCAGGCAACTTGCGCAATGATATGCGCGGCCGCGCCGAAACCATAGAGCCCCAGCCGTCGTGCGTCGCCGGCCATGACCAGCGCTCGATAGCCGATCAAGCCGGCACATAGCAGCGGCGCCGCCTCGGCGTCTGTATAAGTTGCAGGTAGTGGGAAGCAGTAGCGCTCGTCGGCGAGCGTGTACTCGGCGTAGCCGCCGTCGATGTTGTAGCCAGTAAAACGCGCGAAATCGCAGAGGTTTTCCCGGCCTGCGAGACAGTATTTGCAATGGCCGCAGGTGAAGCCCAGCCAGGGCACGCCGACGCGCTCACCAATGCGAAATTCTTCCGCGCCTTCGCCCTTCTCGACAACCGTGCCAACGATTTCGTGGCCGGGCACCAGGGGAAGTTTCGGCTCCGTCAGCTCACCATCGACCACATGAAGGTCGGTTCGGCACACTCCACAGGCATGAACGCGAAGGAGAATCTGGCCGGGACCAGGTTCTGGGCTTGGCCAATCCAACTCCCTGAGCGGCGTTCGTGGCGACTCCAGCACCATGGCGAGCATCGAGTTTTTCCTTCATGAGTTGGCGCAGCAACGAACTCATGTGTGTAGACGTGCCAGCGCGATAGCGCCAGCGGCGGACGCGTGCCTTGATTCGGGCAAGGTGATTTAGCGGAGTTGTGCGTCAAGCATTGCCAGCCGCCTTTGCAGGCCGGCCAGCTTTTGCCGCATCTGGACGACGGCTGCAAGACTCTTCCGGTAAGCGGATTCGTGACGCTGCAAGAGTTCCTGTCCACGCGCGGTACACCGCCAGGACTGGTCGCGCTCAGGTTGGAAGCGATCCCCGCGCACCGAGAGCCTGGCTGCGCGCAGCTTTTGGGCGTTGATGCGATCCTTGATGCTCTCGATGATACGCCGGCGCCGCACCAGGCCCGCGTAGCGTTCCTTCAAGACCCGGTTCAGGCGCGCAATTCTCTCCTGAAGCCGAGTGCCAGGATCGTCTTGCCAAATGCGCTCGACATCTTCTGAATCGAAGCCAAGCGCTTTGAGAACATGCACGAGTGTCATGGATTGAGCCCTCGCACGAATTCGCACACCCAGGATTATTGTACGCGCGGACTCCCGCCCCTTTCCATGCTATTCGTGAAATGGGTCCTTCCATTTCAATTCCCACGCAAAGGCCGCTTCTTTCCTCCTTTATGACCGCTCTCGTCGAAGCTGCGCCGAAAGTACGCCAAAAGTGCGCCGTTTTAGAGCCATTTCCACCCCAAGACCGAAAGCACCGGGCGATAACACACGTCCCGGCTTCCGGAATCCCCACAATTATAATTGTAGATCCAGCAAGGCGCACAAGGAACAGCAACCGGGTAGATTTGCGCGCGAAAAATTGACCGGGCGCCAAGATAAACGCCCAGGATGGAAATGCCCTCTACTTAATCGGCCCAGCATGTCGTGGGGAAGTGGTGCCAGACATCATGACACCAACGGCAAATTTCGTTCGTGACAGCGATTGAAATCCCTCCCGGTGCTACGCCTTCTCCCACATCACCGAGGGATGCAATTCACCATATTCCCAGAAATATCGGACCACGCCCAGTGCACGCTTCACGTTAGTGCAAACATAACGTGAAGCGACGTAGTCCCAAAGCCCCCCGTCGTTGTACATCTCGACCTCATTGTCGCAATCCACGTCGCGTTCAAGGTAGCGAAAGCGCCCGCGGCCGGGGAGATAGGCGGTGATCCCGTAGGCTCCTTCACGCCCTTGTACGCTCAGATGTCCTTCTGCCAGCCCTTCTAGCGGGGCGAGAGTGAACAGGGGCCGGTCGGCGCCATTGAGGGCGCATATCGACGCCTCGATCTCGGCCCAGGTGGGCTGCGGAAATGAAGGCCTCTGGAGTCCGATTAGCTGTCGAGGGTTCATGACAAGGCACCACTTCTCGCCGGTAATCGAGCATGCGATAAAGGTCAGCGCTCTGCGGTGCTCCCTCTTGACTTTCGAGACACATTACGGGTTTGCCGGCCTTTCGCTGCGGCGGCCTTTCTTTCTTGCGCTCGTTTACGAACGGTCTCCCAGAATGCCTTTTCGGATAGGCCCTTCCCCTCTTTGATGCTTTGCCGAGAACGGTCGCGCAAAGCTTGAAAGCGCGGCGAACGCCCCAGCAGAATACGTTCCAAATCATCGTCGTCGAAGGGAACCAGCAGTACAGCGGCGGCCTTGCCATTGCGTGTAATGACCACAGGGCCCTGGAGCCCACATTCGTCCAGATAGGCACTCAACCGCGCCTTTACATCCGCCAAGGGGGCAATTCTCATAACTCGTACTCCTCTCCTCCGATCAAGACTAGGCACGACACGACGGAATCGCGGACCAAGCCCGTGGCCTTTCCCTCCGGCGTGCTCGCGTCGATGAACAAACAGGCAGGGTCACCCGTCATCGTCAGATTCTTCGTGACCTCGGCGACTACGAGCGTGCTGACTGCCCTCGCGTACACGTCGGACTGCACAATCACGGCCGGTCGCTTTTCCCCGCGCAACCCACTAGGATGCGGGAGCGGACTAAAATCACGTCGCCCCGATTCATGGCTTCTCCGGCACATCGTCGTACTCGTCCAGATCCTCCCAGCCCAGGCTCTTGCCAGCCTCCCAGGCCAAGCTCTGAAGCTCCTCCCTCGTCCACGGACTGTCGTCGTATTCCTCGTCCTTCAGCCGCTCATATTCGTCGACACGGAGCAAGACGAACGTCTCCTTGGTCCGCGGATTCACGATGCGCGCTGGTGTGGCCTCGGAGCTTTCCAGCGCTTGCAACTGCTGTTCGGTCAACTCGATCATGAGTATCTCCTTTCCTGCATCGTACAGCCTGCGCAGGCTGACGCCTACCATAGGCATGTTGCGGAGGCGACCCGGATAGTTTGCAACGGCTTATTGAGGTCGCGTCTGTCTTACTTACTTGTTGCACTCCTGGACATCCGCGAGCAGCGCTTCGAAATTTAATCAACCGTGTTCCCAACAAAGTACCAGGCCACGGGATGCCCCCCAGCGTCATCGTAAACCGGGAAGCAAACACACTCACCTCGCCCCAGCTCTTCATTGATTTTGTAAATCGCGTTACAAGCCTCAGCCATCGTCGGTCGCAACGTCCCGACAAGTCGAATTGTATCCACATCTGTCAGCCGCTGGGCGGTGAAAACTTCTCGCTTTTCCGAAATGCCGGTTACATCGAGAACGTTGCTAATGCCTTGGCCGCTAATGGCATTAATCTGACGCAGGATTTGAATTTGGGCTTGCGCGTCCTGCGGCACGGGCTGGCTGTTGAAGTGTTCCAGGAGCCGTACCTGCCCCTCGTAAAGATCGACTAAGCCATACGGATCACCCTCAGCCCTAGCACTTGCAACAGACTCGCGTGCCCAGATCAAGTGTTGCGGCAGAAGGCTGCGTAGATCGTACTTTTCAGCCAGGAAGCGTGCTTGGAGTGCTTGCAACGCTGCGGCAGGATCGAGATGCCATGGCGCTTCGTGATGCCAGAGTTGCGCCCCCATAAATCCAGTCTCCGATCTCCTAAGGACCACACTTACCTGCCGGGCTTCCACGGAGAGTTATGCGTGCCTTCCCACAGTGATTCAGGCTCAGGGCCCAACTATTCCTGCAACGACGTCCAGCCAAATGCCGGGCACTTGTCCAACCCCTCTGGGATGGCAGACCGGCACTGAAAATCATGAATCAGCTCGCTCACATCGGCGCTGGCTTGCGGCTCGCCAGGGACTCATAGTAATCACGCAAGCCGCTGACGTCTGGCTCATCCACGTCCTCGTGATCCTCTTCGATGACTTGCATACCAGCCGTCCCTCCCCGCCGCCCAATTTGGGGCCACTACCGACCTTGAGTTTCCCCAAGCAAGCATCTTGGGCGATCTAAACGACGGATGGCAAGAAATCCCTATTGCGTCCGATGACAACAAATGAGGCGAAAGCAGAGCAGGGGTCCCAGAACAAGCCAGCCAGCGCCGTGCCCTTGATTGCTTCACGTAAACAATCCGGCTTTGACCATTCCTCAATCCGTCGCCTTTTATGTGAAGAACCCGTCAAAACCGGACCGGGCGTCATTTTGGTTTCGGCCCGTCGCAAGTCCTTATTGCTGCATGCTATAGAGTCTGCCGGCTGTCACTGGCCGTGCTGGGGAGCAAAGCCCATGCCGTAAGACGGTGCTTGTTCCAACGAATAAAACGATAGATAATGACACAATCCAAATAGCTGAGGAGGCTGGAAAACTCCTCACTACACTCGACTCAACCTTCACCAAAGAGTGCTGGAAGCAGTGAAGGCCAAGGAGGTCTCCGCGATGGGATTCCTTGAACAGGTTGTGCTGCGTCTTGTCCTGTGGGTAGGGCTGCCCTTGCTGCTCCTCGTCCTTGTCCTGGGGCCAGGGCGCGTTTCCGGGTGGTTGAAGAACGCTCGGAAGTGGCTGTGGGCGAAGAGGCTCGATCCGGAAGCGATCCTGACCGAGGTGGTCCGGCTTCAGCAGAAGCGCATCGATGGTCTGCGGAAGGCGCTGGCTCGGTCCGAGGCCGCGGAGACCGATATCATGCGCAACGCCCGCAAGAGTGAGGAAAACATCGCCGGCCTCGACAGGGAAGCGTACAACTTCGCGGCGCGCGGCGACGACCTCGGCGCGCGGGCGGCGCTTTACAAGCTGAACATGGAACAGCTGGCCGTCAAGAATTTCCAGGAGCAGCTCGACCGCCAGCGGCAGCACATCACGGAATCGCGGCGCCGCCTCTACCTTCTGGAACTGCAGCTACGTCAGTACGAAGTCGGCCGGAGCATCCTGCTCAGCCAACTGGCCGAAGCCCAGACCGTCGAGCAACAGTATGACATCGCCAACAACTTCGACCCGTTCAGCGCCATCGCCAACTGGCAGCAGGCCGAAGGCATGGTCCAGGAAAAAAGCCAGAACGCGCGGGCAGCCGAGCAAGTTTACACCGACATTGCAGAGATCCCGCTTGCCGGCCAGCCGGCCCAGGTCGATTCTGAGGCTCTGGACCGGCAGCTCGAAGAACTGAAATCGCGACTAGGCAAGGCCCCGCTCGTTACCAAGGCCGCCTCCGCACATGCTGAAACCAAAGCGAACGGTGAAAGAAACGGCACGTGAGGCGCACCTGCTCATGGCTTCCGTGCCTGCCACCGCCCGCTCATGAAAGAGGAGACTGATCGTGGATATCTTTAGCAAGCCCCGTTTATGGATCATCGTGGCCGCAGGCATCGTCGGCCTGCTGCTTCTGCAACAATTCTGGCAGTGGGAGGTCGAACGTATCGAGGTGCTGCCGCAGAAGTACCTGGTGCGCGTCCACCGCTGGGGCAAGGACCTGCCCGAAGACGAGATCGTCGCTCCTGACGACACCTACAAAGGAGTTGTCCTGGATGTGCTGCAGGAAGGCCGGCACTTCCTGAACCCCATTTTCTGGGCTCATGAAATCCACGACATCGTCAAGGTACCGCCTGGACAATGCCTGGTGTTGACGCGCAAGTTCGGCAAGCCTATCCCAAAGGAGCGGCTGGAGGCGGGCGATATTTTGGCCCACGACGGCGAACGCGAGATCGATGGCGAACGCGGCATTGTCCGCGAAGTCCTGCGCCCGGGCAACTACCGGCTCAACCCTTATGCCTACTCCTGGGAAATGATCAAGGCCGTCGAAATCGGCCCCGACCAGGTTGGGGTGCGCACGCTCAAGGTCGGCGAAGATCCGCATGCTCTGGCCGTGGATCCCAAGCACCCGCGCTATGTCATGCCGGAACGCTATCGAGGAGTGCAGGCAAAACCAACTCCGAGCGGCACACACTATATCAATCCTTATCTGGAAACGATCACGCCGGTTGAAGTGCGCAGTCATCGGACCGAGCTCTCCGACATTGAATTCCCGTCGCGCGACGGCTTCATCTTGAAACCGCACGTCATGGTGGAATACCAGGTGCGGCCCGAAAAGGCGCCGGAAGTGCTCGTGCGCCTTACTGATGAGGGCCTCCTGCACCAGCACGACAGCACGCCGCAAGAGCAGGACCAAAATGAGATCCTGCAGAAAGTGCTGCTGCCGCACATTCGCGGCTACGCCCGCATCGAAGGCAGCAACTTCGATGCACGCGACTTCATCCTCACGACGCCCGGTGCCGGCAACGAGAAAGCCAGCAACACGCGCGAGAAGCTGCAAAAAGCCCTGCTGGCGAAAGTTCGGCCGCGCTGCGAAGAGCTGGGCATCGAGATTCGCGCCGTGCTGCTGGGCGAGATGAAGCCGCCGCCGGAACTCGCGGAGCAGATCTCCCAGCGCGACCTGGCGCGCGTGAAGCAGGAGCAGAACAAATCGTTGCTCGGCCAGTACAAGGAAGAGCAAAAACTGAAATCCGTCGAGGCCATGAAGCAGCAGTACAGCGAGAAGGTCCTAGCGGACACCCGGCTCTTTGTCATGAAGACCCAGTCCCAGCAGCTCAAGCAGGTCGAGGAAGCCAAGCTCAAGCAAGAGCTGGCGAACGCACAGATCCGCCTGGAAGCGGCCCGTTCGAAGGCGGAAGGTATTCTGGTCCGCGGCAAGGCCGATGCCGACGTGATCAACAAGGAAAACGAAGCTGAGGTCTCGGGCTTGCGCAAGGCCATTCAGGGCTTTGGCAGCGCCATGACCTTCGCTCAATTCCAGATGGTCAAACAACTGGGCCCGACCCTCCGTGAGATCTTTGCCTCGGACGATAGCGAAATGGCCAAGATCTTCTCGGCCTACATGACGCCGCCCACTGCGCCGGCCAAAGGCCCGGCCCCGGTGGCGCAGATCATGCCGCCGATCAGCAACGGCTCGGTGAAGAAATAATCGACTAAAGGTTGGGATGGTGAACTCGTTCCTCCTTTGCAGAAGGGAAAGCACTCATGCCGCATGTACATGAACCGCCCGATCGAGATTTCGAATATGCCCTGCCGCCCTACGGAAACTGGAGGCGGCTGGCTATCTTCTGGGGAATCCTGGTTGTCGCCGTCCTCGTCGGCTTCGGCCTGACCTGGAGCGTCTTCTTCAAGTATGTCCCGCCGGGTAAACACCTGGTTATCGTGGCAAAGGACGGCGCCCCCCTGGATCCGGGAGAGGTACTGGCGAAGGAAGGCCAAAAGGGCATTCAGCGAGCCGTCAAGGGGGAAGGCTGGCACTACATCACCCCGGTCATCTATACGACGGAGATAGAGGAGAACACGATTGTGCCGCCGGGCAAGATCGGAATCGTCACCGCCCTGGGCGGCAAGCCACCGCCAACCGGCGTGGTCCTGGCGGAAGAGGGTGAACAAGGCATTCAACGCCATGTGTTGCCGCCTGGCGCTTACCGCATCAATCGGCACGGGTCTCAGGTCGATCTTGTGGATGCCACCGAAATCAGGCCTGGCTTTGTAGGCGTGGTCCGCCGGCTCCTGGGATCGGAGGGCAAGGGACTCTTCGCGGAAAAGGGAACCGATCAGAAAGGCTATCTGCGCGACGTGCTGCAACCGGGCATTTACTACCTGAATACGAAGGAGATGGAAGTAATTCCGGTCGAGGTCGGTATTTTTCAGACAACGTTCCACGCACCTACGATCAAAAATGATAGGGACACAGCGATTACATTCACGGCCCGCGGCGGCTACTCCATCGGCATAGATTGCACGGTGGAATGGGAAGTCCTGCCGGAGCATATGCCTACGCTGGTCGCGGAGTACGGCAGCCGACGGGAAGTCGAAAAGAAGGTGATCGACGTTCAAGCGCACGCGATTGGCCGGGACAAGGGCATCGACTATGGCGTGCAGGATTTCCTGGAAGGGAGCACACGTGAGAAGTTCCAGGAAGACTTCACGCAGGAGTTGACGCGCGTTTCCGCGGAAAAGAACGTGACGATCCACTCGGCATTCATCCGCCGGATCGACATCCCCGAGCAATACCTGAAGCCGATCCGCGATAAACAGATTGCAGCGGAGACGCAGCTGACCACCATAGCCCTCGAAGTGACAGCCGAGAGCGATAACCAGGCCGAACGCGAAAAACAGATGATCCAGCAAGGGGTGGCCAAGGTCGAGGCCGGGACCAAGCTCCTGGTGGCCAATGTCGATCAGCAGGTGAAGAACCTGGCCGTGCAGACGGAGGCAGAGATCGAGCGCATGAAGGCCGAGTACGGCAGCAAGATCGCTACGCTGGATTCGGAACGAACCAAGCTCCTGGGCCAAACAGAGGCTGAGGTGACCAAGCTGAAGGAAACCGCCCGGAGCAGCATTTATCAACTCAAAATGGATGTGTTCCAGAGCGATGGCAACGCATTCCTGCGCTATACGCTTGCCGAGCAGCTCAACCCGAACATGGTGCTACGACTTTTCCACAGCGGCACTGGGACGTTCTGGACAAATATGGATAATAAGGGGATAAACCTGATGCTGCCTGTGCCGAATGGGCCCGCCCCGAGCGACAATCGCGCCAAAGAACACGCTGCCAAGGCACGGGCCGACAGCGACAACAGCAAGGAGAAACTAAAGGAGTGATCCATGCCGCAGCCCGATTCGCCCGCGCCGCCGCCGAGCAAGGAGGAACTCAAGCACGCCATGAAGGCGTTCAGGAAACGCCTGAAGCTGACCAGGCTGGACGAAGAATCGTCCATTGCCGGCGGCCCCATGAGCAGCGGCAAGAGATCGGAGATTGTCGCGATTACGCCGCCCAATCAGTTTTCACAGGCTGTTTGGGATGAGCTGGTTAAGCTAGGAAGGCTCAAGCACGTCGGCCATGGCACGTATGAGCTGCTCGAGCAATGATATTGCCGAATTTGGTCGTCGTAGGGCGCGTCAAGCGTACTCGCGCCGACGCACCGACCCCTGAAGGGTGCGCCGGCGCGGGCATGCTTGACGCACCCTTCGATTGCTGAAATGGTGCGTCGGCGCGAGTACGCTTGACGCACCCTACGAATTTTACGAATACTGAAACCGAGTCAGTTTCTCAGCGAGTCTCGATTCGATATAGGTGCTTTTCCGTTCGGATGAAGAGTGCTCCATCCACTGCTGCGTACGATGCCAGGGTGCGTTCGCCCAGCGAGTTCTTGGCCAACTGCTCGAACTTCTTGCCCACCTTGAGGACCACCGCCGGCCCCTGTTCGCTCTGCAAATAGATTTTACCGTTAGCACAGAGTGGAGACGCGGAGTACGCGCCTCCAACCCGTTCCTGCCAGTGCACCTTTCCCGTCCGGGCGTCAAGGCAACTTGCCACGCCGCTATCGGAAACCATGTACAGTTCGTCGTCGATCAACAGGAAGCACGGAGTGTGCGCGACCGATTTTCGCAGCGTCCAGGCAATGTGCGTGTCGGTCACATCACCATGGCCGTCGGGGCGAATCGCCAGGAGGCTCGGCGTGTTGTATCCGGTCGAAATGAAGACCAGTCCGTGACCATAGACCGGCCTGGGAATGACCGAGTAGCCGTCGAAGCGCACGCGCCAAATTTCCTTGCCCTTGACCGGCTCATATGCACAGACGACGCCGCTGCCCGGGCTGATGATCTGCTTGTGGCCATTCACGGCGATCAATAGCGGTGTGCTGAAGGAGAATTTCTGGCTCGATTCGCCGACGCGCGGCGTTTTCCACACCACCTTGCCGGTTCTCCGATCGAGTGCGGCAATGAAGCGCTCGTCGCCGCCGTCGCAACTGAAAACCAGCAGATCGTCGACCAGGATTGGCGATCCGCCGTTGCCATGCACCGGCTGATACTTGACGCTCGTGTTGCGCCAGATGACCTTTCCGGAAAGATCCAGGCAGGCGGTCCCCTGATGGCCAAAATGAACGTAGATTCGTTGGCCGTCGACGATCGGCGTGGGGCTGGCGTGGCCGTTCTTACTGTGAATTCGCGCAGCGGTCTTGCCGTCCTGGTGAATCACTTCGGTGGCCCAGAGAGTCTTGCCCGTCGCGGTGTCCAGGCAGAGTGTTTGCAGTGACTGGTCGTTGCTGGCGCTGCCTTCGACAGGAACGCTGGTTGTGAGGTAGAGGCGTTCGCCGTAAACGACCGGTGACGACCAGCCGGCGCCCGGAATCGACTGTTTCCAGACGACATTTTGCGTCGGGCTCCAGTGAACGGGATACTTACCCGCTCCCGCGATCCCCTGTCCGGTGGGGCCACGAAATTCGGGCCAGTTATCCGCTCGGCCCGGCGTTGGCAAGAAGACCAAAGCCGCAACCAGCGTCAGGAAAAAAATCCTTAGCATGTAGTAGCTCTCCCCAACCCGCATAAATCTGCCGTCAATGTGTTGCCGCTCAATCACGGGACCAGCCAGTCTTCGAGGAGAGGTTGAGGAATGTGCAAAAATCTGGTGGGTGCGAACAACGATTGCAATGTTTCATGATTCCGTCGGCCCTGCCCGAACCAAGCCTGATCATAGCCGACGGATTATCGAATTTGTCGTCCGATTCATTCTTGAAGAATTATATACGCAGGCGGGGAAGTAGGAGTAATCTTATCAACAACCGGCCGTCCTAGGCCGTCGAATTCTCGCTATAGCCACGCCGAAAGCGCAGCTCCAACTCCCGCGTTCGGCGCTTCAAGGACAAGATGTTGGAAGTCAGGGCAATGAGCGGGCTGAGCCCCGCGATAACCAAAGGCCAAAGCCAGAAACGCGGGTTGGTCTGCAAAGTTTGCCACCAGTCTTCAAAATTGCTCACGCTCAATGGTCCGTGTGTGAAAAAGCTCCTCGCCGCGCTTTCCAGTTGACCCAGGACCCAGCCCAAAATCGCGCCCGCAGCCAGCAACAGCACAATCCCCAGGCTCCAGGGCGTGCGGGCCACGACCGGAAATCCCCACTCCAAGCGCGGCGGATTTTGCTCCGCCTCGGAGCATTCGACGGTCAGGTCGCCTTTGAGGATTTCGTACGGGAATCTCCAAATGCTAAGCCAGCCGGACTCGCGATGGACCTTGAGAGTGAGCACGCGGTACTCCCGCCCGTGCTTGGTGATGGTCTGCGGATTGGGTTGACCGGCGACGCACGTGGGGAAGCCAATCAGGCGAGCCTCGCCAGGCGGGCCAAGCGCGGAGCGCCCGGCCACGCGCAATTGATAGGTGCGCCCAAAATAGAGAACGTAACCTGCCGAGCTGAGGGGCACCCTGCGGCCGCGGCTATCGGTCAGTTCCCAGGCCGGCGGCGCCAGCTCTTGCAATGCCGGGGAGATGGTTCCAGCTTCTCTGGGACGTTCGCGGCGCAGCAGTTCTTCAGTCTCCATCTGTCGTGGTCCTTTCCGGGACGGGCGGCAGAGCCAGTTGAACGATTGCTTGGCAGCGCTGCCGGATGAATGATCGCAAAGCTTCTTCCTCGATCGGCTGCTCCGCGGCGGCTCGAACAACTTCCATCCATTCTGCATACGCGAGGATTTTGCGAAGCTCATCGTTGCTCAGCGAACGCAGAACCGCCTGACGACGCCGGCGGGAGCTGGTCCAGATTTGCCGCGTTGCCTCCGGTAAGGCCGCGGCGAGGTCGCCTTCCTCAACAGCACGGGGCCAGAGCACGGTCAGGTGGTCGACCCTCAGTGTTTTGTCGCGAAATAGCTCGAACTTGGCCTTCAGGTCCCGCGGCATCCCGGCCCCTTTGGAAACCAGAAAGCCGATCGCGCCGCGCACGGTTCCTGCGTTGCCGTTCGTAGGCTTCTTTTGCCAATCCACCAAGGTGACGAGGCCGTACACGGGGTGATCGCCCACGGCAACCGTGGCTTGCACACTTACGGGCTGCCACCCTTCGAAGCTTTCGCGGGCAAGTTGCTGGAGCAATCCGCCCAGCCCAGCGTGCAAGGCCTGCAACTGATTGACCAGCGCTCCTTGCAATTTACGATCAGCGGCACTCAAGCTCTCCGTCCAAGTGCGCTCCAGCAAAGCTGTTGCATCCGGTTGCTCTACAACGACAGGCTGTTCAATGCCCCGCCCGTAGACGACGCGCGAATATTCGTCGCGCAGCAGCAGGAGGCGATTGCGAAGCCCCATGCCGGTTTTCTGAGCCAGGCCGTTCAAGAAGGCAGGAGTGTACGGATAACCGGCAGGCAAGGAAGCCGAGCCGGCAAAATCCTTCAACAGCCTGCCCACGCGCTCGCGAATGAGCTGTTGCAATTCCTCGCAACTGGGCGGCTTCAGCTCGATCAGATCAACCGGGCCCTGGGCATGGAGCGGAACACCCTGGCGAATGCGGTCGAGTGCGAACTGGTTCGTTTGCTTCGTCACCTGCCGGAACAAGGTGCTTTCCGCAAAGATCAAGAAGAGCAAGCCGCGGGTTGAATCCACTGCCTGGGCCAGGCTATCCATGAAGGCGTTCGTCGCCGCGGCGTCGAACTGACTCTGCGGCGCCAGAAAGCCCTCGAGATTATCAAAGGCAAAAACCACGGGCAGCCGCACGAGTGCGCAGATCTCGATAAGTGCGTGCAGAAGGTGCTTCACGACGTCGGCGCGGAACAGGGGCCGGTTATTCGGCAGGGTGTAGTCAGCCTCGAGAAAGCGGCTCAGTGCGTCGTCGTCCTTGAGCAAGGCATTGCGCGCCATGGCGACATACAGATGCCGGCGGATAATCCGCACCGCATCGTCGCCGGCCTCATGCCGATGCAAATGACCCACCAGCAATCGCATCAGCAAGTCAGACGAAAAGCGATAGTGGCCGGCCAGGGTCAGCAGGTCCTTCTTGCAGGACTTGTCCGCCAGATCCTGAATGAGATGATCGAACTTGGCGGACCAGGGCTCGCCGCGGCCCCAGAGCAGGCGCGCGCGTTCCCAGCGGGAAAGGTCGCTGGCGAACAACCGGTCTGTCGGCCCCAGCGTGCGCAACGCCTGCTGCAGCATCCGGCGGATAAGATGCGCGGCGATGTCCTCGAAGAGCTTACCGCCGTGGACATGGTCGCTCTCCAGCAGGGCATTGACCAGGTGCGACAGCAAATACTCCTCGAAGGGGACCTGCGTGGCATAGTAAGTGGGTCGGATCAGGATTTGCGAGCGCTCGCCGGTGCGGTGGCCGAGAGATTCCAACATGTGCGTCTTGCCTGAACCACGATCGCCCAGAATCGTGACGATCCGCGTGTCGCGCAGGTCGGAAGCAGATTGGTACGCAGATACTCGATAAGCGTCGATGACGCGCAGCAAGAGTTCGCGCGGCGCCTGGAGCAGTGCCTGGACGTGCAAGTCCGCGAAGCGATCGTCCGAGCGCTGCGGCCGCACCAGACTTTCGAAAGGGTTGGGCCGGCCGCGAAGCAAATCGATCGCCGGCTCGGTCGTGCCGGCCGGCAGCTCCGGAAGATCAAGGGAGTTCGACATAGTACATCACCTCGCCATCGAGAAAGAGTGCATTGCGGGGGTCATCGATGGTCGCCAGGGCACGCGTGAACGGCGACAGCCGGATTCGTCCTTGATCTCGGAGGGCGCGCAAGCCGTCGTGAAATTGGCCGATGGTCAACGCGGGCCGCGTTTGCTTCAACTTTGCATATATTTGCGGCAGCGTAAGCGGTTGATAACGGTCTCGCGCTCGCTGTTCCTCAAGCAACCTTACTACATCGTCGGCAATATCTGAAACCTTGGGACCTGCCGGCAATGCCCGAGGCGGTTCAGATGGCACAGCCGGCCGCGCGTTCTGCTGGAGCCTCGCCAGAATCTCCGCCACCCTTGGTGGCTCAATCTTCTCGGCAAGGCGCGCCACTGTAGCAGCCAACTGCTGCCGGTGGTCCAGCAGTTGGCCGAACTGGTCACGAAGAGCTGCAAAGATTTCGACCTGCTGCCGCAGGGAGGTCGACAGATTGCGCAAGAGGCTTATCGATTCGCTATTCTCCAGAACCGCTTGCACGCCTGCGGGGGTGATCTGGTATTTCTGTTTCCTCGATCGTCCTTTGCCGGCCCAATCATCGACCGCGGTCACCCAGCCACGATCTTCGCACATCCTGGCGGCCGCCTTGACCGCCGGGGATGAGCCCTTGAAGAAGCCCGGAACGGCACTCGATCCTAAGAGCACGCGCGACTTGGCATCCGCAAGCGCCTGCGCCAACGACTCTAGTGCCAGCGCTTGCACATCGACAGCTTTCTTGGCCACCCAGAATCCCCTTCTTGTAACACTGCGAGCAAAAGGGACGCAATGATCTGTTTATGATCCATCTTGCCGGGCCCCGCCGCATCGAGCCAACCAACGCCCTGGTGCTCCGCCTTGCCGGTCATCGTTCGTACTGCGTCATCGCAGATGCGCGCTGGCGTCCCTACCTTTCGAGCTTTGGCCAAGCGGTCTCCGTACGAGGGGCCAAATTCCTTGCGACGTCCTCCACCTTCCTTTACCCGATGCATGGGGAGATTGCAATGACTCGGACACAGCGACCTTCAGCAGAGCAAGCTACCGCAACGCTTCAATCATTCCAAAAACCATGAGCGCCGCAGAATTTTGTACTACGGTTGTCTAGCACCGTGGGTATGGAATCGAACAACAGCCGATGAGGCTCAAAATGTCAGGCTCCTCCAGTTCCGCCTTGCGAATGTTCAATTCTGCGACAAGAGCGTCAGGAGACTGGAAAACCGGCAGAATTTTCAACAACATGCAGCGGGTCGTATGCAGCTCCTTCAAATTTGGAGGAGCTGATTTATCCGATTTTCCTGGAAGTACTTACGACAGCTCACCGGCTCAGTCGACCTGCGCTGCCGCCCGAATCGATTGATCGAAGCCTAATTCGAAAATCAGCATCGCAAGCTCGCGGCACAAGGTTTGCTCCTTTGAACGATCAGTGAGTGAGACGATCAAAACCACGGGATGCAAAGCAGACCACCTGGAGCGATTGGCCCCGATTGGTACGGGGATTCTGTGATAGTCAACTGCGGGGAGTAGCTGCAATGAACCCCTGGAAAATTTCCGCTCAATTCGCGGCATTTGTTTGGTTCCTTCAGGAGAGGCATCAGCCAGCGGTTACCTCCCATGAGGCAGCCCGATTCGCCAAGGACAATTGGGTTGCCTTTCTTCCCTATGCAGACCCAGGTTGTGGCCGGCTCCTGATCGCGATCAAGGGTCCGAAAGCGGCCGGCAGGCGGCCGCACCCTCGAATCGCCCGTAAGGTCCCGCGCGGGAGCGGCAATACCAAGCCGGCGGCGACGAATAAAAATTAGAGAGGCTCCAAAGGCCTAATTGAGAAATGCTGGCGTGCTCAGGAGACATCGCCGTGTATCACACAATCCAGTTTGCCGGTGACTTCATGATCGATATCGAGGTTTCTCCGAAGCAACCTTTGGAGAGAATCCTTGTTCGAGCCGGCTCCAGTATTCGAGCACAGCTAAGGCCATACGTCGCCGAGACCACGGACGGCCCGGTCGAGGTCGCGGACCTCTACTTTGAGGATGGCTCTGCGACGAGAACGGTGCCCTTCGCGTGCTTTTTCTTCGTCGACTAATTGTCGGGAGAAAAGGCGGAACGGACGTGCTCGCTACACGAGTGCATTCGAGCAAGCACCCTGGCGCTGCGTGGGTCTCCCGCCAGCGACCGCCGCTCCATGAGTTGGCTCGGTCTGAGATGCAACTGTTCAACCCGAGTCCAGAGAATTTCGATGCAGCCTGAACATGCGCAGACCGGCAAGGTGTGTGGCTTCGCGGCCGTCAATTCAGGTTTTTCAACTGCGCCGGTTGCCATCATCATGCGTGGGTCTGGAGAGACCTGGCCCGATCTGTTTCTGGCATGGTAGAGCGTGGGAATGGAGCGTTCAGGGATGTGCTGCCACGGGCGGAAGGCCGGCAAAGGATCACGTGGCTGCAAGCGCAGCACTCAAATTCTCACTCCCAGAGTACCGCACGCAAGTCCTCGTCGGTGAGATCGCCGATAAACTTGCAACCGGCCACCCACCTGCCTTCCGCTTGCATCGACGAGTGTGCGACGCGTGCGGCCACTGCGAACAAGGAGTCCTCGCAGGCCTTCCTGATCTGGATCAGCAAGCGCGTTCCCGGCCGCAATTCCCGATCTATGACGATGCCGATGCCGGTCAACGAAATATCGCAGATGTTTCCCCAAAAGAATTCGCGGGTCGGGTCGACGAAGCAGGATGCCAGCACGCTACAGGCTTGACGTTGAGCGATGCGCCTCTCGAGCGTTTGTAGTTCATGGGCGATTTCCGCCCGGAAGGGAAATACTTGCTCGGTCATGACGAACTCTTCCCTCTTCCTGAAGAGACATGTGATCATTCCAAGAGTAGGTCGCGGTCAGTCGGGGAGCAAATCCTCCAAGAGAGGGAAAGGACGGGATAGAAGCGGCAAACGCTCGGCCGGGGAACTCTTGCTAGGGAAGACGTGCTCCAGTATCCTGGCAATGCGATTCCGGTACAGGATCGTCACAGATTAGTCACAAGCGACGAAATGGCTGTAACGGGATCGACGTAAGCCTATCGTCAGATATAGACGCCGAAGTGGCGGAATTGGCAGACGCGCCGGTCTCAAAATCCGGTCCTCGCAAGGGGGTGAGGGTTCGAGTCCCTCCTTCGGCAGTAATGACTTACGGCAAATCAAAACTGGCGAATAAAATTCTTTGGTGCAGATTTGGTACAGATGCTTGGCTGACATAGCTTTCGCGTTGCCGGGACGGCGATCAGGGCGGCCCTGCAGGAACGCAACAGAAGTTTCCAAGTCCTTTTTCTCTACCGCGACAAACGCCACATCCTCACTCTTGTTACTTCCGCGCCTTGATGGGGAAGGTAATCCGGAACGTGGTGCCGCCCCCGCTTTTGCAGGCCAGGAGGCCGCCCAACTGCTTTGTCAGGTCGGGCACCAATTGCAACCCGAGCGTTGTGGGGAGACTCTCGGATCCTGCGGGTAAACCGACGCCGTTGTCGGCAACTGTGAGCGCATAATCCTTGTCAGAAACGCGAGCAAATGCGATCCGGATATTGCCGGTTCGGCCATTGGGAAATGCATGTTTGAGCGCGTTGCTTACCAGTTCGTTGACGATCAGCCCGCAGGGAATCGCTCGTTCCAAATCGATGTCGGCTTCGGCGATGTCAACGGTCATCTTGATGCGAACTGGGTCCGTGTTATAAGCGCGGAAAAGTTGGTCGGAAATGCCTCCCAGGTACTCCGCGAGATTGACAGCTCCCAGGCAGTCGGAACGGTAGAGCGTTTCGTGGACCAACGCCATCGAACGGACACGGTTTTGGCTGTCCGCGAACAAGGCCAGGATCGTCGGATCCTTGATCGTAGCTGCCTGGAGATTCAGCAGACTGTTGATGATTTGCAGGTTGTTCTTGACGCGGTGATGAACCTCCTTCAGGAGGGCGTCCTTGTCCTTGAGGGACTGGCGGAGAATCTCTTGGGCGCGCAAGCGGTCCGTGACGTCGCGCAGAATGGCCGTGTAAATCTTCTTGCCGTCTGCATCGATATGCGAGATCGATGCTTCGATGGGGAAAACTGAACCATCGGGACGGACGCCGGTCACGGTGCCGAACTCTCCCATCTTGCGATTGGTCTTTCCGGTCTTGCCAAACTCCTCAATCGCGTCCGCGTGGGCTGCGCGGCTCGCATCGGGCAGCAGACGGTCTAGTGGCATGCCTACCATTTTTAACGCTGGCACACCAAAGAGTTTCTCCGCTGCCGGATTGAAAAGGATGACCCGCTGCTCCTCGTCGAGGCAGACAATGGCATCCATTGCCGACTCGACGAGCCCGGACAAGCGTTGCTGGCTTTCCCGCAGTTCCTTTTCGGCACGGAGCCGTTCCAGCGTATTGCCAACGATATCGACAATCGTGGTCACCAATTGCTCATCCGCCGCGGAGAAAGTGTTTAGCGCTTCGCTTTCCGCGTTGAACACGCCTATCACCCGCGAGTTGATCTTGATCGGAACGCAAAGCTCCGAACGTGTGCTGGGGTCCGCGGCCAAGTATTCCGATTCATGACTCACATCCCCGACGCACCGCGGTTTTCCCGTGCGAGCGGCCAGGCCAACAAGTCCCTTGTCGATGGGGATGGGGGACATGTCAAAATTCGAGTTGGCGATGACAGCGGAGCGATGGGGTATCAGGGTGCCGCGAGTCGCGTCAAGGAGAAGGAATCCGCAAGTGTTCGAGCAAAGAGTCTCGGCGATCACCAGAGTGGCGCGCCGGAGAATTTCATCCTCCGAGGACACCTCTGAACAGATCACCCCAACGCGGTTCAGGGCGGTGAGTTCGAGGATACGCTTCCGCAGGGTTTCTTCCGCCAGCCTGCTCTCCGTGATGTCCTGTATCGTCCCAATGAGACGCACGGGTCGACCAGCATCGTCGCGAGTCATTTCGCCCTGGCCGCGCAATATGCGGATCGATCCATCGGTCTGTGGGACGCGAAACTCCAGGGGACCGGCATTCTTGCCCGCAATAACGGATCCGATCTGTTTCTGCAGGGCGTCACGATCATCGGCATGGACCAAACTGACCACCGCCTCGGCCGAGGGCACGAACGTATCCGGGGATACTCCATAAAGCCGGTAGGCTTCGTCCGTAAAGGTCACGCGCTGGGCTACGAGGTCGTCGCTCCAGCTGCCGATTTGAGCAATTCTCTGAGACTGGGAAAGGAGGTATTCCTTTTGCCGCAGTTGTTCCTCAACCTGCTTGCGGTCTGTGATGTCAATGAAACTGGCCAGTGCGCAGACTTCGCCACCCAGCGTGATGTAGTCCACGGCCATGAGAACGTAGGTGGTCGCACCCGCCCCGTTGTTAAATTCGATTTCAATGGACTGGATCGATTGACGGCGGTCCGCGGCTTCCAGCACATGTGCGCGCTGCTCAGGATTCAGATAGAGGCCCAGGTCTCCAATCTTTTGTCCGATAATCTGCTCTCTGGAACGCCGCAGCAACCGGTCGAAGCTGGCATTGGTTTCGATGACCCTATCGTCGCTCAGCCGGCGGATGCCCATGGCAACCTGATTGTCACGAAAGGCCTTGGAGAATCGTTCCTCGCTTTCGCGCAGGGCTCGCTCGGCTCGTTTACGATCGGTGATGTCGCGTATTACGCCCTTCAGGCCAGCGACCTTGCCGTCCTCCACCAGAGCGCTGGACCGGACATCCACCGCCGCGTTCGTCCCATCGCGACGAATGATCTCGGCAGTTGTCGCTTCGCGGGTTCGCCCGCTTTCCACGGCTTGACTGAAGTACCTGGCAATCTCTTCCACCATGGCTGGCGCAATAAAATCGAAAAATTTCTTACCTACGACGTGATCAGGATGCTCGAAGCCCAGGATGCGGGCCAAGGCTGGGTTAGCGAACGTCACTGATCCTTGAGTGTCAGCGATGTAAAGACCGTCATTCATCTCCGTGACCAAGGTGCGGTATTTGTCTTCGCTTTGAAGCAGCTCCCTCGTCCGTGCTTGCACCAAGCGTTCCAACTCTTCGTTCGACCGGAGCAGAGTGTCTTCCGCTTTTTTCTGAAGCGTGATGTCGAGGGTGACACCGATCATGCGCGAGGCGCCGTCAACGGCTTTCTGCATGCGGCCGCGCGCCAGATACCAGGCGGTTGCGCCGTCGCGCGATTTGCCACGGAATTGGAGTTGGAAGTCCTGGCCGGTATCCAGTGAACGCTGGAAAGCGTCCACCAAGGGACCGCGGTCGTCCGGGAAGACGGGTTCAAGGATGGAGTCGTCGTTCTTCACGGTCTTGCCGGTGGGGGGCAGTCCGAAGAATTTCCCGTAATCCTCGGAGAACGCGATCTCATTGGCCTCGATATCCCAGTCCCAGACGAGCATGTGCGCCGCGTCGAGCGCCAGGCGCAGCCGAGCCTCTGCTTCGCGCAACTTGTCTTCTGCCGCCATGCGTTCTGTAACGTCTTGCCAGTTAACGACAACGGCGCCGACTGCCGGATCGTGCAACAGATTATGCCCATGCCCTTCCACCCAGCGAACCGAGCCGTCCTTGCGGACCGTTCGGAAGGTGGTTTTCATCTTCTTGCCGGGCGTGGCGGCCAGCTCGGCAAATATGGACCGGACTCGGTCCCGGTCGTCGGGGTAAACAACATCGAACGGGCCTTTATCGCGCAGCTCGTCGAGGCTCCAGCCGTCATACCGCGTGTTGCGCGGGCTGATGTAGGTTTCGTTGCCGTGGGCATCGTAACAACTGACGCCGTCGAAGGCATTCTCAAGGAGCGCCCGGAATCTTTGTTCGTTACGCCGCAGGGTACTCTCCGCCTCCTTTTGGAGAGTGATCTCCTCGGCACTGACGAGCACGCTGCGCGACCATCGCGCAAAACGGGCCCGGTAGTGCCGCGTTCCGCCGGGCATGGGCAAGGAGTATTCGAGAGTCTGGGGGGTTTCTGTCCGAAGTGCCTGGGCAACTTTTTCGGCAATGAGTGTCGCCACCGGCTCAGGCAGAACTTCCCGAATCGTCCGTCCCAAAAATGCGCTCGGAGGGACGTACAAACTGGCGTCAGAAGGCGCGTGGTAGTCAAGGAACTTCCCATCCGCATCGACCACGAACAACAGATTGGGAAGGGCCTCGAGGATAGCGCGATCCGTGGCTTCAAATAGTTTCCCTGACATACCCGGGCCTTCCGGGAGTTTTTCGTTGGACATGGGCAAACGCTCCAAACAGGGCGCTAGGCAACAGGAATCTGGCGAGATTCCTAACTAAATCGACTGCCGCGAGCCAAAGCGACTATGCAGCCCGCCTCCCTTGAGATTTTATTGATTCGGCACTGGCCGCTTGTAGGGGTTGCGCGGCCTGTGCCGACAAAAACGCGGGACAAAGACCTGCCCCAGGCCAAGGTAGATGAGAATGCTGAAAGTGCCCGGCCTATCCTTCGATAATGACGGATCATCTTGCAAGGAGCCCCATGAGAATTGGACTCCCTGTTTTCGCAGTTGATGACAATCACGCGATCCGCAAATCGCTTAGCGGACGCATGATCGTGACAGCTGGCCGGGACGTCGAAGGTCGAACGCGACGGCGGAGCCGCGGTCCGAATCATCTTTCCCATGGCAATTTGACAGAAAACGAAAAGTTATGAACGGGGCAAGCATTCTCATCGTCGAGGACGAGGCCATTGTGGCCCGCGACCTCCAAGGGCGGTTGACGAAGCTGGGTTACAGGCCCGTCGACATGACCGCTCGTGGCGACCAGGCCGTGGCCCTGGCTGAGCAGTTGCGCCCCGATGTGGTATTGATGGACATTCATCTGCAGGGGGCCATGGATGGAGTAGAAGCCGCCGCGGAGATTCGTTCTCGGTTCGGTCTACCGGTGATTTTCGCCACGGCGAATGCCGACTCCACTACGCTGAGCCGCGCGCTGCTCACCGATCCATTTGGCTACATTGTCAAGCCGTTCGAAGAGCGCGCCTTGCACACTGCGATCGAAATGGCGCTCTACAAGTCGAGGAATGATCGCCTGCTGCGCGCCAGTGAAGCCAACAAGGCGGCAATCTTGAATGCCGCGCTCGATTGCATCATCACCACGGACGTGGACGGGCGGATCACCGAGTTCAATCCAGCGGCCGAGCAGACATTCGGCCATTCCCGGGAGAGCGTCCTCGGTCAAACCCTGCCCGAATTGCTTCTGCCTGTCGCAGCGCGGGAGGGCTACCTATGCAAAGTCGCCCAATGTTTGGCCTCCAGCAGCATGCACGGCCGGGGCCAGCGCTTCGAACTGACAGCGCTGCGCTCGGATGGCATGGAGTTTCCGGTGGAGCTGTCTCTTTCAGCGAATGTCACCGCACGCGGGGATCGGCCCGTGGCAATCGGTTTCTGGCGGGACCTATCGCAACGCAAGCGGCTGGAGCAGCAAGTGCGCCAATTGCAGAAGATGGAAGCCATCGGCAATCTGGCCGGCGGTATTGCTCACGACTTCAACAACCTTTTGACGATCATCAACGGCCAGGCGGAAGCTCTTTTTGGGAGTCTGCGTGCCGATATCAGGGCTTGCCAACGCGTGCAGGAAATCGCCAGGGCTGGCGACACGGCAGCAAGACTCACACGTCAGCTTTTGGCGTTCAGTCGCCAACAGCTCCTGCGGCCGCGCGTTTTGAATCTCAACGATCTAGTCTGTGATTTCCATCGTATGCTGGGCCGCTTGATCGGCGAAGATATCACGTTTACCACGAATTTGAGCCCCGAGCTTGGGGAAGTCAGAGCGGACCCCAGCCAGATCGAGCAAGTGTTGATGAACTTGGTGGCCAATGCACGCGACGCCATGCCCACGGGTGGCCAACTTGTCATTGAAACGTCCAACGTGGAGTTGGACGAGGGGTATGCCCTGACCCACCCGGACGCGAAACCTGGACTCTACGCGCTTCTGGCGGTTAGCGACACCGGCTGCGGCATGGACAAGCAGACCATGGCAAGGATCTTCGAGCCGTTCTTCACCACCAAGGAAATCGGCAAGGGAACGGGCCTCGGCCTCGCCACCGTCTACGGCATTGTCAGGCAGTCGGACGGCTACATGTACGTCTACAGCGAGGCCGGCTTCGGCACGACCTTCAAGGTCTACCTGCCAGTCACCCGTGAAAAAGCATTGGTAGTTAGGTCCAAGCCGTCAGCGACCCCTCCGGCCGGCAATGAGACCGTGCTTCTGGTTGAGGACGATGATGGTCTCCGAGCATTCATTCGCTCCACTCTTGAAGAGTACGGTTACACGGTCTTGGAAGCGTCCCATGGTAAAGAGGCTCTGGCGTTGGCCCGGGCATTCGCTCGGCCGATCGATCTTCTCCTGAGTGACGTGGTCATGCCCGAGATGGGGGGACGGGCGCTAGCCGAACAACTTGCCGCCCTGCGGCCCGAGGCCAGGCTGATCTTCATGTCCGGCTACACCAATGACATCATTATGCGCCACGGCATCATGGAAGCCGAAGTCGAGTTTATTCAGAAACCGTATACCATCGTGGCATTACTTACCAAGATCCGCGATGTGCTCGACCAAGGCAGGACGCTGCGGCACGCAGCCGGTCCGCTATCTTGCTCATCAGGATCCTACTCAGCCAGGTGAACGCCTAGGACCGTCCCTGGAATTCTCCGCGCGCCTTCAACGCCACCGGCAGTGTTGAGCCCCCGACAACGGGTAATTTCTGGTCGACCTCAGTGTCGGGCCTTGCCCCCCACCCGATTATTGGCATCGTTCTGGTCGTCGCCTACTCGGCGTTGATGTAATCGTACCTCCGCCAGAGATTCCGCCCGGCCAATCCCGTGCGGAGGCCGACCGCTTGCAGCTTGAAACGCCCAGACAAACGTCCTCGCCGACGTGAGACTTGTCCGGCACGCACGCATAGAATTGGTCTGGAAGCATCCATGCGAGGAGAACGCTGCTGTGACCCGTTTGCAACGTCTACGCGAGCGACTTGTTCCCTTCAAAGCCGCCCTCCTGGACCATCGAGTCTATCGTGAAATCGACGACCTGCAAGCGCTGCACGTGTTTATGGAACAGCACGTCTTCGCGGTCTGGGACTTCATGTCCTTACTCAAGGCGCTGCAACGGCGGCTCTGTTGCGTCGAGGTTCCCTGGTTGCCTACTTCCTCCCCACTGGGTAGTCGACTGGTGAATGAAATCGTTTTAGGCGAGGAGAGTGACGAGGACGGGCAGGACGGCTTTATCAGTCATTTCGATCTGTACCACCGGGCAATGATCCAGGCCGGGGCCAGCACAACTGCTATCGACAGCTTTCTGAGCCACCTCCGCCGAGGCAAGCCCATTTCCGCAGCCCTGGAAGCTGCGGCAGCAGCCAATTGCGTGCGTAGTTTCGTGGAACAGACCTTCCGTTTCATTGAGGAAGGCGATCTCTGCGCGATTGCGTCAGCGTTCACGTTCGGCCGGGAAGACCTGCTCCCCGCAGTTTTCCAGCGGATCGTGGACGAGCTGAACATGCAGAGCGGCGGCGGGTTGGAGGATTTCAAGTACTACCTGCACCGGCACATCGGCCTGGACGAGGAGCAGCATGGGCCAATGGCGAACAGGCTCCTGCTGGACCTCTGCGGCTCGGACGAAGCTCGCTGGCGCGTCGCAGAGCAGGCGGCCGTCGAGTCCCTGAAAGCGCGGCAAGAGTTGTGGGACGGCATTTCAACACTGATCGGGCAAGCGAAGGAATCCTGCACGTCCTGACCGCTTCCACCCACGCCGGTAATCGACGAACAGTGGCTCGATCGACTGGATCGCTCCTTTTTCCCAGTTGAACTCATGGAGGAGCTGGGACGATCTCCAGTCCTCATCAAAGTCTCGGAGGAACTCCGCCGCTCAATGGCAGTCAGCAACCAACGGCTCGGCCAGTTCCTGCACATAAAAAAGGCGGCCGGCGAGGGTCGGCATGAACGAACTAGGAATCCAGGGTGTCGGTTCGTGCTGCAAGGTCATGCGCAAAGAGAGACCCTGCCACTGCATGCCCCGGTTGAAAGTCCCGTCCGCGCCGCCAATGATCCGGTCGGCGGCCAGGAACAGGGCGGGCCCGATCGTGTTGGCGAATGCGGGCACCAACGTGGTGCGGCTTTTGAAGCTAGTCAGCGCGTTTTGCTCGATCGTCAGAGGATGCAGGCGCGCGCCCAAGCGGTGGGTCTGCTTCTTCCATTCGTCGGTGTTCTTGAATTCGGCGGCGAATTGGGGCTCCCAAAAAGCAATGTGGCAAACGCGGCCGATACCGAAGACCGTTATGAGTTTGCCGCCTTGCTTCTTTAATTCCTCGATTTGTGCCGCATACGTCGGCAATTCACTTTTGAGAGCGAAGTGCCGCTGGCGAACCGGGACCGTCTGGCCGCCAAGCGGCCCATAAAGGGCGTGCTCCATCGCGAACTGGAACGCGCCGGGATTAGCGGACGGCTGCGTGGTGCCTTGCGCGTCTGACCACTCATCCATGTTGAAGCCGTGGACGTGACCGCAAGGTACTCCCCATTCCTTGAGAAAGTAGACGGTCCAGCGATACATGCCCATGGGACCAACGGGCAGAATGAGGATGAGCGGACGTCCGGCCTGGTGGGCAAGCTGGATCTCGCGAGCGATCTCATGACCCATGAATGTGTCGAAGTCTTCATAAGAGCCGCACGAAATAGGCTCAAACTGAGCGTGCCACCAAGGGGCGCGTCGCGTGCATTCGGCCTGGCCGAGAGCTGCCAGCCGGTCAATCTTGACCAGGTCCCAACCCTCTGGGAAAAAGCCCTGCATCATCGAGCCGGCTATGGTCGTGAGAAGATTCATGGTCGCTGTCCTTTTTTGGTCGGTGGCCCCCGCGCTTATGCCTGCTGGGACTTCGGCTGTGGCGGCAAATTTTTAATTTGCCGAAAAAATCCGGCAAGTTAAAAACTTGCCGCCACGGAAACTATGACCCTGCTTTGAACCATGCCAATTTTTCCCTGTTCTCTGCGTCTGGCCCCTCAGGTAGGATAGATAGCCGGAAGTTCGTGCCAACTGTATAATGGCATTCCACTAGGTACTTATGTAAGTCTTCCCGGGAGGAATAATCGTGTCACAGCCGCGCTGGTTTGTTGTCCTGCTTGTTTTGGCCGGGCTTTCGGCCCCCAGCTTCGCTCAAGAAGCCGTCACGCTCAAGTGGGAATTCCAAAAGGACAAGCCTTTTTACCAGGAAATGAAAACGACGACCAATCAGACCATGAAGGTTACTGGGATGGACATCACCCAGAAGCAAGAGCAGACCTTCATCTTTAGCTGGACGCCCAAGGAACAGGACAAGGACAAAAACTGGATCATCAACCAGAAGATCGAAGCCATCAAGATGGATATCGAGATGGGCGGGAACAAGATCAATTACGATTCGGCCGTCCCGGGCACTACCAACAACCCCCTGTCCGACTTCTTCAAGGCACTGGTCGGCTCTGAATTCAAGTTGACCATTTCGCCCGAGATGAAAGTCCTCAAGATCGAGGGCCGCGAGGAGTTCATGAACAAGCTTCTCAAGGCTAACCCGCAAATGGAGCCGTTGCTCAAACAGATCCTCAGCGAAGAAGCTCTCAAGCAGATGGCCGACCCCGCTTTCGCGGCAGTGCCGACCAAGCCGGTGAAGAAGGGCGATACCTGGGAGAGGACCAGCAAGCTGAACATGGGCCCAATCGGCGCGTACGACACGACCTACAAGTACACTTACGACGGCAAGGATACCAAGGAGCCCAAGCTCGACAAAATCAAGGTAGTGACGAGCTTGACCTACCAGACTCCAGGCCCGAATGCCGGCGGCGCGCTGCCTTTCAAGATCAAGGACGCCAACCTGAAGAGCAAAAACGCGGAAGGAACCATCCTTTTTGATAACGTGAAGCACCGGCTGGAAAAGTCGGAGATGAAGCTCACACTCGAAGGGAAGCTGACCATCGACATCAGCGGCACGTCGACGGACGTGGATCTCTCCCAGGAGCAGAAGACCACGGTGACGACGTCGGACACGAACCCGGCCAGCCCGCCAAAGAAATAAGTGTGAACCTGAATCCAGGGGCCGCGGCCGCCAAACGAGGTGACCGCGGCCCATTTCTTTTTGTGGCATGGTTCATGGAGGAGGCTATTGGGCTGGCGCGGTCCCGTGGCGGCAAATTTTTAATTTGCCGAAACAATCCGGCAAGTTACAAACTTGCCGCCACAAAAACTGGTCCTCTGCCTTGAACCATGCCCTTTTTTGTACTATCTCATTCCGCGGAGCATTCATCACGAATCTTGCGATACTCCGCGCGGGCCTTTTCGTAGGCATGTTCGGCATCAGCCCGCTCGGCCGCTCTGATGGCCCTCACTTTCTGCTCCCAGCATCGATCGATGCCTTGCAGGCACCATTGGGCTGAGCGTTTGCTGGCGCGAACCGGCCTCCCGTCCACCAGCACAAAGATCGGATTGGTGTGGCTGGAAGGAAAAATGCGCAGGCAAATCCAGCTGCTGGTCTCGATGGGCACGTCGAAGGTTATCTCCTGTTCGGAGCCGTCAGCGCTGACCTCCTTCTTGTCCACGGCGTGCCCGTTCACCACGAGTTCCACGGGAATCTTGCGGCCCGCCCCGATACGGGCGCGCTCCAGATCCCAGTAGGGCTTGGCGGATAGCGGCGTGCGGCGGATCCGCTCCGTCTGTTCGGTGGGCTTGGGCTCCAGCAAGGCCGCGACCCGGGCCTGCACATGCACGGTCCCAGCCTTGGAAAGCCGGACCTCGCTGCCATCTTGGCCGACGGGCACATCGTTGACGGAAAAATCCAGCAAATGACTCTTCCCGTCGCTGACATAGCTTCGCCCCTGCTTGATACCCTCAACCCAGTCGTCGAAATTGAGTTTGCCGTCCAGGTGAACATAGCTCCGTCCCAGCCCGACCCGTTCGCCATAGATGCACGGAAAATCGGTCTCTCCACTAATGCGACATCGGTAGCCGCAATTCAGCGTGTGATACCAGATGTTGAGTTCCCAGACGGAGGGAGTATCGACCGTGGAAATGAAATCGCACATGCCGTGAGCCACGTCGACCAGATACTCGTTCGCGCCAATGCCGCTCATGGGGGGCACGATGTAATTGGGCAATTCCTTCGTCGGCCCCACGTCCAAACCCCAGCCGCTATGCGCGAAACCGACTACCGCATTTTGGGATTTCGCCCAACGAAAGATAGGCAAATCCCAGCTCGGCCAATCTTCAATCAGTTTCGTGCCGGGATAGTCCTGTTGCCGTAAGCGCAGGAGGCAGATGTGCCCGCAGTGGCTGGAAGGAAAACCAGACACTTCCACGTCGTAGCGCAGCAGATTGGTTGCTGTCGACAGAGCGTTGACTTTCCCTTCGAAGTAGCGTTTCTGGTGATACCAGCAGGGGCCCCAGCTTAGGCAGCAGCCGACGTTCAGGTCTTCGCCCAGGACGTGACGGATCATGTCTTCGGGAGTCACGCCTTCGGTGGGACTCTCGTAGTGCGCACAGCCCGCCGCATGAACGTGATGGTCCCCGGAGAACCAGCCCTTGGCCGCCGGATGCACCCAGCGTTTGAGATCGAAAGCCACGCTGTACGTGGGGACAGGGGGAACGGCAATCTCCTTTTTCAGGGAAAGGTATTCCGGTCCACGGGTGTAGGTGACCATGTATTTTCCGGGCTGCAACGACACCGATTCGTCGCTATGGCGATAGATCTGCGGATGGAAGCTGAAGTCCGGGGCCAGGCGTCGGCTTTGCGCTGGATAGACGCGCCCGCTGGCATCGCGAAACGTTAAAGCAGCGGTCGTGGGTGTGCCGTCCTCATCGCGCACTACTAGGCGAACGAGCACCGCGGGGATGCTCTCCACGACATAGGTGAGCGGTTTGCTCCGCGCGAGCGGCTCCTTGCCCGATGCGGCCCAGAGCGCAAATGCAAGGTCTGCTTCTTTCCGTCCAGAATCGCGGCAGTAGACCTGCAAGATGCGATACTCCAATTCGAGCCCCGAGAGATTTCGAACCAACGGTTGGCTATCGAACATCTTGAGGTCGAGAAATCGATGTGAAACTTCACCGACGGAAATGACCTTGGGATCCGGCTTGCCCGTCGATGTTTTGTAGAGCGGCAGCGCATTGGGACTTTCCGGCCTGAGTTGGACATCGGAAAGACCGGCGTCGTTGAGGACCTTGACCAGAAAGACGCGCCAGCCCTGCTCGGCCAGCTCTGGACGTGCAGGACCAACCTTCACCTCCATGACCTTCCCGCGATCGATGCGCACGGCCGCCAGACAATGTTTGTCGAAGACATCTTGGATGGCCATGACGGCCTTTCCTTGATCCTTCTGGTCTGCCGCCTGCTGAACTGTTTTCCTCTCCTCACTGGAAAGCGGACTGCCGATGAAGTCGAGAGCATCAACCACGCGCTGTGCTTGTGCAGCAAGCGGCTGCAGCTCTACGTTGGAGATCTTGGGAAAGTCGCCAGCATATCCAAACGTCACCATCCAAAATGAAACAACGAGCGAAAGCAGGAGCCGCCGGCAGCGCATCGAATGCCCCCTTCGGTTCGAGATGAATAGCGGAGCGGAAGTGAATGACACCGTAACTGGAAATTCGACGGTAGGCAAGTGCCCGAGCAAGATTTCGGGACATCGGGAGGAGAAAGCAAGCGGCGGAGTCTCCAATCCTTGATTGGATCCCAGCCCGTCTTGTGCCAATCGTAGGCCTCTGTCATTCATCCCGCGCTAGATTCGTAGTTCCGGGTTCAGTCGATTTTCCCGGCTGAAGCGGAAACTACGAACTCATCGGTCCAGACGCGACATGGCGCTACACGTGCGAGAAATATTCGTCCGAGGCGAGTATCGCCGTGAGCACGTCGCCTGGCTGGGCCCCGTGCTGGAGATCGCTGACGAATGCGTCCAACCCGCCCACCTCCGCAGTACGCCGCAAGTAGGTCAGATAGTCGCCTTCCACCAGCACTTGCTCCGCCTCAACGCTCGACAGAATCGCTTTGACAATCATGGTTCGCGAAACCCCGGCCGACAGGGCCGCGCCGAAGCCAGCAGCGCCGCTAGGGTCAACTGCCCGGCCCAAAACATCATGATAAACAGCAGCCAGGAAGCCCGTCTTGGTGCCGCCGCCCTGAGTCTGGTAGAACTCCGTCGAAGCCAAAATGTCCGCCTGGAGCTGGAGAAACGCGTTTTGCGAACCCAGAACAAAAGGCGTACTCGACAGCAAGGCTAACGCGGAACCCAGTCCTGTCGGATCGACGTTGCGTCCTAGGTAGGCCTGATAGAGGCTGTTCACCTCGTCCGTGCGGTACTCCTGGCTGGACTCGATGCCTTCCACGACCTGTGCACGGCTTGCTCCCTGGGCCAGCGCCCCCGAGAAGTACAGCATGCCGGTAGGGTCGACGCGGCGGTGGAGCATGTCGAGGTAGAGCTGGTATACAAAACTCTGGCCGGGAGAGCCCAGGTTCCCGAAGTCGTTGGAGAATACATTGGTGCCGCTGAGGGAGACTACGGAGTATGCGCCGAGGGGCGCGGGCGCCGTCTGCAGAAGGCCCGATTGCTTGACCTCGAAGACGAGGTAGTTGCCGGGACCGATGCCGTTAAAGACATACTCGCCCGCCTGTCCATTGATGGTCGTGCTTACCGTCGAAGCGACGAGCGGATCCGCACCCTGGACGAGCCGGCCGGTTCCAGCCACGTCGCGGTAAAGCTGAACGGTGAAGCCATTGAACCCGGGCTTGCTCGGAGAGTCGATCCCGTCGGCAGTCGTGTCCACAAAAACGCGGCCGCCGATGCTGATTAGCTGGAAGTCGCCGAAGTTCTGGCCCGTGATGGTAGCGCCGCTCGAAATCGTGCCATTGGCCGGATTCGCAGTCGTCTGTGCCCAGCCGGCTTGCGCGACTTCGCGCACCTTGTACGTTCCTGGTCCTATCGAGCTGAACTGGTAATTACCCGAGCCGTCCGTGATTCGCGTCTGCAAAATGGTTCCTTGAGTCGCGTCCAGGAGCTGGACAGTCCAACCCGGCAGTCCACTGTCGCCGCTGGTTAGCACGCCGCTGCCCTTCGTGTCCTGGAAGATTTCGCCACTGATCACTCCCAGCTGGAAATCGCCAAAATTGACCCCTGTCGTGGTCCCGCCGCTGCTCGTGGTGATGTTGGCGGGATTCGCCGTTGTCTGCAACCAGCCCGAGTGCAGAACCTCGCGCACCGTGTAGCTTCCAGGGCCCAGGTTGGAGAACGTGTAGTTGCCGGTTGCATCCGAGGTCTGGCTGGCAATCAGGGCTCCCGTCCCCGCGTTCTTGAGCTGGATCGTCCAGCCTTGCAAGCCGGAATCAGCGCCGTTCTCGCTGCCATCGCCGTTGTTGTCCAGGAACACCTGGCCACCGATTGCAACAAGCTGAAAATCGCCAAAATTCTGACCGGAGACGACGGTGCCGCTGGTCGTAATCACGATCGCTGCGGGATTGGTTGTGGTCTGCACCCAGCCGGACTGAAGAACTTCGCGCACCAGGTAGGTTCCTGGGCCGCTGGCGACCAAGCTGAAAGTTCCGTTCGCACCTGTGGTTTGGCTGTTCAGAACGCTGAGGGTCACGGGATTCAGGAGCTGAATGGTCCAACCGGATAATGCGGTGTCGTTGACGTCCTGTATGCCGTTGCCGTTGAAATCCTGGAAAGTCTGGCCGCTGATGACGCCCAACTGGAAATTGCCGAAATTGACGCCAGTCGAAGGACTACCGCTGTTCACAAGGATGTCGGCAGGGTTCGTGGTCGTTTGGATCCAGCCGGCGGGCACGACCTCGCGAACGCGGAAGCTCCCCGGTCCAACATCGAAGGTGTAACTGCCATTGGCACTTGTGGTTTGGGTGGCGAGCAGGGCGCTTGTGCTAGCATTGAGCAGCTCGACCGTCCAACCGCTGAGACCGGGGTCACCGGCGGCCAAGCTGCCTGTGGCGTTAAGGTCGACAAACAGCTCGCCGCTGATCGTCGTCTGCTGGAAATCGCCAAAATTCCGGCCCGTGATTAGGAGACCTCCACTGGACACGTCCACGGAATAACTGGCCGGCGAAGTCGGCAAGGTCTGAACCCAGCCGGCAGGCACTACTTCGGACACCGTCAATGTGCCGGGGCCTCCGCCGGTCAGTACGTAGTTACCGTTGGCATCTGTGATCACACTGCTCAAAAGCTTCCCAGTGCTGTCGAAAAGATTGACGGTCCATCCCTGGAGGCCCGGTTCTCCATTGTCAAGAAGGCCGTCGCCGTTGAGGTCATTGAAGACCTCGCCCGTAATTGTGGCGGATTGGAAATCGCCAAAGTTCTCGTTCGCGATGGTCGCTCCACTAGCCGGGGTCAGCGTGTAAGTGCCGCCTCCCGCAGGCAAAGTGATAAACCAACCCGATTGCGGAACCTCCTTGATCGTGAACGGGCCCGGATTCACAACCGTGAAGCTGTAATTGCCATTAGTATCGCTCAGCGTGGTGTTCAGGATGGTTCCGTCGCTGCTCAGCAACTCGACCGTCCACCCTTGCAAGCCGGGTTCTCCAGCGTCCTTGACGCCGTTTCCATTGAGGTCGTTGAAAACCTCGCCGCTGATCGTCGCGGGTTGGAATGTGACCGTCTGGATGAGCGCAGAAGAAGTGCTGCCTTCGAAGTTCTGGTCGCCATTGTAGACGGCCGTGATGGCATCGGATCCCACCGGCAGGCTGGATGTTGTGAACGTCGCCTGGTTATAGGCCAGGGAGTACGGCCCAGTCTCCAAGGAGTTGAGCGACGCCGTCCCAAGCACAGTGCTGCCGTCCATGAACGTGACCGTACCGAGCGGCACGAACGACGTGCTGGTGGGCGTCACCGTGGCTGTGAAGGTGACGCTGCTGCCGAAGTTCGAAGGATTGGCCGACGACGTCACGCTCGTCGTGGTGTTGGCGAGGATCGGCTGCACGAGCGTCGTCTGGCCTACAGCATAATTCGAATCGCCGCTGTAAGAGGCAACGACATGGTAGTGGGCCGCGGGCAAGCCGGTTGCCGTGTACGAGGCCACGCCGTTCACGAGCGGCACGGTTCCCAGGATGACGATGGACCCGGGGGTGTTCATGGGGTTGTTGGCGCCGGAAGTATAGCTGTAGGTGATGCTGCCGGTCGGCGTCGGGCCGCCCGAGGTCGAAGCCAGGGTCGTCGTGAACGTGATCGGGTTACCAACCACGGCGGGATCGGCGGAAGGAACCGTGTTGATGGTGTAGTTCGAATAACCGCCCAGGGCGAAGAGCGTACCGCCGTTATCGGAGAAGGCCTCGCCGTTGGGGCTGAGGGCCGTCGGCGTGTAGGGCACGCCATAGCCTAGGGTGATCTCCACGGCATTGGTGATTGTACCGGTGCCCAGGTTCCATTCGTAGGTGTAGCCGTCTTCGTTGTTGACGAAGACGCTGTCGGTGGCGGGATCCACGGCGGTGCCGTTGGTGCACCACTCGCGGACGGCGTTGGGGTCGCCCCCGTTGACATTATTTAGATCGGGCGACGGGCTCGCGTAAGTCATGATCTCCTTCATGACCGGCATGACCTGTCCGTTGGGTTGGGGGTCGTAGTTGGGGTCCGGCTGGGTCGCATACGGGTCCAGGATAGCGATCTGGTCTACGCCGTTGCCACCGTAAGGTTCGCCGACCTCGGCGTTGGCATAGTTGTTGTACTTGGAGAGGATCAAGTACGAGGAAGTGCCCGTGTAGGAGGGGACCATCGAAGTGGGGATGATCGATGCGGTGTCGTCCCATCCGAAGGCCCCGGGAGTGTATTCCGTTGCCAGGTTTCCGGCGAAATGCAGCAAGAAGCCGCGCGAGCCGTTGTAGTTAGAACCGAAGACGCCGAAGAAGACCGAGCCGTCCGGCGCCACCATGGGCGAGGCCGAACTCACATCGATGACACCGGCGCCGTTGCCTGTGGTCTGGACGCCGCTGGACGGGACGCCGCTGCCGCTGGTCGGGTCAAGGAGGCGCACCGAGTACACGGGCGCCAGGGTGGTGCTGTTCAGCCCGACCAGGTAAGAGTTGTACTCGCCACCGCTGAGTGAATAGCCGCCATCGTCGACGCCGAGGTACAGGACCGAGCCGTTGTTGCTCAGGGCCGGCGCCGAGCCCATGGCCGCAGTCCAGTTGCCGTCGTCCGTGGGCGTTTGCCCGTCGGAGGCCGCGGCCGCGAAGGCCAACTCGTAAGCGACGGCACCCGACGCGCTGATGCGGGCGATCCCGCCCTCGGTAATGCCGGAAGGATTACTACCGGTCACCTCGTAGCCGAAATAGACGTTGCCCAGGGTGTCCACCGTCAGGGGCGTATTGATGTAGATGGACGAGTTATAGGCGGACTCGTTGGCCGTGTAATTGGAGGTCCCGTAAAAAGCCTCTTGGACGGGAGTCACCACGCCCCTGGAAGTGTCGGGATTGCTGATGTAGTCGATCGTTCCGCCAGGGCCTGGGAAATAGGCGCGGTTGGTGACGGGATCGTAGACGGCCTGATTGGGCGGCAGCCAGTTGTACTGCGGCTCGATGTAGCTGGTCGAGGATGAAGAGGCTGTGGTGAATTCCCAGGTGCCGCCGCCCGTGTAGGTTCCATTGCCCATGCTGCCATTGAGGCTAAACGTGTTCGGGGTGAGGACGGTGATGGTCCACGTGGGGTTCGAGTAGGTGGCGTTCACGGCGGTGTTGCCCAGCACGCCGCCGATCGTGACGACGTCTCCGGTACTGAGGCCGTTGTTGGGGCTGGTGATGACAATGGGGGACGTATTGCTGGCGGCGGTGATCGAGCCTGTAGGAGCAGTGCTCCAGAGCACCGCTCCCGTGACGTCGTTAATGCCCTCTTCATAGAAATTGGTCGCACCCTGGGTGGTCCCGTCCCAAGTCACTTTGATGGGAACGATGACAGTATTGTTGCCCGTGAATACCGGATCCCCATAGTGCACAGCGCCCCAGGGGTTCAAATCGAGCGGCGTTGACCACAGGAGCTGGTCGATGGGCTGAGCTGGGACGCTGGCGATGTCCGTGTGCTGGGCGTTGCCGCCGAAGTTATTCCAGTTAGCCGAAGGGGCCAGGCGATCCTCCAGGAATTCCAGGGCAGGTAGTTCGCCCCGACCCTTCAATTCAGTTCGGCGCCGGGAAAACGCAAGATGGCGAGAGGATGAAAACCAGCGCTGCCACAAGCTCCGTGTCACGATGCAACTCCTTGGGAATGATAATGAAGAACGAATGCCACGGATTCGTGTTGGGGAAAAAACAATGAGCACGTCACTTAGCAGGAGGGGCGAAGGGAGCCCAGGTCCGCGATTTCGTCGCAGGGCGAGAGGCCCCAAAGACCACGACAAATCCAGATGGCACGCGGGCAGGGGGACAAGTTGCGAACTGGAGTGTAAGTCCGGCTTCTCAGTACTAAAATAGTAGAGACCTCCGAGACCAATGCAAGCAAAAAATGAGATATTTTCAATCCTTTCCGTTTTCCGGTTTTGAGGCATCGGAGTTCAGCCTGGGTCAGAATCGTGCTAAGCGTGGCCGCCGTCGCCGCAAGCCTTGCGGCCGTCAGCGATGTTTTTAGGGACAGATAGACATGCCGGGCGGATCCGTTCTTACCCCCAGACGCTACGCCGTCCTTGGCTCGATAGGTCAGCTGGGCTGCGAGTTGTGCCGCATACTCCCGGGCGAGGTGATTGCGCTCACAAGGAAAGACCTGGATCTATCGCAACCGTCAAACGCTAGGTTGTTGCTCAAGGACCTGAAGCCAGACGTGCTGCTGAACTGCGCGGCGTACAACCTGGTCGACCGCGCGGAGCAAGAGCCCGGGGTTGCATTCGCCGTGAATGCTTGGGGCGTCCGGGAGCTGGCCCTGGCTTGCCGGGATCTCGACTGCACTCTGGCACATTTCAGCACCGACTATGTTTTTGGGCTCGATGAGACGCGCTGCACTCCGTATTTGGAAGAAGATGCTCCGGGGCCCCTGAGCCTATACGGTTTGAGTAAGTTGGTCGGTGAGTATCTCGTACGCTCTTTATGTCCCAAGCATTTCGTTGTCCGCACGTGCGGGCTGTACAGCGTCAGAGGACAGGGGGGAAAGGGAGGCAACTTCGTGGAAACGATGTTGCGGTTGGCAAAGGCGGAAAAACCGTTGCGCGTCGTGAACGACCAGGTATGCACGCCCAGCTACACGGTCGATGTGGCCGCGGCGGTGGCCGCGCTGGTGCAGACCGATTGCTATGGGCTTGTCCACATCACCAATTCAGGTTCATGCTCCTGGTATGAGTTTGCCAGGGAGATTTTCGAACGATTCGACACTTTAGCCAACCTGACTCCAATCAGTAGCAAGGAATTCGGCGCGCTCGCCCGCCGCCCCTCTTATAGCGTCCTAGCGACAAGCAGGGCCGCCAAAATCCCTGGGCTGGTCCTACGCGGCTGGAAGGACGCGCTGAGCGCCTACCTCGAAGAACGGGATCCGCTGCTTTCACCAAAGGGAGGCGGTTAAACGAGTCTGCTGTGCCTTTGCATCGTTTAACCGCGACCCAGCGGGGAGCGCGTCACAGGATCCCATTTGCAACGACCGTTCGCGGGACGAACAGAGGGCTACCGGTCCGCTTTCTGTTGACGCGCTCGCCGCTGGCTCGCGGTTAAACCATGGAGCCGTCGCACCCGGAGCAGAGCTGGCGAGAGAATCGCTGGTTTGGCACGTTGGAGGTTGGGAGCTATTGACAATTCCGGCCTTTTAGTTACAGTAGATTGAGATTCAATCTCAATAAGCCCCTTGGGTGACGACTGTGCATCCCGACAACCCGCTACCGCTCGAATTGATTAAGCCCGGCCAATGGGCTGAGGTTCTAGAGATCACGGGAGAACCGACTTACGTCACACGAATGGCAGACATCGGCGTCCGAGCCGGCAGCCGTCTTCGTGTACTGCGTCAAGGTAGTCCCTGTCTCCTGCTGGTAGGTGGTTGCCGCCTGAGCTTTCGAGGTCAATCGCACATGCAAATCTTGGTTCGCCCGCTGCAGGCCACCGGCTGAGCGCTCCTTGCAATCCACGCCCCACACGGACCACCTTTCCCATGCCTTCCCTGGATCAGCTACAGACTGGACAGTGTGCCAGCATCGAAAGCGTCGATGGAAGCGACGGCATCGTTCAACGCCTGCTGGAAATGGGGCTTCTCGAAGGCGAGGAGATCACGGTACTCGGGTTTGCCCCCCTGGGCGACCCCATGGAAATCCGACTGCGCGATTATCGACTGAGTTTGCGCCGTAGTGAAGCGGCACGCGTGGGCGTGCGCGTGATCGATCCGCGTTGATGTCTACCAATCTCATCCTCCAATGGTCTTAGTGCACACGACGACCGTGGCATTGGTCGGTAACCCGAATACGGGAAAGACCACACTCTTCAATGCGCTCGCCGGCATGCGCCAGCACGTCGGCAACTACCCCGGAGTCACCGTCGAGACCAAGAAGGGCCAGATGTCGTATCAGGCCCAGGTCCTTGACATTGTCGATCTGCCTGGAACCTATAGCCTGGCGCCGCGCAGTCCTGACGAGATGGTGGCCGTGGACGTCATCCTTGGGGAGCAGGCAAACGAACCGCGGCCGGACGTCGTCGTATCCATTGTCGATGCTTCCAACCTCGAGCGAAATCTGTATCTGACCACGCAGGCTATGGAACTCGGCGTCCCGGTGGTCATCGCGCTCAACATGACCGACATTGCCAAGGCGCACGGCATTACGATCGACCACGAGCAGCTTGCTCGCCGGCTGGGCGTTCCCGTCGTACCGATCCAGGCGAACAAGAAGAAGGGGCTGGAGCAGCTCAAGGAAGCAATCGTCGCGGCGGCACGCAGCCCTTCGGTTGGATCAGGCGTACCCTTTCCCGAAGATTTCGAGCGCGAGGTCGCCGCCCTGCAGGAGGCATTGGGAGAAGAGGTCCCGCATTATTTTGTGCGCAGGCTGCTCCTGGATGTCGGGGGATGGACAGAACAACGGCTTGCCGATTCTCGCGGCCTGGGAACCCGCGCGCTTCTCGATGCGGCCCGCAGCAGGCTTGTTCAGGCTGGCTGCCGGGTGCCGGAGGTAGAAGCCCGCGTGCGTTACCGTTGGATCCGGGAGGCAACAACGGACTGCGTTCACCGCTCGGCGGAGCGCCTTGTCAGCTGGACAGATCGATTGGATCGATTGCTGACAAACCGGCTCTGGGGCACGCTCGTATTCTTGGCGCTCATGTTTCTGGTCTTCGAATCGATCTTCACCTGGGCCAGGCCCGTCATGAAGTTGCTCAGCGACGGCAAGGACGTTCTGGCCGACTCGCTTCGTGATTTCCTCCCGACCGGGCCCTTCGCAAGTTTGATCACGGATGGAGTACTGGAGGGAGTCGGCAGCGTTGTCGTGTTCTTACCGCAGATCGTCATCCTCTTCGGCTTCATCGCCGTGCTGGAGGATTGCGGCTACATGGCCCGGGCAGCTTTCTTGATGGACAAGCTCATGGCGCGCTGCGGCCTGAGCGGCAAGTCGTTTATTCCCATGCTCTCCTCTGTTGCGTGCGCTGTGCCCGGGATCATGGCGACCCGCGTCATCGAGAATCGACGCGATCGGCTGGCGACCATCCTGGTGGCTCCGCTAATGAGTTGTTCGGCCCGTTTACCGGTCTATGTCCTGCTCATCGGCGCATTCTTGACCGACGGCTTTCCCTTCTGGGTGCCGGGGCTGGTCATGTTCGCCATGTATTCCGTCGGCCTGGTCACGGCTCCCTTCGTGGCGTTGCTGCTCAAGCGGACGCTGCTGCGCGGCGAAGCCCCGCCGTTCGTCATGGAAATGCCGCTCTATAAATGGCCATCGGTCCGGTCGGTCGTGCGGCGCATGACCGACAGCGGCTGGGCTTTTCTGCGGCGCGCGGGAACGATGATTCTGGCCGCCATGGTGCTCGTGTGGGCATTGCTTTACTTTCCGCGCGCGGGCTCGGACGGCGCTGAGCCCTACGATGTGCGCATTGCCGCCGCCCAGCAAGATCTCGACAAGCTCCGCGAAAAGGCTCGAGCAGAGCAGGGGCCTGCTCAGGAGCAATTGCAAGCATCGATCGACAGCGAGGCGAAAAAGCTCAACCTCCTTCATGGGGAGTGGAAACGCCAAAGCTATCTGGGCCGGATGGGTCAGGCCGTCGAGCCGGTGGTGCGGCCGCTCGGCTGGGACTGGCGGATCGGGATGGCGGCCATCGCCAGCTTCCCGGCGCGGGAAGTCGTGGTCGGAACGCTGGGAATCATCTACAACCAGGGCAAGGTCGATCCCGACGAGATTCGTGAAGCTGAGAGGATATCGGATACGAACCTGGGCAGGGCCTTGCAGGCGGCCACGTGGGACAGCGACTCACGACACAGGGTCTTTACGGTGCCCGTGGCGTTATCGCTCATGGTCTTCTTCGCCCTGTGCTGCCAGTGCGTCTCCACACTGGCGATCATCCGCAGAGAGACGAACAGCTGGCGCTGGCCGATCTTTACGTTTACTTACATGACGGTGCTCGCGTATGTCGCGGCGCTGCTGGTCTATCAGATTGGGAGGTTGATTTAAGGCGATGGATTGGCAGCTCGCTTTGGTTGGGATAATGGTGGCGGCAGCCGCGCTGTATCTGGCGCGCGCTAGCTGGCACAGCTGGCGGAGCGGCAAAGCCGGATGCAGCGGTGGTTGCTGCTCTACGGGCAAAGAGGCGCCTTCGAAGAATGGCTCCTCGGCGATTCCCCTGATCTCGGAAGATCAGCTCACCGCTCGGCTCCGTAAGGGAACGCGTCCCTAGTTCTCGGATATGAGATGCACAGCCTGTCGCGAATCGACCGACTGTAGCGAGTAGTCCGCGGAGGAAGGGCCCGTCTTCTTCAAGCTGTCGCGGGGCTCTCACTTTTTCTACTTTTTTTACTTGACTTCTCTTGCGGCTTAATTATGATCGGAATCGTTAGTGTTTGGCCTCTTCTCTGTTCCGGCCCCGCTGTTCGACCTGCCTGCAGGGAGTTCAGCGGGGTTTTTTCGTTTGGCCGAATCCCTTAAAGCCTATCCCAGCCGTTTCACTCACCTTGGCGCCTTCTCTGCCACTGACTCAAAGCAGTGTTAACGATGATGATCACGCCGATGAGGATGTATTTCACCTCGACAGGCACGTTGAAAACGCTGACGCCATTTTCGAGCACTCCAAGAATCAAGACACCCAGCAGTGTCCCAAAGACTGTCCCTTGCCCGCCATTGAGGCTTGCACCGCCAATTACCACTGCCGCGATGACCTCGAGTTCCAAGCCAACGTTGCCAGTCGGCGCGCCGCTGCCGCTGTGAGCAAAACTAAGGATGCCCGCCCAGCCTGTGAAAACTCCCGCAAGCGTGTAGAGAAGCACCTTGGTCCGACCTATCGCCACGCCACATAGTCTTGCTGTCGCCTCATTCGATCCTATCGCATAACAGTGACGGCCGAGTATGGTGAACCGCAGCAGAACGGCAGTGATAACCGCGAGCAGCACCAGCGTCCAAAAGCCTGGGTAAAAAATCAAGTAATCGGATTGCGTCTCCGCCAGGGCACGCACCCAGCCCGGTCGAGAGCCGGAAGGGAAACTCAGGGTTGTACGTCCCGATAGCCAGTACGCCAGGCCACGCGCGACACTGAGCATGCCGAGCGTTGCGACGAACGGCGGTACGCGGAGCAGCGTGATCATCGTCCCATTGATTAGCCCACAGGCGCCGCCAACCAGTATCCCCGCGGGGATCGCCAACATGCTGGCCATCACCATCGATTTGTCATGTCCGTACATCCCGGCGTAAATGCGCATGGTGACCACAGTCACAAGTGCCACGACCGAGCCGACCGATAGATCGATGCCGCCGCTCACGATGATGATCAACATGCCGAGTGCGGCTACGCCGGTGATTGTGTTGTCATGGACAAGCACCTGAATGTTACGCAAGCTCAGAAAGGTCCCTAGATCGCCTTTGATGCCGATCAGGAGCATGAATAGCCCCAGGACCGCGAGCAGACCAATTACCGGCCCCGACGCGCGCAGCGATTTTTGGTGCTCGTGGAGAGTTCGAAACAACCCCTTGGATTTCGCACTCGAGCTGCCGGCAGCTAGCTTCCCGCTGTGATCGTTTTCTGTTCTGCCCGCCACGGTTTTGTCTCTCGCTAAGAAGATGAGCTACCACTGCGCGTGGCAAAGGCCATGACTTGCTCCGGACTCCAGTCGGCTACCGGCCTGATGGCGCTCAGGTGGCCGTTCACCATCACGGCAAGGCGGTCGCAAACGCCAAGGAGCTCCGGGAGATAGCTGCTGACGAATAAGACGGCTTTCCCTTGCGCCGCCAGATCGCCGATGAGGCGATAGATCTCTGCCTTGCTGCCGACGTCGACCCCACGCGTCGGTTCGTCCAGGAGGAGGATGTCCGCCTGCTGGTGGAGGAGCCGGCCCAGGGCAATTTTCTGCTGATTGCCGCCGCTCAGTTCTCCGGCGAGCTGCTCCGGCCCTCGATAGCGGACGCCGAGACGACTCAGCCATTCTTCGACCGCCAGCCTGCGCTTTCGCAAGTTTAGCCAGCCAAATCGGCTGTAAGGCTTTAACCGGCTGTAGGTCAGGTTATCGGCAATACTCTGATCTAACGCCAATCCTTCCTGTTTGCGGTCCTCGCTCAAAAATCCCAATCCCTGCCCTATGCGCACTCGCGGATCGGCCCGGGCACTGGCAAGACGCTTCACAATGACTTCGCCGCGGCGCACGGGATCCAGGCCGAAAATAGCACGCAGCATCTCGGTCCGGCCAGCGCCGACGATTCCGGCAATGCCAAGAATCTCCCCGCGGTGCAGCGTGAAGTCGACGCCACAGGGCAGATTCAAACCGGCCAGATCCTTCACGACGAGGATCGGCTCTCCAGCCGTGTGCGGAACGCGCGGATACTGCGTGGCCAGGCTACGGCCGACCATGAGTTCGATGATGCGCGTTGGTGAAAACTCCCGCACGCCTCCGCCGCCGACACTGCGGCCGTCGCGCAGGACGGTGAACCGGTCGGCGATCTCTTTCACTTCTTCGAGAAAATGGCTGATATAGACGATCGTGACCCCGCGCTCGCGCAGCCGGCGCATCAGCGCGAAGAGCCTGGATGCATCTTCCTGCGTTAGCGAGCTGGTGGGTTCGTCGAGCACGAGCACGCGAACATCGACAAGCAGGGCGCGGGCAATTTCCACCAATTGCTGGGCGCCCGGACTGAGACCTGCCACCGGCCCATCGGGACGGATTTCGGCATGCTGCAAGACAGCTAGCGCCTCTTGCACGCGGCGGCGGTGCTCAGCACGCCGGATGAAGCCAAAGCGGGTGACTTCGAGCCCGAGCATTACGTTCGCTTCGACACTCAAATGGGGGGCAAGCGTCAGCTCCTGGTAAATCATCGCCACACCCAGGCGACGCGCCTCCTGGGGGCCCGCCGGGTCATAGGGGCTGCCGTCCAGCATCATCTGCCCACGATCCGGCTTCACCGCCCCGCTCAGGATTTTCATCAGGGTCGATTTGCCCGCACCGTTCTCACCCACGAGGGCGTGCACCTCGCCCGGACGGAGCTCCAGATCGACGTCACAAAGTGCCTGGGTCGAGCCAAAGCGCTTCGACACACCCGACATGGCGAGACGAAACGGCCCTTGCTGTGGTGCTTCAGGAGAGGTGAAACCGCCAGCGCTGATCACGCCCGTGATGCCTCGGTGGGTGGAGACTCCTATGGATTCAATTTTCGTGGAGGAAGTCTGTGCCTCGCTTGGTTCGGCGCGACCTACTTCTTGGTAAAAGCAGGCGTTTCGATAGCTCGCTGGCTCTGCAAATCCGGTTCGAACAACTCGCGCGTGCTCTTGGCTTCCAGATTCGCCCGCGTGATGACATTTTCGCCCGTGCTCTGGGTCTTCTCGCCATTCGGCGTGACGTCATAGCCCTCAAGGTAATGCACCAGAGTCCACACGCCCAGATAGCCCATACGGTAAGGATCCTGCAGGATGAGGGCCTCCACATCGCCATCCCGCAGCCCGTCCACCAGCGGGGCACTGGAGTCGAACCCTACCAACCGAACTTGTTTGTTGAGTTGCAGACTACGCAAGGAATTGAGCATGCCGCTGGCAGCCGACTCGTTCGGGGCGAAGATGCCATCGATCCCCTTATCGCGCAAATGATTGAGCAAAGGCGTGGCTTCCTTTTGAGCGGTGTCCTCGGTGGCCCCGGCATACTTGTCCGTCGAAAGCCAGGTAATCGTCGGCTGGCCCGCCTCCTTTTGCTGCTGGATCGTTTTGTTGACGTAATCCTCAAATCCCTTTTCACGCTGCTCTGTGCTCTCCGAACCGGGTTGATAGCGGAACAGGATCAATTTGGGTGCCGGCTTGCCCTCATCGCGGAGAACCTTGATCAGATGCTCGGCGGCGAGCCGGCCGCCGTTGTAGTTATTGGTGGCAATGTACTTGACGATGAGCTTTTGCCCTTCGGGCGCCAAACCGGAGTCAATGACCAGAACGGGAACTTTATCGCGAACTGCCTTCTCCACCGGCGCCACCATGGCTTCACTGTGTTGAGGAGCCAGGACGATGCCGCTGATGTGGGCGGCTAGATTTCGGTCGATGATGCTGATCTGTACCTGGGTGTCGTTTTCCTTGAGCGGCCCGTCCCAACGGACTTCCACAGGCAGATTCTTCTTCTCCTGCAGATCCAAGGCAGCGCGTTCGGCTCCGCGATGGATCGACTGCCAGAATTCATGGGTCAGGCCCTTGGGAATGACTGCAATTCGGTACTTATACGCCTGCTTGGATGGCCCGCAGCCGGCCAGCGTCAGAGACATCAGGACGGCCAGCCCCAGGTAGACCCGGCGCAGCATGTTTTCTTCCCCCGGAAGCAGATCCAAAGGATCGGCTTCAAAAAGCGAGTCGGCTCAGCGTCCTCTGGGCCCATCCGGAAAAGGGGTCTGACCCTGTGATTTTAGAGGGTCTGACCCCTTTTCCGGATAGGCTCTAAGCCGGTTTTGCGAAGAACCTAGCGTAGTGCCTGCCACGGGGCGGGTCAAGAAACTCCGTGCACAACGAAAAAGTACGAGGGCCCATTCTCTTTTCGGGCGAGCTTCCGAAATGTCATGTCATGTTTTGTCATGAAAAAGGGGGGCACCCAGACACCGAGTCTGACTAGCGAACGGAGTTTATAACTTATTACTGACTAAAGCCTTGCATCATTGCCGCAACGTCCGAAGTCGGCTGCGGCGACATGACATATGTCATGTGAGCAGAAGTACACTATGGACTGCGGCGCTTATCCGCCGCTTTTGTTTTTCCTCCTCCAACCATTCACTCCGCCAACCCTTCAAAATCTACAAAACTCGATCTTAAATGGCGAATTTGCTCGATTCTCCAGGGTGTGAGACCCGTTCTTAAGCAGCCTCACAGGGGAGAGAGGAGAAAGCTCCGCGTCAAAGCCGGCCGGAACGCTGCAGGCGTTCAAGCGCAAAGCCCGGAGTCGCGGCAGCGCACTCCGGGTAATACGCCTCCAAATTCTTCTCTACGCCGCGGGCGTTGTAGCGCCTGGGCGCAGGAGTTATTATCGTAGCCCATGCGCTGACCGTAAACTTCAAGCCGGTTTCACCGGCGAAGCCCAGGGCCGTTCCTGCCATGCCGCAATCCCTGGCCCAGATTTATCTGCACGTGATCTTTTCCACCAAAGAGCGCGAGCCTTATCTGCAAGACCCTGTTCTCCGCGCGGACATGCGCGACAATCTGGGCGCCACCTGCAGGGGCCTGGATTGTCCGTCGTTGGCTGCCGGAGGCGTCAGCGACCATGTGCAGATTCTTTGCCGCTTGTCGCGCACGCTGAGCGTTGCCAACCTGGCCCGCGAGTTGAAACGGAAATCGTCCAAATGGATCAAGATGACGGTGCGCAATTCGGCAGCATTTGTGGGGCACGTTTTCAACGTGCCGGCCGGCGTCTGGGCACGTTACAAACGTGCCCCACAAACCGCAGCAGCCGATTCACACACGGCCATAAAGATGAAGGATCGCTCCTGCGCGCAGTTTCACTGGCAGGAAGGCTATGGAGTGTTCTCGCTTGGCGCGAGCCAGGTGGAGAAGGTTCGCCGTTACATCGCGACACACGAGAAGCACCACAGCCAGCGGTCCTTTCAGGACGAGTTTCGAGAGTTCTTGAACAAGTACGATTTGGAATACGACGAGCGCTATGTTTGGGATGGACAAGGGCGGGCAAATCCGCCCAGCGCGGTGCGACGGCGGGCTGCAGGATCTGGACCTTCGTTGTATTTCGGCGCTGCAACACCTTCGGCGTAGAACGGAGCGGCGCTGGCCGTATCCCGGAGTGCGCTGGCGCGACTCCGGGCTTTGAGCTTTAACGCTTTCAGCGTGGGAGCGATCGAACTTTGCGCCAGGTGGCTCCGGTTGCGGCGAGGTTTCCAGACTTGCACCGAGCGCAGAATTGCGAAGCGCGTGGAGTGCGTGGCGTGGAGATGGTTTGGCGCGCCTGGCGGTCATATGGGCAAGCGAAAAAGTACGATGGCCGATTTTCTTTCAGCGAATCGGTGACTCCTAGGCTGACGCCTCTCGACCTCGATTCGACGATGGCGATGAGAAGGGAGCCATTTAGTGTGAAATGGGTTTGTTGTTGTTCAGAGCGAATTGCGCGAGGTGACTGCGACGCCGGCGGAGCGGAAGTCAATCCACAATCGTGATCGCTTGCCAGCATCCAATTACGGCCCACCGTTCGAAGCCTCGGTCGATGTGACGTCGCGTGACCAATTAGTGCTCAGCCAGCGGAGGTGTTGGGGCAACGAGTTCAGGCCGCAGTGGTAGAATTGGCCCTGGGTCCTAGGCCGTAGGGGAAGCGGGCCCGTCGCAATGAATCTTGCATCGTCCGCGGTTGCGCCCGCCGCAGCGCTTCATCACCTTCGACGACGCTGTTGTGTCCCCGGCTGGCCTACAGGGTGTAAGACTCAGATTCTCGCCCCGACCCCGCGAGCGATTGATCATGAAGCTTTCAGAAGGGAAGTTCCAGCGCATTTACATTCGCGAGTTCGGCGGGAGAGAGGAGTCTCAAAAGCTTGTCAGGAGCTCAAAAGTCAGAACCCGAAAGATCGCAAGGGGCTAGAATGGTGTTGGAATCCCAAAGGCGCCGGCATGATTGACATGACGTGCGCATCGGCAGTAGACTAGACACGGCAACTGAGGATTCCCACCAGCCGACGTTCGACCAACGGACACAAAGGCGATGAGCGAAAGCCTTCCCCAGAAGATCGAGTTGCTGCCCGACGGGGAGATCAAGACCAAACTGTCGAACTGCCTCAAGGTAGAGGGCCTGACGGACTCGCTCACTCTGGCGCGAGCGTGCGCGGAGACGCTCGTCCGGGAACTCTATCTGGGTCTGAACGCTCCCGCCCCGTTTCTGCTCGACGATTGCATCAGAGGGCTACGTGACGAGACAATCAACCCAGGTACGGTGCCAGTTCACGTCGTGAATTATCTTGACAACTGCAAAGTGTTGGGAAACCCGGCGGCGCATGGCAGATCGGTTGCCGTCGATCTCCCTTTGCACCTGAGCGACCTCCTCCGAGTCGCTGAATGGTACTACAGGTCTTTCGTTCCCGGCATGAAGGGGCGTGCGAATTCGGGACGGGCCGCTCCGTCACGAAGGCCCACATCGGACCTGCGTGAAGTCCCTATGGTCAATGAACTTGCCACGCGGGGGCGGGCGAAGGGGTCTCTGGCGTCTAAATTGTACGCCGCAATCAGTGGCCCAGGTGGGGTCTCCCCGCTCCTCCGGCTCATCCAGGAGCAGTGTCCGGCTTACGATGACTGCGGTCTCTCTCACGCCTGCCGGATCATGACGAGAGTCCACGGTATCCTCACGCCTGCCGCGCGAGAACAGCTAAACGCCCCGGAACTCTTCTCCTTTGTATACGCGACGATCTCAAATACCGCTGGCTTGTCCGCCCAGGCCGCGGAAGCGCAGCTTGAGAAGGCGCTGAGAGGCTGTGCCCTGTCGGATCAGGAAATCAAGCGTTGGGCCGCCGCCATTAACGTCGTCCTCGATGCCCAGACGGCGAGCCGGGATCAACTTCGCTCCCATGTGGGATTCGGCAAAGACACGACCATCGATCAATACACCATCCGGCCGCGCTTACTGGCAATGCTGTTGCGCATCGGGGACTTGCTTGACCTCGACTCGGAACGCCCTGACCCGCATTGTGTTTCGGCTTACTGGGGGGCCAGCCCTGCTCGCTCGCGGAGACGACGAGGCAAAGTGGAGCACTTCGTCTGCAACCCCCAGCAGTTGAGAATCCGGGTGGTGTGCGAGGATAAGTTGAGCCACCAGACCGCGAGCAGGTGGCTGGAGCATCTGCGCGAGGACATCGCGTTCGCGGCCCTTTTCGTGTTCCGCCAAGACCTAACGGCCTTCCAGTTGCCCGCGCCGGAGGTCTGCGTCGAGCGCGCGGCGGGTGCGGCGTATACCCTGTGGCCGCTGCGCTTTGAGATCGACCAAGACGGCCACCTGTGGGAGGTCCTCCGCCGGTCCGTGTACACTGGTCCGTACGATTATGTGCGCGAGATCGTGTCCAACGCGATTGACGCATGCGTGCGATACATGTTCGACCATGCAGGCACACCGATCAGTCCTCAGAATGCCAACTCTCCGCGATCCTGGGTCTTGCCAGGCTACGACCCGCTGGTACTCGTTCTGTTCGACCGTCACGAGAGCCGGCTGGCCATCTGCGACAACGGCGTGGGGATGGATACCGAAGACCTCCAGAATTTCCTGTTCAAAGTTGCCGGGCGTGGAGCAGCGCGCCGCAAGCGCGACGTAGAACTGCCCACCATCGGCCAGTTCGGAGTTGGGTTCATTTCAATCCTGACGCGAGCCGACTCGGTGCGGCTGGCAACGTGTCGTCATACCGGCGGGAATGGGTTGCTCGTCGACATCACCTCGGGCTTGCGCGAAGCGTCGGTGGAAGAATTGAGGGGCAGCCCCGACCCCGGCACCAGCATCGTCTTGCACTTGAAGGAGAAGGAGCCGGACCTTTCTAGATACGGGGAAGCCGATGCGCGGGCTCATCTCGAGAGGATTCTGCTCTACCCAAGCATCCGCGTCGCGCTCATCGATTGCGATGCCCTGCAGAAGCTCCACAGCCAGGTCCAGGATCTCGATCCGTCCCCATCGCCGCCCATAAGTGAGTGGTTCGCTGTGGCCGAAACCCGCATAAAACCCCTCCATCAAATCATCGAAGAAGCAGACGGAATCGTCCGTCGCGCCTCCGAAATAATGCGGCGCGAGAACCATCGCCGCAAGGACGAGAGCGAAC
>DATGZX010000138.1:0-30907 GCA_035296965.1 Gemmataceae bacterium
CTGCGATGAAAAGTCTTTGAACTCTTGCGCTGTGGTGAAAAAGTTCTGTTGTCGTAGGATTTACACGTGGCTCAGAAGCAACGAAACACTGGCTGGTTTTGAGGCGCCCACAGGTGGCTGGTTTTGAGGCGCCCTTTGACATCCCGATTCCTCTGCGTACCTATGGGTGTTACCCTGCGTGCAGAAGACACGCCTTCTCGTAAATGCCACACCTGGCATTGCGACCAGAGCATGCCGCGGTTCCCCGAGCTACCAGCAGGGATCTATCTCAGGCGATGTCTCTTACGGAAGATTTGCCAACTAACCACCTAGTGGCCAAGAACAGAAAAGAGTTGGCAGCTCGTTTTAATGCGTTTGCATTAGTTGAATGGAAGCCCCAACCTCTCCAGCAGTTTCAAGGCTTGCTCCTCTCGCCCTTCCTTGCATTTGCCACCCTTCTTCGCCCGAAGTCGCTGCAGTGCCTCGTCATGGTCGACGCCCATCTCGCGGTAGGAATCGTAGGTCGCGGCCAGTTCCAGAACGACGGGATCAGTGTCGTCCATGAGATCGATGTATTTCTGGAACGGCTTCAATTGGGGCAGGTCCATATTCGGCTCAGCCCGGATCACGTAGTACGTCGAGTCATCCTGGCCGCTATGTTGGACTTCCGAAATAGCGCCAAGCCGCTCAAGCAGACCGATGTCAGACTGAACTCCGGCACTGTATGGGCCGTAGAAATAGTTCATGTAGTCGTAATCCGTTGGTAAGCCTAAGCGCTGAAGCAGCTTCACTGTCTTTTGGAGCCGGGTTCGTCCAACCACCTTCCGCCCGGGATGAGCTGCAACAATTCCCGCGAGATAACGAAATTTTTCCGTCTTCATGACTTTCCCTTCCGTAGCGTGCTACCGGCTACCTTGTCGATTTCATCCCGGATCGACTCGGGGAAGTAATAGCGCACAAAGGTATAGTTCTTTGTAAGGGTTGCCACGGCTCCCGACAAGGTGCTAAGCTCCACCTGCTTGCCCAGCGCGTTTTCAACGTAAATCTGCGTGATGGGCTCATCCGCCTCGGGGTCGTAGGGCTTGTATGGCGTATCGGCTGGCGTGTCCTCAACGAAAGCGTAGGCGGGATCAAGCCTCAGTTCCTTAACCCTTTCTCCAGCGAGTTTCGAAAAACTGAGCAAATCCTCTATCCGCGCGTCCGCGGTGTCTACCGCTTTGAAGAGCCTGCGATGCACCAAGCCGCTTCCAAGCTGCCCAAGGCACGGATCGGTGCTCTCCCCGCAGCACTTGAGGAACTCGGTCACAGCATAATCATCGAGGAGCAGATACTGAGCCAGTGTCGGTTCCCCGGCGAACGCCTTGGCCAGCGCTGGATGTGCGTCCGGCACTTGCGGTCGTCCCGTTTCTGCGCTACCCGCTCTCTCCAGCAACTCTTTGTACCGCTGGAAAGCCAGCCGAAGCATGACCTCTGCTGCTCGAACTGTTTTATGAAAGTAGACTGTGCGGTACATGTGGTAGCGCGCAAAGACGTAAGCTTCGGCCGCTGACCTAGCCTTGGCACTCAAGTAGAACCGGCCCTTCTCTTCGTTCAAGAAAAGGTGCTGAACCAGCCAACGAAGATCGAAATTTCCATAATCGGTTCCCGTTGCGTGGCTGTCCCGAATCAGGTAATCGAACCTGTCCGCGTCCAGTTGACTCGAGACGATGCGGCTGAGGTAACTTGGCACCTGCTGCTTGTCCGCAGAAGTGGGGCCGTCGCTGTCTTCCTGACCTTTGTCGAAAAAAGTTGACAGTAGTTTCGGGAGCTTCTGAGCCCAACCACCGTCCACTTCGCTTAGGCGCGCATGAACTTCCGTGTCTGGATCCTCGATAATCCTCAGCGTGTATATCTCATGGCTCTTCTTCGTCACCTTCTCAAAAGCGTGGGAGAACGGCCCGTGGCCGACGTCGTGGAGAAGGGCCGCAGTGAGGACCAGAATTTGTTGCTCCGCGTCCAACTTGCGACCGGTGATTCGCTCGACTCGCTCCAGGAACATCCGCGCCGTGTGCATTACCCCGATCGAATGCGCGAATCTGCTGTGGTTCGCTCCAGGGAAGACCATTTCACACAGGCCAAGCTGTTTGATCCTTCGAAGCCGCTGGAATTCTTTGGTGTTGATCAAACCAAGAAGGAGACGATCACAGTCGGTATTCTCGAACGGAATGATGTTGTGAACGGGATCACGAATGACCTTGGGCCAGGTCTTGCTCATGTTGGCCGCGCTGCCTGCATTACGAGTGTCTCAAGATCGCAATTGACGCCGACCACTCCAAGATAGAATCAGACTCGGAATGAAAGCCAAATATATCAGACATGGGCAACTCTGTCACTTCTCATTTCCACGAGTACGAGTGCCCGGAGAAGTGCGATCGCGCTAGCTGCTCTTCAACGGATTAAACACCAACCCACTCAGCAACTTCGGATAAAAGTACGTCGATTTTGGCGGCATCTTTTCCAGATTGCCTGCGATGTCTTCCACATGCTCCATCGTCGCGGGCGGCACCAGGACGGCGAGCTGGCATTCGTTGGCGGCCGAGGCGTCGATCGCTTCGCGGAGCAGGTGCACGTAGCGGCACATGGGTTGGCTGATGGCTTGGGAGAGCAGTTTGCCCAGCACCAGTACGTGCAGCACGCTGACGGCCAGGCCACGACATGATTCGCTGCGCTCCGGCGCTAATTCAGCCAGGAGCTGGGGCGAGCGGAAGCAGCCAGTTTGCCAGAGGCCCTCGGCGCTGGTGCCGGCGCCGAGCAGGTCCTGGCTGCCGTCGACCGCACTCAAGTCCTGATTTTGGGCTAAGCCAGGGATTTGAAATCCTTGGAAATGTGTACTTGTGTTCACATGACATTTGGCAGGCGGAACTGCCATTGAGCAAAAGTCGGACTTGCGATGTAATCCTTTGTATCTGAATCACTTGCGGAATGCGCTCATTTGTCAGACAAGCAGTCTGGCTACCCCCCCTTTTACATGACATAACATGACATGACATTTTCCGATTCCGCCATTTGCTCTGCCGAAAACCGGCGAGCCGTCAGCTCCCCTTCAACGGATTGAATACCAACCCACTGAGTAACTTCGGATAAAAATACGTTGACTTGGGCGGCATCTTTTCCAGATTGCCTGCGATGTCTTCCACATGCTCCATTGTCGCGGGCGGCACCAGGACTGCGAGCTGGCATTCCTTGGCGGCCGAGGCGTCGAGCGCTTCGCGGAGTAGGTGCACGTAGCGGCACGTGGGTTGGCTGTCGGCTTGTGGGAGCAGTCGGCCCAGCACCAGCACGTGCAGCACGCTGACGGCCAGGCCGCGCCATGATTCGCTGTGCTCCGGGGCTAATTCCGCCATCAGTTGGGGCGAACGGAAGCGGCCGGTTTGCCAGAGGCCGTCGGCGCTCGTGCCGAAACCGAGCAGGTCCTGGCTGCCGTCGGCCTGGATCAGCTCCCAGGTGTCGCGGGCACCTTGCGCGCCCTTGCCAATCGTCTCCAGCTCGAAATGTGGGCCGAGCAGGGTGCGTAGCCGGTCGGCCGACATGTCGCCAATGCCGGAGACGAGCCGGTGGGTCGGCAGGATGACCAGGCCCGGGTCGTTCATGCTCACGAGCATCATCAGCACAAAGTTGGGGGCGGCTTCCGGGTCGCCGGCTTCGCCGGCTGCCTTGCATTCTTCCAGGTAGCGCAGGGCCGTCTCGTAACGGTGATGGCCGTCCGCGATGAATACGGGCATGGGACCCATGAGGCCGGTCACGGCGCTCACGGCCTGCTGGTCGGTCACTGGCCAGAGCTTGCTGACAACGCCAAGATGGTCTGTCGCCTCGAGCGGCAACGATCGGCCCACGGCGTGATCGAGCATTTCTTGAACCTGGCCAGTCTCATCGGGATATAGGCCGAAGATCGGACTCAGGTTCATGCCCGTTGCGTGAAAGAGCCGGAGGCGGTCTGCTTTGGGCCCCGGCATCGTCTCTTCATGGGCATAAATCCTCCCGGCGCCCAAGGGCTCCAGGCGGACGCGAGCGAGAAAGCCGCGGCGGGTGTGGCGCTGTCCCTCCACTTCGAAGGTCTGGTGGTAGACGTAGAGAGAACGGCTCGAATCTTGCTTGAGGATGCGCTCGCGCTGCCAGTCGCGAAGGATGCGGGCGGCACGCGTGTAGCGATTGTCGTTCTCGGTATCGGTCGGCCCTTCCTTGTTCAGGATCAAGCGAATGACGTTGTACGGACTGCGGGCGTAGAGTGCTTGTTGCAAGGAAGCGTCGATGACGTCGTAGGGCGGCGCGATCACATCGCTCAGGGCGCCGACGTGCCCCAGATCGTAGCGGTAAGCCCGGAACGCCCGAATCTCTGCCATGAGTGCCCTTCCTTTCAACTTTGCACGAAGGTCGCTATCTTAGCGAGTGCCGGCCCGGTGATGCAACCAGGCAAGCAAATCGGTTGGCCGCGATCTTTTAGGCAGGGCCAGAAAGAACCTTGCAGATGATCGACAGCGAGCGCAGCAAACGACTGGCGAATCGACTGGCGCAGGTCGAAGCCCGTATCGAAGCCGCCTGCCGGCGGGCCGGCCGCGCGCGTGCCGAGGTGACGCTGGTGGCCGTCACGAAAACGGTCTCCTCGGAGGTCGCTGGCCTGCTGCCCGAACTGGGGGTCATCGACCTGGGCGAGAGCCGGCCCCAGGAGCTTTGGAAAAAGGCTGCGGACCTTCCGAGTACCATTCGCTGGCATCTCATCGGGCATCTGCAACGCAATAAGGCGGAACGCACTTTGCCATTGGTTCAGCTTATTCACTCGGTAGATAGCATGCGTTTGCTGGAAACGCTGGAGCAAGAGGCGGCCAAGCGGCAGAAGTCGATACCTGTCTTGTTGGAAGTGAATCTCAGCCACGAAGCCAGTAAACATGGCTTCGAAGCCAACGAAGTGCCGGGATTGGCGGGCAGGATCGTGGAGCTGCAACACGCCCGCGTCACGGGCCTGATGACCATGGCGGCATGGGAACCCGATCCGGAGAAATGCCGGCCGACGTTTGCGGCCTTGCGCGCGCTGCGCGATCGACTGCGCGCGGAGCTGGGCACCGAGAGCGTGATGCACCAGCTTTCGATGGGGATGACCAACGACTTCGAAGTGGCCATCGAAGAGGGAGCCACCTTGGTGCGGATCGGCACGGCGTTGTTCGAAGAGGAAGGCGAATGATTGCGATCAGCGACCACGCGGAGGGCCTGGTCTTGCCGGTGCGGGCGCAGCCTGGCGCCCGCAAGGCCGGCGTTCTGGGAGAGTATGCCGGCGCGCTCAAGATTGCGGTGCTGGCGCCGCCCGAAGATGGCCGGGCGAACCGCGCGTTGGTCGACCTGCTGCGCGAGCTTCTGAGAGTGAAGCGTTCGCAGGTGGAGTTGCTGAGCGGAACCACAGCGCGCGACAAGCGCTTTCTTATTCGATCGCTGTCGCGAGCGGAATTGGAGGAGCGGTTGAGCGAGTTGCTTGGGGGTTGAACGGACGTTCGAGAGTTAGGGGGCGAAGCTGCAGGACAGTGAGCGATTCCAAGGCGAACCCCCTCTCCCCCAACCCCTCTCCCCCGAATACGGGGGCGAGGGGGGCCGCTCCCCGAGGCAGTATGACCGGGCGATTCCGAGCCGCGCCCCTCACCCCTCACCCCTCACCCCTAATGTCTTGGCCGCCCGGATAAATGCTTCAAAATTCGCCACCGGCGTGCTGCGATCCACGCCGTGGTTCAGATTGACGATGTGACGATGGCCGCCGCCGGCCAATACGCAGCGCCGGGTCGCTTCCGCGACTTGCTCCGGCGTGCCGGCTCGTAGCAATTCTTCGTCCACGTTCCCCTGAAATACCAGGTTGGGATATTGCCGGCGTGCGGCTGCCAAATCGTGGCGGCGGCCCAGGCTGATGACATCCGCGCCGGAAGCAGCCATCTGATCCAGGAATGGGCATTCCTTCACAAAGAGGATGCGTGGCACCGGGGCAACGGCATGGAAAATGGCTTCGTGGTGCGCTTGGGCCCATTGCTGATACTCCTGCAGATTCAGCAGGCCGGCCCAGGAATCGAAGAGCTGGTAGACGTCGGCACCGGCAGTGCACAGCGAACGGAGAAAGTGAATCGTGGCGACGCGGAGTCGCTCGAGCAGGCCCTCCCATACGGCAGGTTGCTCGCGGGCGAAGCGGCGCGTAGCCTCCATGTTCTTGCCCGTGCCAATGCAGTAGGTGGCCAGGGTGAAGGGCGCCCCGGCGAAAACGATGACGGGCAATTCGCCGTGCAATTCGTGCTTCACTTTTTGCAAGAGCAGGGTGATGTGCTCGAAGCGCTGCGGATCGGGGATAGCCTGAAGACGCTCGAGGTCGGCGTGCGTGCGCACCGGCCGATCGGGCACAGGCCCCTGGTCCGGCCGCAGCACGAACGGCAGCCCCATGGCCACGGCCAGCGTTGTGATGTCGTAGAAGAGAATAATGGCGTCGACGCCGAAGCGGCGCGGCAGGAGAGACGCACGCGCGGCCAGCTCGACATTTTCGGAGAACTCGTAGAACGATAACCCGGCGCGGAGTTTGCTAAATTCAGGGTCCCAGCGTCCTGCCTGGCGCATCGCCCAGACCGGCGGACGCTCGACCGGCTCGCCGCGCGCCGCCCGAACCAGAAGATGACGGGATGACGATTTGTCGCTCGACTGGGTCATTTCCTCCTCTCCTCCCAATGCAATTGTCGATCTCCCGTCATCCGGCCACCTTGTCAACTTCGCCTGGCTTTACACCGACATAGAGTGTGGCAATGCCGAGCGTCATTGGGTAGAAACGCACATCGACAAGGCCGTGCTGACGCATCCGCTTGGCAAGGGCTTCGCCATCGGGAAATTCCATGACGCTGGCGGGCAGGTAGCGATAAGCGTTGTCTTCGCTGCGCGAGATGATCTGCCCGAGCCACGGCAAGATGCGACGAAAATAAAAGCGGTAGCAGCGGCCGAAGAACCAGTGGCGCGGCTGGGAGAATTCGAGGATTGCCACGCGGCCGCCGGGGCGGGTGACGCGAACCATCTCGGCCATGCCGCGGTCGGTGTCGGTGACGTTGCGCAGTCCGAAGGCCACGGTCGCGATCTGAAAGCGGCCGTCCATGAACGGCAGCCGTTGGGCGTCCGCCTCCAGGTAGCGGACCCGGTTGGATGCCTGCCGTTTTTCCGTCTTCCTGCACGCCCGGACGAGCATTTCATGGCAGAAGTCGGCCCCAACGATGGGCAGCCGGCCAATGGCGGCTCGGTCGTAGGCGAGGGCCAGGTCCCCCGTCCCGGTGCAGAGATCGAGGATGGCGCCCTCCTTTTCCGGCGGCACGAGCTGGGTTGTTTTGCGCCGCCAGTACGTGTCGATATTCAGGCTCAGCAAGTGGTTGAGAAGGTCGTAGCTCGGCGCGATGGCGCCGAACATGCGCCGGATGCGTGTCTCGCGTTTATCGACCAGGGAAATAGACAACGTCAACTCCGATCCGCCCGCAGCAGGTTGGGACTACGTGATTCTTACACACCTGCCGAGTACCGGCAAGAGACCGGCCCGCCCGCCTGTTGACCCGGTCTGTTCGCCTTCATTCAATACCATGATCGGCAAGGAGCCTGGGGAGCGTCGACCAGTCGAGGGGGAGGCATGCTGGAACTGCAACGTTTCTTGGTAAAGGAGCAGTTTGCTTTGTTCAGGAAGTCGATTACCTACGACATTCTCGACGCGGAGACACGCGAGCAGGTTGGCGTGGCGCGGGAGGAACTGGGTGGCCTGGCAAGAATGCTCCGCTGGGTAATCAAGAGGCGGTTTGCGTCCGTGAGCATCGAGGTTTTTGAGAGCACGGACGAATCCCTGGTATTCACAATCCATCGACCTGCGGGCTTTGGACAGCAACGCGTCAACGTCTACGATGCCGACGACCGCCTGATGGGGTATTTTCAAAATAGGATCTCCTGGGGCGGCAGTTTCGGCGTGTACGACTATCACAACGAGCTGTTTGCCGAGATCAAGGGAGATTGGCTTGCCCGGAATTTCGCGTTCGAAACGCCCGATGGCCGCGAACTGGGCAACGTCAAGCGAGCCTGGCCGGGGCTGGGACTGCTGACGCATGCCGGCATCTATGTCGTCACGATCGACGACGACCTCGAAGACCAGCCGATCGCCAAGATGCTCCTGCTTGCTGCTGCACTCGCCATCGACATTGTTTATTACAAAACTGAAGGGTGATCCTTTTGCGAGGGAGAATTCATGCTCAGCGCTGAAGGTTGTCGAGAGCGCAGGCTACGGTTCTGGCAGGAACTCGATCCCAAACCGGATAGCGACCATCTCCGCCTGGCCGATCCTATCCACCTGATGTACCTGGCCAATTTCCACGTCGATCCTTTCAGCCTGGGCGCGGGCTTCGGCGGTTTCCTGATCCTGCGCAAGGACGGCCACACCACGCTCATTCACGACAACCGCTTGCCGAAGTCGGTCGAGGAGGCCCAGGTCGATGAACGCCGCGTCGTGAACTGGTACGACGGCCAAGCGCCGGCCCACGGTCCCCGGCAGCTAGCGGCACTGGATCGCGTGAATCCAGGCGGCAGCGGGCTACGCTTCCACGATCGCGTCGGCGATCCCTACGCTTCTTTCGTCATCAACACCTTGGCGGCCATGCGTCGCCGGAAGTACCCCGACGAAATGGCCCTGCTGCGCCGCTGCATGCGTGCCACCGAGGCCGGCCATGCCTGGGCGCGTGCCAACGTCAAGCCGGGCATGAAGGAGCTGGACGTCTATTGCGGCATCAACACCGCCTGCATCCAGGCGGCTGGGCAAGCCGTCGTGGTCTATGGTGACTTCGCCGTGTCGCCTGGACCAGAGCGCAAAGGTGGGCCGCCGACGGGCCACGTGATCGAGCCAGGAGAGATGCTAATCCTGGATTTTTCCGTAGTGATTGCCGGTTATCGCAGCGATTTCACGAATACGCTCGTCGTGGGCAAAACGCCAAGCGCCGACCAGCAGCGGCTGGCCTCTCTTTGCAAGGAGGCGATGGCCGCAGGCGAGAAAGAGCTGCGTGCGGCAGCTCCTTGCCTGACCGTCTACCAGGCAGTTCGCGATGCCTTCGACAAGGCAGGAGTCGCCCAGCATTTCCCGCATCATGCCGGCCACGGCCTGGGCCTTACCCATCCGGAAGCCCCCTTTATCGTTCGTCATGCGACCGAATCACTGTTGGCGGGCGATGTCGTCACGCTGGAGCCAGGCCTCTATATCTCCGGCGTGGGCGGCATCCGCATCGAGAACAACTACCTGATTACCGACGATGGCTACGAGAGGCTCAGCAATCACGTTATCAGCCTTCAGTAGCCCAAAATCATATTGAGACTATTCAACCGAAAACAAGGGGCAGTTGGAGCCTTTAATGCTCGCCCAGACCGCCACGCAGTGGCGTCATCCGCGGCCGCTGTGGGTGGACTTCGACTTCTTCTCCTTCTTCCTCGGCGGCCTCGGCTTCCTTGGCCGTGACTGCCTTCAGCGACAGCGAAATCCGCTTCTGATTGCGATCCACACCCAGCACCATGACCTGCACTTCTTGCCCAGGCTGCACCACATCGCTGGGCCGGCGCACGCGCTGCGGCGCCAGCTCCGACACATGCACCAGGCCTTCGATTCCGGGCTCCAGCTCCACGAACGCTCCGAACTCCATGAGCCTGGTCACCTTGCCTTTGACGACGGCATGCATCGGGTAATTCGTGTCGGCTTGCTCCCAGGGGCTCGCCGTGAGCTGCCTGAGTCCAAGGCCGACCTTGCGCGTTTCGTGGTCGATCTTGAGCACCACCACCTTCACGGTTTGCCCCGGCTGCACGATTCGATTCGCGTCATCCACGCGCGCCCAACTCATTTGGCTGATGTGCAGCAGCCCGTCCACGCCGCCAAGATCCACGAAAGCCCCAAAGTCGAGAACCGAGCGGACGACCCCCTCCCGGATCTGTCCTTCCGCCAATTCTGCCCAGAGCTTCTCGCGAGCTAGTTCGCGCTCTTTCTCCAAAAGCGCGCGCCTGCTGACGACGAGGTTGCGTTCCTCCGGATTCACTTCCGCAACCATGCAGCGCAGCCGCTGATTGACGAACTGCTCCAGGTCCTCGACGCGGTACAGGTCGATCTGGCTGATCGGCATGAAGCCGCGAATGCCGTTGACGTCGACGGAAAGCCCACCCTTGTTGGTAGCCGTCACGCGCGCCTCGACGATCATGTCGACCGCGACGCTCGACCAGTTCGCCACCGTGGCCGCTCCCCTGCGCGACAGGATCAGCAGGCCGTTGGCAGGATCGTAGCCTTCGATGCTGATTTCCACCTCGGTGCCAATGGCTGGCGGCCCCTCGGCAAACTGGAGCATGGGCAGCACGCCCTGGCTGCGGCCTCCCGGCACATCGAGGAAGACATCCGTACCATGCACGGCGATCACCTTGGCCTTCTTCTTGCCCGGCTCGGAGCTTGGCGGAGGCTTGCCCTTTTGTTGGGCGGGTTCGCCGTAAAGTTCCTTGTCGCTGATGCCGCCCATCGCTTCCTGCAGCTCCCGCTCGATCTGGGCGTCGAGGTCGCGCAGCCGCGGACCGGCTCCCAAGACCTGCTCATCCGTCAAGTTGGGCGGCGGCTCCAGCTTGGGCTGTTGCATGGCGGCCTCGGCACGCGTTTCCATCCGGAGTCTCAGCGCCTGTGTCCGCTCCTGAACGCTCGGAGCCGGTGATTCCTGCGGTTTTTCGGTGTCGCTCATTGCTTCGACTTTCATCACAAGGCTCACTGCTTGCCGGCCGAATCGGTCAGCTCACGAATGCGCACGCTGCGAAATTCCACCTTGTTGGTGTGGCTTTGCAAGCAGATCGAGCCCTTTAGCGGTTTGTTCTTGAGATCCTTCATCGTGCTCTGGTCCACATCGAGCACGTCCTGGCCATTGATTCTAACATGGATGCGCGGCCCCCGGCATTCCACGTCGAGCGCATTCCATTCCAGCGTCGGTTTCACCGGATTCGCCAGTGGAGCCACGTAACGATACAAGGAGCCGCTGCTGTACTTGTTGGGCGGCTTCCCCGCGTCGTCCAGGAGCTGCACTTCGTAGCAGAAATACGAAGGCCGAGTCTCCCGCGAGCGCGCCGGATCGAATGGGCCGGTGCGGATGCCAATGCCGCTGTTGCCGTTCGCCGCCAGGCGGTATTCGACGTGCAAGGCGAAGTCGGCAAACTGGCGCTTTTCGTAACGGAGAAAACCGAACGCTTTGCCCGCGCAGGTGAGGATGCCATCGTGCACGGTCCACATAGGCTGCTTCTTGCCCTCTTTGTCCTTGTATTCCTTGGGGCCTTCGACAACCCAACCGGTCAAATCCTTGCCGTTGAAGAGATCGAGTGCTTCCTCCTTGGAAGAGTCAGGACACGTCGCCAGACCGACGGCTACAGTCAAGATGCCCAGCAGTTTCAGCATTTGCATCCTCCCGCCCGTGAACAGGTGGGTTCCATGGAGCCTGAGTTGGTTCGGGGCAAAATAGAGGAAACATAAGCGGCGGAAAAGCGCCGCACTCCCAAAGTGACTTCTCTGGACTGCGGCGCTTTTCCGCCGCTTTTGTTTTCCTTCCTCAACAATTCACTCCGCCAACCCTTCAAAATCTGCGAAACTCGAACTTAGGCGCCCTTGTTTATTTAGAGAGCTTTTCCTTCACAGGGTGTTTACTGGTGGGCTTCTGATTCACGAAATCGAACACCAGCAGTTTCTCCCTATCGACGTGTTTCATGTGTTTCTCCACGTACTTCAAATGCATCGGGTGCTTGAGGTACGTGTTCAGTCCGTCGGCGTCATCGAAGAGCACGCACAGCGCAGCCGCGTAGTCCTTCTTCGACAGTCCGGGACTTGCCATATCCGCGGGCTTGCCGGCTCGGAGTTCTCGGACGGTCGGAATCCCCTGGAGCAGTTCATGGGCATCGGCCACCAGTGCGTCCGCTTCCTCCTTGGGAGCATCCTTGTTCAGATAGAAGACAACAACGTGGACATAGGGCGGCGCCTTTTCCGCAGGCGCGGTGGCGAATTTCACGTCTGAACGCGAAAAGGCCGCAAAACATGCCACTCCAACCGTTGCGAGCACGCCCACAGCAAGCAATTTGCGAATCATCTCATTTCCTCCTGCCAGTAGTTCGGCGAAACACCTGCTTCCACAAAAGCCGGGAGCGTCAGCGACCGGCCGTCCCCTCGATCCCGCTTCGGGCCCTGACGACCGACGCTCCTGGGACTTTCTTGCCAATCAAGGCAGGCTATCAAACATCCAGGCCTTCTGCAACCAGCGCGTGGCCTGCGCTCGGCGCGGCTTTGCGCTCGGCGCGGCCGCGCTCGGCGCGGGTCTCTGTCACGCGACAGTCTCCGACCCCGTCGCTGTCGTCTTTTCTTTTTGACCAAGTACACCGACGAGACCAACGACATTACGGCCTACACGTACAACAGCAACGGAGACCAGACGCAGGTAAAGAACATCCTAAACCAGGTGACGATAATTGGAGCAGAACATGGCTCTGGCGAGGCCGTAGGGGACGCATTTGGGAAAAATAGCTTGACAACAGGTAAGGGACCCGTAAAGATCGAACCGCAGTTAAACTGGTCAAAATGGGATGCTGAGGCAAGATCTGGGCGCTGGACTCGCTATCCTGAAGACACGCCATTGTCTATCCGGAAAGATGACCGAGCGGAAGAGGCTGCGCACCTGCAGCCGACAGGCGTTTGTCTTTTCACCCACCGGCCCCGAAGGAGTGAAGAGTCTGCCGCGCCCTCCCCTGCTTTGCAGCACGCCTAGGCACGGGAAGGAAAGGGCAACACTGTGTGCTGGGCGGTGGCAGGTAGTCTCCCAGCCCACACCCCTTGGTGGAGGAAAAGTCGCCGGAGTGTCCCGAGAGATACGGACCGAAGCAACGAAGATCAAAGGCGTCGCACGGAGTTGCGGCGGGTGTGCCGGCCATAGAGCCTACCAGGAAGAACGTACGCGAGTACCGCGAACCGCAACCAGCGAGCTAATGCTTTAATTCTCGGTGTCCCGGCTTCCCGGGAGTCGGGTGTTTTCCATTCTAATGGGAGGGCAAAATGACTGTAATCGCAACCAAACGGCAGCAACTCCTCGCCGGCCTGCTGCTCACCTGGATCCTCTTCTGCGGTCCGCCGGCCCGGGCCGGGATTCTATGGTATAACGGGGACCTCGATAACCGGGACGCCTTTAGCAACCAGACGTCGAGTTCCTCGGGTGGCATTGACGGTCGGATCTATGAAAACTTCATCGTCCCGGCCGGGACCACCTGGACCATCACCAGCGTTTTCTCCAATGACGTTCTGAACCCACTTTTCTCCCCCCCCAACACCACTACGGCCTCCTGGGAGATCCGTTCGGGCGTCAGCGCAGGCAACGGCGGTACCCTGCTGGCCAGCGGCGACGGCGCTGACGTGATTACGCCCACCGGCAGGACGTCCAGCGTCTTTGCCCCCTTCCCTGCTTCGGAATATACGAACCAGGTCAACGGGCTGAGCGTCACTCTCGGTGCCGGAACGTATTGGCTTTCGGTCGCCCCGGATACCGATGGCTTGGTCAATTCCTATTGGAACGTTTCCACCACGAGCGGAGCCAACGCTATTGGGAACCCTGCGGGTAATGATGGCAATTCCTTCTTCTCGAGCACCTTCACGGGCGATTTCTTCACGCCCACCGCGTCGTTAGAGGGGCCGGGGAACTGGGACTATTCGTTGGGCGTCATTGGAACCGCTCAGGCCTCGACCGTGCCCGAGCCGTCCGGAGCGGCGTTGGCGCTAGGAGCGAGTTTGATCCTGGCGGGGTATGCCTACCGCCGCCGCAAGCCTGCGACCCTGGCCAGCCGCGCCTGAGTGCGCACTTGTCTGCCCGAGCCCTCGGATCGGCTGGCTGCCGACTCAAGGGCCCATGCTGTCCCACCCTCGCGTCCTCCCCTTGACGCGATCTTGCTTGGTTAAGCACAACGACTGTGTCCATTTGCCCGCCTGGGGCCGATGCCGTCTGACCCAAGAAGGAGTATTCATCTATGCCGCGTTATCATCGCATGAGACAGCCTTTCCTACATCGATCGACCCTCTGCCTCGAGTTGCTTGAAGATCGGCAGCTTCTCAGCGCCAGCCCGGTCGTGCCACAGCCTGTCCCCTTGATGCAACACCAAAGCGCCCCGCCACCAAGCGACCAGCCCGCAGGCCTCACTATATTCCCGGCTGTGGGCCCCGCCATCTCGCCGGCCATTGCTGCCGTCTATACGCCGGCACAGATGCGCACTGCGTACGGCCTCAATCTGCTCTCCAACAAGGGGCAAGGCACGACGGTCGCCATCGTCGATGCCTACAATGACCCTAACATTACCTCGGATTTGTCCCTTTTCTCCTCATATTTCAGCCTGCCCCAGATGAACGGTGTCGGGAGTAATCCGACCTTTCAGATTCTGACTCCTCCCGGGCAGGCCACGCCTCCGAACCCGCCGTCGGGCAGCACCTGGGCCCTGGAGACTTCCCTGGACGTGGAGTGGGTCCATTCCATCGCCCCGTACGCCAACATCGACCTGGTCCATACCCAGAACAGCTCCGGGGATTCCCTCTATGCCGCTGAAATAGATGGACAACCCTATGCAAGTGGCGTCGGTTACGCCAAGACCCTGCCGGGCGTAGTTGTCGTGTCCAACAGCTACGGCAACGGCGAGTTCAACGGCGAAACCTTCTACGACTCGCAATTCACAACGCCCACCAACACAGTGGCGTTCACCTTCTCGACCGGCGACAATGGCGCCCCGGGTAGCTATCCCGCCTACTCGCCCAACGTCGTGGCCGTCGGCGGCACGAGCCTGTACACCCTCTCCGCCCGAGGGGTTTACGGCTCGGAGTCCGGCTGGTCTGGCGGCGGGGGGGGCGTCAGCCGGTATGAACCGACACCGGCCTACCAATCCAGTAACGGCGTCAACTTCGGTGCCCGGTCCACGCCGGACATCTCCATGGATGCCAATCCCAATACAGGCGTGTTGGTCATCGATCAGTACGACTTCCCCGGCAATTTTATCGAAGTCGGAGGCACCAGCCTCTCTGCGCCGATGTGGGCCGGCCTGATCGCTCTGGGCGATCAGTCGCGCATTGCTGGCGGTGGGGAAGCGCTCAGTTCCATCGGCGTCCTCGACGCGCTGTATGGGGCTTACAACTCGTCCAGCTACCTTACCGATTTCCACGACGTGACCACCGGCAACAACGGCTTCGCCGCCGGGCCGGGTTACGACCTGGTGACAGGCATCGGCACGCCGAAGGCCCAGCTCATCGTCCCACTGCTCGCCGGCGCCGGCGGCGGCGCCCCCACCGTCCAGCTCGGGTCGGGCGGCACGGGCTCGGGCCAGGGAATCAATGCCGGCATCTGGACCAACAACTTCCGCGTGGACTACGCCTTGGCCGCCCTCTCCGCCCCGGCGGTGGTGGCGGACTCTTCCGCCACGAGCCAGTCCGCCCGTTCCGATGCCGCCTCGGTCACGGCCCCAGTGAATTTACCCCTGACCGCTGCTGCGGCCGTCTTGCCGGGTGGTCGCGGTTTCTTGGCCCCGACCATGCTCTCTTCCGGCGGAGGCGGGGAGGACGTCACCGACTCCTCCGCCCCGATCGACACGACGACGAACCCTGTGCCGATCGAGCCGGGTCAACCGACAGCACTGGCCGAGGGCCTCTCCCTCCCGGCCGTCCCGGGAACACCAGCCGTGGGTTCCAGCATTCCCGTTACGGGGTGGCTTGGGGTGACCGATGCCCCGTTTGCGAGTCACGGGCCCCTGGGAATTGATGGCGATCCGGTGATGCCCCTGCTGCCGGGGGTCGCCGCCCGCGAGGACGCCGTCGCGAACCTGACGGGGTTGGCCGGGATGGCCCTGGTCCTGGGAGGGGCGTGCACCGGCCTCACGCCAAGGAAGGCGGCGGTGCTGCGGCCTTCCCTGCGCGTTGATCTGGGCCGGAGGAAATCCTAATAACGACCCGGACCCCTGCGCACAAACAGCCGGCGCCAGCGCCAGCCCTCCAAAGAAAAAGGTGTCTGGAGTAGGAACAACTCCAGGCGCCTTTTTTTCTAGCCCGGATTATTCATCACCCCCCTTCCGGCTGCGAGAGGAAAAGGGGTCTGCCGAGCCTGTTTCACCAGGCGGTCTTACCGACTTGCCCAGCTTGCTCTAATTGCGTAGGATCTGTTCGAGAAAAGTTGTGTTTCCCGCAGGACCCTGACAAGGTAAAGCTCTTAAACTCTGGTTCGCCCCGCATGGTACCTGTGCGCTGGGGCGAAGGGGCACGACTACTAGGATCGGCAGGTAGCGATCATGACTACTCCTACTACAGCTATCGGGACGCCTGAAGCAGATCTTCGCCAGCGCTTTCGCGAACGCTCGGCCCTGTGGAAGCAGAAATCTCGCTATCTGTCCAATACAGCGCAGATGGCCCTGCTCAAGCCTTACCAGGAGATCATCGGCATGGGGAAGCCGGCGGTGCCGCTGATCCTCGAAGAACTGCAAAACGAGCCAGACCAGTGGTTTTGGGCGCTTGAGGCAATTACTAGCGAAAACCCTGTTCCTCCCGAAGCGGCGGGCCAGGTGCGCTTGATGGCCGAAGCCTGGATTAACTGGGGTAAGCAACACGGACTGATCTAGCCCATGATCGCCAGCGATGAGTTCCCTCGCCTGAATCCCGGCAACCACTGCATCACCAGCCCACCAACCCCCGAGTACAACTGCATTGCCTGGGCAAACGGTGACACCACACACTGGTGGCAGCCAGGCGTCTTTTGGCCCATGCAAACTGGTCCGGACGACTACGGCATCGGCGTCTTGGAGCAGATGTTCCTCTCAAGGGGGTACACCGACTGCGCTATGGATACAGGTCTTGAGCCGGCCTTCGAAAAAGTCGCCCTGTACTGTCTTGGTGGCTTCCTTTATACGCACGCGGCCCGACAGCTTCCCAATGGGAAATGGACCAGCAAACTCGGAGGCGCGGAAGACATCGAACATGACCAACCGCATGAGCTAGCGGGTGGAATCTACGGCGAAGTCGTTCAGATCATGAAACGACCATTAAGCAGCTCCATCTGAGATGCGGCGGAAAGGGGACGCGGACCGTTTCGTCTATGCTCGGCGCAAGTCTCTGACCCCGACGCTTCCCCGACCGAAGGTCTCCTGGGCAATCGGCTCTCCCTCCCATGAACCAATCCCATCATTCTTGGCTCCGGCCTCGTCTCCCGTTATGTTGTGCCTATGGAACGATAGCGCTTTCGCGCTGATGGCGCTCTCCTCTGTGTCACCTACACGGTGCTCGAAAGGTTGCCGGTATTTGTCTCCGAAGGGGCCGGCAAAATCGTCACGGAGAGCATCAACTTTCTTCATCTCAATACGGACTTGCGCGAATTCACGGGCAAACAACTGGCGGATTAAGGGGCTGATCAGGCAGCCGGAGGATTGGCGCTTTTCGTCGGCTGGGTGTTGGCTGAATAGGGATGGGGCGTGGTGCGATGTTGTGCTGAACGCAGGGTTTGTTGGTGAGGGCGGGGGAGGGAGACCTTCGGTCGAGGGAGCGGCGGGGTCGGGAGACCCGCGCCGCGCGCTCAGGCGGGAGCGGCGGGGTCCGGAGACCCGCGCCGAGCGCAGACCCGCGGCGAGCGCTCAGGCAACTCGAAGCGCTAACAAGGACATCGCTGACGCTTCGGGCTGGTATACTGCCGATTCGTCCACGGTTCCCTTGTATTTTCTGGTTTTGGGCAGGGAAAATGTCAATTCGCAGGTAGCCGCGTCGAACAAAGGATAGGCCCCCGAGGAGGACCTCCTTGTGATCGAAGTAAAGGGATTGCTGAAAAAATACGGCGAGCTGTTGGCCGTAAACGATGTGAGTTTCCTGGCCGAGCCCGGCAAGATCTTTGGTCTCTTGGGCCCCAACGGCGCCGGTAAATCGACGACGCTGGGTTGCATTTCCGGCCTCCTTGAGCCAAGTGCCGGGCATGTCCTGGTCCTGGGCTACGATGTCGTCCTGGAGCCGAGGGCCGCCCGCGAGCGCCTGGGCGTCGTTCCGCAGGAGCTGGCGCTTTACGAGGACCTGTCGGCGACGGAAAACCTGCGCTACTGGGGCTCGGCGTATGGGCTCAGGCGGGCGGAGCTGACAAAGCGGGTGCAGGAGGTATTGGCGGCCACCGGTTTGCTCGACCGCGCTCGCGAACCTGTGAAACGCTTCAGCGGCGGCATGAAGCGCCGCCTTAACCTGGGCTGCGGCATCGTCCATCGGCCGAAGGTGCTGCTGCTGGATGAGCCCACGGTCGGCGTGGACCCGCAGTCGCGCGTCCGCTTGCTGGATCTCGTTCGGGAAGAAGTGGCGGCGGGCGCGTGCGTGCTCTATACGACGCACTACATGGAGGAGGCCGAGGCCCTCTGCGACCAGATCGCCATCATCGATCATGGCAAGATCATCGCCGCCGGCACGCTGGCTGAGCTGCACAAGATGGCAGGCGAGAGCGACGTGCTGCGCTGCACTGGAAAATTTGACGCGGAAAAGACCCGGGATGCGCTCAAGCAGCTTGAAGGGGTCGAAATCGTTCAAGCGGACAACACGAGCTTGCGGCTCGCCGTTCGCGAGGCGTCGCGCAAGCTGCCGGAGTTGTTTGCCGCCCTGGCAACCGCGGGCGCCGAGGTGCGCGAAACCACGATGACTCAACCGAGCCTGGAAGGCCTGTTCATCAAGCTGACAGGGAAGGAGCTGCGCGAATAACCATGCAATTCCTTCTTAGCGCTGCCGAGAAAGATCTGCGGCGTCACGCCCGCGACCCCATGTCCTTGGTCCTCTGGGTGGGCATTCCGCTCCTCATCGGCGGGCTGATTAGCCTGGTGATGAGTGGTTTGGACGAGGCGCCACCCACCGCTCACCTTCTCGTAGCCGACGAGGACGGCGGCAGACTTAGCTGGCTGTTGGCACGAGCATTCGGGCAGACCGGATCGGGACAGTTTCTGCATGTGGAGGAAGTCAGCAGCGAAGAGGGCCGAGCCCGCATCGGTCGCGGCGCGGCCACTGCCCTGCTGGTGATCCCCGCCGGCTTCACTGCGGCGGTGCTCAAGGAAAAGCCGACCACTCTCTTGCTCGTGACCAATCCGGCGCAGCGCATCTTGCCCCTGATGGTGCAGGAAAGCCTCGAAATGGCAGCCGACGGCGCGTTCTACGTGCACCGCATTGCCGGCCCCGAAGTTCGTGAGATCGCGCAGGGGCCGCTGGACAAAAAGAAGGTCTATTCGAACGCGGACATCGCTCGCATCAGCGTTTCGATCAACAAGGTCATGGAGCGGATGCAGAAGTATCTTTTCCCGCCGGTGATCGACGTCGAGGCGAAGTCGCTGGACCAAGAGGCGGGCCAACCGAAGCCCAGCATCACGCAGTTGTTCCTGCCCGGTATCTTGTTCATGGCCCTGGTGTTCATGTCCGAGGGGTTGAGCAGCGATGTCTGGCGTGAGCGCGATCAAGGCACTCTGCGGCGTGCAGCGTGCACGCCGGCGGCAACCGGGGCCCTGCTGAGTGGCAAACTGCTTGCCGGCGCGGCCTTGATGCTCGGCTCTTCATTCGTCGTCCTGCTCGCCGGCATGATTTACCTAAGCCTGCCGCTCATAACGCTGCCGCTCCTTCTGTGCTGGTCAGTCTGTTCGGGGCTCACCTTTCTGCTGATGCTACAGCTCATCCAGATGTATGCCTCCAGCCAACGAGCCGCCAGCGTTCTGACCAATAGCATTGCCATGCCACTGCTCTTTGTCGGCGGCAGTTTCTTCCCGTTCGAGTTCATGCCGGCGTGGATGGCAGCCATCGGCCGCTTCACTCCCAATGGCTGGGCGCTGGCCAAGCTCAAGGACATTCTTGCCGGCCGAGAGACTGTCGCCACGCTTGCGCTCGCTTTTGCAGTGATCGCGGTTATCGGAGCGGTATTGTTTTTCTTGAACCTGCGCCGACTGCGTGGTGTATTTGCCCGGAGCTAAAAGGTGTCTCATGCTGCAAGCAGCTTGGTTCATCGCGCGGAAAGATGTGCAATACATCGTGCGCGAGCGTGAGAGTATCCTCTGGCTGTTCGTGATGCCGATCGTCTTCTTCTACTTCGTCGGCACCATCACGGGCGGGTTCGCGGGGAACGGCTCCGGCAAAGAACGGCTGGCAGTCTGGGCGCCAAGCGATGCTGGATTTCTCGCCGAAGATCTGATCGGGCGGCTCGAAAAGACAGGGTACGAGATCGTGCGGCCGGAAACGGCAGAGGAATTCGCCCTGGCCGGACGGCAACTAACGATTCCGTCTCACTTCACCGAGTCGATCCTGGCCGGCAACAAGAACACCCTGCTTTTTGCCCACAAGGACAGCGGACTCGGCAAGCAGCAGGACGAGCTTCGCATCCGCCGGGCCGCTTACACGATGCTCGCCAACATGCTGGCCTGCGCCGCGGACAACAAACAGCCGAGCGCGGAGGAGTTTGCCAAGCTTGACGCCCTGCCCCGTGCCTTGAAAGTGGAAGTGCAGGCCGGCGGCCAGCGGCACGAGATTCCAACCGGATTCGAGCAAGCGATTCCCGGAACGATGGTCATGTTCACCATGATTGTGCTGCTCACTAGCGGTACCGCCACGCTTGTCGCGGAGCGCCGGTTGGGCGTGCTACGCCGGCTGGCCTGTACGCCGATCTCGCGCGAGGCAGTCCTTCTGGGCAAATGGGGAGGCAGGCTCGGATTGGGCTTCGTGCAAATCGCATTCGCGCTAGCGGCTGGGACCGTTCTCTTTGCCATGAAATGGGGACCGGATTTGCCCATGATCCTGCTCGTGCTCGTTAGCTGGGGCGGATTATGCGCCTCGCTGGCTTTGCTCCTGGGTAGCTTGGTGACGACGGAGGGGCAGGCGGTTGGCGTGGGCGCGCTGGCCAGCAATGCGCTAGCGGCGCTGGGAGGCTGCTGGTGGCCGATCGAGATCACGCCACCGTGGATGCAATCTCTGGCAAAGTTCCTGCCCACGGGCTGGGCCATGGATGCCATGCACAAACTCATCAGTTTTCGATCAGGGGCCGCCAGCGCGCTGCCGCACGTCGCGGCCCTGCTCACGGCTACGCTGGTTGTGGGCTGGCTAGCGGCGCGGCGGTTTCGGTTTCAGTGAGCCAGGGGTCATTCACCTAGGGGTGAGGGGAATAGGGGCGAGAGGGACAGGGCGAGGCCAGAATTGAATCTCACGAGAGCGCATGAGGCGCCATCACGATCTCCAAGCGCGTCACAAAACCACCCACAAGCACCAGCAGCGCAGCACAAAGCTCCAGAGAAACCTGACTCCCCGCGAGCAACAGGCAGAGGGGGAGCAGGACTCCTACACCAATTGATAGAAGGCCGGCTCGGGAAAGCTTGCCGCGATTCATCCGTGCCAGGTCCTTGCGCACTTCCCAGCAGAACGGGGCCAACGGGGCGGAGCCGAGCAACAGAAGCACGACTAGCGCATGGCGGAGCATGTTCACCGCCTCCGGACTACCCAAGAATGTAGCCAAAAGAAGCATTTCCGCGCAGCCGAGCACGAGGGTCGAGGCGGTAAGGTAGCCGCCTAACCAGCGGGCGTCCTTCCAGAGCGGTTGGGAACTCGTGCTGTATAGCACGCCTTTGTAGATGGCCGCGAGCAGGGCGGGCACTAGTCCTATGCCGATGACCAGCCGGCGCGCCCATTGCAGCCCCGGCCCGTCCGGAATCGGCAGCAGGGTGAGCAATGCAACAGCGGTTGCAAACAGCGAAAAGATTGTGATGCACCAGACGCCCAGCGACATGGGTGAGCTGGGCTTGAACACGCGCAGCATGTGGTGGAAACGCAGCGGGTCGCCCAGGTCGAGCACCAGGCAAGTCAGGTCGGCAAACAGCAGCAATAGTGCGGCTGGGTAGGCTAGCGTCACGACGTGCGTGAAAATGTCCGGCCTGGCCAGCTCGCCGACAGATGCAACCACGAATAAGCCGGTTGCCATGCCGTTGAACATGGTGTCCCAGGCGACCAGCGCGTGCCAGTTGGGTGCCTTGGTCACCGGCCCGCTCGCGTAGTGGGAACTGGATGCCTGCGGGTGGGAGTCGGCCTGCATGTTGGTCACCGTTCAGCTCGCGGTATTTCGTTTTCTCGTTGCGGCACCCAAAGAGACTGATTCAATGACTCCCAAGATACAGCACGATGAGCAGGGCCGCGATCATGACGAGGGCGCTCACGACAGACCGAGCGTAATCCCCCAGCATATGAACCCACGGGTTGACCGGATTCTCGGGCAGGCCGTACACCGACGGAGAATCGATCAGCAGGTAGAACGAGTGCAGCGGCGAGTACTGGGCGGTCGGCTTGTCGCCATAGAGGTAGGCGCTCGGGACGCCGCGTTTGTGCAGCTCTTCGACACGTTGTTGAGCACGCTGGCGCAGCTCATCAATCGGGCCGAACTGGATCGACTGCGTGGGGCATGCCTTGGCACAGGCGGGTACCAGGCCGTCGCGTTGGCGGTCGTAGCAAAGAGTGCATTTGTGGGCGTGGCCGTCGAAACTGGCTCGCGTAATCACGCCGAACGGACACGAGGCGATGCAGTAGGCGCAGCCGTTGCAAATGTCGGGCTGGATATAGACGTTGGTGAATTCGGTGTGCAGCAGGGCGCCCGTGGGGCAGGCTTGCTGACATGGTGCCGTCGCGCAGTGCTTGCAAACATCGCTCATCATCAGCCAGCGGCCCGGAGTGGGAACATCGGGCAACAGATCCAGCGAAAGGCGTGCGCCGTCGCGTTCCGGCCCCTCAGGATCGGCCGCGGCGGCCGAGCCGTCGAGCGGGAATTGCTCGATGAACTTCACGTGCCGCCAGGACGTGGCGGACAGGGCGCCGGTATTGTCATAGCTGTTCCCGGTCCATTCGAGGCCGTCGGCGGGGAGCTGGTTCCATTGTTTGCAAGCGACTTCGCAGGCCTTGCAGCCGATGCAGACGGTCGTGTCTGTGTAAAATCCGGTGGCGCGCCGGGGTGCGGGAGGAACGCCGCGGCGGAAGGGCTTAAGAAGACGGTTCAACAGGGATGGAGACCCACCCGCGGGTGGCATTTCGCCCGTCTGCGGCGTTTCGGCCAATCTTGTTTCCGCGGTCGCCATTGCCAATCCTCAGCGTAAGTGGCCCTCCGGTTGAGCGGCTGTGGGCGTGTCGGGAATGGTTGCACGCGTCGGCCAGGCGACCGGTGGGACGGTCGGGAGCAGGAGATCGCTCTCGAGGCGGCCGGCCTCGACCTGGCAAACGAATGCCTTGCCTTCGTGCATGCTGACGTTCGGGTCGGCCACGAGCGACGTTAGATCGTTGGCGTTGCCGCCTACCGTCTCCCCGGCAAAGCTCCAGTGGAACGGCAGGCCGATCTGGTGGATCACACGCCCGTCGATCACCACGGGCCGCAAGCGGCGCGTCACCATCGCCCGCGCCGCCAGCCTGGCACGCGCGGAACGCACGGTCAGCCATTCTCCGTGAACGATGCCGCGTTCCGCTGCCAGCTCTGGACTCAGTTCGACGAACATCTCCGGCTGCAGCTCATTGAGCCAGCCGTTGAATCGGCTCATCGGCCCGCTCAAGTAGTGCTCGGTGAGCCGGAAGGTAGTAGCCACCACCGGGTATTCCACGGTCGGCGTCAAAGCCAGCAAGTTGAGCGGACCTGGAAACGTGCGCACGGTCGGATTCGTCGCCTGCTTTGGGTAGAGCAGGTTGCCCACGGGCGATTCGATCGGTTCGTAATGCGTGGGCAAGGGCCCGTCCTTCACGGAGCCGGGGGCGAATAGCCAGCCCAAGCCGTCGGGCTTCATGATGAAGGGCTGGTTGCCGGCGATGGCGGCCATGCCCTTGGCGCCGGGCGGCGGCCGATAGTCGGGCGGCTTATCCACTTCGAAATCGGGCTGATCTGGACCGACCCATCGGCGTTTCTCCGCATCCCACCAGATGAGCTTCTTGCGTTCCGACCATGGCAGGCCGTCGGGGTCGGCGGAGGCGCGGTTGTACATGATGCGCCGGTTGTTGGGCCAGGCATAACCCCATTCGGGTTGGAGTGGGTTGTCGGTGATTTTGCGCTCGCGGGCACGATTGCGGCCTGGCTCGGGAAAGACGCCGCTGTAGATCCAGCAGCCGCACGCCGTCGAGCCGTCGTCCTTCAGCTCGGAGAAACCGCTGAGCAAGCGCGGCCGGCCGGTGCGTGGGTCGATCTCGTTCAGCTTGTGACCGTTGACCTCCATCAAGATCTTTTCGATGTCCGGCTCGCCTTCGATGCGGCTGACGCTGCCGTCGGGCAAACGCGGTTGGTGTTCGTGCTCGTAGTCCCAGGTGAGGCCTAATAGGGCTTGGTCGCGGATATTGGTCGAACCGGCATAAAGCTGCTTGAGACGTTTCCCCAGGTTGTAGACGAACCAGGCATCGGAACGGCAATCATCGGGCGGGTCAATGGCCTTGTCGTGCCACTGCAGCAGCCGTTGTGTGTTGGTGAGTGTGCCGTCCTTTTCCGGGCCGGCAGCCGCGGGGATGAAGAAAACCTCTGTTTTCACGTCGGCGGGAGGCGGCCCGCTCGGGTCGCTCTTCCAGAAGACAGCGCTCTCGGTCTCGAACCAGTCGAGCACTACCAGCCAGTCGAGATTGCGCAGGCCGGCGCGATGCAGCCCGGCATTCGGGCCGCCACCGCCTGGGTTCTGACCAAAGAGGAAATAGCCCTTCACTTCGCCACGCGACATGCGGTCGAATTCGGGAAGCTGAGAGTAATCGCGGTCGATGCGCGGCAGCCATCCGTAGCAATAATCGTTGGCGGCGTTGGCCGCGTCGCCGTACCACGCCTTGAGCAGGCTGACGATGAACTTGCGGAAGTTGACCCAGTAGCCGGTGGGCAGCCCTTCGTGCGCGACGTAGGAATCGAGATTGTCATGTTTTGCATCCGCTGCCGGCTGCGGGAGGTAGCCGGGCAGCAGATCGTACAGGGTCGGGATATCGGTCGAGCCTTGAATACTCGAGTGGCCGCGCATCGCCATGATGCCGCCTCCCGGCCGGCCCATGTTTCCCAAAAGAAGCTGCAAGATCCCGGCGGTGCGGATAATCTGCACGCCTGTGGTGTGTTGCGTCCAGCCGACCGCGTAGACAATAGCGCTCGTGCGTTCTCGCCCGGAGTTGGCGCACAACGTGTCGGCGACATGCACCAATTGCTGCGGAGTGCAGCCACACACCTTGGAGACTGCCTCGGGCGTGTAACGGGCAAAATGCCGGCGCAGGATCTGCATGATACAGCGCGGATGCTGCAACGTAGGATCGCGCGGCGGCTGGCCGGCGGGCGCAACCGCACCGTGGACGCCGGATTCTTGCTGCTGGGTGGTCCCGCCAGGGCCACTGCCGTCGGCGCCGTCGTTGGTGCCGGGCGAGCGCTCATAGCCCCAATGGCCTTTCTTGGCGTCATAGGTCCCGCCCTCGGGCTCGAAGCCGCTGAACAGCCCCGCCAGATCCTCCGTGTCGGCGAAGCCCTCCTCGATAATGGTTGAGGCGTTGGTGTAGCTCAAAACGTATTCCTTGAACCAGCGGTCCTGGCTCAGAACGTAGTGAATGAGTCCGCCAAGGAAAGCGACGTCGCTGCCGGCCCGGATGTTCACATAGCGATCGCACAGCGCCGACATGCGCGTGAAGCGCGGGTCAACGTGCATCAGGACCGCCCCTTTCTCTTTCGCCTTCATGGGCCAGCGGAAGCCGACCGGATGTGCCTCCGCCATGTTAGAACCCATGAACAAGATGCAATCGCTGTTCGCCAGGTCTTGCTGGTAAGTGGTGGCCGCACCGCGGCCAAACGAGGCGCCCAGACCGGGCACCGAGGCGCTGTGTCATATTCGGGCCTGGTTTTCAATCGACACAACGCCAAGACCACCTGCGAACAACTTCTTGATCAGGTAATTCTCCTCGTCATCCAGCGTCGCTCCGCCAAGGGTGCCGATGTTCCGGACGGAATTGAGCAGCCGGCCCCCCTCGTCGCGCCCGGTGAAGTCCGCAGCGCGCGCCTCCTTGATCCGCAGGGCAATCTGATCCAGCGCCCATTCGACTGGCCGGGTCTCCCACTTTTCGGAGTAAGGTGCGCGATAGAGAACGTGCGTGATGCGATGCGGGTTGACGGCAAGTTGAAAGGCGTCGGCCCCCTTGGGGCAAAGGGTGCCCTCGTTGATGGGGCTGCGCGGATTGCCCTCGATGTCGATAAGCTTGCCGGCCTTGGTGTAGAGGAGCTGCCCACAGCCAACGGCGCAATAGGGACAAACGCTCTCGGTGACGGTGGCCCCACGCAGGCGCGACCCCTTTGCGGCCGTCTGGGGGCTGAACGGCTCGTGCCGTGGATCCGTAGGCTCGTTGTGTACAAAGAGGGGTAGGTGAAACATTGCCTTGACCTCAAGGATGGGTGCTTTCCGAAACAGGGGCGAAAGGCAAACGCTGTTCTACCGCCAGCGGCCTGCGGAGCCTGCTGAAAAAGGGGTCTGACCCCTTCCACGAATGGCGACAGATCCCCAAGAAAGCAGGAAATCAGTGAAGCTTCGTAGGGGGTCAGACCCCTTTTTCAGCAGGCTCCTGCGGCGGGCGGATGGCGGTATGCCCTTGGCCGGGGCCTGGCGAATGCGCTCGGCCCCAGTGTAAATATTGAAGCTATCCTGGCGCACGAAGCCCAGAATCGTCAGGCCCTGTTCCTGCGCCAGTTCTACAGCCAGACTCGAAGGCGCGCCGACCGCGGCCAGAATCGGAATGCCGGCGACGGCCGCCTTTTGAACCAGCTCAAAGCTCGCCCGGCCACTGACCAGTAGCAGGCCCTCGCTCAAGGGCGTCTGCCCCGCGCGAAACCGGGCGCCAATGAGCTTGTCCAAAGCGTTATGGCGGCCCACGTCTTCACGCAGGCACAGCAGGCTCCCGGATGCATCGAACAGCGCCGCGGCATGCAAACCGCCCGTGCGATTGAAGACGGCCTGGGCCGCACGCAGCGTCTCAGGCAGCCTGTGAATGACCTCCGCATCAACGACAGGTTGGCCGGCAGCCGGCCGGTGCCGCATGCAGACGCGCACGGCCTCGAGCGAAGTTTTGCCGCAGACACCGCAGCTGGAAGTGGTATAGAAATGGCGTTCAAGCCGGCCAATTTCGACAGGGACTCCAGGGCTCAAGCCTACATGGACCACGTTTCCGTTCTTGCAGGTATGCACGTCTGCAAGCTGCTCGCGCGTGGTGATGATTCCTTCGCTGAAGAGGAAACCCACGGCAAGTTCGAGATCATCGCCCGGCGTCCGCATGGTCACCGAGACGTTGCGCTCGACACGCTGACCGTCCAGATCGCAGCCCAAACGGATTTCCAGCGGTTCCTCAACCGCCAGCGCATCCGGCTGGAAAGTCGACTCGGAGCCGTGCATGCGGCACACGGGCACGTCCGCCACGGCCTTTCTGTCGGCTTGGTCCATGCGTTCGCGCACGCGCCCCTCACTTGAAAAGCACCACCGACTTTTTAGCGGTCTCCAGCACGCCCCAGGTCAACGGCACGCCTACCCAGAGCCAGCTGACGACGAGCCAAAAAATAGTAGCCGCATTCGTGCCCTTGCTAGGGCTAAGTTCGGGCGAGTTTCCTTCTGACATGGGCTCCTCCTCTCAGCTTGGCCTGCCCGGCACCTTAGCCTGGGCGGCATCGAGTGCTGCACCGTTGCCACTGGGTTGCTGCTCTCCGGAAAAACCGAAGTGATGCCGGGCATCGACTTGTTTCACCAGGAAATTGCAAATGGCGCCGACAATGAGCAGCCCGGCCATGAGATACATGGTGACGTTATACGCGCTCGCCTTGGCCACGCCGTGCTCGATCTGATATTCGCGGATGTAATTGACCAAGACAGGTCCAGCGATCCCCGCGGCTGACCAGGCCGTCAGCAGCCGGCCGTGAATCGCGCCTACCTGCATCGTGCCGAACAGGTCGCGCAGATAGGCTGGGATCGTGGCAAAACCGCCTCCATACATGCTCATGATAACAGCGTAGCCGAGCACGAATAAAATCATGTTGTCTATCCGTCCCACTGTGGGGATCAAGCTGTAAAGGGCCGCACCCAGCAAGAAGAAGATGAAGTAAGTAGGCTTCCTGCCGATCTTGTCCGAGAGCGACGACCAGAAAAACCGCCCTCCCATGTTGAACAAGCTAAGCAGGCCGACGAAGCCGCCCGCCGCCGCAGCCGTCACCCCCTTGAACATCTCCTGAATCATGACCGAGGCCTGGCCAAGCACGCCGATGCCGGCAGTCACGTTCAGGAACAGGATGAGCCAGAGCAGATAGAACTGGGGCGTCTTGATCGCCTCGTCCGCCTCAACCTGCGCAGTCGTGATCAGTTTTTGCGACTGGGTTTGCGGAGTGAACCCGGCTGGCTTCCAGTCACGAGGCGGCATGCGCACCGTCGCGGCACCGAACAGCATGAACACGAAGTAACCCAACCCCATGACGATGAACGTTTCGAATACGCCGGTCGAGCTGGCGCTTTTGAAATGATCCATCAGGGCAACGCCGAGAGAGCTGCCGATCATCGCACCCCCGCCGAACCCCATGATCGCCATGCCGGTGGCCATGCCAGGACGGTCGGGGAACCACTTGATCAGGGTGGACACAGGCGAAATGTAGCCCAGGCCCAGTCCGATGCCGCCCAGGACCCCGTAACCGAGGTAGATAATGATGATTTGGTGATGATAAACGCCAATCGCGGAAACGAGAAAGCCGCCGCCAAAACAGCAAGCTGCAACGAACATTGCTTTGCGCGGCCCGACAAATTCCAACCATTTGCCAAAGAGTGCGGCGGAAAGTCCCAAAGTAACGATCCCGATGCTGAAGATCCAACCGAGCGTGGTCAGTTTCCAGTCGTCGGCTGCCTGGTGGTCGATGCCGATGACCCGCGTCAAGGGTTCGTTGAAAACGCTGAATGCATAAGCCTGCCCAATCGCGAGATGGATGGAAAGCGCCGCCGGCGGGATTAACCAGCGGTTGAAACCCTGCGGGGCAATCGTTCGTTCCCGGTCCAAAACGCCAAGAACCGACATGGAGAGGTGCCCTTTCACCTGGCGCGGTGGGCAAGATTTTGCGGAAATCTGCGCATGCCTTTAATTATCATGGGCCAAAAGTTGCCAGAGGGGAAGAGAATTCATCAAGGCCCTCGTGGACACACCCTGTCCGCGCACACCCAATCAAGAAGACGCCGTGATGCCAGTCCACGGCTTGTTCAAGTTCGCCGCCGGTTTCTTCTCCAACCTCGCCAGCGGTTTCTTGAAATCCTCGCGGTCACATAACGGGTCGAGGTTCTTCTTCACGTTTTGTTCCGAATGAATTCGTTCGCGGATACAATAGCGTTCAGGAGGACGCCGCCATGCCGCTTCGTGACCACTTCCACCCGCCGTTGGCGGAGCAGCGCTCGTGGGAGGAACTCGACGGTGCCTGGCCCGGATCCATTGCTTTTCGGCTGAATTCCATCCTGCCGCCGAATTACTACTGCGGCCCTCGCGTTCACCTGGGCACGGCCATCGAAATTGACGTCGCGGCGTTCGAGAACGGCGACCCGCTGGGCGGCACGTACGATAGCGACGGGGGAGGCACCGCGGTATCTTGGGTGCCGGCCCGACCGACGCTGCTGCTGGACACAGATGACCCTATCCCGCCCGAATATGAAGTGCGCGTTTACGACGAGCGCCATGGCCGGCGGCTTGTAGCCGCGGTGGAGATCGTCAGCCCCGGAAACAAGGACCGGCCGGAGAGCCGTGAGGCGTTCGTTTCGAAATGTCGTACGCTGTTGCAACAGGACGTCTGTGTGGTGATCGTTGATCCGGTGACCGATCGTCCGGCGAACTTGTATGCGGAGTTGGCCGAGCGGATCAAGGCGGCCCCACCGGCGGTAGCAGCCAGCCCGATCTATGCTGTGTCGTGCCGCGGCATCAGATCCCGTGGCCGATGGCGCGTTGAAGCGTGGGAACACGAACTGCTCGTCGGCTTGCCGCTACCGACCTTGCCGCTTTGGTTGACTAATTGCCTATCAGTACCACTGGAATTGGAGGCGAGTTACGAGGATACTTGCCGCGGTTTACGGATTGCTTGAGCGATCACTTGCGACCGGAAGGCAATATTTCCATTGGGCCGCGGTTGTTGAATGGGTTGGCCTCACGCATTCGTGGTTTTCGGCATGAACACGGTCCCCGGCAACCCGAAGACCTTGGCCACGCTTTGCATTTGATTGACCGTGAAGTGCCGCTTGCCTGTCACTAACTCGCTCACGGTGGCCTTCGCCAGTCCGGTTGCTCGGCCCAGATCCGCTTGCGACATGCCCCGCTCCTCCAACATCTCGGCCAACAGCTCGTGAGGCGGCAATCGAGCTACTGCGTAGTGTTCTTGTTCATAGACGATCACCAGATCGGATAGTGCGTCCAGGTAAGCCAGTTTGCCACCGTCCAGGTCCTCGCGCAACAAAGCATCAATGACCGCCTGGGCTGCCGCCAGTTCCTGCTCATTCCTGATACTGGTGAGTGGATGGCGTTTTACCAACGCAAAGTAAGTGCCGGCGCTGGCGCGTGCTCGGTTCGCGGTTTTGGTTCGGTTCATGAATTCGGCCTCCGTTTCACGGGTCGTTTTTTCCTGTCGGGCGCGCGCCGCGCGGGTCGGGTGCGTTCGGGCGGAGGCTGGTAGCAGCCGCATTGGGAGGGCCAGTCCTCGCGGACGTATTCGGTGTGCGTCATCACTCGCAAAACGTACACTTTGTGGCTCGCGTAGAACACCCGGGCGATAAGACGAAACTTGTTGCCTCCAATGTTCAGGGCAGTGCAATTGCCCACCAAGTCGGCTGACGGGAACGTGGCCCGGAGGTCGCTGAAGTTCTGCCATTCGGC
>DATGZX010000139.1:0-2793 GCA_035296965.1 Gemmataceae bacterium
CGGTGGATTACGGTCGGGAGCAACGGTACGCGCGAGCGCTCTGGTTGCGAATATGGTTGCCGCACCGAGAAGGATCACGGCTGCGACGAGCGTAGGAGCTTTCATGAATTCGCACCTCTGCGAGGATGCACGAGCAAATCCATCGAGAACAGACCCATCAAGAGCAGACTCATCAAGGGGTGAGCGGACGCGAATCGTTGCGGTATTGTGAGCTCAAAACTTGCTGGTTTCATCCCGTTTGCTGCCGCGGATCATTTCTACCGTATAGGGCGCTGGTGGTGGAGGCGTCGAGCCTTTCGCTACTACTTTGTGGGCTTTGGGTTTGGGCTCGGTCGTCGCCACCGGTTTCTCGCCCAGGTACAGCGAACTTGTCCGCGTCGCGCCGATGCCTCCCTTTTTGGTGTCCAGCGGATTCCGCAAAGAGAGCTGAATCCGTCCTTCCTGCGAAACCAGCGCCAGCTTCTGCGCGTCATCCGGGGAAACCAGGAGCGTAATCACCGGGGCGGTTTGCGCGTCTGTGGAAGAACTCCGGTCCAGGGTCTTGCCCACGGCGATGACTGCAACGTTTTCGAGGACGGTGGTGGTTTGACGGTCGTTGCCGCCGCCTTGAGTACCCGTAGCCAGCACATCCACGCGCGTGCCCGGTTGCACAAAGCCCGCCACCGAAACTACATCGTTGACACGTACTGAAACCGCGCGCATTCCCTGCGGGATCAGCGAGGGCAGGCCGGCTCCAGCGTTTAGCGCCGCCAGCTTGCTGGGCAGAATGAATTCGCCTTTGCTTACCGGCATAACTGCACCGCGGCCTAAGACCTTCGAGGTTGCTGAGAATGCCCCGGGTGGAACCGCCGATGCCGGGATGGTGACAACGAGTACATCTTGAGGTTGCAACTTGGCTCCGACCTGAATGTCGTTGGCAGCGACCACGACCGGCACCCCGCCCGCATTGTTGCTTGAGCCCGCAAAGGTCCGCAGTCGGTTATAGACGGTAAAGGCGACGAGCAGGCCGACAGCGAGCGCCAGGCCTCCGATCATCAACAAACGGCTTCGATTCATTCCACTCCTTAAGGACAACTCCGGACTTATGTGAAGTCGCGGCGGACTTATATTTTCGCTATCTCCGCGGGTGCGACGTACTCCTAAAGGTTGCGGCCTACTGGGTGATTGAGCTGGCTACCTGCGAAAATACGTTGTTCGCATTGCCGCCGATCAGACGGACGGTGCCAATCACGATCACCAAAATTACGGCTAGCATCACAGCATATTCTGCGATGTCCTGCCCTTCCGCATTGCGCCACAAGAGCTTAGCCAGATCTGTCATTTAGACTCCTTCGAGCTTTCCGCGGGAACTCCCAATCTGGGACAACGTGGGACCAGTCCCTATGCGCTAGTTTCGCAGATTCGGGACGGCTCTGGGAAACATTTTTTCGCCTTCGTAACTCTCTGATGCTGGGTGTTTTGCGGGCCCCTGGAAAAGGTGGGCATTTTTAACGGCGGGATGCGTTCGCGCCAGCGTTCGGACTGGCGTTCGGACCAGGATGATCGCCTTGGAGTCGCGGAATGCGGCATGCCAATTGGGGTCGAGCAGGAGGGCTTGCGCCAGCGCGCAGGACGGGGGCAGAAGCGCCGCCTCCACCTTCCAGCGGTCAAGAACGTTTCGCCAACCAGTCCGGAGCTGCACGGCGGTCTCAAACTGGCGGAGGAGGTCTTCGCTCGGGAGATCGGCGCCATAGAGGTCGGCGCGGCCGTCCACGAATACGCGATATTGGGGATAGAGCTTCCAGATCGCATAGCCTCCCCAGTCGTAGTAAACAAAGATTTTCCGGGGTTGGTCGCTGTCCCGCAAGAACGCGACCGCTTTTTGGGGAAACTGTTTCGCCTCGGAAGCATCCTGGTTGCGGGCAAGACTGACCCACTTCACTAATGCAAACACAGCCATTAGAATGAGAACAGCCCCGTTAAAAAGTGGCCGGAACCGCGAGGAGGTCGGATGCCGCTGGGCGAGAGGTGGGGACGCGGAAGCGGATGGGAGAGCGGCGGCGATCACCGGCATCGCCAGCAAAACAAAAATTGGAATGTGGCGGACGGCGTCCAGAGCGGCGAAGGAGGTAAGGAGCAGGGGCACGATTACACGCCCTTTAGGCCGCGAGCGGGAACTGGCGAGTGCGGCCAGAAGCAGCAGCCATACCAGCAAGAGCGGGCGATACAGCCCATCATGAAAATCGGGTGAGTGCCATTCACCAATGAGCGAGCGCATCCCGGACGAGCGTAAAGTGTCGAACGGATAACGATAGAGTTGAGCGCCGCTGGGGTTGAGGGGCACGAGAGCCAAACAAGCGAGCAGAAGAAGCAGCACGCGCAGAAGGAGGGGCCGCGCCTGCTGCCAGGGAGTGTTGCCGAGGGCAGTCTCCATGATCAGGCCGGCACCATAAGCCAACAACAGCGCAAGGGCTAGGGCGAATCCGGCATGCAGATTCAACCATAGGAGAAACAGCGGTGGTATCCAAAAGAGCAGCCGGGGACGAGCTTCGCCAGCTTCGAGCAGCCATAGAAGCAGGCTGGCCAGCGTAAAGGTGAACATCTGCGGCCGCACACCCCATGAGGGAGCGGCAGCCAGAGCACCAAGGGCAGTCGCGGCGGCTGCCCAGTGCCGCTTTCCCGGACAGCGCAGATAAAGCAGCAAAAAACCTGCTGTCGTAATCATCGCGGAGTATACGATCAGGGCAGGCGGGCCAGCGTGCTCCCAGAGTTCGTAAAACACGACCTCCGACAGCCACTCATGCGATATCCATG
>DATGZX010000140.1:0-4556 GCA_035296965.1 Gemmataceae bacterium
GTCTCTCCAATGCGAACTTTCGTAGCCGATCGGCATCGGTCACGCCCTCGGCGACGAGTGCTACGAGCGTCTGGCTTAGGCCAAGCTTCAGCTCAGCCTCCTTTTCGGAATTAAGAAAAGGTTCGTGCGCCTCTAATACCGTGACGCTCCAGGTGTCCGGAATTTCCGCAATGGGCGACCACCGCGAGGCAGCATCATGAATGAAATTGTCCGCAGTCATTACCAAATCAGCGGGATCAGCCGATAGCGGACCCGCGCCGCGTAATCGTCGTAGCCTTCCAGCCCTGCCCGAAGTGCCTTTTCTTCAATGGGAATGCGGATGCAAAGCAGAACCGTGATTACGAGCGCGAACGCAAGACCCCACCACGAGCCCAGGAGAAGCGGCGTGCCGATGAAGAAGAAGAGGCCGCCGAAGTACATTGGGTGACGGACATAGCTATAGGGGCCTGTGGTGATGACCATCTGTCCGCGGTCCATCTGGATCTTCACGACGGGCCCGGCGAAGCTGTTTTCGCGCATTGTTCGGTAGCCGATGCAGACCGATAGAAGGATGCTGAGCGCGCCGAGTGCCTGCGCCCATACGGACGACCAACCGAACCGAACGGCATCGAGCGCCATGAACACCAGCCAGACGCCGATGAGCAGCAGGATCAAGCTCATCAGAACCTTGTCTGCGGCGACCTGGTCCTTTTGGACGAGGGGACTGAGCCGTTCCTTAAGGAGCGCAGGATCGTGCCGGGCCAGCAACAGCCCTGCCACGAGGCTAAGGCCCACCATCTCCGCCAGGAAAATCCAAGCGCCGGGCCAATTGAGGGTCCCGGCCGACAGGAAGAGCAGGACTCCCATTCCGCCAAACCACACGAGAGTCTGGACGATCAGCCTCACAACCATGATCCACCTTTTCCGCGGTATCTCGTCCTCGTCCGTCCGCGATGCAAGCGAGCGTATGCCGTCACCTGTTGGTTCATGCACCTTCCTTTGGACTTGACTAATGAACACGCATTTTGCGCGTTCCCAACAGGCTTAAAAACTGGATTTTACCTTGGACGGAGAGCTGAAGGGTGGAAGTCGAATGGTGGAAGACCGCGGTCATTTATCAGATCTATCCACGCTCGTTTCAGGACTCAGACGGCGATGGGGTGGGCGATCTCAACGGCATTCGTCCCTACCTTGCAGGACTAAACGTGGACGCCGTCTGGATCGGTCCATCCTATAAATCGCCCATGGCCGATTCGGCTATGACGTCGCTGACTATTGCAGAGTGGATCCGCTCTTCGGCACAGCAGCCGATTGCGCGAGCCTGATCGCCGAGGCTCATTGTCGCGGCCTCAAGGTGATCCTCGATCTCGTGCCCAATTACACGTCGGACCAGCATCCCTGGTTCATCGAAAGCAGCTCCTCGCGCGATAGCGCAAAGCGCGATTGGTACATTTGGAAGGATGCACGACCAGAGGGTGGTCCGCCCAACAATTGGGTGAGTCATTTTGGCGGCAGCGCCTGGGAATGGGACGCTTCCGTCTTCAGATACTTGTTGCCAAACCGACTGATGGCCACCATGCCCATCGGCTCTAACCGAAAGAACCGATGATGAATGTTGCAGATACGAAAACTAAGACGTGCCAAATCAAGTGCATCAACAAGATTGACCGCTTTAGCCCCTACGAGCGCCTTCCTATCTACGGTGGCCAAAAATCGCCAAGCTGCGCACAAGCCGGCACCGCATTGAACTAGAATTGCACGGCCATTTCATGCCCCAAATCATCCGAATTTCCTGGACGCGCTGTCACTTCGGGGGCAGTCGGCCATGGATACACTGTCCCTGTTGCAACAGGCGCGTTGGCAAGCTTTTTGGAGGACTAGGCGGCTATTTCTGCCGTCCGTGCCTCGGCAATCCGATCTATGCCAGCCAGACCAAAAGCACTCAAGCTCGGCGGCATTTCGAGGCGTGCAAACTGCGCCTACGCCTCGGCGGTAATGCGTCACTTACCACTCTCTTTCCGGAGCGGCCGCGAGGAATGCATCGAAAAAACTTATGCGCGGCTGCGGCGTCGAGCGGAGGAGCTTGAATCCAGTCTTTCAGCGCGGCTCAAGTGCCAGGCTCCAGATTACACATCCCTGGTCTATTTCCTGCCTTCATCAATTTACAAATGAGTTAGGCGGTGGGGAAACGTCACATGGAGCTTCTCGTCTACGCGGAGTTGTCTCGCTCGTTGTAAGGGGCGAGGAGAGCACACAAATAAGTGTGGTCCCTGCCGATTAGACTCGGCGCTCAATCGCGAAGGAGATTATCTATGAACAGAGCCCTGCAAGCAGGCCTCACCAGCTTCGCCACTGTCGTACTGTTGAGTGTGGCCTCACTCCAACCAGCCGCTGCCCGTATCAGCTGCGATGGTGACTTCCAAGCCACGCAGTATGGTCGCATCGCAACGCCTTACTGCGAGGAGGACCAAATTGCTAATGTCGCGAACAGCTATGGATGGCGCGTTTCAGCGGCTGAGGTCCACAATAATCCGCTAACCAAAGTCTACCTTTGCCAGATCATAGGCTACGATTGGCGATTGCAAGCAGCTTGTGCTGGATATTCACCCCACGGCGGCGGTCATCGCTAGCCCTCGCGGCTAACTGGCCATCTACAGGGCTTACAAGGCATTCCTACCAAAAAGGGTCCGGTCCTACCACCGGGGAGCCGCTGTGTGGCGAGTGGGTCCTGGCATGGGAAAGCACGGTGCGACTTGAGAAATGCGAACCTTTTGTCAAAAGCTTGTTCCAGATCAATATCGAAAGCCACGTGCGCGCTAGTAGTTTGTTAGCGATGAACTCAATTTGCGGTTCCCCCCGTACCGCAGAGTTAGTTCGGATGCAGGAGTGTGAAGATTCAAAATACGTTGGAGGAAATTCCATGTCGAAGAAAGCTGCGGAACATCACAAGAAGGCATCAGAACATAGCACGCACGCCGCCAGGCATCACGGGGAAGCGGCCAAGCATCACGAGGCCGGACATCACGAGAAGGCGGCACACCATGCACACACAGCGAGAGCCCACGAGCTTCACGCCAGAGGGCACGCTCAAGAGGCAGCGAAGGCTCACGCCGAGGAGCACGGCAAGAAATAGCATCGTTGCGGCAGGCATATGAGCGTCTGATCGGGTCCGCCGAGCCGCTGCGTAAAAAAGAGGCCGGAGTTTTTTGGGCTCCGGCCTAAAAATTCATGCGGCTATGTGCGGGGGGCACTGAGGGGATGGCCAGGAATCTCTTGTTGGCCTGCAAGACACTGATAAGCTTTTCAAGCTCGTCAGGGTTCGTGATGGTCTGCCAGCCGCACCGCCACGCGCTGTGAGTTGTCTTCTCGATCTTGAAACTGGGTCCGGTAGATACCCCGGGAGGGCTGTGATGGCGAAGCAGTGACGACAACAATGCTCCGCCCCATCGACTGGGCCCCCCTTCTTGATGGCAATTACTGCCGAGCGCGAAGGCCAAACGCTACAGCGTATGGCCTTAATCGGCGTCCGGCGGCGGGAAGATCAGACCGCCGACTTTGGCCCATTTTCAAATGCCTTACTTCTTGACTGGCTTACATTTGTGATGGTGCCACCTGCAAGTTTTGTCAGCTTTGCAAGCTGTTTTGTCTAAGCTTAAACAAGTCGATGGTACTTTGGCTGGCTTACATTTATGATGGTGCCACCTACAAGTTTTGTCAGCGTGGCAAGCTGTTTTGTCTAAGCTTAAACAAGCTGATGGTGCTGCTGTTGCTGCTGCTGTAGTGTCTTCTGCTTGGACCATTCCCGTAAAGGCAATGAGCGAAGCGGCGACAATGACAATTCTTAGCATGCGTTCCCTTTCTTTGATTGAGATTTGGGGCCTCTAATTTATAGCTCTTGAGGTGTCAGGGCCGCCAGGTCGCCAGCGCCCGTCGTACGGGGAGGTCGCCTGCGCCCATACAGGGTATGGACACCTCAGCGGGAACGCTTTGACGCGGATCAACAAACCCGCGACTTGTCGTCAACCCCTCCTGTCCCTTCCGAAAACTATATCCGCGCGTAGCGATGGTGAAGTCCGCCTAGCACAGCATTAGCGACGATGACGCCGCACCTCTCGATTGGCCTACGGTTTGGAGCGTCCTTGTCAATTCCGAGATGAGTCCGCGATCGCGTTGTAATATGCGGTGTATGCCTTCAGGACATGCCGAAGATGTGCCTCACCCCAGATGATCACATGGTCGAGGCATTCACGGCGGATCGACCCGATCGAACGTTGATGGGGCGATCGCGAATGCCCATTGCTCGAAGCCGCTGAGTGAACGCCTCGCCATAGGCACCATCATTGTCACGGATGAGAAAGCCCGGAACAGTGTCCCAAGGAAAGGCTTTGGTAATCTGGCGGGCCAGCCATTCCGCCGTCGGATTGGTCGCGACGCCGATCCATAGAAGGCGACGGCGTCCGAGCCCCAAGATGACAAACACGAACAGTCGTTCGAATGCCAGCGTCGGAACGATGAGGAAATCCACGGATGCAATCCCGTCGGCGTGGTTGCGGAGAAAAGTCTTCCACCCTTGAGAC
>DATGZX010000141.1:0-10310 GCA_035296965.1 Gemmataceae bacterium
CTTCCGGCGGTCATGCGTCGAGAAATACCCGTTGAGAAAGTCCAGACCCGCCTGTTTCAAGTCCATGTAAGGTTCGTCCCCTTTTGTGGCCCGACATTGGCCGCTGTTTAACCCGCACAAAGCAAAGGCTTTTCTTATACCCGCCTATGGACATAGAAGTAAAAGCCGTTGAAGGGGTTTGTGGGAGTGACGGGAGGGACCTCGCATGTATTGATAATTCCTAATTATCCAAACCAGTCGGCTAAATGAAAAGCCAGCCTACCGCAGAAGCAAGCGCACGAACCCCCTTGGCCAACGCTCGCCAGCAAGCACCTGCTCATTGAGCACTCAACAGATCAAATCGCCGCCAGCGAACTCAACAGTTTCACCCCATCCGGAACGCCCCAGCCTGTGACAGCATCGAACCCTGACCCGGCCTTATAGCCTTTGCCCGGCTCCGGATTGGATGCATTGTTGCCGACTTTGATGTCGCGCGACGCGCTCTCTCCGACAGGCTGGCCGTTGCCCCCAACTTGGTACAGCAGTGGGGTCAAAAATCGTTGCTGCTTGGCGGTGGGGAGTCCGGCGTTGATTCGGGCGATGAGTGCAGCCCAGAGCGGTGCCGAGGCACTGGTGCCGCCGTTCGGCGCATCTTTCCCCAGGAAAATCAGATCGTAGAGCGGTGGCCCGGAAAGAGCTGCAATATCGGGTGTGACGCGGCCGTCGATACTCCCCTTATTAAGCGACTTAACCTTGACCTTTTGCCAGGCCGGACGCGGGAAAACTGAACTCACGCCGCCACCAGTCGCGCCCCCACCTCCGGCCCTCTGTCCCGGCGATTCCCACCAAGTGACCTCGTTGACATTCGCCCCCGACTTGGTCAGCATCGTTCCCCCCACCCCCAGTGCGTTCGGGCTGGAACTTGGGAAGTCGACATGGGCGTGGCCATCATCAATCTGGTCTCCGGATCCATCGTCCCCCGAAGAGACGCAGGTCGTGATGCCCAGCAGCCGTGCTGCATTCAGTCGATCGTCGATGGCCGCTACGGCGTTCGCCGACCAACTCGGGTCATCTTCGGCCAATCCCCAACTGCACGAAAGCGCGACCGGATTCGCAGTGATAACTCTGTTGATAAGGTCGACCCACCCGCGCTGATCGAAGCTGGAAAAGTAGACCGCGATACTCGCCTTGGGACACAAACCGGCGACGATCTCGACGTCCATCATAACTTCGATGCTGTCGCCCAATACCTGACGGCGCTGCTGCGGAGGGAGCGCGAGAACCTCCTGCAAGGTATAGGCCGGAGCATCGATGGCGACTGCTTGTACGTTTGGCGCCGGGCGCTGGAACTTGTTGCAGTAGGCTGTCGTGTCGCTTGCGAAGTAGCCTCCGCCGAATTCGGCGATCACGATGCTCTGGCCTGCACCGTCTCCGGGAGGAAAGTTGTAGCGCTGCTCGAGATCCGCCGGCGTTACGGGCGCTAAAGCACCTGCGTGGCTGGCGGCGCCCGCAACACTCGACTTGCGCCGCGCCATTCGCCGTTGATCAAGCCCGAAGACTCCCGTTACGATCCCCTTGAGTTCTGCCGGAATCTGGATCGGCCCCTGCCGCCCGCGATATTGGCCGTCGCGCGCCGAACGCATGATTGCCAGGCCAGGCTTGAAAGCAGCCTCCATGGCCGCTGCTGTTCCGCTTACGATCATGCTGCGCGTTTCCAGTGAAACATTGTCCACCGTAAGACCAAACTTCTTCAGAGATTGGGCCACCTTATCGGCGTCCGCCTTCTTTGCTCCGAATTTCTCGGTCAATTCAGCCGGCGTCAGTTTCTTGCCAACGTATTCGTCTGCCTTGGGGAGCTTCGGACCCTGAAGGCCGATGGTGACGACAACCTTCTCTTTGGGGTCGATGTCACCGACCCGGACGGCTACCGGGTCTTTGGCGCGTTTGCTGCCTGGCAGGACTACATGTGTTTTACTCGCCATGACGAATCTCCAATCTTGTACGATTTGCTGCTGTGCACCGTGTTACCCGAAGTCCCCGCGCGCAGTTTTTCTTGCTTCTTGTTCAACGCAAGGCGGAGCCGATGCCTTCCGATTATTCTTGCCATCCCTGCGACAGGGGACAGTACTCCCTGCAACGCCTGGGACAAAAACGGCGCAGCATCGGCTTCAATTTTCCAGGGGAAGCAGCGAGTAGGAGCCCCCTCGAGTCGAAAGTTCCCACCTCTCGACAGGCTAACTCGCCGATGGTTGGAAACATACGGCAGTAGTTTGCAGGTGTCAAGGGAGTGTTCAATAAAGCCGCAAGGATGGGCCAAGGCTCAGATTTCCCCGTGAGGCCTTGATGTCTTAGTCAAACTGCTAAGTCGTTGCCCACACTTCTTGTGAGACAAAGGCAATTTCGCTGGTGATCAAACCTGGTCCAGCTTGAAGATTGTATGGCTCCGACAAATACACTATCCGAGCTTCTAAGTGCTGTCGCAGTCGTGTATGTCTCCGGGCGTGAGTCTTTCTTGAGCACACGCGTGAAAGTGCTGGAGAGACGCGCTTGACACGGCGAACTTCGAGGTATGACAATGGCGCCCATCAGTTCTCAGAGGGGGAAACTGAACCATTCAGGAGGGGCCTATGGCTCGCTTCGCGGTTGGTTTGCCCCGGCTTTCGCGTTGTTCTCCGCTCAAAAGGTGTTTCCTCTTCGGGCCTGCGCCCCGGTTACCCGCGATTCGTTCGCCCGCACCCCTCGAGACTGTCAATTTTGCAAGTCAGGAATCTACGTGAATGAACTTAAGGAGAGAGTCCGAGTTTTCCAGGTTTCCATGCGGCGCTAGAACTTCTGACAAACCAGGAAAGTACGTATGCCAACAATTTACACGGCTTTGCGCGCGAAGCACCGGCACAAGTTGCTCCCTCCGGAACCTTCATTGCCAAAGTCGCAGATCTTCGCTGCTCCGCCGGACAAGACACTGCTTGAGACGGAAAGGGAGTCTGCCGCAGGCAGTGGTACACGCCGCGCTCTCGAGTCCCGCGCACCAGAACTCAAACGGAAGATTGTTGTGATCGGTGCGGGGTTGGCGGGACTTTGTGCGGCGTACGAACTAGCCGGCCTGGGATATGACGTGACGGTGTACGAAGCGCGCGACCGGGTTGGCGGTCGGGTGCACAGCCTCGACAACTTCGTCGAAGGAAAGATCGCAGAGGGAGGAGGCGAGTTGATTGGAGCCAACCATCCCCTCTGGCATTCGTACAAGCACCGTTTCGGTTTAAGTTTTACTGACGTCGAGGAGTACGGGAATTCCCCTTTTCGCCTTCGTGGGGTAACTCTGACATCGGCGCAGTCGAAGAACCTGACGACTGAAATGGACGAACAATTCAATCTGTTGACAAACCTGGCCGCGAGAGTGGTGGATCCGTTCGAGCCCTGGACCAATCGAAACGCCAAGGCCCTTGACGCGATCTCTCTGGGAGAATGGATCAGCAAGGCGAAATGCTCGCCTGAGTGTAAGCACGCGATCAGCGTGATGCTCGCCGCCGACAACGGAATCCCGGCCAACGAGCAAAGCCTTCTCGGCGTTCTTGCCATGGTTAAAGGCGGCGGGCTGGATCGGTATTGGACAGATACCGAACTCTTCCGTTGCAAAGGCGGCAACCAAAAACTGGCGCAGAACTTTGCAGATTGGCTGAACCGGAAGAAGCGGACGGTTATCGAGAATGCGCCCGTCCAATCGATCTCCCACGATGGTGCGAGAGTTTCGTTGACCGTCAAAGGACTAAGCGTGTCCGAGCAGGCTGATGATGTCATCCTCACAGTGCCGCCATCAGCGTGGAGCAAGATTGAGTTTAAGGGCTTTCCGGATCTGGCCGCCAGACTGTCAGCACCGCCGAAGATGGGTGCCAACGTAAAATACCTCATGCGATTGAAGGCGAGATTCTGGGAGGAGTTTGCCAGTAGTCCTACACTGTCCGAAGACGGGCCTGTGGATCTGACCTGGGAAACGACCGAGGCAGACAAGACCGGTGATTTCGTGATGGTCGCATTTTCTGGATCGTCGGACGCCGAGGAGTGCGCCGGCTGGGAGGACGGCGTCCGAAAAGCCAACTATGTCGGAGCGATGCACGAACCCTATCCCGGCATCGATAAAAACATCAAGGACACTAAGTTTATGAATTGGCCGGAGGAGGAATGGACAAAAGCATCCTACTATTTTCCACGCCTGCACCAAGTGACAACCTGGGGACCTTTCTGGCGGGCGGGTTATGGAGGTTGGCTGCATTTTGCTGGCGAGCACACGTCGTATGCCTTCATGGGGTACATGGAGGGAGCTCTCAGCTCCGGTTACCGGCTGGCGAGAAGACTTGCGGTGCGTGATGGAGTATTTCCCGCATGAACGGTTCTGCCCCTGCGCGCACCACAGAACATGTGCTCTTACGGGCTCTGCTCCTGCTCCTTTGGATTGCATTCGTTAATCTCTGGCTGAAACGCCACCTTGGGTTCGGCTGGGACGATCCGGGAACCATCTCGATCATTGTTGCGGCTGTTGGCACAGTGTTGTACCTGCTCGAAAAGGCCGGCAGAAAAGAACCTGAAGCCTGGTGGGCCAATCTGTTCTCTTGGCTTGATCTTCCACTATTGCTGCTCCTTTATGTCGCAGTGGCCATCCCGATGGTGCTGTTTTCTTCGGTTACCGTGCTCGGTGATCCACCCGGGAGTGCTCTCACTGCAAGTCTGACCGAGGCAGATCAACCGGCGGGCAAAATGAAAAAGCTCGACAATCTGTCTGATCCAAACAAAGGGCTTCAGTTCAGTTGGGTATCTACGTCTCCACTTGGACGTTCCTATCGATTGTCAGTTGCCGGGTATTTACCGCAGACCGTACAGGTGTTTCCCCTTTTGGGTTTGACTCTAAGCCCCCGACGCGACCTGCGACCCTCGCTCTCGGTTCTCTTTCGTCCCGGGGCAGACGGGTTGCGCACGCTCGCCGACGGTGGCTGCTTCGTAGCCTGGCGCGAGCAAGGAGATCAGCGCACAGAGATCGCTACTGGTAAGCCAGACCGTAAAGCTTCGTTGCTGGTGGGCAACGAACAAGCAATTCCTCCTACGCTGTTTGAGAATTGGCGCATGGAGCTGGCTGCGCAGCAGCTCAAGCCCGACGCCATCGACAGCAGGATCCTGATATGGAAAGCACCGTACCGGCTTCTCTCTGCGATACCACTCGAACCACAAATGACGTTGGTGGGAGAAGTGCAAAGTCGAGAGGGCGCACCCATGATGCGGGCACGCGTGACACTCGGCGACGAGAGGCTCACCGATGTGCCGATGGAAGCGGTCAGCGACACCACAACGCCTTCCGGGCACGCTTCGTCCGAGTCGGCGTGTGCCGCAGCTGATCTGAAGGGAGTCCCACGATGATTTCCAAACGATGCCTGTTGATCTTGCTTGGGGTCTTTTGCGTGGCTGTGCCGGTCCTCCGTGCAGGGGAAAAGCCGGCGGTTCAGGTAATATTCGATTTCGCTGAGAAACAATATCGCCGCGAACTTGGGACTAACGCCCCTGGCGTAGAACGCCATGCCCTTGAGTTGATTCTCTCCGACCTCAACCGGCGCGCTCCATTCCTGCGGTTTACCTCCGAACCTCAAAGCGCCGTTTTGCGTGTTCGCCTGGGCAGTCCGTCCGGTGGCGGCGAGATGCACGAAGTAAACTTCCAGCTCTTGGTTGAGGGTACCGACCCGGTGAGCGGCAAGCCTCTGCAGTCCGGAGTCGTTCGATGGAGTTTCCGACCCGCATCGGCGTATGACTCCCCGCTTGGGTCGCCTGAAGGTTTAGCTGCTGAGATCGGTTTAAGCTTTCAACAGGGTGATCACCTTGATCTTGTCCGTAAGGTGCTGAGCGCGGTGCCCATCGCTCATGATGGCACACTCGTCGAAAAGGACCCAATTCCGGTCTGGGTGATTCCGTTCACGCAAGGTGACCTGTGCATGGACTTCCCCAGCCGCTTGAAGATCATCGACGAACTTCATACCGATGTTGGCCAGCGGTCGCACGAGTTGAATGTGGAAGCGAATGGTGTATACGGCTCGTCCGGATCAACCGCCTCTGCGTCCTTGCAGAATCGAATTCTAAGCACGCCTGCCGAACCGCCACCTGATCAGTCGATCGCGCTCACCGACGTGCGCAGCATTCCGCCCACCAGCAACAAAATACTTGCGGTGTATGTCCTTGAGTATCACCGTCTGGATCTTGGGTGCGAGGAACTGATCAAACCAGCAGGGGTGGTGAGTGGAGGAGGAGGCGGCCAATGACCAGGAGTGCGATTCTAGCCGTGCTTCTACTTCTCATGCCTGCTGCCGCCATTCAGGCACAGAATCCTGAGACGATGACGGCGGTGCAGCGCGCATCGAGCAATGCGCAACAACTGGCCGCGGCAGGAAACTGGCCGACCGCACGTTCAACCATGGAGGCAGCGCTACAAGCCTGCAACTCGGGTCCAGAACAGAGTTCTTGCCGTCGACTGAGCAACTTCACGCTCGGCTACCTGGCACAGCAACAGGCCTCAGAGATGAGCCACGACAATTCGGAACGCTCGCAGTTGCTCCGCCAGGCAGATGATCTCTACAAGGCCGTTCTGGTGGATGCACCCAACGATGGCGCAACACTTAACAACCTTGCGCTGCTCGAGCAGATGCTCGGTGAGAATGCCAACGCGGCCGAACACTGGAAAAAAGCGATCGATGTGGACCCGGTACGCGGCGGCCAATACGCATTGCACCTGGGTGACTTGCTCCTCAGCCAGAAGCAAGTGGCCGACGCGCGAGCACAATTCAGCCGCGCCGCCGATTTTTCCCCCGCTGCCGAAACTCCGCGCCGGCGCCTGGTCGAAACCTATCGCCTTGCCCCTGACGCCGAACTCAAGGATCTTCCACCTTTTTTGTTCCAGGCTGAAGCCCTGTTTCCCAGCGTAGCCCGCAGCGGCTATGAGTTGTTGATGTCGCGCCTGTACAAGCTACAGCCTGCCGATTCCGAGCAGGCCCTGCTCCGCTGGACCATTGTGATGTCACAACAAGGGTGGCTTACACAGACGAGCCTCAGCAAACTTCCCGCGGACTGGAGCGCTCCATCCGTAGCAGAACTCAGACGATACATGGCCGATCCGGCAACCGCTAACCCCCCTTGGAATTGGTGGCGCAGCCGCGACGATCGCCGGCGCGTGATCATCGAGGTTGCCAGGACAGCGGGAAAGCAGTTATTGGACGGCGAACAAGCTTCTGCCGCGGCCCGTTGCTGGAACGTCGCCCTGGATTCTGCAAGGTACATCGAGGGCAATGGACCACCTAGCCCTCCAGGCGCTCCCTCCATTGGCTCGCCAGTTAATCTTCGCAAGGAACTGGCACTGCTCTACTACCAGCACCCAAGTCTCGATCCCGACAGCGCCAAGCTCAACGAACTCGTGCGGGAACTCTTCATGGGAAAGATGGAGGCCTATGAACACCAGCGTTGGCCTGAGATCCAGGAATACCACACGGTCATCGGCCTGATTTATGCAGCACGGGGAGTTTGGGAGCCGGCACCGGGAAAGTGGCCGCCCGCGAGTGCAATTTTCCAATTTGAACATGCCCTCGATGCGGCGGAGCACCGAAAGAGGGACGAGAATTTCTACCAGCCCTTGCCTGAGGTGAAGGCGCGCTTGGCGCAAGGATACGAAATTACCAAGCGCGTAGCGGATGCCCAGCGAATGTATTGGCTCGCTGCCCTCGCCTATCTCGATGCGGATGCACCCGCGGACTCAACCAAGATGCTGGACAGCTATCGTCGCATGGGCGGCGCATCTCCTGACGCGAGATCGCTGGAGGCGCTGATCCATTACCGCAGCCAGCCCGTTTCCATAGCCAGCCTGGATGAGGTTAACGCGCCCTGGCTTTTCCGAGTGCCTCCATCGTTTGGTCAGGATTTCCTACAACGCCAGCGCTTCAAGCTTTATGCTGATCAACCCGGCGCAGCGGAGAGCTCAGCCGCTTCAAGAAATGAGCGTCTCGCGCGTGCGTGGGAGGCTTACGACCTGGTCGCGGACAAAGGCACACCTCTTGTCGGTGCGGGTGACTTGGTGCGCTGGGAGAACGTGACGACGACGCTGTTGGAAGTGGGACATGTGCCTCCGCAGCCGCTTCATCTGTTGAAGGGCGCTGAACTGGCTTCCTCGCGGGGGCGAGTGCCCCGTCTTGTTCTCGCCGGTCAGGAATATCCGATCGGTATCTCGGTCAGTCCCGAAACCCAATCCGCGGCGCGCATCGTGGCTACTGTGGGAGCAGCCAATGCCTTGCTCCTTGGAAACTACATCCAGCTGCATGCCAATCAGGTTTTTGTTCGAAACGAGGACATACCCTCAAAAATAGACAATCTGCTTAAAAATTTACGCGACAGCCAGGCAATCCAAATAAGCCCGATGGCCGAAGTGCCAATTGCCTAAAGATCGAGCCGAAGCCGCTAAGACGTCCAACTGGTGCTCATCTTTTCCGCGTATGCCTTCTTCTTATCAGATTGTGTCGTGGAAACAAGAGCCCTCTCGTGTGTTGGATCAGTCCCAAGACTCACCAACACAAGTGCGAACCGCTCGGGCCAAATCCGGCGGCTCGCACCGCGTCTAAGCAGTCACCTACGTAACTTGCATCTCTCGTCCCCTGCGTCATTCTTGTTAGGAAATACCCGCAAGTCATCCTGTGAAATTCGACCTCATAATCCGTCGTCTGGGCGTCACGCTAGCGCTCGTAGTCGTGCTTGCCTGTATCGTCGCCTTCATCGATGAAGATGCCGCCTTGTCGCTGTTCTTGCCTTCCTGGGCAGCGCTGTTTTTCGGCTGGCCGTACTTGAGCCGGAGGCTAGGCTTCGATTTCCCAAAAGCGCCCGCCGCGCCACGCGAACGCCGCCCGCGCTCGACGAGCGCGATGCTGCTTGTGATCACGGCAGCGCTCGCAATGGTGCTCTCCGTGGCGCTGGCGTTAATGATCAACGCCAATGTCGTCGGAATCTCGTTTATTCCCTTCTGGTTGGCCCTGTATTACGGATGGCCTTATCTCAGTCGGCGGCTGCCGTTCCTGGATTTCGACAAAGCGCCAACGACCCCAGTTCCGCGACGTCCGCTCTGGCTGCGTCTGATCCGTGGCACACTCGCCTGGGTCGGTGGTATCGGATTGGCGCTCGCTTGTATGTCCTCAACCGCCATCGTGCCGATCGTTCTCTGCGAGCGCAGGGCGCAGAAGGTGCATGACTCCATCCACATTGGCATGACGGTGCCAGAGGTGCTCGATACAGCCAAGGATTGCGACGTCTTCCAGGTATCGTCGGAATTCCCCTACGACCGGAAGGCCGATGGTGACAACATCCCCGCGATGGGTCTGAATTGGCGGAGAGATGGCACTTACGGGACGTACGATCTCGCAGCCCAGCGCGACATTTCGTTGACGGAGTCCGAGGCCATCGAACGTCTCCACGCGATACTTCACGATGGCTACAAGTGGCAGTTCCACTACACCTATATCAACATGACTCCGATGCACGTTTCCTTCACCGTGGTTTTCGGTCCCGACGGGCGCGTCGCCGAAGTGAAGCCCGTCTACGGCTGGGACTAGGACCACCCTACGTACGGACAGCCGCCCTTGGACTTCGCTCAGAGCTTGCCCTGAGCCTGCCGAAGGGGCGGGCTCTCGGCTGTCCAGTTAAGCGCAGTGAGGCGCTCTCCCACGATGCTCTCGCAGCCTGCCACCGACACCAACGTAACCTTGTCCCCAGCGCCACATACTTCATGCTTAGAAGGAACTGGGCCCGCACCCTGTGACCTTCGACCTCGCAATCCGCCGCCTCGGTATCACCCTGCTGTTGGCCACCGTGCTGGCTGCTCTGCCCCTCCTCGTCGTCCCCGAGGATCTCGTCGCCCCCGAATATCTCTTTGTGCCGCTGCTGGTAATCTTCTGGCTGGCGCTGTTCTTCACCTGGCCCCATTTGAGCCGCCGCCTGGTCCCCAAAGCGCCCGCGCCCGCAGCACGCGGCGCAGTTTCTCCGGTTGCGGCACGCCTGGTCATTACGGGATTGCTCGCGCCCATTGTTGCCGGTGTGGTTGCGCGCCCGTTCGATGCCGATATCGGCGGGGCCTTATTTATTCCCTGCTGGCTGGCCTTGTTCTGCGGGTGGCATTACCTGGCTCACCGGCTGCCTGCCTTAGACTTCGCAAAACCGCAGCCCAGCGTGCCGCCTGGCCCGAAACGTCCCCTCTGGGTGCGCGTTACCCGCGGCACTCTCGGCACTCTCAAATCGGTTGCCACCGCCACGCTGGCGTTTCTGCTGTT
>DATGZX010000142.1:0-3015 GCA_035296965.1 Gemmataceae bacterium
TACCAAAGAATACATTGCATGCGTGGGCTCGGCGAGGGTGGCTGCACGTGATACGGCAGCTTCCTGGTAGCCGTGGACGAATGATTTGCTGGGCAGACGCAGATGAAATTGATCGTCTCACGCGTCTGAGAGACACACCCAGAAACTAGTGGGATATGCCGCTCCCGGCGCAACTCACGACGCCACGGACGCCGAAATCGGACTAACCCAAGTCGCCGGAAGGATGCGCGCGAGGGCGACGCGAGAAGCAGGCGAGTATCATTTAGGTTTGACCCATTGGCTCGGGAATCCACCAAACTCTCAGGCCGTACAAAGCGGCGAAGGAGGGCATTATGACTGAACGTCGGCTAGCGTGCGTCCGCCCGCCAAGGCGTGGCTTATAAAAGTATGCCGCCCATGGTGGATGGTGAGCGTTCGCAGTCGAGCCAGACCGAGCACCTTGCACGCCGACAGAAACCGTCTTCGCAGCGCTGCTCTTTGAAGTGCGAAGCCGCGCCGATTGGCCTGCACCGAACAGACGAACGGGTCGGTGCCTTGGGCGCCGTCAGCAATGCGCCTCGCCTTCCACGCCACGATGTCGGCCAGTGTTGCCCCATCCCACCACATTGGCACGCATCGCGCTCGTTTCCCCTTCGTGATCTGCCTCCGCAACCGCAGATGCGGGCGCTGCACGTCCGCCACCACATCGTCTAGCTGCAGTCCTGCGATCTCGGAAACCCGAAGACCACAGCAGCAGGCCAGGCGGACAACGATCAGGTTGCGTTGGGAATTGGCGTAACGTGCGGCCCGGGCGGATAGGTCGGCTAAGACGGTGGTCAGTTCACGTCGGGTCAGAATGCGGGTCGGGTCGAGGTTCCAGGTGGATAATGCAGGCATGGTGCTCTCCGGTACGTGGGACACTTCGTTTTGCAACGCGGTCACATGAGTACCTCACCCGTGCCGGAATGCAAGGGAATGATGGCTCCAGTTTTGTTGAAATGGGTTTGTTGTTGTTCAGAGCGAATTGGAGCAGGGCGACTGCGTCCGCGGCAGAGCCGAAGTCAATCGACTTGTCGAGTGCCTGGTATGATGATCGAAAGAAACGCACTGCCCGTAATCAACCGGAGGACCGCATCATGGGAGGAATCCTGGTTCTTGTCCTCAGCCTGTCGATGGCGGCGACCCAGGACAAGCCGGTCGCGCCCGCAGAACAGTACAGAGCGCTTCTCAAGGAATCCGGGGACGCCGGGCAAGCGAATTGGAAGGCTACGACTGACGAGGAGCGAAAACAGGCCGCCGCGCGCGTGGAACCACTGCCGCTAAAGCTCTTGGAGCTGGCCGAGAAGAACCCCAATGAACCGTGGACACTGGATGCCCTCACTCATGTCATCACCCTTGAATACTGGTTGGACAACTATAGCTCGCACCCAGGCTGGGGAAAAGACAGCAGGCAAGCCAGGGCCATCGCGATCCTGCTGCGCGACCACGTCCGCAGCGACAAGCTCGGTGAGACTTGCAAGCGGGTCCAGTTTGGCTTTCGCAAAGAATGCGAAACGTTCCTGCGCACGGTGCTCGAGAAAAACCCGCACAGGGATGTCCAGGCCCAGGCCTGCCTGCGCCTGGCCCTGTTCCTGAACGGCCGTTTGAATCGGCTCGACTTGCTCAAGGATCAGCCGGTTGTATACAGGCGCTACGTGGGCCTGTATGGCCAGGACTACCTCGACACCTTGCGGCGGCAAGACCGCGCCAAGGCCATCGCGGAGGTCGAGGCTGTCTTCGAGCAGGCCGCCGAGAAATACGGCGACGTCAAGCTCCCCTTCGGGGGCACAGTCGGCGACAACGCCAAAATGGAGCTGTTCGCGATTCGCCACCTCGCCGTCGGCAAGGAGGCGGCCGACATCGAAGGCCCGGACCAGAACGGCGTTCGCTTCAAGCTGAGCGACTACCGCGGCAAGGTCGTGCTCCTCTATTTCTGGCAACACATCTGACTGATCTGACGGGCCAGTTGGCCCCACGAGCGGTCGCTCGTAACGAAGTTGAAAGACAAACCGTTCGCCTTGATCGGCGTCAACGTCAGCGAATTCGAGACCAAGAACCTCAAGGAAAGAATGGACAAGGAGAAAATGAACTGGCGGTCGTTCGCGCATCAAGTTGCGATCAACGCCAAATGGAACCCCAGCACGCCGGGCTACTACGTCCTCGATCCCAGGGGCGTGATCCGGCACAAATGGGTCGGCGCCCCCGGCGAAAAAGCCATCGACACGGCTCTGGAGAAACTGATCAACGAGGCGGAGGTGAACGGAAAAAAGTCGCCATAGCGAGACTCGGGCCCTGCGGCTGCGCGGCTTCGACAAGGCCGCGCCCAAGCACTTGTTCCGCCGCTTCATTGAGACCGCAGGCCTGGTACAGATCGAGGAAGAACGTATCGTAAAGCACTTATCCCTCGTGTCACGCCAATCGGCATCGACCAGGCAGCTGAAGAGAAGGCGAACATGGAAATCGAACAGAAGCTTCTGGTCGCGCCGGATTGACCAAGGTTGAATGGGCTGGTTGAGGGCCGGGCAATCGCACGTTGCGTCGGTCCATACTCGCTGGGCCACGGCTAACCCATTCGGTTCCTTCACCAACCCGGGCAGTTCGGACAAATTGGGAAGCCCGCCGTGATGGCCCGCAATCGCCATTGCGATGTCGAGACGTCCGGGCTTGGTTTTGGTTGCCTGGGCTGCCCCGGCCAACTTATGTCGCGTTTGCTCGTTCCGGGGATGTTCCCCTCGAATCATCTTCTGGAACTCTGGCCGGTACTTGCCTAAATCGTGAAGCAAGCCGGCCCAGTAGGCACCCGCATAGAGTGCTTCACGTTGGGTGTCTTCAAGAACGACCGCCTGACAGCCAATTGGGGATGGCCTTCGACGGACAGCTCTGTCGGCCGTGCCGGTGGGCGCCGCAGCAGAGGTAATAGCGATAGCACTTCCGGCCGCGGATGGCATGCGTGGGGGTCATGGCGCAGCCGCAAGGCGCGCAGTGAAGCAACCCCTG
>DATGZX010000143.1:0-23238 GCA_035296965.1 Gemmataceae bacterium
CGGCGGCGGCGGCGGCGGCTTTGGCGGCGGTATCGGCGGCATTGGCGGCGGTATCGGCGGCATCGGCGGCGGCTTGATCGGCCTGAATCCGACTGGTTTTGGCGGCTTTGGCGGCAATTTCGCCGGCTTCGGTGGTTTCAACGGCGCCCTGGGCGGACCGTGATCCGGGCCTGCTGCGAAGTGATTTACAACGAGGGCCTGCACCATTCAGCGTGCAGGCCCTTTTGTTTGCGCTCGATCCGGTCGGACGTGTAGAAGTCGGATCTCAGGACACTAGGCTGAAGAACAGCTCTTCCAGGTCTTCCTGGCCGAATCGTTCCCGCAGTTCGGCTACCGTGCCGCATGCCCGGACCTGTCCCTCGCAAAGAATGGCGACTCGATCGCAGAGCTTTTCAACTTCACGCATGATGTGGGTGGAGAATAGGATGCACTTGCCCGCTGCCCGGAGCCGACGAATGTTCTCCATGACCGCACGCGCCACCAACACATCAAGCCCAGCAGTCGGCTCGTCAAAGATGAGCACGGGGGGGTCATGGACGATCGCGCGAGCAATGGAAACTTTCTGGCGCATGCCGGTGCTCATCTTGGCGCCGAGCACATCCCGAAATTGATTCATTTGCAGCGACTCGAACACCTCCTCCATGCGAATGCGGAGGCGCTCTCGATCCATACCGTACAGGCGACCGAAGTACTCGACCAGTTCCCAGGCGGACATGCGATCATAAATGGCGGTGTTCGCCGACAAAAAACCGATGTGTTGCCGTACCTGGCTGGCCTGTGTGCAGACGTCGTATCCAGCTATTCGAGCCATGCCCGAGGTGGGTTTCAGCACCGTGCAAAGGATGCGCATCGCCGTCGTCTTGCCGGCGCCGTTGGGGCCCAGCAGGCCGAAGACTTCGCCCGGATACGCTTCGAAGCTGATTTCGTTGACCGCCACGACCTGGCCGCGGCGCAGGTCGCGAAAAGACTTGGTAAGCTTTTCTACCTGAATCATGAAGCTTCCCGGAGGGTGCAGGAGGTCGTCCGGGGAAGGACCGCAAGCGTGCTCATTCCCGCCCCATCCAAAGCTTACGATTCATCCCTCAATTTTGCACCAGCGCCAACTCCCGTTTGGCCGGCACCGGCGCATCGTCTATGTATTCATAGAATACATTTCGCTGTCGTGGGATGTAGCCAGCTTCACGGATCGCGTTCTTGATCTGCTCGAGCGACAGGTAATGCACCGTCCCCGCCGAGGCAACCACGTTTTCCTCGATCATCAGGCTTCCCATATCGTTGGCTCCGAAAAATAGCGCCATCTGGCCGATTTTCGGACCCTGGGTCACCCATGATGATTGGATGTTGGGAATGTTGTCCAGATAAAGGCGGGCTATCGCCTGCGTTTTCAAGTACTCATAGGCGCCTGCCGGGGGCACGTCCGCCATCTCGGTGTGCTCCGGCTGGAAGGTCCAGCAGATAAATGCCGTGAAGCCGCCGGTCTCGTCCTGTAGCTGCCGCAGGCGCTCCAGCGTCTCGATACGTTCGGCGAGCGTTTCGATGTGGCCGAACATCATCGTGCAACTGGATCGGCCTCCCAAATGATGCCATTCGCGCTGCACTTCCAGCCATTCTTCCGTCAGGCATTTGTTGACCGTCATGGCCTTGCGGACGCGGTCAGCCAGGATTTCACCTCCGCCACCGGGCAGGCTGCCCATGCCCGCTTCCTTGAGACGGCGCAGCACCTCGCGCAGAGCCATCTTGTTGAGCTTGTGGAAGAACCATAGCTCGGGAGGACTGAAGGCGTGCAGGTTCACCTTGGGATAACGGCTTTTCAGGTCCCTGAGCAGGTCTTCATACCACTCCAGCTTGAGGCTGGGATGCAGGCCGCCCTGCATCAAAATCTGGTCGCCGCCCAGGGCCATGGTTTCTTCGATTTTCTGGTAGAGGACTTCGCGCGGCAGCACGTAGGCATCGGCATCGTTGCTCTTGCGGTAGAAGGCGCAGAAATCACACACCGCAGCGCAGATGTTGGTGTAGTTGATGTTGCGATCGATGTTGAAAGTGCGGTAGGGCTCCGGGTGCAGCCGGCGGCAGACCGCGTCGGCAGCACGACCGAGCGCCGTCAGATCACGGCACTCGAAGAGTGTTACGCCTTCGTCAAAACTCAACCGGCCGCCGTCCACGGCCTTGGCCAGGATGCGCGTGATTGCAGGTGTCACTGCTGTCCCTCCGCCTTCTTAACCGGCAAACGGCCGAATAGCCAACGGCGCTGTCCATTCTTGCGATCGCGCAACTCAGGAGCTGACAGCATGTGGTGCCTGGTAGAATTCCAGGTTCACGCCGCGCGGCGCCAAACCGAGCTCGCATGCGAGCGAATAGTAGTATTGCAGGCCGGCCTGTTCGCGCGGCCCCAGGTCGAAATGAATGATATTGGCAAGGTAACGCCTGCAAAAGCCCGCGTCCAGGCCCAGGGGCACGGCTTCCCGTTGGGCGATCACGCCCGTGCTCGCGCAGCCGCGGCGTTTCGCTTCGGTCAGGGCCTCGGCCACGGGGCCAAGGTCGATCCCTTCGCGCACGGCCCAGACGGCGTAGACAAACGGCAAGCCGGTCCAGTCGAACCATTCTTGCCCGAGGTCGTAGGCATACGCGAACCCCGGCAGACAGGCCCGCATGGCTCGGTCGCCGATCAGCAAGACCGCGTCCGCGTCGCAATCTTCGCCGCTCTTTTCCAGGGGCAACGGCTCGACCTCGACTTCAACGCCATAACGCTTGCGCAGAAGAATCTGCGCCAGTGCCGCGCTCGTGCGCGAGCCTGCATCGAGAGCGACCCGGCCTATCTGCGGCCAAGCCACCCGGCTAAAGAGCGTCACACTCAATACTGGTCCCCGTGAGGCGATGGCAATATTCGGCACAATGGCGTAGGAGCCGGACCGAAAGACCTCGATTACGGGGATCAAGGCGACCTCCAGAGCGTCCTCACGCAGGAGCTGCGCCAGCCGGCTTGGAACCTCCAGCACCAATTCTGCGTCCGGCGCCAGCTCCTCCAGATCGCAGATGAGGGGTTTGGTATTCAGGTAATTCACCGCGCCAATGCGGATTGGACGGGCCATGAGGAATACCTACCGGAACCGAGAATCCTGGGATGGGAACACCGTCATTATTGTAAGCGAGAGCGGCCAGCTTTCAAAGTATTCTGAAAGCTTTATCCAACTTGAAGCGCGGCTCGGAACTCAAAGCGATTCATTGCGATACTGCTTCACCGCGCAAGCCAGCGAGGCCTTCGCTGCCAAGGGTGATTACCTGGCCGCCGACCTGGACCTGGAAAACATCGTCGAGTGCCTCGTAGCGGAGGATAAAGACAGTGGCGCCGGGGATGAGGCCCAGCGCGCGCCAGCGGCGCAGGCGCTCGGGATTATCGTCCTGGGCCTCGCGGATTAGTACATGCTGGCCGTCGCGAAAGAGGGAGAGGGGCTGCAACTGTCGAAGCACCAACTGGCCCTCCGACGTTGGGATGGGGTGGCCATGCGGATCTTCGACCGGCTCGCCAAGGTGGTCGGCCAGCGCTTTTTCCAGACGCGGCGAGATGGCGTGCTCCAGCGCTTCGGCTTCTGCATCCACCTCACTCCAATCGAGACCGAGAACGCGCGTCAGAAACAGCTCGACCAGGCGGTGCCGGCGAATGACGCGGCGCGCCTCCGCAATTCCTGCTGGCGTCAATCGGGCACCTCGGCCGGGTTCGTAGCTAATCCAGCCTGCTTCCGCCAGGCGTTTGAGCATGCCGGTCACCGACGGTCCACGCACTTCCAGCCGAGCGGCAATGTCGAGCGGCGACACGAGCCCTTCGTCACCCCCCAGCTGGTGAATCGATTTCAGGTAGTCCTGCTCGGCGGAGGTGGGATGGGCACCTGCGGCCGCCGTCCGAGCTTGCCTGGTCTTTTTCATGGATGATTCTTCTTGGCCCAGCATGCGTCAGTCCACAACGCGTGTGCCCTCGGCCGCCGTCTTGCCACGATACAGCTCGCTTATCTGCTGCGTGCGCGGGCCGGCAATGCCGTTACCGATTACTCTGCCATCAACTTTAGTAACTGGGGCGATCTCGCCCATCGTCCCCGTGCAGAACATCTCATCCGCTCGATAGACCTCCGTCAACGAAATATCCTTTTCGCGAAAAGGAACGTCGTGCTCCCGGCAAAGCTCGAGCACCGTGGCTCGGGTAATCCCTTCCGGGCAAGCCGATTCATGGCTCGTCAGCAACTCGCCTCGCGAGACGAGAAATACGTGCGTGGCGTTTGTCTCGGCCACGAAGCCGCGCACGTCGAGCATCAGCCCGTCGTCCGCGCCCGCAACGTTGGCCTGAATTTTCGCCAGGATCGATTGGATCAGGTTGCAGTGATGGATCTTGGGATCCATGCAGTCCGGCGGAAAGCGGCGCACCGAGGTCGTAATCAGCGTGACGCCTTTCTTGTCATAGACCGGACTCTTGAATTCCGGCAACACGATGAGCGTCGGTCCGGACTGGTTCAGGCGCGGATCCATGCCGGAGGTCACCTTGACGCCGCGTGTCAGGGTCAAGCGGATGTGCACCCCATCCTGCATGTCGTTGGCTTTCAGCGTCTTGCGGATCTCGTGAATGATGGCGTCGTGTGTTGGAATCTCCGCAAATGCCAGTGCCTGGGCGGAGCTGCGCAAGCGGTCGAGGTGTTCCTGCAGCTTGAAGATCCGGCCGTTGTAAAGTCGCAGTCCTTCCCAAACGGCGTCGCCGCCTTGCACGGCAGAATCGAAGGGGCTGATGCCCGCCTGGTCGCGGTGCACGAGCTTGCCGTTGATGTTGACGATCAGGTTGCGGTTCTTCTCGTTGAACGTTTGGAGCATCGTAGTCTTCTTGCAGATTCACGCCCGCAGCCGGTGCTGATACAACTGATGATATAGTTCTTCCGACTCTTTGAGCACAGCGTTTAAGTGAGCCGGCACTGTCTCGTTCTTAGGGCGATGAGGCTGAAAACTGGTCGATTCCAGAACGGCACCATACCAATGTTTCGCCCAGATGCCGTCGGTCGCGCGCGGGCCCGGCGGCCATGAAAGCATCGCCTGGACAAACTCGACTCCCAGGCCGGCGCAGAGGGCGCGCAACATGCGCTCAGGGTTTTCGAGAATTTCTGCGGCGTCCACGACAGGGGGAATTCGGCCGGTCTGCCTGCACACCCAATGATAGATCTCCAGTTGCTGCGGGAGCCCGGTATCCTCAACCGTTGGGTTGGGCATGATGCGCACATAGGAGGTCAACACTTCGCGCGGCTCCCGGATAAGGAAAGCATTGTTCACGCGACCGAGCCAGGCACGGTCGATGCCAGGCAGCATGTGGTGGGTCATGTGCTTCTGGAAGAAGACCGTTTTGCCCTCCGGCACGGGGCCCGTGAGCCAATCGACGACCTTTTGCCAATCGTTCTCATAGTGCCGGATGATCTCGTCGGCCCCTGGATGGGGAGCGCCGGTCGCGCGCAAGAAATATGCGTACAACGGCTCATCGCAGACGAAGGTGTCGGGCCGATTGCCCCAGGAGCGCATCATCGCCGTGGAGATGTTTCGCGGCCCCGACCACATCGCAATATGTCGCACAGCACCGTTCACGGGCTCGCTCCTAGCAGCTGTCATTTCTTCGTGGGCTTGTGGACCCCCCAGAGTTTTTCAAGCAGATCGTGCACCGCCGGGTCATGCTGCGCCAGTTCGGCCCGCACGAAGGGATAGAAATCGTTCGTGCCGAAATAGGCCTCCGTCGCCTCGGCGAAATATTCCCGGTCGTTGGTCAAGGCATAGGCGCGTACCTTTTTGCCATTGTAGTGCAAGACTGATTCATAGGACTTCGACGACACTGCACGCTCAAAGCAGGCCCGGATTTCCGCGTTGTCGTAGCCCAGGACCTGATCGTGATAACCGTGAGCCAGCTCGTGCAGGACCATCCAGGGCTGCACTAGCGTCCAGGAAAGGAAATTCTTGGCGTTCGCGATTTCGACCGCTCCGGCCTTTTGCGGATTCATGTGATGCTCGCGCAGCCAGGCCGGGGAAACGTGGTAACACATGCAGGGGTGGAGCGGGTGAGCAAGCTCGATCCAGACGGGGATCTTGCGAAGCTTGGCCACGGCTTCGGCCGGAACCACGCGCGTAATGCGATACAGGTGGTCGCCGAGCAATTTAAGGGTCTGCTCGCGAAGTTTAGCGTATTCCCCGGCGAACAAGCGTTTGTTGACCAGCACCTTCCAGCCTTCGATATGCTGCTCGGCGTATTGATCGATTGTGTCGTAAGGCGTCCCCTGTGTGCCGGCAGGGTCTCGGGCCAGCGAGAAGCGGCCCACGAGGAGAAACAGCATGACCAAGATAGTGCTTGCGCGTGCGTGGCGTTTCAAAGTTTACACCTTCACGGTTTCCCTGGCCGGCCATAGTGAATCAGCGCGGCAGATGTCTGCCAGCGCTGAACTGTGATAGATTATAAGCAATCAATGAAAACTCCCGACCGACGTACTCTAGATTCTTCGGAGAGATTCGAGTTCGCCATCGCCAGGGAGCACACGAATAACGAGCCTGCCCTGGCTGCGAGGAATTCATGACAAAGTTGGCGGCTCCGGCTCCTGTGCAAACAATTGCCGATCTGCTTAAACGCCTTGGTGATATTCCACCGGAGCGTGTCCGCGCGCGGCCCTATCCTGGAACAGCAACGGAACAGGACGTTATCGACATTGAGGCCCGTGAAGGAAGACTTTGCGAATTGGTTGACGGAGTTTTGGTGGAAAAAACTGTGGGCTATTATGAAGCACGCCTGGCAACAATACTTGGCTATTTCTTGGAGCACTTTCTTGGAGAGCACGATCTTGGAATAGTCCTGGGCGCGGATGGCACCTTAAGGCTAATGCCGGGACTCGTGCGCATTCCTGACGTCTGCTTCACCTCCTGGCGGAAGTTTCCACAGCGTGAGTTGCCTGCCGAACCCATCCCCGATCTGGTACCCGATCTGGCGGTCGAAGTGCTCAGCGAAGGGAACACGGAAGCGGAGATGCGCCGCAAGCTGGGTGAATACTTCCGCGCGGGAGTTCGCCTTGTGTGGCTCATCGATCCGGCGACACGCACGGCCCGGGTGCATAGGTCCCCAACGAAGAAGGCAACGGTTCCGGCGGATGGCACCTTGGTTGGCGGTCCCGTACTGCCAGGCTTCAGCTTGCCGCTAACAACTCTTTTTGCCCGCGCCGGTAAGCAAGCTCGTCGTGAACAGAAGCTCCGGCAAAAGAACAACGGCAAAAAGTAACATCGGCGCACGCCCGCTCATCGTCCATGCCTTTCTCGCGCCGCAGGACCGATTCAACCCGTGAAAATCCTGTCGCACAAATGTTGCAAACGATAAGATCATCTCAGGAACCTTGGCCGTGCAGCCATCCTGAAAACACCCTCGAATCCCCGCACGAATGGATGGGAGTAACACCATGCTAATGAAGACGATTCTGATCGGCGGTCCTGTCGTCGTTGCCGCGCTGGCAATGTCCTGCGGAGTCCTGCAGTTGCATGCCGCGGACGCAGACCTGTATGACCAGAGCGGCGTCAAGCTCGAGGTGCAGCCGACTGATCCGTCGCTCACGAAGATCGTGCTGGTCGCCGGGCGCCAGAGTCATGGACCCGGGGAGCACGAATTCTTCGCTGGCAGCGCCCTCCTCATGAAGCTGTTGCAACAGACGCCCGGCATATTCCCCGTCATGGCCCGCGACGGCTGGCCCAAGGATCCAAAGACCCTCGAAGGCGCCAAGTCTGTCGTCTTTTTCATGGACGGGGGCGGCGGGCACCCTATCTTGCAGGGCAATCATAAGAAAATCGTTCAAAAGCTCATGGACGACGGCGTCGGCTTTGTCAATCTGCACTATGCGGTCGAGTATCCGAAGGAGCACGGCAAGGAGGTCTTGAGCTGGCTCGGCGGTTACTACGAGACGGGATACTCGGTAAATCCTCATTGGGATGCGCAGATCAAGTTTCTTCCCGACCACGCGATCACCCACGGGGTCAAGCCGTTTGCCATCCGCGACGAGTGGTACTACACCATTCGCTTTACCCCCGACCACGAGAGCGTCACGCCCATTTTGACGGCAACGCCGCCGGACAATACTCGCTTCACTCCGGAAGCGAAGAAACACGCCGGCCGGGAAGAGACATTGGCCTGGGCCTACCTCCGGCCCAACGGCGGCCGCTCGTTCGGGTTCACAGGCGCTCATTTTCACAAGAACTGGGGCGACGAGAATTTTCGCCGGCTGGTTGTCAATGCAATTCTTTGGAGTGCCAAGGTGGACGTGCCCAGCGAAGGTGCCAAGGTAGATCTTGACCCCGCCGATCTGGAGAAGAATCTCGACCGGAAGGACGGGGGGAAGCGCAAGTGAGCAGCCGTCTCCTCCCGCGTCGGTTCACCGGCACTTTGGTGTCAGTCGCCATGCCGCGGTTGCGGCACCCATAGAGCATGAAATAAGGTCCATTGTGGTGCGCTGCGCATCATTTCAGGACAGTTATTTCAGAGCAGTTGATCCGTTCGCTTTGGGACGGTTGCCGGAGATGCGCCTTTGCAAAGGAATTCCGCCATGCCTCGCGACCTGATCCTCGGCACGGCCGGTCACATCGATCACGGCAAGACGTCGCTGGTCAAGGCGCTCACGGGCATCGACTGCGACCGTTTGCCGGAAGAGAAGGCCCGCGGCATCACCATCGATATCGGGTTCGCCACGCTTAACCTGGGCGATTATCGTCTCGGCATCGTCGATGTGCCCGGCCACGAGCGCTTTATCAAGAACATGCTCGCCGGGGCCACGGGCATCGATTTGGCCGTGCTGGTCATTGCCGCCGACGATTCTGTCATGCCGCAAACGCGGGAGCACCTGGAAATCCTCAAACTCCTCGGCCTGCGCTACGGCCTGATCGCCCTTACCAAATGCGACCTGGTAGACGAGACGACTCGCGAAGTCGTCGAGCTGGAAATCCACGAGCTGGTGCGAGGAAGCTTTCTGGAAAGCGCGCCGATCGTGCGCACGTCCGCGCAGACCGGCGAGGGAATCCCGGAATTGAAGGCGGCCATTCTCGAAGTGTGCCGGCACGTGCAAACGCGCACGAGCAAGGAATGGTTCCGCATGGCGATCGATCGGTCGTTCATCGTGCAGGGCCACGGCACCGTGGTCACCGGCTCGGTCACAGCCGGCACTCTGAGAATAGGTGACGAAACCGAATGGCTGCCGCGTCGCGAGCTGGTGCGCGTGCGCACGCTGCAAAACCACGATCGCGCGGTGGAGGAAGTCCACCGCGGGATGCGGGCGGCGATTAACCTGGCCGGCGTGCCGCACGAGGAAGTCGTTCGCGGTCAGGAGTTGGCCACGCCGGGATACCTGCTGCCCTCGCGCGTGCTCACGCTTCGGCTTCATTGCCTGGACGACGTCAGGCGGCCCATCAAGCACCGCGCTGCCGTCCGATTCCACCTCGGCACTTCGGAGATCATGGGCACCATCTCGCTTCTCGATTGCGATACCGTCGAGCCGGGACAGTGGGGCATGGCGCAAATCTTTCTCGAAAGACCGTCGATGGCAACCTGGGGCCAACCGTTCGTGGTCCGTGACCCCTCGGCTGCGCATACGCTGGGCGGCGGACAGGTTCTGCAGCCGACTGCCAAGAAGATCCGCCGTCGCCATCTCGAATTCCTCGAGCGAATCGAGCGTCTCTGGACCGGCTCCACCGAGGAGCGCGTACTCACGGTGGCCTGGTTCGGCGGCTTTGCCGGCTTCACGCTGGCCGACATCGTGCGCGGTACGGACGTCGGCCCACATGAAGGTCAAGAATTGCTCGACAGCCTGCGGGAGCGGGGCAACCTTGTTGAAATCGCCACCGGGCACGCGCGACGGTTGCTCCTGCACTGCGACATGGTGAAGGAACTGGAGGAGCGCATCTTGCAAGCCCTGGGCCGGCTCCACGAGCAATTCCCGCTCATGTCGACCCACGACCGCCAGAAACTGCAGTCGCATCTCGACTATGTCGGCGATGATTCCCTGGTGCACGCAACCGTGGACCGTCTTCTCCAGCACCGCAGGCTCGTCGGCGACCTGCGCCGCATCGGCAGAGCGGATTTCAAGCCGCAATTGAGCGCCAACCAACGTAAGCTCAAGGATAAACTGGTGGCGGCATTCCAGGAGGCGCGCTTTCAGCCGCCCGAGCCGGCCAGTTTTGCCGGCCAGGCAGGCGGCAACGCAGCCAGCATCAAGGACCTCCTCGAACTGTGCGTGGCTGAGGGCTATCTCGTGCCGATTGCCGGCGACCTCTTCCTGCATGCAGATGCTGAGGCAGAAATGCGCAAGTTAATCGGCGCGCGGCTGGCGGCCAGCTCTGCCCTCCCGGTGGCCGAGATCCGTGATCTGCTCGGCACCACCCGCAAATACGCCGTTCCCCTGTGTGAGTACCTCGACCGCATTGGCCTGACACGGCGGGAAGGAGACTTGCGCGTACTGGCAAGCAAGCAACAATAAACCGCCGAGACTATCGAATACCATTGTGCAAGGCAGGTTGGGCCGGAGTAAAATGGCCGCTGCCGGTGGCGAAACTCGATAGCTTCCGTACGTGCGAGGGTTTGAACATGCCGTCTGCATTATGGGATAACCTGGCTTGGATTCTGGCGGCCCTATTTATCTTTGGCGGCGGAACAATCTATTCTATTGTTACCGTGCTTTCCAAGAATTGGCGCCGGGCGCGAGAAAGCGAACACCTCATGCTCCTCAAGCAGAGTATGATTGACAAAGGTATGTCGCCCGAAGACATCGAGCGGGTCCTTCAAGCCGGGTTGCCTCCCAAGAGCGCGCCGGATCAGTAGGCCGGTTCATGATTGCTTATGAGCGCAAGTCCCTTTCGGCAGTTGCCGTCTGTCAACGAAGTGTTGCAGGCCCCGTCTGTTCAAGCCCTGGCTTCGGACTGGCCTCATGACCGTGTCGTCGTGGCGGTGCGAGAGGAACTGGCATCACTGCGGGAAAAGCTGAGTCGCGGGGAACCACTTGACGAGGCAGCCAACATTGAGACTCTGGCCGCACACGTGGCCGAGCGCTTGGCCAGGCAGTTCCAGCCGAAACTGTGGCCGGTCATCAATGCCACCGGCATCGTGCTGCATACCAATCTCGGGCGGGCCCCCGTCGCGGAGGCGGCGGCCAGGGCTGCCTATGAAGCCGCCCGCGGTTACCTGAACCTCGAACTCGATTTGCAGTCAGGCAAACGATCGTCGCGCCAACTCGCCATTCGCGAATGGGTGTGCCGGCTAACCGGCGCGGAATCAGCTACGGCCGTGAATAACAACGCAGCAGCCACGGTCATCGCCCTACGTGCTCTCTGCCAGGGCAAAGAAGCCATCATCTCCCGTGGGCAGCTTATCGAGATTGGCGGCAGCTTCCGCATCCCGGAAATCATGGCGGTAAGCGGCGCGACCCTTCGCGAAATAGGCACGACCAACATCACCCGGCTAAGCGATTACGAAAACGCAATTGGGCCCGCGACCGGCGCTCTCATGCGCGTGCATAGTAGCAATTACCGTATTTCTGGCTTCACTGAATCGGTGCCCCTTGCGGAGTTGGCTGCGCTGGGCCGGAGGTTCGCGTTGCCAGTGATCGACGACATTGGCAGCGGGGCCCTGCTTGATTTCAGTCGGTTCGGGTTCGAGGGCGAGCCGGTTGCCCGCGACAGTATCGCCGCCGGCGCTGACCTGGTGCTCTTCAGCGGCGACAAGCTCCTTGGCGGGCCGCAAGCCGGCATCCTCGCCGGGCGCAAGCACCTGATCCAAAGAATCGAGCAGGATCCGCTGATGCGCGCCTTTCGCCTTGACAAGATGACGCTGGCCGCCCTGGAAACAACACTGCGGATATATCTAAACGAGCAGAGGGCGCTTGTCGACGTACCTGCGCTCCGCATGCTCAGTACGCCTTTGGCAGAGCTGCAGAGGCGCGCGCAGTCGCTGGCCAATCTGTTAGGCGATATCAACGGTCTGGCCGTCAGCGTCTATGAGGACACGGCCTACGTCGGCGGTGGCTCCCTGCCTGATCAGGCGATGGCAACTTATGTGCTCGCCGTGCAGCCCGTGGCCATGAGCGATGACGACCTTGCATCTCGATTGCGCACGGGCAACCCCGCGGTCATCGCCCGCCTGAAGGACGGCAAACTTCTCTTCGATCTCCGTACAGTCTTCCCGCGCCAGGAGCCGGCCCTGATCGAAGCACTTCGTCGAGCCGTGACGCAGCGCGCTCCAGGCATTTCTTCGGAGTAGTACACCGCCAAACCCGTTGCGTATGATGAGGCATACGGTATCATGCCTCAGCGGAGCCCTACGCGTATACTCCCTCCGCCTGCCAGCCTCTTCCCGGAGATCATCATGCGGTTTGCAGTTCTTTGCGTTAGCACGTTCCTTCTTGTCTGCGCCACTGTCTGGCTCGGTAGCACGGCGTACGGTCAACAAGATCCCTACGGAGACTTCATCGCCAGATCCAAACCGCTGACTCCCGCGGAGGAGCAGAAACGCTTCCACCTGCCGCCCGGTTTCGAGATCGAGCTGGTGGCTTCGGAGCCCGCGATCATCAAGCCAATCAACATGAATTTCGACGATCGCGGGCGGCTCTGGGTCACCCAGTCGATCGAGTATCCCTTCCCGGCCCCGCCGAGCCGCAAGGCACGCGACACGATTAAAATCCTCGAGGATACCAAGGGCGACGGCGTCGCCGACAAGATCACCACATTCGCAGATGGGCTCAATATTCCCATCGGCATCCTTCCTGTTCCTCACGGTGCGATCGTCTACAGCATTCCCAAGATCTACCGCGTGCTCGACAGCAATGGCAAGGGCAAGGCCGATAGACGGGAAGAGCTGTATGGCACTTTCGGTTTTGCCGACACGCACGGCATGGCCAGCTCGTTCACCTGGGGATTCGACGGCTGGATCTACGCCTGTCACGGTTTCTCGAATACTTCCAAGTTAAAGGGCAAGGATGGCGCGACGGTAAAGATGCAGTCAGGCAATGCCTACCGCATCCGGCCCGACGGCAGTCACATCGAGCAGTTCACCCATGGCCAGGTGAATCCATTCGGTCTCTGTTTCGATCCCCTGGGCAACTTGTACTCCGCGGACTGCCACACCCGGCCGGTGATGATGCTCCTGCGCGGCGCCTATTATCAAAGCTTCGGGAAGCCGGACGACGGCCTCGGGTTTGCACCCGAGATGTGCGACCACGACCATGGCTCTACAGCCATCGCGGGCATCGTCTACTACGCAGCCAATCACTTCCCGCCGGAATATCTCAACACCGTGTTCATCGGCAACGTCGTCACCAATCGAATCAACCACGATCACTTGGAACGGCACGGCTCGACGTACAAAGCCATTGAGCAGCCGGACTTCTTGAGCTGCGACGATCCCTGGTTTCGGCCCGTCGATCTCAAGCTCGGGACCGACGGAGCCCTTTACGTTGCTGATTTTTACAACCGGATCATCGGCCATTACGAGGTGCCGCTCACGCACCCGGGCAGAGACCACGAAAGGGGCCGGATCTGGCGTATTGTCTATCGAGGGCCCAATCACCAGGGCAGACCAGTGCAGCCACGGGCCGATTGGGGCAAGGCCACGGTTGCGGAGCTGGTTTCGGATCTGGCTCATCCCAACCTCGTCGTCCGCATGAAGGCAACGAACCAGCTCGTCGAGCGCGGCGGAGAGGATGTGCTCTCGGCCGTCCAACACGTCATGAATCAGCGAGAGAATGCCATTCCCAGAATGCATGGCCTGTGGATCCTGGAACGGCTCCATGCACTCGACGACAAGACCCTGGAAGCAGCGGGCCATGACCAGGCGTCCGGAGTGCGCGTTCATGCCATGCGCGTGCTGGCGGAGCGGCCGCACCTCGCCGCTGCCTTGCAAAAGCTGGCGCAGGACGCACTGAAGGATGCGGACCCGTTTGTCCAGCGCTGTGCTGCGGACGCGCTGGGCACCCATGCATCCGCCGACAATGTCGCACCGCTTCTCGCGCTGCGGCATGTTGTTCCGGCGGATGACACTCATTTGCTCTACACCGTGCGCGTGGCGCTCCGCAATCAGCTGTTGCCCGTGGATACCTGGCCTCGTCTGCCGGTCGCGTCCTGGAGCGAGCAGGACGCGAGGGCCATCGCCGACGTTGCCGCGGGCGCCCCGACGCCGGAGGCCGCTCGGTACCTGTTGACGCATTTGCAGCGCGGCCTCGAACCAGGCCGGGACAATCAGGTCCGCTATGCTCACCACGTCGCTCGTTACGGGGCAGACGATGCCGTGCAGGCGCTGCTGGTCCTTGGCCGAGACGGCGGGCATGCGGACCTGCGCACGCGCGCGGCTTTCATGAAGGCGCTGCTCCAGGGTAACCAGGAACGCGGCGGCAAGCTGAGCAACGAAGCTGCAAAATGGGCAGCGCAGGTAACCGCCAGGCTTCTCGACGCCAAGGAACTCGACCTTATGCTGACGGGCAGCGAATTGGCTGGATCGCTGCAAATTAAATCCGAGCAGCCGGCGCTGGCCGCCCTGGCCAAGCGCCGGGACCTGCCCGAGGCCCAGCGCCGCGGAGCGCTCGACGCCCTGGTGGCCATGGATGCCAAAGGCAACATTGGCTTGTTCAGCCACGTGCTCGAAGATTCCGCCGAGCCCATGGGACTCCGGGAGCACCTGGCCGGGGTGCTCGGAGGTCTCAACCAGCCTGACGCGCACGCGGAATTGCTCAAGACCTTGGCGATCGCGCCCGCTCAGTTGCAAAGCGCGATCGCCGTCGCACTGGCAGGCAGCTCGCAGGGAGCCGCTCAATTGCTCGATGCGGTCGCCGCAGGCAAAGCTTCGGCCCGTCTCCTACAGGAATGGCCGGTCCATGTCCGTCTGGACAAACAAAGCAACCTGAAGGACCGCCTCGCCAAACTCACGCAGGGGCTGCCGGCGGCAGACCAGCGTTTGCAAGAACTGCTACAACGACGGCGCAAGGGTTTCGTCGCGGCAAAAGGAGATCCAATCGCGGGGGCCAGGATTTTCGAGAAGAGCTGCGCGATCTGCCACCAGATTGCGGGCAAGGGAGCCAAGGTCGGACCGCAATTGGATGGCGTGGGCAACCGCGGCCTTGATCGACTGCTGGAAGATGTCATCGACCCCAACCGCAATATCGACCAGGCATTTCGTTCGACGATGCTACTGCTGAAGAACGGCCAAACCGTCTCTGGCTTGGTGTTGCGCGAAGAAGGGGAAGTGCTTGTTCTCGCGGACGCCCAGGGTAAGGACGTCCGCGTTCCCAAGAACACGGTTGAGGAGAGGACCGTTTCGCAACTATCGCCGATGCCAGCCAACCTGGTCGACCAGATTGCCGAGCCCGATTTCTACCACCTGCTCGCCTATCTCCTCGCCCAGCGGCCGCCGCAGACCACCAAGGCGACGCGCTAGGGGCCTGCCGGCGCAGCAGCACAAGCTAACAGCTTGTGCTACATACTGGGTCACTTGCTGGCACCCACCTTGGAATCCTGCTCGATGCACCAGAGGTGGTGCAGCGTTCGGATGAAGAGCTGCCCATGTGAAATGGCTGGGGAAGAATAGCACTCTTCGCCCAGCGCGTTCTTACCGACCACCTCGAATGTGGGTCCGCCCTTGAGAACGAAGGTCGTGCCGTCGTCATCCGGGAAGTAAAGATAGCCGCCTGCGGACACGGGCGACGCGCTGTGGTGTCTTCCGAGTCGCTGGGTCCAAAGTCGCTGGCCGGTCTTGGCTAGGATACAGCCGGCCAGGCCGTTGTCGTTGACGAAGTAGAAGTAACGATCGAAGGCAATCGGCGAAGGAACGTAATCGGCCGAGCGCGTGTCGTGCCATAAAACGTGCGACTTCGTGACGTTGCCAACACCGTCCGGGCGAATGCCCATCAGGTGATAGGTTGGAAAGCCGGCGGTCATGAACAGAATGTTTTCCGCAAATACCAGACTCGCGACGAACTGTTCCGTGGGGCCGTCGATGATCCAGATCTGTTTGCCGGTGTCGGGGTCATAGCTGGCAATGCACTTACTGCCGCTCAGGACCATCTGCTTCTTCCCGGCCGCATCGATGATGAGGGGTGGGCAGTAAGAGCGCGTCCGATTGGGGCGGTCCGTGCGCCAGCGTTCTGCTCCCGACGCCTTGTCGAGCGCCACGATCCACGCCTGGGCATCCTGGTCGCCGTTGATGATCAACGTATCCTTGTAAAGGATCGGCGGACTGCAGAAGCCGTGCACCGAATAGAAATCGCCGGGAGAGCGCTGCCAGACCAGGTTGCCCTCCATGTCGTAGCAGGTTACCACTACTGCTGGTTTTTTCAAAAAGGTAACCCAGACGTGTCGGCCATCGGTTGCCGGCGTGGAGCTGGCATAGCTATTCAACGCGTGCTTCCGTTCCAGTTCCGCCTTGACGACCTCGCGTTCCCAGAGGAGCCTGCCATCGCTCCTGCTCAGGCACAGGAGCAAGCGCTTTTCTTCATTTTCCAGGCAGGTCGTAAGGAATATGCGCTCGCCCCAAACGACCGGCGAGGAATGCCCCTTGCCTGGGATTGGCACCTTCCAGCAGATATTCTCTGACTGGTTCCATCGAAGCGGCACGTTGGCTTCGTTGGACGTGCCGTCGCCGCGCGGTCCGCGCCAGCCTGGCCAGTCCTCCGCCGACGCACCGGGCCCCAAAAGAAGGAGAGCCAATCCCAGGCCTAGACCCTTTGACATTGAAGAACTCCGTGACCGTTGCAGGGGGCGTTGCGGCAGGCAGAATCGGGCTGGCAGTGGTCAATCTTCTGGCGGTCAGAACAGCTCTGCACGTCGGTGGGCAAGCAGAACTCGATCATCTTTGCACGCGATCATAGCGCAGAGCCAACGAAAACACCAGCGCCAAATGCGAAACATCATGGACTCGGCTTAAGGGATGGTGATGTCTTCCATTCCTCGTAGACTGATCGAATGAATGACAGCCTGGGAACCTTGGCCGTCCTCTCCCTCTCCGCGCTGTTGGCCGGCGCCATCAATTCACTCGCGGGCGGCGGGACTCTGTTCACGTTCTCGGCGCTGTTGGCCGTCGTACCCTCTTCGGTCGTGGCGAATGCCACGAGCACGGTCGCGTTGGTTCCCGGTTCACTGGCGGGCGCTTGGGGTTATCGCCGCGAAATGCGCACGGCCAGCCGCTGGACCCTCCTGCTGATCGTTCCCAGTATCCTGGGCGGAATCACGGGCTCCTTGCTCGTTACGCGCCTAGACGAAAAATACTTTTCCGCCCTTGTCCCATGGCTCATTCTCGGGGCAGCAATCCTGTTCCTGTGCCAGCCGCTGGCTGCCCGACTGGCGGGCGCACGCAAGAAGCACGAGACCCCTTCGGCCATTGCCCTCGCGGGCGTGATCTTGTTCCAATTCATCGTTGCCGTGTATGGGGGTTATTTTGGTGCCGGGATCGGCATCTTGATGCTCAGTGCACTTGGCATTATGGGGCTGGATGACATTCACCAGATGAATGCCTTGAAGACAATCCTGGCCGGATGCATCAATGGGGTTTCCGTGGTTGTCTTTGTCATCGATCATAAAGTCGAATGGCCCTTTGCGCTGACGATGGCAGTGGCGGCCATAGTTGGCGGCTATCTTGGCGCCCGGACAGCTCGCCGCCTGAATCGCCGGCTCGTCCGCTGGATGGTTATCGCCATCGGCTTCGGCCTGGCGGGATATTACTTTTATCAACAGTGGACGAAGGGATCTCTGTCCTGAGCGGTCAGGAGCGCCTGCTTATTCTGGCGTTATCTTGACCAGCTCCAGCTCGAAGATCAAGTCTGCATCGTGTGGAATCACAGGGGGCCTTCCAGCCGAGCCGTAAGCAAGTTCAGATGGGATGAGGATCTTGCGTTTGCCGCCGACTGCCATACCCTTTGCGCCGATATGCCAGCCCTTGATCAGATCGGAACGATCCACGCGGAATTGAATAGGATTTCCCCTATTGTGGCTGCTATCGAATTTTGTACCGTCGGTCAGCCACCCTGTGTAATGCATTTCCAGCTCGTCGCCTGACTTGGCCAGTGGTCCTGTTCCCACTTTCAAATCTTCGTACTTGACTCCTGATTCTGTCGTCACCACTTTTAGGGGATCGAATTTTGCAAACGCCGGCGTTTCCGAGCTGGCAGCAACAGGGTTTATAGATTGGTTCGGAACATCCTTGCCGAGCGGCGGCAGCCGAAAGGTCGAGATTGGCTTGTCCGCTCGGCCGCCGCAACCGACCAGAAAGGCTGCCGTGCCAAGCACACAAATGGGTAGCAGCAGACGAAAGTTCATCGCAACATTCCTTTCTTCGCTCCAGGAGACCATGCTTTGACGCCTGTACAGGGCTCGGCCATACTCTCGGAAAGCTTGGCGACCTGCTCCTTGCCATACATAGTATTTTTCGAAGCAAATGTCCTGGGAGCCGATTTCGATCGTCAAGCCTGGAAAGACAGCGCACTCTTGCCCTCTGTGCTTACTACTAAAGATACATTAGAATTGTTCTCGATTTCAGCCCAGGTTTCATCGCCACGTGGTAAGCGTGCCGGTAAAGGACGCGTGATCAGATTGAGCCTGATCCTTATGTTCAGCCTAAACGGAGATGCGCGGCTATGCATCGCTTTGTCCTGATCTGCGCGCTCGTCGTGGGTTGTGGCCAACCCCGTGCAGCGATCCAAGAGCCTCCTACCCAGCCCCAATCTCGGGTTGAGGCCCCGCGTCCGCCTGCGGTCGCCGATCAGCCGCCGCTCGCGCCTGTGGACACGTCTGCCGACCTGGGAACGCGAAAAACCGGCTGCGACTGGCCTTCCTTCCTGGGGCCCTTCGGCACCGGGGTTTCTCCTGAAAAGGGCATCATCCACCCCTGGCCAGGCGCCGGCCTGCGTATCGTTTGGCACCAAAAGGTCGGCATCGGCTATGGCATGCCCACGATTAGCCGGGGTAGGCTCTTTCAATTCGACCGTTACGGCAACCAGGCGCGCCTCACTTGCATGAAGAACGAAACCGGCGAATTTTTGTGGAAGTTCGAGTACCCGACCGATTACGCGGACTTCTACAGTTACAACAATGGCCCGCGCTGCAGTCCCATCGTGGACGGAGACCGCGTTTATATTCACGGCGTCGAAGGAATGCTCCACTGCGTGCACACACTGGACGGCAAGCTCCTGTGGAAAGTCGATACCCAGGCAGAATTCGGCTTTGTGCAAAACTTCTTCGGCGTGGCCAGCAACCCAGTCGTCGAAGGAAACCTGCTGATCGTACAGGTGGGCGGCAGTCCCAAAGGGCCTGAGACCTCTCCGACTTTGGAGTTAAAGGGTAATGGCTCCGGCATCGTCGCATTCGACAAGCTGACGGGGCGCGTCGTCTACCGCGCGACCGACGAATTGGCCAGCTACGCCACCCCAGTACTGGCCACGATCGAGAAGCGCCGCTGGTGCTTCGTGTTTGCTCGCGGGGGACTGATCGGCATGGATCCCGCCACCGGCAAAGTCGATTTCCATTATCCCTGGCGTGCACGGATCCTTGAGAGCGTCAACGCCAGTCTTCCGGTGGTCGTTGGCGACCACGTGTTCATTTCCGAGACGTATGGCCCAGGCAGCTCGTTGCTGAAGGTGAAACCAGGAGGGTATGAAGTCCTCTGGACCGACGCCGACAAGGGCCGGCAAAAGAGCATGCAGTGCCACTGGAGCACGCCAATCTACCACGAAGGTTACCTCTATGGCTCGAGCGGCCGGCATGACAACAACGCCGAGCTGCGCTGCGTCGAGCTGGAGACCGGCAAAGTGATGTGGTCCCGACCCGGACTCACGCGCACATCGCTCTTGATGGTCGACTGCTACTTCATTTGCCTCGCGGAGGAAGGGCACCTTCTCTTGCTCAAGGTGAATCCCCACCGTTACGAGGAAATCTCGTGCTGCGAAGTGCGCGCAGCCCCCAGGAAGCCCGGTTTTGAGGGAGAACTGCTCGTGGAATACCCCTGCTGGGCGGCGCCGATTCTGTCCCACGGGCTTCTCTACGTCCGCGGCAAGGATCGCCTCGTCTGCCTCGAGTTGATTCCGGAAAAGCATTAGGCCTAAATGATTCAATAACGCGGCACCTTCGGGTCGATCGCGACCGACCAGGCATCGATTCCTCCTGCAAGGGAATAGGCAAGAGTGAGGCCAAGGTGCTCCAGCAGCGCCGCGGCGGACAGGCTCCGAATGCCGTGATGGCAATACGCGATGACCGCTGCGCCCGGTGGCGGCTTAATCTCCGTGACTCGTACTTGCAGTTGACCGAGTGGGATAAGCTTGCTCTCAGGCAGCGCGGCAATTTCATGCTCCCACGGTTCGCGCACGTCGACGAGGAAAACCGGCTCCTTGGCTTCCAGCTTTCGCGCCAGCTCCTGGACCGGCATTTGTTGCACCACGGCACTCCTCCTTCATCATGGAAAATGGAATACAACAGAATGAGCGATCCATCGCCCGCTCCTTGACGAAGTATAGGGAGAACCTGTCATGGCTGAAAAACAAGAAAAGGTCTATAGCCCGGAGGAGGTCCAGGCGAAGATCAAGGAGTCGGGGCTCGGCGACTGGTATCTGGAGGACGGCTGGTTACGGCGGAAATACACCACAGATGGCTGGCCAACGACGCTCCTGCTCACCAATGCCATCGGTTATCTGTGCGAAGCGGCCTGGCACCACGCCGACCTGGCGATTACCTGGGGAAAGCTGTGGGTCAAGCTGAAGACTCACTCGGCCGGCGGGATCACCGACAAGGATTTGGCATTGGCCCGCAAGATCGAAGAAGTCGTCCTCTGGAAGCCCGAGAGCGGTAGCCCCCTCACGGGCACTCCCAATAAGTTTGTGCATGGGAAGTGAAAAGGCACTGACAGCCCGAGTTCTGGGATGTCCTACTCAAGAAACCCTGACAGGAACGTTTTACCCTGGTTTTGTTGCAATGCCACGACGCGAGAACATCATGAGATTGATCCCTTCGATTCGGTACACTGCCGTTGGCCTCCTGGTCCTCTCTTGCCAAACGACCTTCGCCCACGCGGACGAACCGCTCTCCAAAGGCGGTCCCGCAGAATTCAGGCCCCTCAAGTTTCGCCTGATTGGACCCGCGGTCGGCGGTAGGGTCGCGCGCGCCGCCGGCGTTCCCGGCGACCCGCTCACCTATTACGCTGCCACGGCCTCCGGCGGGGTTTGGAAATCGAGCGATGGCGGCATTCATTGGAAGCCCATCTTCGATGAACAACCGATCGCCTCCATTGGCTCGATTGCCATCGCTCCCTCCGACCCCAACGTAGTCTACGTCGGTTCCGGCGAAGCCAACATTCGCGGGAACGTCGCCCCGGGCAACGGCATCTACAAATCGACCGACGCCGGCAAGAACTGGACGCATGTCTGGAAGCAGGAAGGCCAGATCGGTACGATGGTCGTGCACCCGACGAATCCCGACATTGCCTACGCGGCCGTACTCGGCCATGCCTTCGGTCCCAATGCGGAACGCGGCGTCTATCGCACGACGGACGGCGGCAAGACCTGGCAACGAAGCCTTTTCAAGGACAACGACACCGGGGCATCCGATGTTTGCATGGACCCTTCCAATCCGCGCATCCTGTTCGCGGGGATGTGGCAAGCGCGCCGCCGGCCGTGGGACCTCAACAGCGGCGGCCCGGGCAGCGGCCTGTATATGTCGCGCGACGGCGGCGACACCTGGAAGCGGTTGATCGGCAAGGACACGCCTGAGGGAGAGCCAGGCAAGGGCTTGCCCGACGGCCCGTGGGGCAAGATCGGCGTGGCCGTCGCGCCGTCCGACAGCCGGCGCGTCTACGCATTGGTCGAGGCCGACAAAGGCGGCCTCTATCGTTCCGATGACGGCGGCGAAACCTGGGACCTGGTCAATTCTCACCACATGCTTCGCCAGCGCGCCTGGTACTATTCCACGATCACGATTGATCCGACCAACCCCAACGTGGTCTGGTGCCCACAAGTTCCGATGCTGCGCAGCATCGATGGCGGCAAAGCCTTCAAGAACGTCAAGGGACTGCACCACGGCGACAATCACGACATCTGGATCGACCCGCGCAATCCCAAACGCATGATCGGCAGCAACGACGGCGGCGTCGACATCAGCACCGACGGCGCCGAGACCTGGTACGCACCTCCGCTCCCGTTCGGCCAGTTCTATCACGTTGCCGTCGACAACGACACGCCTTACCACGTCTCGGGCTCGATGCAAGACATCGGCACCGGAGCAGGACCGAGCAATAGCCTGAGCATGGGGGGCATCAGCAATTGCGACTGGTATGACATCGGCGGCGGCGAAGCCGGACACACCGCCCATCACCCCGCCGATCCCAACATCGTTTATGCGGGTGAGTATGGCGGCATCATCACACGCTTCGATCGGCGGACCCGGCAGGTCCGCAATGTCAGCATCTATCCCTTCAATCCCTCCGGCCATGGGGCGGCCGACCTTCGCTACCGCTTTCAGTGGACCGCGCCCATTCACGTGTCCACGCACGACCCGCGCGTCGTCTACCATGGCTCCAACGTCCTCTTCAAGACCAGCGATGCCGGTGAGCATTGGCTGCCCATCAGCCCCGACCTCACCCGCAACGACCGAGCGAAACAGAAATGGGCCGGCGGCCCCATTACCGGCGACAATACCGGCGTCGAAGTCTACGACACGATCTTTGCCATCGCCGAATCGCCCAAGCAGAAGGACCTTCTTTGGGTAGGAAGCGACGATGGCCTCGTGCACGTCTCGCGCGACGGCGGCAAGAACTGGTCGAATGTCACGCCCAACATTAACGGCATCCCGGAATGGGGCACTGTGGACTTGATCGAGGCGTCACCCTTTGAGGCTGGAACTGCCTATGTGGTCGTGGATGCACATCGCCTGGACGACATGCACCCGTACTTGTACAAGACCACCGACTACGGCAAGACCTGGAAGGACCTGGCAGCCAACCTGCCCCAGGACATTTTCCTGCATGCGATCCGTGAGGATCCGAAGCAGAAGGAGCTCCTCTATGTCGGCACGGAGCACGGCATCGCCTACACCAAGGACGACGGCAAAACCTGGACGCAGCTCAAGCTCAATTTGCCGACCGTGGCCGTGCATGACCTGGTCGTCAAAAACAATGATCTGGTGGTGGGAACCCACGGCCGGTCGATCTGGATTTTCGACGATCTTACCCCAATCCGCGAGATGTCGCCGCAAGTC
>DATGZX010000144.1:0-43201 GCA_035296965.1 Gemmataceae bacterium
CTCAGAGCCTGTGAAGTGTTCGCCTTTTCTGTTGGTGGCGGCGGAAGGTTTTGAGGAGGATAGTCGCCAGGTTTTTTTCCGCAGCGACTCTCCGACGGTTTGCTCCCGACCTCGTCATGCATTCCGGCCCGTTGTGGGGGCCGGGTGGGCGATGGGTAGGGCTGGATCGGGGGTTTTCCGCCCTTGGTCCGCCCCTAAATCGTTTTGGCCGCTTCTTTTTCCCGCTGAGCGCGCAGGGCTGCTAAGCGTAGCAGGTTATGAGCCAAGACATACCACAATACGACGGCCTTCACTTTAGCCAGACCGCGCACCGTGAATTGGTGCAGGCCGCGGTTGCGGGCTTGGGCGTTGACGCACTCCGCCGTGCTGGCGCGCTCCTTGTAAATCGCCTTGGCCTCGGGCGTGCCCATGCGCTCACGCCACTCGGCCACCTTGGGCGTATCGTTCTCCAGCGGCGTGTGCGGGTCGCGCTCGGGGTCTTTCGGGGCCGGCACCGGAGCGTAGACCGTGGTGCCTGCTTGGCCCACCATCTCGATGTCTTCCTTCTTGGCGAAGCCGCCATCGACCAGCATTTCCTTGGGGCGTTCGTCGTAACGCGCGGCGATTTGTTCGACCATCGGCGCCAGCTTGCCCTGGTCGCCGCCCGAGTTGATCACGTCCACGCCGACGATGACTTGCGTCTGCGTATCGGTGGCCAACAGCACATTGAAGGCCGGACGAAAGCCGCCATCGCCCATCTTCATGACGCGGGCATCGGGGTCGGTGGTCGAGGCGCGGGCCTTGTCCTTGTCGCCGGCCTTCTTGGCCGCCTCGATCGCGGGCAACTGCTCCAGCGCGTTGCGCACACGCTTTTCCCGATCCTCGGCAGCGCGTTGCCGGGCCGCACGCTCGCGCCGCGTGCCCGCCGCTGGGTCCTCCTCCAGTTCCTTCTTGAGAGCCTTGACCTGCTGCTCGGCTTCTTCCAGAAACTCCTGCAGGCGCGGACCGCGCCGAAACGAACTGGCCCCGGCGTTGGCCCGCACCCGCATGCCGTCCTGAGCCACCCGATCCATGCTCACCAACTCCTGCTCCCAAAGCACGGCCACGCTGTTGGTCAACAACTTGTCCAAGATGTCGCCGTGCGCGGTGCGGAAATCGGCCAGCGTGTGATAGTTGAGCGTTACGCCGCCGCAGATCCACTGGAACGGCACTTCGCCGGTGTCGGGATCGCAGCGGCGATCCAATTCCCGAGCGCTGCCGATGTTCCGCAGGGTCGCATACAGCCACAGAGAAAAGAGGATGCGCGGATCGGTGGCATTGGCTCCCGCCCCTCCCTCGACCGCCTTGATCTTCGCCAGCACCGCCGACAGATCAAGGCCCGCGACGTACGCCCAGACCTGGCGAACTTCATGGTCCGCCGGGAGCAGTTCATCCAGGGAACAAACCCGCATCTCGGCCTGTTCCCGATTGGCATAACGCAGCCGCGGCGTCCCACCACCCGCCGCGGGTGGCGGTGCCGCCGGCAACGGCGCGCCGAGGTCAAAAAGCAGGTTTTCGACGGGCGTGGCGGACATGACGTCGGCCACAGTGTCGGGGACGGGGCTGAGCAGGTTGGCGCAAGTGACGCGGTTTGTGTCCATGACAAAGGTTTTAGCGCCAGGCCCCCGCCCTGGACAGCTGTCGGGACGTTATTTTTGTAAAAGGGAATTCTTCACAGGCTCTCAGTGCACCGCTTCCTCCACGGCTCTCCCTTGGCAGGGGACGCTGTCTTTTCGTCCGGAATCGGTTCCGTGCATGTTTTCGCACTTTTTTATTGAGCGTCCGATCTTCGCCTCGGTCATGTCCATCGTCATTACCTTGGCCGGGGCGGTGGCGGCCTTCACATTGCCCGTCGCACAGTATCCGCCCATTGCCCCGCCGAGCATCATGGTCATGTGCACCTATCCGGGTGCTAACGCCAACGTCGTAGCCGATTCCGTGGCCGCTCCCATCGAGCAGCAGATCAACGGCGTCGAGGACATGATGTACATGGTGTCGCAGTCCAACAACGACGGCACCTATACGCTGACCGTGACATTTCGGCCCGGCGTCAATCTGAATTTTGCCCAGGTGCTCGTGCAGAACCGTATCAACCTGGCTCTGCCTCTCTTGCCCGACGTTGTCAAGCAGGCGGGCGTTACGACGCGCAAACGCAATCCCGACATCTTGATGGTGGCGTGTATCTATTCGCCTCACGGCCGTTACGATCAGCTCTATCTCAGCAACTATGCCACCATCCGCGTCAAGGATGAATTGGCGCGCGTGGACGGCGTGGGCGACGTCCAGCTCTTTGGCCAACAAGACTACAGCATGCGCGTTTGGATCGACCCCGATCGCTTGGCCATGCTCAACATGACGGCCGCCGACGTGGCCAACGCCATCCGCGAACAGAATCGACAGGTGGCTGCCGGCCACTTCGGCCAGCAGCCGGCTCCATCCGGACAGCCCTTCGAGTTTACGATCACCACATTGGGCCGGCTCTCCGACCCGGCTGAGTTCGACGACATGATCCTTCGCACCGACAGTAGCGGTCGCGAGGTTCGCCTGCGCGACGTCGGCTACACGGAGCTGGGGGCGCGAAATCTGGACTCGACGAGCAAACTGGATGGAATGCCCAACGGTAGCATCGCAATCTTCGCCCTGCCAGATGCCAATTCCATCGCCACTGCCCAGCGCGTCCGGAAGAAGCTCGATGAGCTGAAGAAGGCTTTTCCGGAGGATGTCGATTATGAAATCTCTCTAGACATGACTCCTTTCATCCAGGAGTCAATCAATGAGGTCCTGCGTACGTTGTCCGAGGCCGTCATCCTGGTTGCTGCTGTGGTGCTGGTCTTCCTGCAAAACTGGCGCTCGGCGATCATTCCGCTGGTGGCCGTGCCGGTGGCCATTGTCGGCACCTTTGCCGTGATGGCCATGATCGGTTTCAGCCTGAACAACCTGACGCTTTTCGGTCTCGTGCTGGCGATCGGCATCGTCGTCGACGATGCGATCGTCGTTGTCGAGGCGGTTGAACACCATATCGAGGAGGGGATGTCGCCGCGCCGTGCCGCCCACCAGGCGATGGAAGAAGTTTCCGGTCCGGTGGTCGCGGTGGCACTGGTGCTGTCGGCAGTGTTCGTGCCCTGCGCTTTTATCAGCGGCATCACCGGTCAGTTCTTTCGCCAATTTGCACTGACGATCGCCGTGTCCACCATCATCTCCGCGTTCAATTCCTTGACTCTAAGCCCTGCTCTTGCTGCCATTCTTCTGCTGCCCCGGGGCGCGAAGAAGGATCTGGCTAGCCGCATCCTGGACCTTTTTTTGGGTTGGTTCTTCAGGCTCTTCAACTGGGGCTTCCGCCAAACGAACAGTATCTACAGAAGGATGGTCGGTCTTGCGCTGCGAGGCAGCGCGATTGTGCTGCTCCTCTATGGCGGCTTGCTCGCTCTAACATTGGTAGGGTTCAACGGACTCCCCCAAGGACTGATTCCCAAGCAGGCTCGGGGATTTAAACTGGGCTCATTCGATTTGGCCAACGGGCTGCCGGTCGGCTACATCCCGAACCAGGACCAGGGCCGCTTCTACATCGCCGTGCAGCTTCCCGACGCCGCTTCACTGGAGCGCACCCAGAAGGTCATGGATACGATTACCGAGGTAGTGAAAAACGAAAAGGGTGTCGTGCACATCACGGCCATTGCCGGCCAATCGTTCACGCTCAATGCCAATGGCTCCAACTTCGGCAACTGCTTTGCGGCGTTCAAGGAATTTGACAAGCGCCGCGACCCGTCAATGTCGAGTGCAGCCATTACCGAGCGTGTAGGGAAGCAGCTTTCGCAAGAGATTCCGGGAGCGATGATTTCGCTGTACACGCCGCCGCCGGTCTCCGGCCTCGGTTCAGCCAGCGGGTTCAAGATCATCATCGAAGACCGTGGCGATCTGGGACTGAAGGAACTTCAAAACCAGGTGGAACGCGTTATCGCCAGGTCCAGGGAGAGCGATAGGGTCGAAAAGCTGTTCTCCGTTTTCCGAGCAAGCGTTCCCCAGCTCTATGTGGACCTCAATCGTGAGCAATGCCAAACGATGGGGGTCCGGCCTAACGATGTCTTCAGCGCATTGCAGATTTACCTGGGATCGCTCTACACCAATGATTTCAACAAATTTGGGCGCACCTGGCAGGTAAATATTCAGGCCACTGGACCATTCCGCGACGATCCCGACAAGATCAAGAAGCTCATGGTGCGTAATAGCAGGGGTGAAATGGTGCCGCTGGGGGCCGTGCTAAACATGCGCGAAATCGGCGGCCCCATTAATATTGGTCGTTACAACATGTATCCAGCTGCCGCGATCCTTGGCTTAACCAAGCCGGGTATTTCGACCGGCCAGGGTATCGAGGAGATGGAGAAGATCTGCAATGAGGTCTTGCCGCCGGGAATGGCCTATGAATGGACCGAGATCAATTTCATGCAGATCGATGCTGCCAAGAACATTGCCAACAAAATGATCTTCCCGCTGGCAGTGGCGTTCGTCTTCCTGGTGCTGGCGGCCCAGTATGAGAGTTGGGCGCTGCCGTTGGCCGTGATCCTCGTCGTGCCGATGTGCATCCTGGGCTCGCTGACCGGAGTGTGCGTGACAGGTGGCGACGTCAATATCTTTACTCAGATTGGCTTTGTCGTGCTGGTCGGCCTAGCCAGCAAGAACGCCATCCTGATCGTCGAGTTTGCCAAGCACAAGCACGAAGAAGGAGGCCTGCCGCGCCGTGAGGCGACCTTGGAGGCGTGCAAGCTGCGCTTGCGTCCAATCCTGATGACTTCGTTCGCCTTTATCCTTGGCGTCGTGCCATTGCTGATCGGGCACGGGGCAGGGGCGGAGATGCGCAAAACGCTTGGGATTGTCGTCTTCAGCGGCATGATCGGCGTGACCCTGTTCGGCATTTTCCTGACCCCCGTCTTCTTCTACGCGATTGCCGGCTTCGTGGAGACGCCGCTGTTTTCCTCGGAGCGCGCCCGCCACGTCAGCCAGGTACTCTTCTTCCCTTTGAGAGCCGTCACCGCCGGCATCATCTGGCTGCCAAGACTGATGATGCGCAGGCCGCCTGTCCAGCCTCCAATACAAAAGGACAAACAGCCGTGCTCCCCCGCCGCTGCCGGAACGGCGCCGGCCACTAACGGCGACGATGCCTCGGGCAATGGGAAAGCACACCCATGCGAAGTCGCATCGGCTGAAGGCGACGCCAAGTGCCAAGCTTGACGGCAATTGCCATGGTTCATTGCTCCTCGCGAGCCAGTTCGGACGATTTTTCTTTAATGATCGGGCTGCCTTCCAGTTCTTCCACGAGCCGCCGCACCAACTCCGGAATCGCAGCCATCACGGACTGACTAAGGCCCGGCTGGAGATCGAGGCGCTCAACCTCTATCCCAAAAACGACTACTCGCGTCGGCGCGATCCCGAGCGCCGCGGCAAGGCGGAGAGCCTCCGCCGGCCGTAGATCATGCGTTGAGCCAGGCCGCAAGGCCTCGACACACTGGTCAGGCCACTGAAAGCGGTGGATCGTTCCAGGCCTTGCTCCGGCTGCTACGGCATCCACCAGCAGGAGGGTGCCCTGTCCGTCCAGCAGGTCGAGGATGCGCTGGCCGCCCTCGACCATGTAAACCTCGATTTCCTTCCGGACGTTCTGCCGCTCGCGGAGTTTCCTTACGACTTCCCATGCCAGGCCGTCATCCCCCAGCGGGCTGCCAACCCCGACGACGCGAACAGGACGCGGCCAATTCATCGCCCCGTCACTTTCAACTTCAGGAAGTGGGTGGCGCAGCTAATGCACGGGTCGTAATTGCGGATAACATGCTCCGCACGCAATGCCGCCTCCTCGTCCGGTAAGGTGACAAGCTGTGGGGCAATCCGCGCCAAATCGTGTTCCATCTGGAGTTGATTTTGGCTGGTGGGCGGGATGATCACGGCGTTGCGGAGCATCCCAGCCGGATCGGTCTCGTAACGGTGATACAGGATACCACGGGGGGCCTCAGTGATCGCTTGGCCCATGCCGGCACACGGCTGGAAGTCGACGGCTGGCTTCGCGGGTGGCTCATATGCGCCTAGGATTCGCAGGGCCTCCTCGACGGCGAGCAGGAGCTCCAGAGAACGCACTACAATGCCGGTGAATGGGTTCCGGTTCGGGAAGGGAATACCCGTGGCTGCGGCTGCGTCGCGCACGATTGGGTTCGCTCGGTCGGCGTTCAGATTCCAGCGCGCCAGCGGTCCTACGAAGTAGGCGCCCGTGCCGTTCGACGGAGCGCGGCGCCGGGCTTGGAGCGCGTTGGAATGCGGAACCTGGTATTCCTCGAAGTACTCTGGATATTCTTCCTGGGCGATGTCCAGGCCACGAGTGGAGACAAGACGCCCCTCGTTCATCGGGTATTCGTCGGGGTGCCGCAGGGCGACGAATTCGTAATCGCCCGCAAAGTCCGGGAACGGGAGCGTGGCCGACCAGCGGACCGTTTCCAGGGCTGCGTCCCGAGCCCACTTCAAGTCCTCGACCACAGGAGAAATCTCGTCGCGGCGGGGTACGCGGTAGAAACCGCCGACACGAACGTTGATGGGATGCACTTCGCGGCCGCCAACCAGGCTAACGATCCGGTTGCCCGCCTTCTTGATGTGCAGCCCACGGCGCACCACCTCGGCATAAGTGGGGCTTGCCTGGGCCATCGCCAGGGCGCTTTCAAACCCGAGGAAGTCCGGAGCGTGCAGCATGTAGATGTGCAGCGTGTGGCTCTCGATCCACTCGCCACAATAGAGCAGGCGGCGCAGCGCCCGCAGTTCGGGCGGCAGGGTGACACCGAAGATCTTTTCCAGCGCGTGGACGCTCGACATCTGGTACGCCACCGGGCAGATGCCGCAGATTCTGGCAGTAATATCGGGGACCTCGAGCGCGGACCGGCCTCGTAGGAACGCCTCATAAAAGCGAGGTGGTTCGTAAATGCGCAGCTCCACGCCGTCCACCTGGCCTTCACGGAGCCGGATAGTCAGGGCACCCTCGCCCTCGACGCGGGCTAGGGCCTGGACGGTGATGGTTCGGGTTGTTGGGCCGGTTGCTTCGGTCATACGCTCCACCTTGGAAGAAATCCAGGCTCGATGGTTGGTCAGTTGTCCTAGGCTTGCTCAGCGGACTTGGTCCCGATTTCACGGAATCCTGGTGCCCAGGCGTTGAATGTGTGCAGCGTCCGTTCAAGTGTTTCCGGTGTGACCCCCATGCCCTGGTATTGGTGAGCCAACGACGGGACGTTGGGCCCTTTCGAGGGCCCGTAGCAACCGTAGCAGCCGCGGTTGTAACTCGGGCACAGGGCTCCGCAGCCGGCGTGCGTGACGGGCCCGAGGCATGGGACGCCCTGGGCCACCATTACGCAGACGACTCCGGCCCGTTTGCACTCGACGCACACCGCGTGGTTTGGCACCTTGGGCCTGCGTCCGGCGAGAAACGCGGCGATAACTTCGACCAGCTGATGCTTGTTGATCGGGCAGCCGCGCAGCTCGAAATCCACCGGCACGTGCTCGGCGATCGATGTTGAGGTCGCGAGTGTCTGGATGTACTCCGGTCGGGCATACACGATCTGGAGGTATTCCTGAACGTGGCCCCAGTTGCGCAGGGCTTGGATGCCGCCCGCCGTGGCGCAGGCGCCGATAGTCACCAAGAACCGGCTGCGTCGCCGGACATCCTTGATCTGTTCCAACTGCTCTGGGGAGCTGATGGAGCCTTCTACAAGCACCAGATCAAACTCGCCCTCCAGCGGCCGCCGGGTCGCTTCCAAGAAGTAGGCGATATCGACGGCACCGGCCACGGCCAGCAACTCGTCCTCGCAGTCCAGCAAGCTAAGCTGGCAGCCATCGCACGAGGCGAACTTGAAAACGCCCAGGCGGGGCTTGCGCTGTACTGTGTCCATGAACGTGCTCCATCACCCGAGGTATTACGCTTCCCGGACATCGAAAAACGCCTTGATCTGGTCTTGGCGGAATACCGGACCATCCATGCACACGAAGTTCGGGCCAAACTGGCAGTGGCCGCAGAAGCCGACGGCGCACTGCATGTTCCGCTCGAGCGACACGTACAGGCGATCTGCGGCCACGCCGCGCTTCTCGAATTCGTTCAGGGTGAAGCGGATCATCATCTCCGGGCCGCAAATCATGCCGACAGTGCGTTGCGGGTCGAACTCGGCGCGCGTGAACAGTGCCGTGACCAGTCCAATCGAGTCGCACCAGGACGGGTCCGCCCTGTCGACGGTGAGTAGCACCTGGAAGTCGCCACGACTTTGCCAGGCTTGCAACTCCTCACGGTAGAGTACGTCGCCGGGCGTGCGCGCCCCGTACAGCAAGGCCACGCCACCGTACTGATCACGGTGGCGCAGAAGGTGGTAAAGCGCCGGCCGCAAGGGGGCGAGCCCGATGCCGCCGCTAACCAGCACGACGTCGCCGCCCAGGGCCTTGTCCATTGGCCAACTGCTGCCGAACGGCCCACGGATCCCGATGGAATCGCCGGGGCGAACCTTGGCAAGGCCTTCGGTCACCGAACCGACCGCACGGATTGTGTGCACAACTGATCCGGTCCTCGCCGGATCCCCGCTCATGGATATCGGCACCTCACCGAGGCCAAAGCCGTACAGCATGTTGAACTGTCCAGGCAGGAACGAGTAAGGAGTTCCCGGTGCGGATGGTGGGTCCAGAGCAAGCGTAAACGTGTCGTGCGTCTCGGCCTGGAAGGCTTGCACCTTGACGACCCTGGGCAGCATCGGGGAATCAAGGTCTCTTGGTTCGTTCGGCGTCAATGCCACGTCTCTATCCTTTTTCCTTGGTCCTGCAGGGAATCCCTGTCTCTCACTTGTAGATGTCAAGAAGTCGCAGCCGCGTGGCCGCCAGGCGGTTCCCGATCACCGTTACGAGCTGTTTGAGCAGGTGATAGCCCAGCTCATGGTCCTGCTCGCATTTCTCTCGCAGCCATTCGGCGTCGAAGGCCAGGCCCTGAACCCGGTCCACGGCTCGGCAGTCAAACTGCCAGCGGTGCGGTGAGACCAGCCATGACCAACCGACGATTTCGCCCGGGCCAACGGTTTGGATGGAAACGACTCCCCGATCAGGGGTATGAAGACCAAGCGCCACCTGGCCCACCTGGATCAGGTGAAAGGTCTTCGCCGTCTCCCCTTCCCGGGCTAACAGCTCGCCAGGTTCGGCCGTGAATGGACGGGCACCCGAGGCCAGAAGTATTCGGTGTCGGTCACTCAAGCCGCTCAAGAAGGCGTGGCTCGCGAATGTTCCCAGCATTCCTTGTTCAGTCATTGAGTATTCCCCTCTCGCTGGCCGTCCGCCGTCCGGATGGCTGTGATCTCTTGGGTCACGTCGATGCCTACGGGGCACCATGTGATGCAGCGCCCGCAGCCGACACACCCGGAGACGCCGAACTGGTCGTACCAGGAGGCGAATTTATGGGTGAGCCATTGGCGATAGCGGCCCCGGATGCTGGGCCGGAAGTCACCGCCATGTACCGAGGCGAATTCGGGATTGAAGCAGCTATCCCAACGGCGCACGCGCTCGGCGTTTTCCAAGCTCAGGTCGGTGACGTCGTCCACACTGGAACAAAAACAGGTCGGACACACCATCGTGCAGTTCGTGCAAGACAGGCAGCGGTCGGCCGCGTCGTCCCAGCGCGGGTGTTCTTGATTGCGGTGCAACAGGTTGCGGACTTCGGTGACATCGAGCGTTCGGCCCATTGACTGGCCTGCCGCTTCCACCCGCCTCCCGGCTTCCTCCACATGTTCTACCGTAGCTGCCTGCGGACTCAATCGATCGACGATGCTTTGCCCGGCAGAGCTTGTAGCGCGGACGACAAAAGCATCGTCCAATTCGGTCAGCACCAGATCGCAAACGGGCAGTGCGGAAGCCCCGGCAGAATTTGCGGGTTGCGTGATGGGCAGCGGAATCCTTGTCGCATCGTCGCCGCTGTTTTGCCTCGTGGAGTCTTCGTGTTTGGAGGCCAGCAAGGGAATGCGCTCGGGCTTCACCGACGGCCCGGTGCCCATCGACGCGCAGAAACAGGTGCCGGCAGGATGCTCACACTCGACCGCAATCAGGAATAAACGCGCGCGCGCCTTGGCATAATACGGATCCGCGAACTGGCGTTCGCTGTTGATGAAAACGCGATCTTGCACGGCAAGGGCGTGCAACTCGCAAGCACGCAGCCCCAGGAAGGCACGCCGCGGCGGCTCCGATTCATTGTCACGGACTTCAAAACCAGTCGTCGTACGCCGCGCCTGCCAGAGCCGCAGCATTGGCGGGAACAGGTATTTCTTCCACGAATGCGGCCCCACGGCATAGCCGAAGTAGGCGTCGTCTTGTCGTTTCTCCAGCCGGTACGATCCGGGAGCCTGCCGGTCCGTCCAACCGACGGGCAGGTCCTTGGTCGATTGGACGGGTCCATAGACGATCGCCTGCTGTTCGATCCGCGGGCCGATAACCTCGAAGCCTTCTTGCAGAAGAAGGCGGATAAGGTCATCAAGCCGCGGTTTGGGCAAGATCCAGTTCTCCGACTCGTGCGAAAGGGTCATGGTTCAAAACAGCCCTTGGACTAGAATCTCGTAACGTAAGATGCGCCGCTTTCCTTGGCAAATCAAGTGCCAGCTCTGGGGCGATGGGCTTCCACGGCTTGGTTGCGGCCCCTTCCCGGCTCGCACGCAGGCTTTCGTGCTTGCGGAAGGGCCCCGGCTGGTACAACGGTGCCTACCCAAGCGGTGCTCCGCCGATGAGGGACAATCAGTGGGCGATTTCGCACGGTCGATATCCCCCGAACGCGCGGCGCAAGGAAAACAGCTTGCGGCGCCGGGCCTCCACGTCGGACTGTGCGGAACCGGTCAACGACAGCAAGGACAGATTTTACTTGCTCTGCCTCGCCGTGGGGAGGGAACAATCCGAAACCAGGAAAATGTGTTGGAAAACAAGCGAAAAACTCGAACCAGCTGATCTCCGCCAGGGTGAAAACCCGGGTTGGCACGCGGATTGCCTTCTTCTGCGCTTTAGGTTCGCCGGTTGTGTTTCACAAGCCACGTAAGCGAGGAGGTGCGTCATGATCGCGACCGCAAAACCACTCCTGACCCTTACCGCGGCCGATCTGATGAGTCGGGACGTGATTACGGTCCCACGATCTATGTCGTTGCGTGCTGCGGCCCATCTTCTCTCAGAGATCCACGTCAGCGGGGCGCCAGTGGTAGATGAGACGGAAAGATGTGTCGGCGTTTTATCGGCGACGGATTTCATGCATCTAGTAGGTTACGGAGAGCGCGGCACTGCCAAGCCGGTCTGCCCAAATCCGGGCTGCTTCCATTCGGCTTGGCAAGTCGTGGACGTGGACGACCTACCCACCGATGAGGTGGGGACCTACATGACAGCTGATCCGGTGACGGTTTCTCCGGGCACTGCCATCACCGAACTGGCCCGCGAGATGATCGACGCCCATATTCACCGCATCATCGTTGTGGACGCGCGCTACCGGCCGATCGGCGTCGTCTCCAGCACGGATATCCTGGCAGCAATGGCCCACGCCGCGCCCATTCGTCCGTAACTGCGGCATTTGTCTGGAGCCACACGTTTGCCACGGGGAGGCTCATGCCGTTTAACGCGCAAGCCCGGTCGAGAAACTGCTGTGGAAGCTGCAATGACCGCTTCGAATTCTGAGACCTTGTGTCGAAAACGAAAAGTCCGAAAAGGGCACAGACGCTGGGAAACGGGACCGAAGTGTGCGGATTCGGCACATTGGGACACCGCCCTGGTGCTGACCGAAAGGTTTTGAGCAGCAACTCGGCTTGCTCTGGAAGTGAATCGGACATGAGGATATTGGAATCGTCTAACTAATCCATACGGTTTGCACAAAGTGCGGCCTGGGATTTGCCGTGGGATTGGGAATGTTCCTTGCCGCCTACTGGAGGTTTGGCCATGAAGACAATGAGGTTGGTCGTGGTGATGTTTGCCCTGGCTGTTGGGATGCCCGCCCTGAGCAGTCGCGGTGAGGAACCGAAACAAGCTCCCAAGAAGCTCAACGACCCGGCAGCCAAGGAACTCAACGATCTAATGAAGCGCAAGCTAGAAAACGCGCAGAAGGTGCTCGAGGGGGTCGCAATGAGCGACTTCGATAAGATCAGCACCCACGCCGACGAGTTGATCTTCATCAGTAAGCAGGCAGAGTGGAAAGTCTTCAAGTCGCCGGAGTACGACTTGTACAGCAATGAGTTCCGCCGTAATGCGGCGAGCCTGGTCCAAAAGGCCAAGGAGAAGAACCTCGACGGCGCCGCGTTGGCATACGTCGACATGACCTTGACCTGTGTCAAGTGTCACAAGCACATGCGCGAAACCCGCAGAACCCGGCTCGACTTACCCAACCCGGCCGTAGTTGCTGGCACTGAAGGGTAAACTGGCACGCACTGTAAAGGCCCTTTTCTTTGGAGTACGCATCACCACAGGTGCTTGCCGCCCTCCCCTAGTAGATACACTTGCGCTCAGGTGTCTGGTGCAGAAGCAGTGGGGCTATGAGACCGCCAGCAGCACGAGTACATCCAGTAACCGAGCAATCGTTATGACGACTTCCATCTCTGCTATCCGCTTGTTAATTGTGGATGACGACGAGCAGCTCCGTCAGACCCTGGAGCGTCGGTTTAAACGCCAGGGGCTAGACGTGACGTCCGCCGCTGGCGGCGAGGAAACGTTGGCGAAGGCTACCCAATGCCGCTGGGACGTGGCCCTTATCGACCTAAACATGCCGGGCATGAACGGCATCGAGTTGATGGACAGGCTCAAGGAACTCCAACCGGAGTTGGAGGCTCTGCTGCTGACCGCCCAGGGGAGCATCGAGACTGCTATCCAGGCCATGAAACGGGGTGCGTACGACTACCTGACGAAGCCGTTCCACCTGCCCGAGCTGGAAGTCCATATCCAGAAGGCCTACGAGAAAGTGCAACTGGCCCGCCGGGAGCGCCAATGGGTCGAACAGGTCGGTTACGAGTCGTGCCGGTACCGCCTGGTCGGCTCCAGCCCGTCCATGCAGCGGGCCATCCAGCTCCTCCAGAAAGTTGCGCCGACCGACGCCACGGTGCTGGTGCGCGGCGCCAGTGGCACGGGCAAGGAGTTAGTCGCCCGCGCGCTGCATTACAACAGCCCGCGCCGGGGCCGGCCGCTGGTTACCGTAAATTGCGCTGCCCTACAGGAAACCTTGTTGGAAAGTGAGCTGTTCGGCCACGAGAAAGGCGCCTTCACCGGGGCAGTGCAGACCAAGGCCGGTCTGGTCGAGGTGGCCGAGGGCGGCACCTTGTTCATCGACGAGATAGCAGAGATGGCTCCTGGACCGCAGGCCAAGCTGCTTCGCGTCTTGGAGGACGGCCATTACCGCCGCGTCGGAAGCACCCAAGAGAACCAGGCTGACGTACGCGTGGTGGCGGCCACCAACCGGCCGCTCGAGGAGGCCATCAAAGCGGGCAAGTTCCGGGAAGACCTGTACTATCGCCTCAATGTAGTCACAATCCAGCTGCCGCTGCTCCGGGAGAGGCGGCAGGACATCCCCGAGTTGGTCGGGCACTTCCTGACGACCAGGCAGATCGGCGCGACTCGATACCGGATTGAATCCAATGCCCTGGAGGCCTTGGTCCGTTATGATTGGCCCGGCAATGTCCGCGAATTAGCCAACGTGCTGGAGCGGGCCCAGATCCTGGCTGAGGATCACGTCATCTCCCTGGACGATCTCCCGGAAAGCCTGGTAGAATCACCCGCTTCCGAATCGACGACTACCGATCCCGACTACCTGCGCGAGATCGAGCGCCGCCACGTTGTCGAAATCCTGCAGAGAGTGAAGGGCAACAAAGTCCACGCTGCCAAGGCCCTCGGGATCAGCCGGCGGGCCTTATATCGCCTGATCGCGAAATACCATCTCGAGAGCACCCGCCTGGAGAGCAAGGAGGCAGGCAAGCGATACATGGGTTAGCAGAGTGGTGATGGTCATTGAAGCGGCAGTCGGGGTTCTCGGCTTCTACTACCACACGGCCGCGAACCTCGGCGGTCCATCACCCAGTCAGTTCGATAACTTCGTTTACGGCGCTCCCGCCATGGCTGCTCTTCTCTTTCCAAATTTGGCGCTGTTGTCGTTCATTGCGCTGGATGCCTTGCAAGAGCACGTTCCCGCCCACGCCCTCCCCCCCATCCCGTATCTGTGAGGAATGAACGCACCGACTAGCGTTGAGCGGAGAACAAAGAGGACTCTGAACAGCCATGGCCGTTACCAGCCGCAAACACGCTATCATCGCGGTTCTTACCGTTGCGGCCATTGGCGTTCATATCCTTTTGCGCTTCGCCTTCGAGGCCACTGGTGAAGTTTGCGGTCAGCCGCTGTTCCAGCTTCCATTGCTGGCCATCCTGGTGGTCGGCGGTGTTCCGCTTGTGCTCGATCTGGTATTCAAACTCATCAAGGGGCAGTTCGGCTCCGATTTGTTGGCAGGCATTTCCATCGTCACTTCGGCTGTACTCGGCGAATATCTAGCCGGCGCGCTGGTGGTGCTCATGCTTTCTGGGGGAGAAGCCCTTGAAGCGTATGCGGTGCGAAGCGCCTCATCAGTCTTGGAGGCACTGGCCCGCCGGATGCCCTCGTTGGCACACCGCAAGCTGGATGGGACGATTGCCGATGTGCCTCTTGACGAGGTAGTTGTCGGCGGGACGCTGGTGGTCTTTCCGCACGAGATTTGCCCGGTGGACGGAACCGTCGTCGAAGGACACGGCGTGATGGACGAGTCCTATCTCACTGGCGAACCATACAAGATGTCCAAGGCACCGGGCTCGGAAGTGCTCTCCGGGTCCATCAACGGTGAAACGGTCCTTACGATTCGAGCCGGCAAACTCGCGTTGGATTCTCGCTACGCAAAAATCATGCAGGTGATGCGTGCCTCGGAGCAGCATCGCCCGCGGCTGCGGCGGCTGGGCGATCAACTGGGTGCGCTTTACACGCCCCTCGCCGTGGCCATCGCTTTGGGTGCCTGGGCCGCCAGCGGCGAGGCCATCCGCTTTCTGGCCGTTTTGGTGGTCGCCACTCCCTGTCCGCTCTTGATCGCCATTCCGGTCGCTGTTATCGGTTCGATTTCCTTGGCAGCCCGAAGGGGCATCATCATCAAAGATCCGGCCGTCCTGGAAAAGATCGACACCTGCCGGACCGCCATCTTCGACAAAACCGGCACGTTAACCTACGGCCAGCCACGGCTGACCGAATTGATCCCAGGGCCAGGCTTCGCCCGGGATGATGTCCTTGCCCTCGTCGCCAGTCTAGAATGCTATTCCAAGCACCCGCTGTCCAGCGCGATTCTCCAGGCGGCGCACCAAGCCGGCGTGCCTCTCCAAGGTGCGACTGCAATTAGCGAACGCCCGGGGGAGGGTCTTCGTGGGACTGTCGCAGGCAGGTCCATTCAAGTCACCAGCCGCAACCAACTGACCACCCAACATCCTGAGTTGGCGACCGACCTACCTGCCGCGGGCAGCGGCTTGGAATGCGTGATCGTGATCGACGGCCGGTATGCAGCGACCTTCCACTTTCGTGACGAACCACGGGCCGAAGGGGCTTCCTTCATCCATCACCTGCGACCCAAACACCGCTTCAATCGGGTCCTGTTGGTCTCCGGCGATCGGGAGTCGGAAGTGCGCTACCTCGCCGACCAAGTAGGTATCGAGGAAGTCTACTTCAGCCAAAGTCCCGAGGACAAACTGGAACTGGTTCGGAAGGAGACCAAGCAGAGGAACACGGTCTTTCTGGGCGACGGCATCAACGATGGGCCCGCCTTGACGGCGGCTACGGTTGGAATCGCTTTTGGCCAGCACAGCGACATCACGGCCGAAGCGGCTGGAGCAGTGATTCTGGAGAGTTCGCTCCAAAGGGTTGATGAGTTCTTCCACCTCAGCCGGCGCATGCGGTCCATTGCGCTGCAGTCCGCGGTCGGGGGGATGGCGCTTAGCCTGATCGGGATGCTCCTGGCCGCTGCTGGCTACCTGCCGCCTGTAGCTGGAGCGATCGCACAGGAGATCATCGACGTGCTCGCGGTACTGAACGCTCTGCGCGTGGCGATTCCACCGAAATCGCTCTCCGACTGCTGATGCGGTGGCTGGTGGAACCTTGACGGGAGCAACGTGGATGTCGCCCTCTGCTCCATGAGTAGGAGATTGGTGATGGAACTCATTGACTTAATTCAGGCTCTTTCAGAAGAATCCGCCTACCCCCATCCGGCCAACGGGATAGAGGTCCGCCACACGCACATTTCGGTGGTCTTCCTGGCCGGTAACTTCGCCTACAAGATCAAGAAGCCAGTGGACCTAGGGTTCCTGGATTTCAGCACGCTCGAGAAGCGCCGTCATTTCTGCACCGAGGAGGTTCGCCTCAATCGGCGACTTGCTCCGAGCGTGTACCTGGGCGTCGTGCCAGTTTCTCGGAATGGAACAAAAGTGGAGATGGATGGTCACGGGGAGGTCGTCGAATGGGCGGTCAAGATGGAGCGCCTGCCCGAGGCGGCCACGCTCCAGAGCCGCCTCCGGCGCGGTGAAGTCGATCCCGAGCTCGTCGAGTCGCTGGGCCGCAAAATCGCCTGCTTCCACGCACACGCGGAGGCTGGCGAGCACATTTCCCTTTTTGGCCGTTTTGATTCGGTCGCCCGTAACGCCCGCGAGAATTTCGACCAGTCTGCTCCCTACGTAGGCACCACTGTCAGCAGGGCCGTGGACGAAAGGCTGCGATCATTAACCGAAGAAGCCCTCGCCTGCCTGCGCCCCTTGATCGAGCGACGAGCCGACCGGGGCGTGCCCCGAGATACTCACGGCGACCTCCACCTCGATCATGTTTACCTCTTCCCGGACCGCAAGCCACCGGACGATCTTGTCATTGTCGACTGCATCGAGTTCAACGAACGATTCCGCTTCGCCGACCCGGTCGCCGACATGGCCTTCCTCGTCATGGACCTGTCGTTCCGCGGCCGGCCTGATCTGGCCCGAGTCTTATCCGAATCCTACTTTCGGGCCTCCGGTGATGAGGAAGGACACACGCTGCTGCCTTTCTACATGGCTTACCGGGCAGCGGTGCGCGCCAAGGTCGAGGGCTTTGAACTTTCCGAGAAGGAGGTTCCCGAAACGGAACGGGTGGCCGCCCTGGCCAGCGCGCGGGCGCACTGGTTCATGGCGCTGGGAGAATTAGAGGAACCAAACCGGAGGCCATGCCTGGTCCTGGTGGGCGGTCTCCCCGGCACGGGCAAGTCTACGCTGGCCCAAGGGCTAACTGAGCGGGCCGGGTTTTGTCTGATCCGCTCGGACGTGGTGCGCAAAGAACTCGCTGGCTTCGCCGATGCCGGTTCCGGCCCGGCTTCAGGTCCCTACGGAGAGGGCATCTACTCTCCTGATTGGAACCAGAGGACCTACTCGGAGTGTTTGCGCCGGGCGGCGAAACTTCTGTTTGATGGAAAGCGGGTTCTGGTGGACGCCAGTTTCCGTGAAGAGAAATGGCGACGGGCCTTTCTCGAAACAGCGCGGGGCTTGCGAGTGCCCGGCGGGTTCCTCCTCTGCAAGGCCGAGCCGGAAATCGTGCGGGCTCGCCTTCAGCGGCGCCGGAATGATGCTTCGGACGCCGATTGGTCCATTTATCGGCGGGCTGCCGAGAACTGGCAGAAGCCGAGCTCGCTTACGGTGCAGAACTCATGGAAGATTCCTACGAACGGGAGGGCGGAGGAGGCCGTTTCCACTGCCCTTGAAGTGCTGCGTACGCTTCACCTTTACAGTTAAGGCGGATGATGCCGGTTCCTCCCAAGCATGCCTACGGGCTGTTGCCACGGGTCTTCTCAGAGTTGCGGCTGAATTCGAGCGTCGGCAATCCTGCAGCTTTTCCCGGGTAGGAAAAGAACATTTGGATTGAGGTCAAGCTCAACGATCTCAGGAATCTCTTCCACCGGTCAGGAAAACGCGCGAGGGCCTGCCGGCGTCTTCATCCTCTTTCTCATGAAATGAAATCATGCCTTGGCCGGCGGCTGGACGGCCTTTTCCGCTACTAGGATCATGTGGGCGATGTCAATCAGCTTGCGGCTCTCCTCGCTGGCCAACTTCTGCAATCGGCGAAAGGCTTCCTGTTCGTCTAGCGAGCCCCGCTTCATGAGGATCCCCTTGGCCCGCTCGATAATCTTGCGGTCTTCAAGCGCCTGGCGTAGGTCGGCAGCCTCGCGGCGAAGCGTCTCGAACTGTTCAAAACGCCGCATGGCCAGGATGATGACCGGCTCCAGGTCGCGCTGTTCGATCGGCTTGACGAGATAGCCCAGGATGTGGTCTGATTCCGCACGCGCGAGGAGTTCCGGTGCGTGGTAAGCCGAAACGAGTATGACAGGGACCGGCCTGTCCCGGTAGATCTGAACCGCGGCATCGATGCCATCCATATCGGGCATCTTGACATCGGTGATTACCAGGTCGGGGCGCTGCGCCCTGCACTGCTCGACCAGCTCACGCCCGTTCTGGGCCACAGCAACCACCTGATGGCCGAGGCGGGGCAAGCTTTTCTTGAAATAATCGCGCATGTCGGGCTCGTCGTCCGCCACAGCGATCCGCAACGAAGGGTTCATCGGCTCTCTCGGGGTAAGATGACCAGGATCTCGGCGCCGGCCCCCGAATTGGGGCTGACGGCGAGGCGACCCCCGTGGGCTTCCACAATACGCTTAGCAATTGCCATGCCGAGGCCGGTTCCTTTGGTCTTGGTCGTGAAGAAGGGATCGAAGATTCGCCGTCTCTGTTCCGCGTTGAGGCCGGGGCCGTTATCCCGCACCGCGACCTGCACGGCAGGCTGCCCGTTGATCTTCGTCGCGGAGCACCGGATTTCAATCCGGACTGGATCGGAGCAGGCGGCCAACGAGTTTTCCAGGATGTTGCGGAAAACCTGTTCAAGGCGGAACTGGTCCACTGCGCAGTCCAGGTCGAGCCCTCCAATGCCTTCCTTGAGCGACGTATCGCGGCCCTGCCGCGAAACTGCCAGGTTCTCCCAGGCCTGCCGCCAGATGCCGGACAAGTCCCAGACTTCGCGCTCGAGCTTGAAAGGGGCTGCGTAGCCGCGCACTTCTTCGTAGAGGTGCTTGAGATGATTTTGCGCTTTCTGGATGCGATCTATGAGTTCCAGCGCCTCGGGCTTGTTTTCTACCTCCCAGGCAAGCATTTCCAAACATGCCTTGCTCCGCGCCAGCGCGTTGCCGCTCTCGTGAGCCAGCCCCGTCATCATCTGCCCAATCGCGGCCAATCGCTCGGACTGCAGGGCCTGCTCCTGGGCCTGTTTCAGCTTGGTGATGTCCTGTCCGACGGCCAGGACAGCCGCTTGCCCCTCGTAATCGTCCAGCCGCCGGGCATTCCATACCATCCAGCGATGCGAGCCGTCCCGGCACAGTACCGGGTTCTCGAACTCTCGGGCGGGCGTGCCGGAGAGCACGCGCCGGATTTCGTCGGCGAGCGCCTGCCGGTAGGCTTCGGGCAGGAACGTCTGCAGGTAATCCTTGCCCTGGACTTCGGCCGCGCCGTAGCCTGTCAGCTCCTCCGCGAAGGGGCTGAAATAGAGCACGGAATGGTCCGGAAGGAGGATGACAATCATGCAAGGGGCAGCTTCCACCAGAGTGCGAAAGACCGCCTCGCTGCGCTCTTTTGCCAGGGTTAGCCGTTTCTGTTCGGCAATGCGCGCCAGCTGGTTACGGATCAGATCCGGGTTGATTGGCTTGGTAATGTAATCCGCGGCCCCCTGGCGGATGGCCGTAATAGCCCCTGCCAGGTCTGCGTACCCGGTCACGATCAGGATGGCCGCGTCGGGAGCGAGTTGCTTAAGCCGCGGCAGAAGTTCCTCCGCGCTGCTGTCGGGAAGCTTGCGGTCCAGCATGATCGCTGAGATAGACGCCCAGTTATCGCGATTAAGGGCTTCTTGGGCGGTGCCCGCAGTTTCCACAAGATAATCGTCCAGACCCAGGATGTCTCGCAGGTTGGCGCACGTGTCTGCATCGTCGTCGATCACGAGCACGTGGAGGGGAACATGAACGGGCATCTGCAATCACCTCGGACCTTCGCCTGAGGTGCCCTGCGAGTTTGGCTCCTCGTGGGTCAACTGGTTCAAAGCCGTCAACAGCTTCGGGATATCAAATGGCTTATAGCAAACCGTGTCGGCGCCTTCTTCCAGAAGTTGCTGCACGCGTTCATCCGTCTCGGCCCGATAACCGGTGATTACAATCGTGCGCGCCTGCGGGTTCGCCTGCCGCACCAAGCGGAACACCGTGGTGCCGTCCCCGGCCGGCAGCTTCATATCGATCAGGACCACCCTGAACGGGGTGTCTTTGAGGTGAGTACGGGCCTCACTTTCGTCATGGGCCAGGCAGACACGGAAGCCTCGATCGCGGAGCAGATCCCAGAGATTCGCGCACAGGTCGTGATCGTCATCGACCAACAGGACCAGGGGCTGGCCGGCTGCCTCCTCCACAAGCCTCAGAAGCTTGGGGAAATCGACTGGCTTGGGGAGAATCTGCCACGCACCGGCCCCGAGCGCCTCCTCCGCAGTCGCTCCGCTGGCGTAGGCCGTGACCACGATCACAACCGTCCCAGCGCGCAACCGCTTGATCTCGCGGTAGAGCGTCAGCCCATCCATACCGGGCATCTTGTAGTCGAGCAAGGCTACATCGTAGGCGTTCCGCCGCGCCAGTTCGAGGGCGGTGGGCCCGTCAGGGGCGGTATCGACCCGGTAACCCAGATCGGTCAGGATGTCGTACAAATTCCGGCACGTGTCCACGTCGTCATCGACCACGAGGATGGAAACCTCTGCCGTGGTCATCGTCTGCTCCTTTACTCCAAGGCCGCTGCCAGCCGAACCGTGAAGGTGGTTCCGCGGCCCACTTCGCTGGCAACATGCAAGCTACCCTTATTCTTATCGAGAATGGCCCGGGCGATGGCAAGTCCGAGTCCCAGGCCGCGGGCCTTGGTTGAGTACAAGGGCTCGGTGATCCGGCTGAGGTTTTCCGGGGAAATGCCAACGCCCGTGTCGGCAATGTCGATCTCGACGCTGTCGCTGACCTGGCGGCCCTGAACGGAAAGGCGCCCGCCCTGCGGCATGGCCTCGCGGCCGTTGCGGACCAGGTTGGCAAAGACAATGCGGATCTGGTCGAGGTCCCCCAACGCCGGGGGGAGGGAATCGGGGCAATCAATCGTCACCTGAACGTTGTCCGGTGGCGGGTTGAGTTCCAGCACCTCTTGCACACAGAGCAGCACGGGAAAAGGGCGCAGGTTGGGCAGCGGCAGCTTGGCGAAGTTCGACAGGGCCGTAATCACGCTATCGGCGACGACCACGTGCCGCTCGATGCGTTGCAGGTGCTCGGCTATCTTCGCGGGGGAAGGATTGCGGGCGTTGAGCAAGTAGTAAATCGACGTCTTGACGACGTTGAGCGGATTGCGCAACTCGTGAGCAATGCCGCCGGCCACCTGGCCAATTGCCGCCAAGCGCTCGCTGCGCTGCTGCCGGGCATTGTGCTCCGTCTGGTATGCGTCTTCGATGATCGCAAGGTCCAGATCCAGGAGCGTGTCCAGTGATCGGCGGACGGCCAACGCTTCTAGCGGGTCGCTCTGCCCGCAATCTTCCAGGAGCCGTTGCAACCCTCCCCGGAGGCGGGAAAGGGCCACGTTAGTGTAAACCTGATCGAGGCCGATCTCGACGTGTCGCCAGCCGACCCGCCAGCGGCGCGCGACGTACTCGCGATCGTACGGACCGACCAGGAGTTCGCGGAGCCAGCCCTCCAGCGTACCCTTGAGGCGTTCAATCTGTGGCGGTCCACCCGTGATTACCTTACGTGCATCGGGGTGGCGATCGATCTCGGCGTAGAAGTCCTCGACGAGAGGCACGAGGTGGGCTTCCAGCAGGGCAGCAACGGACTGGACGCGCCGCGCGTCCGCTTCGGTCCAACCCACGTACTGCTGCAACTCTTGGTAGCGGCGAAACAAGTCGTCGGAGTTCATAACTGCTTCTTTGACTCATCGTGTGCGAATCGGATGACGCACCGTACTGCTCGCCTGGGCGTTTGCGTTGCGTTGCCGAGAACCCTGATTGGGTTCCCGAGCCCAATTTGCTCATCCATAGGCCGCACACTGGGAGAAGGGAAAGAGTCTCCTCTCTCCCATCTTCGATTGGCAACGTTGGGCCGTGTATGGATCATGATTGCCAGCAACCCGTGTGCCAGGTAGGTCACCTTGAGTCCGGGCGTTGAGGAATAGGGCAGATCCGTGTGAAATCAGGCACCTGGCGTCATCGGACTCCTTGGTTGCGCTCCCCTGCCGAGCCGGGGTAGCCTGTGCGAACCCGCACGCCTGTGGTACCGCGGAGCACAGGTACAAGTCACGGGGAGAATGGATAAAAAGAAGCGCAAAAAGGCTTGACAGGACGCTTACTCATGGGCTATGCTCTGAGCCGATCTGCCCAGGGCGGGTGGATCGACACTCCTACAAGATCCCTGCCGCAAGAAGCTTGAGGCAGGGGCCACACCCTCCTTCGCTCGGTGACCGGGCGTTCGGTAGCGGTCCTCGTCGGGCCATGTCTTCGTCAGTGGCACAGTGTGTCACCGGCCAATAGTTAGTTTCGGTTTCGAGTATCGAACGACCTTGCAGGCCTAAACCGTGGCTTGTGCAGCGTGGACTTGCGATCTCCAGGTGCTCCGTCCGCAAGAGCAGTGGGAGTCACGCTACCGAAGCCAAAAGAGATCTGTGAACAGCCAGGAAAGATTGTCGACGCCAACTCGGCACAATACTTGCCGAGCAGGAGTCGATCTCAACCGACTCAAGGAGGGAAAGTCATGTTGGTTCTCACGCGCTGTCTGGGCGAAACGATCGTGATCGATGGTGACATTCACATCACGGTTGTGGCAGTCAAGGGGGATCGGGTCCGCATCGGCGTCACGGCGCCCAAGGATGTGACCGTTGATCGCCAGGAGGTGCACGCACGGCGATCTGAGTTCTCAAGCAATCGGGAACAATCCCTGGTGCAGTCATGAATAGCCTGACCTTTGAGACGCGCGTCTGCTACAGCCATGCTCCGGAAATCCTGCGGCTGGAAGCGCGTGTCCAGTGCCGACTCAGCGGGAGGGTGCGTGACCTCCAAGTTCTGGGCCGAGATAACGGATTGGTGCTGAAAGGGCATTCCCGCACCTACTACGCGAAGCAACTGGCCCAACACGCGGTGATGGAGGCAACGGAGCTGCCGATCCTGGCCAACGAAATCGAAGTCTGTTGAAATGAGCCGTTTTCGCTCGGTAGGTGCGCGGAAACGCATGACCCTGGTCTGGCAGCCAGGGGCCGGGTCCTAGAATTACCATCTCCAGACCAGCGGGACCCACCTTCGTGACCCGGCTAGTGTGAGGCTGCATCTCGCTGACTTCCCACGAATCCCTGTGCCGGCCCTCGCCAGGAAGCCACTTGTTGAACCGCCGCTTCACTTTCCGGCGTATCCAACTCCCAGCGAGCGGATGCCGGCATGGGCTAGTTCTACCATCGGCTATGAGGCCCAGTAGTTAAGGTCGCCGCTACCGCTGCCCCCGGGCTGCACCAACTGCTAGTGAAATGCTGGCAGCGAAAGGACCAAAACAGTTGGGCTTGCTGATCCAAGCCTAGGCACTCGCCGACCAGTCTGATGGTTGGAACCGCGCTGCCATACAGCAGCGGCGCGAAGCCACGCTGCCGTAGGTGGTCGAGGTCGAGTGCGTCGCCAGCTAGCCACTTGCCTTCCACCCTTCCGCCGACTATCCTGCACGCCATCTACCTCTGACCAATTGAAATCGCCACCCAAGGAATCCTCTCATGGCCAGTGATAAGAAAATCCGCGTTGGCATCGTCGGTCTGGGCTTCGGAGCCGAGTTCATTCCGATTTATCAGAAGCACCCTCATGCCGAGATGGCCGCGATTTGCCGGCGCTCCGCCAAGACATTGAACGACTGCGGCGAAAAATGGGGCATCAAATCTCGTTACACAGATTTTCAGAAGCTGCTTCAGGATCCCAACATTGATGCCGTGCACATCAATTCGCCGATCCCGGACCACGCTGCGCAGAGTATTGCAGCGCTCAAGGCTGGCAAGCATGTCGCCTGCACGGTCCCGATGGGAACAACGATCGAGGAATGCCGGCAAATTGTCGAAGCCCAGCGGCAGTCGGGCAAAGTCTACATGATGATGGAGACCGTGGTGTACAGTCGCGAATACCTGTTCGTGAAAGAGCTGTACGACAAGGGAGAGCTGGGGCGCATCCAGTTCCTCCGCGGCTCGCACCAGCAGGACATGGACGGCTGGCCTGATTACTGGCCTGGGTTGCCGCCCATGCACTACGCCACACATTGCGTCAGCCCTTGCCTGGCTCTTCTGGGTAAGCTAGCTGAAAGCGTCGTCTGCCACGGCTCCGGGCGCATTCGCGAAGACCTCATCAAACAATATGGCAGCCCCTTTGCGATCGAGACGGCAACCTTCAAGATCGCAGCCACCGACGTGGTGGCGGAGGTCACGCGCAGCCTTTTCGACACCGCCCGGCAGTACCGGGAGAGTTTTGACGCCTACGGCAGCAAAAAGAGCTTCGAGTGGCAGCAGGTCGAGAATGAAGAGCCCGTGATACATACCAAGGGGCTGCCCGAGCCCGAGATTCCTGAGCGAGTCAAGGTGCCGGATTACGCGCGCTTGCTGCCGGAATCCATTCGTCCCTTCACCGGCACGATCCAGGATGCCGAGCACCTATCATTCCTTCAGGGCGCAGGGCATGGAGGATCGCACCCGCACCTCGTTCACGCCTGGCTCAGCGCCATCCGCGGCGAGCGGCCTGCTCTGCCGGATGCGCCGACGTCGGCGAATTGGACAATGGTCGGCATCTGCGCGCATGAATCAGCCATGAAGGGCGGCGAGCGCGTGACGATCCCGAGGTTTTGATGGGCCCAGTTTCTACTTGTGCTCGGCCATGTCATGCATGAGGGATTGCAGGGCCGGATACGTGGCCAGGTATTTGGCGTAGTAGTAATCGTAGCGCCTGGTGTTTTCGGGCCGGGGTTCGATGATGCCGGAGATCTGGACCATCTGGCGGGCGGCCTCTTCCAGGTCGGCGTAATGTCCGCAGTGCGCCGCTGCAACCAGAGCGGATCCTAGCGCACACGCTTCATTCTCGCGCGGCAAATGAATCGGCTGTCCGAGCACATCCGCATGAATTTGCAGCCAGAGCCGGCTCTTGGCTCCCCCGCCACCCGCGAACAGCCGTTTCACCATCAGACCATGCCGGGCAACATCCTCCAGGATGTGGCGGGTGCCGAACGCGGTGGCCTCGTAAATGCTGCGATAGACATGGCCCGGCCCGTGGGACAAGGTCAGGCCCCAAAACATCCCACGCGCCTTGGGGTCTTTGAGAGGACACCGGTTTCCTTGCCAGTAATCGAGACAGATGAGCCCCTCGCAACCCGGGGGCACCGCGGCAGCCTTCTCATCGAGAAGCTCATAGACATTTCGGCCTGAGCGTTCGGCCTCTGCGGCCTCGTTCCCTGCGAAATGCTGGCGATACCAATTAACGATGGAGCCGGTCGCCGTCTGGCCGCCTTCCAGCGTGAACAGCCCTTCAACGACGGCGTCGGGATAGCAACCAAGCATACCGCTGCCGAACAGTTCTTTCGGGGACATCGCCAGGTGGCAGGTGCTCGAACCCATAATCATCGCCAGATCGCCGGCTTCCACCGCCCCCATGCCGAGCATGCCCAGATATGCGTCAATGCCGCCTTGTGCAACAGGGATGCCCGCCTTCAGCCCCAGCTCACCTGCAGCGCACGCCGAGAGCCGCAAGTCACCTTTACCTAGCGGAACCACTTGCGAGGGCCATTTCTCCGGCAGATCTTCGAGCCCGGCCCACTTGAGGAGAGGCTGGCTCCAACCCCCATCCGGCCGAGCGTAATCCCATTTCACGGTAACGTTGTTTAGAGAAAGGTTCCACTCTCCGGTCAGCCGGAACATGAACCAATCGGTGCATTCCACCAGCCGCTGGGCTTTTCTGAAGACCGCCGGCTCATGCCGTTTCAGCCATAGTGCTTTGGGCAACATCCACTCCGGAGAAACCACGCCAGAGACATAGCGCAAGATGGGATCCGCGCTGGCACTAATCTCGGCCGCCTCGCGAAACGAGCGCTGATCCATCCAGAGCAGAGCTGAACGCACTGGTGTGCCATCGATTTGGCAAGGCAGCACCGTGCAGGCGGTGCAATCCAGACCGATGCCGGCAATCTGCTCAGGACGAGCGTTTGCTCGTGCTAGAGCCTCTGGAACGGCACTGCATGCCGCTTGCCACCATTGCAAGGCATCCTGTTCCGCCCAACTCGGTTGAGGATGAACTGTGTCGAGAGAGCCTGAAGCAAATGCGCGACAGCTTCCACGAGGGTCGAACAATGCGGCCCGGACGCTTTGAGTACCGACGTCAAGGCCGAGAAACAAGGTTTGTGCAGGCTTCATGATTCCGGTCTGCCGTCACAATGCAAAAGAGAGTGCATACCGAATGCCGCCAATGTCCCACTGGGGCACGGCCGCAAGCGATTCACACCCTCAATCTAAAGTGCGCTATATTAAAGTTGGACAGCAGGAATAAGGGTTCCGGGTGAGGCCAATCAATTGAATGGACCTCCGAGCCATTTCCAGGAAAGGCTGCTGCAGATTCCCTCTCCTTGGTGACAAATCCCTTTCCTTATTTTTCTGAGCGCTGCCCCGATGGAGCGGGCGGCGTGGGAGCAGCACTGGTCAGCTGTTGCGGCGCTGTCGGGGAAATCGCCTCAACCGTCTTCAGCTCCATCGTGTCTTCCGGCTCCGGAACCTTTGGTGCGTCCCGGTCGATGATTACGGCTTCGCCGCCCTTGATCGTGCATAGCGCTTTGAACATATCATCGGTGATGGTCTCCGGTATGAATCGCACCGTGCCATCCGCCATGATTGCCATCGTTCCACTCTTGCCGTTATAGGTCGTCGAAACAAAAGGCCGGATACTGTGGCTCTCGGTCACGCCCTGGAGAGTGCTGCCGCCGCCCGCGAGCCAGGGCCGCTTGAACGTGGCTGGGACCTGGATAAGGGCGATGGTATTAGAAAGGCCATCCGAAATTTCAGAGGAACGCGTGGCACGATCATACCCGAATACCCCCAGCTTCTTTGTGGTCGCAGAATCGGCAGGGTCATAATAACCGGCGTCCAGTCCGACCCCCGTGATCCCAACAAAATGCGTTGCAGCAACTTCCTCGTTCGTGCTCATGCCAGGGTAACGAACCCACCAGGTACTCCGAGGATATTGCACATCGAGGAACTGTGGGATAAGAATCCCCGCTTGCGTGAGGTTTTCGGGGTCGCGCCATGACTTTTGCCGATCGATGCGTCCATAGAGCGCAGATTTATCAGGGCCCAGGTACGGCAACAACTCGACCATCCAGCTGACCCGCTGGTCGGGTGGGTAGGGGCGCCCAGCCCGGCTGTTTGCCAGCGTCCGTTCCTGGGTGCCGCGCGGGAATTGGCCTGCATGAGAATCCAAATAGGCACGTAGTGCCCGGGCGAGTTCGAACACCCGCGGCTTGCCGCCCGCCATGTCGAGACTACCCTTGTGCTGCAGCACTAGCTGCCGCAGCCGGGCCATCATCCAGTTGTAATTTGCTTTATGGTCTATCAAGTCCACCTGAAGCACAACAACGGTCTTGTCCTGCACGGTCGCCCGCACGGAAGAGTTGCTGGTCTCTTCCTTATTAGGCACTGGCAGGTTGCCCAGCATCCCGGGTCGAAAAGGAGTGCCTCCGCCGGGAGCCGCCCCACTAGGAGCACCCTCATCAACAACTCTTCCCCCCAAACTTAGTCCCCCGCGTCGGGTCGGGACAGGAGCACCGCCCGCCGGTCCCTGACCTGGAGGAGCGTTGCCGGGCTGATCAGGCGTCGTCGTTTTGAGTTCGGAGTTGGGCACGACAACTTTCACCTTGAACTCTTCGCCAAGCCGGGTAGCTAGGGTGCTTCCCACTTCTTTGCGGAAGGCCTCCGCCCGTTGATTGGCGATTTCTTCTTCGGGGTATTCAGACGCAACAAGAACTGAGAGCCGATCCTTTATGTTCAGAGAGATTCCAAGGATGTTCCCGTCCTTGACCAAGTTCTGCCGCAAATCGAGCGTATTCAAGCCCAGTGGCGGCACATGCCCGGCTTCCGCCGCCTGGGTGTCAATCGCCATGCTGAACGTTGGCTGCTTGGCATCGACCCGATCCATCATTTTCTTGAGAGAGGCAGAGACGGTCAGGTACTGGGCAGAAGGCAGGGCCGCCACGACGGCCGGCGGCGCATTTGTTTCGGCGGGAGCGCCTTGGCCTTGCCCCCCATTGAACATGCGGCGCTTCGGATTTAGGGCGTTCGCGGTCGTGTCAGTTTCCGGCTTGATTGGGGATGCTGCCGGGGCAGGCTGCCCCAGGGATTTACGCGGATATTGCCCCTTCACTTTCAAGAATTCTTCCAACTGATTCACATTCGCAACGACCAATGTCTTTGGATCAAGGACGCGGAGGGCGAGAGGTCTGGTCGCGGGTGGAATCTCGGTTGGGTTGACCTGTACGGCCCGAGCAAATGCCTGGCGACCCAACTCGTCCAACCAGGGATTGGCATCGAGAAGGAAGTACTCTTGATCGCCAATTTTCTTGGGGGCGAGAGCCAGATGGAACGCCGCCTTCAAATCAGAGGGCACCACAGCCTTCGTGAGATGGATGACATTGAAGGACCAGTTGTTGGTGAAATTCCATGCCTGGAGAACTAGATCAACGTCTTCCGGTGAAAAACCTAATTTTTTCTGCAATGACTGGGGATGGAATGCACCAGGCGTGTTGAATATTGTCCGCCCGAGTGCGCTGCTCAGCAGGTCTGGCATGCGCAGAACACTAAGACCTTCCGCATCGGGTGGCAGTAGATTGGTGGCAGCTTCGAGCGAGACGGATGAACTGACCGTGACAGGCCTGGATTCTGCGACCTCCGATGCCGCAGGAGGCGGACTGCTCGACGGCCCCGAACTCGCTCTTGACGGCGGCGAGCTATCGCCGCCCCAAATGAAGTAACCCACAACACACAACAGAATGACGGCGCCCACTCCCAGACCTATCCCCAGGATCAGTTTCGTCGAATTGCCGGCGCCCTTTCCTGCTTTCGCGCCGTCTTCATCGTCATCGGAGCCGCCGCGCGGTCCCGCCTTGGCTTTTCCCGGACGCTTCTTGGATGGTTGCTCCGCTTCTTCCTCGTCGCGACGGGGACGTTTCGATGGCTTGGGAGACTCCACTTCTTCATCGACTTCTGCTGTTTCGCCCGGGTCTTCAACCACGAAGCGGTATTTGCACTTGGGGCAGTCGATTTTTCGACCGATCAAGTTTCCGTCCCGAACGGGTACCCACGCGTCACAGCTAGGGCACTGTTGCTTGAAGCTCGCGGTCGTTGCCATGATTTCGTTCTCCGCCTTCCATCGATGAATTTAGCGCTTAAAAAGAGGAGCCCCGGCAAGAATGAACTCCCCATCATCATAAACGTAGGTGGCAGGACAATGCAAAGGGTAATTGGGGAAGTTTGTGGGCAATCTCCACTCCAGCACGAAAGTTCTGCCGGGCGACGATGCCGAACGACCGTTAAACCCGGCATGCTGCAATTGACCGAAATTTTCGGCACAGCTATATTCGCGCGATCAAGAGCGCAATCGTCTTATCCGCGGCGCTGAAGGAATTATGTAATGAGTTTCTATCCGCACCGCACGAAAGCCTCGGCACCGGGAGCCGTGCCGAGTGTCGAATGGGAAGAATCGCAGTGTCCTCTTTGCAGCGGCCGCGATTGGTCTCCGCTCGTCGAAGCGCCGGACACTACCGTGGGGGGCGCGGGCCTTTGGTTCGTGGTCGTCCAATGTCAGGAATGCGGCCTCTGCTTCACCAACCCGCGCCCCAATCTTCATTCGTTTGCCCAGTTCTATCCTGCGAGCTATCGCCCGCATCAGCCGCACGAGGTTCGCACCCCGCGGGGGCGCTCCATCCGCCAGCGCAAATGGTCGCGTGATGTGCAGCGCGTTCTCTCATGGCGAGCTGAGGGTAGACTTCTTGACTTCGGATGCGGTGGCGGGTCATTCCTCGCACGCTTGCATCGCATGGATTGGCAGGTGACTGGGATCGATGTTTCGACGGCAGCCGTGCAGCGGGTGCGCGACGAATTGGGCCTGCAGGCATTCGTGGGCACTCTGCCTCATCCCGAATTGCGCCCGGAGAGCTTCGATGTCGTCACCATGTGGCATTCCCTTGAGCACGTGCATGCCCCCCTGGAGGTCCTTCAAGAGGCACACCGACTCTTGGTCCCGGGAGGGCGCTTAGTCGTAGCAGTACCGAACATCGACAGTCTGCCTTTCCGTTGGTTCGGCCCTGCGTGGTACGGGCTGGACCTGCCTCGCCACCTTACGCATTTCGCCCCCTGGACATTGCACTTGATGCTGGAGAGAGCAGGGTTTCGTGTCGGCCCTGTCCACATGGTGCGCCACAGCGCATGGCTCCGCTCGTCGGCCAAGCTGGCTGGCCTGCGGCAGCCTCCGACCCATTGGCAGCGTCTGCTCAAAGGCAAACCATTCTCACGGCTGGCTTCCTGGTACTGCTCCCTCACGCGACAACTGGACTGCATGATGGTCGTGGCCCAGCGTTAACCAAGTGAAGCACTGATTTACACAAATATAAATACTTGTTAACACAATGGTGGGTTCGGCAACGCTGGTGTTCTAAGATCCACGCATTCCAAGAGCGGGCACGCACTTCTCTATCTTTCACTCCGCCAATAGCTTAGGGAAAGCGCTGCGCGTGCCTACGCTGAGGCTCCGACCTCCTCCCTGCGCTGTGGCATACCGTGTGCTTCTACGATTTGGCAGCTACGACCCGGCGGGAAGGGGGCGACGCACTAGGCTTATCCGGGCCTGGGGCCAGGTTTTTCCGTCGCAGGGGGGCGGAATCGGCCGAGTGCCAGCCTCCTTTTCACCGGGCCGTAGCCTTCAGGATTCCTCTCCAGGGCTACCTTTAGGGCTATTGTCCACGCCGCCCGGCTGCCTCCCAATCGAGTAATAAACAAAGCCGAGATCTGCCAGGTTTTTTGGATCGTAGAGATTGCGGCCGTCAAAAATAGCGGCTTGGCGCATGAGCCGTCGCATCACTTCAAAATCGGGATTTCGAAATTCCTGCCACTCGGTGACAATCGCCAGTCCGTCAGCGCCTTCTAATGCTCCGTATGGGCGATCGCAATAGACGAGCTTATCGCCATACTCCGCGCGGACGTTCGCAGTAGCTTCCGGATCGTGAACTCGCAGAGCCGCTCCTTCCGCGAGGAGTGCATCGATAAGCACGATGGCTGGAGCTTCGCGGATATCGTCCGTGCGCGGCTTGAATGCCATTCCCCAGATGGCAAAGGTCTTGTTTTTCAGATCCCTCGCAAAATGCTTGCGGATCATGTTGAAGAGGACGCGCTTCTGATTCTCGTTTACCCGGTCGACAGCCTCCATGAGATGCAGCGGAGCTTTGACCGTCCGAGCGGCGGCGATGATGGCGCGCACGTCCTTCGGGAAACAACTGCCGCCGAAGCCCGCGCCGGGAAAGAGGAAATCAAAGCCAATTCGCCTGTCGTGCCCCATTCCCTTGCGAACGTCATTGATGTCCGCGCCGAGGGATTCGCAGAGGTTGGCCATCTCGTTGATGAAGCTGACCTTGGTGGCGAGCATGGCGTTGGAAGCATATTTAGTCATCTCGGCACTTTCCGGCGACATGACCAAAAAAGGTCTCTCGGTGCGCAAGAAAGGCAAGTACAATTCGCGCAGCCTCTCTGCAACTTTGGGATTCCGAACGCCTACGACCACGCGGTCGGGTTTCATGAAATCATCCAGGGCGGAGCCTTCCTTGAGAAACTCCGGATTGCTGGCGACTTCAACGGGGTGGCGGGCACGCGCAGCCAAGCGCCCCGCCAGGGCATGGTTTGTACCGACGGGAACGGTGCTCTTGAGCACGACGATTTTAGGCTCATCCAGTACCTGGGCCAGCGCATCACCCAGGGACCATATGTTGGCTAGGTTCGCACTACCGTCCTGGCTTTGCGGCGTCCCTACTGCGATAAAGATCAGCTGTGCCTCCCGCGTTGCATCCGCCAGATCGGTCGTGAAGCGCAGCCGTTCTTCGCGCCGGTTGCGATGCACCAGTTCGAGAAGGCCCGGTTCGTAAATGGGGATTCGCCCCGAGTCGAGCTGCTCGATCTTGGAAGCGGAATTATCCATCCCGACCACGATATTGCCGCTTTCAGCAAGGCAAGTTGCCGTGACCAGGCCGACGTATCCAGTGCCGATAACCGCAATCCTCACGTTTGTCTTCTCCAGTAATCCAGGATGTCGGTGAGAGTGTGCTGAAGCGTGAAACGAGGGTGCCAGCCGGTTTCGCGTCGCAGTTTGGAGGCATCCGCCCGGACCACGTTGGTCTCCGCGGAGCGCAATAAGCCGGCGCGTTGGCGAATTTCGATCTTCAGCGGCGAAAGAGCGAGGAGAGTGTCCAGCAATTCTTGCATGGAATGCGCTTCCCCGGTCCCAGCATTGTAAACTTCTCCCGTTCGCCCGCGCTCCATGAGGAGCAAGTAGGCTCGTACCATGTCGCGCACGTCGGTGAGGTCGCGCTTGGGGTTCAGGTCGCCCGTCTCCAGGTAGGGTGTTTCCGCGGAGTTCGGTCGACCTTCTTGCAGCTTTTCGATGGCAGCTATTTGTTTGGCGAAATGGGCCACCGCAAACTCGGGCGATTGCCCTGGGCCGATGTGATTGAAAGGTCGAACGCGCACGATGTCGAGACCCGGGGTACGGGTGTACTGGTAGCTGGCCAGATCGGCAGCCGCCTTGCTGCTCGCGTAGGGGCTGGCTGGGCGCAGCGGAGTGCGTTCGTCCTGCGGCTGGTCCGGCGCTTCGGCGTCGCCGTAAACCAAACCGCTGCCCACGTACAGGATCCGGGGACGGCCGCCCCACCGGTCGATTGCATCGTAGAGTGCGCGAGTGGCCGTGAGATTTCCCTGCCAGGCAACGTCCGGCTCTCTGAATGATTTGCCCACGTTAGCGTAGCCGGCCAGGTGAAAGACTTGCTCAGGTTGGGCTTGCCTCACGAGTGCTTCCGTCGCCACGGGATCGGAAAGATCACAGGTTTGCAGCATCACGCGTTCGCCAAGATGACGCCATCCCTCCGGCCAGTGCGCGCGCCGGCTGGTGCCATGCAGGACGACGCCGGGGACGGCCAGCAAGGCATCGGCCAGGTGGCTGCCGACAAAACCGGTTACGCCTGTTACGAGAATGCGCATGGTCATCGCGATGGCACGTCACGCATGGGAAGCGGCTTCGAATCGTCGGACGTCGGCATCGACCATCATCCGAACCAGTTCCGCAAAACCGACCTGGGGACGCCAACCAAAAGCCTGGCGTGCCTTGCCCGCGTCTCCGACCAGCAGGTCCACCTCTGCAGGCCGCTTCAGCTCCTCGTCCACCACCACGTACTCGTGCCAATCGAGGCCGGCGTGGTCGAAAGCAATTTCCACCAATTCGCGAACCGAATGGCTCTCGCCTGTGGCGATGACGAAATCGTCGGCCTGATCCTGCTGCAGGATCAGCCACATCGCCTTGACGTAGTCACCCGCAAATCCCCAGTCCCGCTTTGCCTCTAGGTTCCCCAGACGGAGTTCCTTCTGCAATCCCAACTTGATTCGAGCGACCGCGTCGGTTACTTTGCGGGTCACGAACTCGCGGCCGCGGCGCGGAGATTCATGATTGAACAGGACGCCGCTGCAGCAGAACATGTCGTAGCTTTCACGATAGTTTACGGTAATCCAGTGACCGTAAGCCTTGGCCACGCCGTAAGGACTGCGCGGGTAGAACGGCGTGGTTTCACGCTGCGGCGTTTCGCGGACGCGGCCGTACATTTCGCTGCTGCTGGCCTGGTAGAAGCGGATCTGCCGCGGGTCTAGCAGGCGAATTGCTTCCAGCATGCGTGTCACACCGATCCCGGTGAATTCCCCAGTTAAAACCGGCTGCTGCCAGCTTGTCGGGACGAAGCTCATTGCCGCCAGGTTATATACCTCGTTCGGCTCCACTTTCCGCAGCACGTTGATGAGGGACAATTGATCGAGAAGATCGGCCTGGTGCAATTGAACCTGTGCTGTCAGGTGGTTGATGCGCTCGAAATTCTCGGTGCTGGAGCGGCGGACGATGCCATGCACCTCATAGCCTTTTTCGAGTAGCCACTCAGCCAGGTAACTACCATCCTGGCCGGTGATGCCGGTAATCAAGGCCTTCTTCATGTCACCCATCCGCGAGGCAGGCTGCCCCTGGCGCGTTAAGTTATGATTGGGAGCGGTTCAGCTCGGGTACCATACTGTTTCTTGTAGTATTCAAGGTACTCTCCGCTGCGCACCTTGGCGACCCAATCCGCGTGATCCTGGTACCAGCGAATAGTCTCGCGCAGCCCGTCGTCGAACGAGATCGATGTGCGCCAGCCCAGCTCTTGCTGAAGTTTGCGGCAATCCAGGGAGTACCGGCGATCATGTCCAGGTCGGTCCCTAACGTAGCGAATGAGCGAAAGTGACTTGCTGAGCGTTTCCAGCAATCGATGCGTTAACGCCAGGTTCGTGCACTCGCTGCCGCCGCCGACATTGTAAACCTCACCAACCTTTCCGTCTCGCCAGACGCGAACCAGCGCCGAGCAATGATCGCGCACATGGATCCAATCGCGCACCTGGAGGCCGTCTCCATAAATGGGCACAGGCTCATCCCGGAGCAAGTTGGTGATGAACAGAGGAATGAGTTTTTCCGGGAATTGGTAAGGCCCGTAGTTGTTGGAGCAGCGCGTGATTACGGCAGGCAGGCCGAACGTGCGAACGTAGCTTTGCACCAGTAAATCCGCGGCCGCTTTGCTTGCGGCATAAGGGCTATTCGGGCTCAAGGGCGACGCTTCGGTGAATGAGCCGGTCTCGCCCAGGCTTCCGTAGACCTCATCCGTAGAAACCTGCAAGTAGCGCGGCACGTCAAAGTTGCGGGCCGCGTCGAGCAACACCTGTGTCCCCAAAACGTTCGTACGGACGAATGGCGACGCGTCGTCGATGCTCCGGTCGACGTGGCTTTCGGCGGCGAAGTTGAAGATGGCACTGACGCCCGCTCTCACAATTCGGCGAACCGTCTCCCGGTCCGCGATGTCACCTTGGAAAAAGCTATAGCGGGGGCTGCGGTCGATGTCGGTAAGGTTAGCAGGGTTTCCCGCGTAAGTAAGGAGATCGAGATTAACTACTCGGAGGTCGGGATGAACATCGAGCAAGGAGCGGATGAAGTTGCTGCCAATAAAACCGCAGCCGCCTGTTACCAAGACTGGATCCATGGATTCCCTCTGATCAGGTTCCACACTATGTTATGGCAGGCGCTGTCAATGATCCATGAGCTGAGGCACAGCTTCCAGGCAGACCCGAGACGGGAGAGCAAGTGTCCGAGACCACCATCTCCGCACGCCGATTAACGCGGCAGGGCCGCCCTCCAATAAGAAAAGCAGCCGGCTGCACACCCTTTCGGCTTGACACTACCCTTTACCACCTTTACACTTGAAGCGTTTCCTGCTGGTCGATCGGATCCGACCGCGAGCTTCAGATAGGAGAACCAACACATGACTAAGAAAGAAATCGTCAAGCAAATATCGGAACGGATCGGCCTGACTCAGCTTAAGACGAAAGATATTGTACAGCAAACGTTTGATGCAATTGTAGATACTCTGATCGAGGTGGGACGGATCGAACTCCGCAATTTCGGAGTCTTTGAAGTCAAGATGCGCAAAGCTCGCAAAGCGCGCAACCCTCGAACCGGCGAACGTGTCGACGTCGAGCCTAAAAAAGTCGTAACCTTTAAGCCTGGCAAGGAGATGGAAGAAAGGGTCCGCAAATTCGCGAACATTCCCGGACCCGAAGAGAAAGAGAAAACCACCGTGCTCGCAGGCGACGAAACGGACGGACATTCCGAAGCGATGGCCGCCGCCAAGAACTTCAACCGTCCACGTAAGGGGCCTTAACGGAGGAACCCACTCGTGCGTGAGGAAACGGGGAGCCGAAATCTTCCCGGCTCTCTCGTCCCAGAGCCCCTGATTAGCCGCAAGTGCTCTTCAGCACACATTTCACCGGTACGGTACCGGACTTGGTCCAACCGGCATATTCGGCAAAGTTTGTCTTAAGTTTTTTCCTGGAATATCCGATACAAACCTTAAGATTCATCGCACCGGTCTGTGCGGTGGTCGCAAGAAGGCTTCAAATCATATTGGCTGGGCCGTGAAGCGGCCGTTTTGTGGCGAGTGGCGCAAATCGGGGAGGATTCGGCCTCTCGATCGCTGTCTTGCCATGGAAGGGCGCGCCGCCGGTGCAGGCAGCACTGGCAGTCCTCAGGTGTTTCCGTGCGGGGAGGACCTGAGCCGCGGTTCCACGGGCGGGGAGGCTTGCCATGCGGCGCTTGCTCTTGCTGGCGGCAATGGGCACTCTGGTATTGGGTAGCACGGGCTGCTTGATTAATGCGTATTCAAGCGACCCCAATCGCCGAATGAACGAACTCTTGAACAACTCTGAGGACCTTCGCCAAGTCGAATACGAGTGGGAACGCTTCTGGTTCATGGATGAGCCTTCTCACTTGACGCCGGAACGGGTGCATGGCGGCATCCAGTAGTCCATAGATGGCGAAACCTCTTCCCCGTCCAAAACCCCTGCCGTGGACGAAGGAACAATAACGGGGTTTATGGCTAACGGATCTGTGCGCGCGCTCCCTCCCCGCTTCGCCGCAAGTATAAGCCGTGGCCCATTCCGCGATTCACAAGTCTTCGCTGTGGTGCGTCCTCTTCCCTCCCGCAGCGCCATCCTCCAGGCTGTCTTCAGATGATCGCGCGGTCGGCGGAGAGCAGTGCTTCCCGACCAAATTGCCCTTTCGCCGTTGCCGAGCGCTGCGATCCTGCCACGTTAAAGCTTGCTATTCACATTCAACTTTGCACCTTTTGTGGTTCGCCGGGCAAATGCGGTAAAATACCAGGCGCATTCTGGAACCATGGCGGGGATGTCGCGCTCAGCTCTCCCTGACATGGCGGCGACTTGGCGCACTGCAGGAGAATGGTTGATGCCCGTCGGGGAACGGATCGGACCCTACGTCGGGTTACTCACCGCAGCAGGCACGGCGCTTGGCCCCGTCCTGACTGCAGTCACGATCATGTGGGTTCTGATCACGAAGAAGAACTCGACATCGGCCGTCGCCTGGTGCCTTCTGATCATCTTCCTACCACTGCTGGGACCGTTGTTCTTTTTGCTGTTCGGCTATCAGCATGTCAACCGCCCGCTGAAGCGCAAGCGGCAGCATATGAGGCGCTTCCAGCGCAGACAAGCCGTCTCGCGCGTTGCATCCGCACCGGGTGCCACAAAGCCTTTCGAGTTCGCTCAGGAGGCAGCTGACACGGTCCCGGAACCCGCAGCCTTAAGTACCCTGCGCCTGCACGACTTGGGCAAACTCGCGCAGCGATTCGGCGCGTTTCCCCTGACCTCAGGGAATCGCATCGCTCTTTACCACGAAGGACAACCTGCTTTCGCTGCGATTCTGGAAGCAATCCGGTCTGCCCGCAGCCACATCCATGTCGAGACCTTCATCCTGCAACCTGATGAAACGGGTCGGCTCTTGCTCACGGCGCTGGCCGAGAAGGCACGTCAAGGAGTGGAGGTCCGCTTGCTCTACGACGCCATGGGCTCGCGGCACCTTTCCCGCCGCCTATTGCGACCTCTTCTGGAGGCAGGAGGGAAGTGCAGCGTCTTTCTGCCGCTCAATCCGTTCCGCCGCAGAATCCAGATCAACATGCGCAATCACCGCAAAATCGTGGTAGTGGATGGCCGCACGGCATTTACGGGAGGTCTCAACGTCGGCGATGAGTACCTGAGCAAGAATGAATCCTTTGGCTTCTGGCGCGACACGCACTTGCGGCTAGAAGGACCGGCTGCCGCAGGCTTGCAGCGCGTCTTCATTGAGGACTGGGACTTTGCTTCCGGAGAGAACCTCCAGGATCTCAGTTACTTTCCGCCGCCGGATGCCGACGGCTCGTCGCTGGTTCAAGTCATCGATTCCGGTCCCGACCGCGAATTGAAGGGCATCCGCGAGATCTATTTTGCCGCCATCTTGCGGGCGCGCAAGAGTCTTTGGATCGCCTCGCCCTATTTCGTGCCCGATGCCGGTCTGCTGGATGCCCTGTGCCTGGCCGGCTATCTAGGCGTGGATGTGCGTTTGCTGGGCCTTTACCAGCCCGACAAATGGATCCCCTATTTCGCCGCCAGGTACTACTGGAGCGACGTGCTCAGCGCTGGCGTGAAAGTATACCAGTACACCAAGGGCATGATGCACTCGAAGGTAGTGCTGGTGGACGGCGAATGGGCATCGGTGGGGACTGCGAATCTGGATAACCGCAGCCTGTATCTCAATTTTGAAGTGAATTGCCTGATTTATTCTGCCGATGTGGTGGCCGAGTTGGAAAAAAGCTTTCTCCACGATTTGACGACGGCTATCCGCCTCGAACGTCATGCCTATGCCGGCCGACCCTTTGCGGGAAGGCTGATGGATAACGCTTGCCGCCTTCTATCACCTATCCTGTAATCGACCCGCGACGAACCGGGAAGGCCGGCCACGGCTTAACTGAGTCAGCAGAGCCTGAGGTCCTGGCATTCTTCCCGCGCTGGGCTCGTAATTTCGACCTCGGGCGGTTTCCCCAGCCGAAGCCGGAACTACGTACTCATTCATTCGGACGTGACGGAGCACTATGCCATGACTCGGTTTCTGCCCGAGCGTTTCGCTTCGTAGAGTTTGTCGTCGGCCAGGCGAATCAGATCGGAGGGCGTCATGGCTTCGTCGCCGATCGTGGTGGATACGCCGAGGCTGATCGTGATCTGGAAGGATTTGTTCTCGAACTCGAACATGTGGTTTTCAATGATGGAGCGAATGCGTTCGCTGACTTTGATCCCCTCGCTGAGCGTGCTTTCCGGCAGGACGACAACGAACTCTTCCCCGCCGTAACGCGCAAATAATTCCTCTTTGCGGATCACCGATTTGACCCGGGCGGAGATCTCGCGGAGGGCAAAATCGCCACCCAAATGCCCATGTTCCTCGTTAATGCAGCGGAAGAGGTCAATGTCGAAGAGGATCAAGGTCAAGGGCCGCTGGTACCGGGCCGACCGAGAGAGTTCGCGGTCGAGGAACTCCGTCAGGTAACGTTTGTTATAGGTCTCCGTGAGAGCGTCAATGATCGTCAGACGGTAGATTTCCTCGTGATACTCCGCCTCGACGTTGCCGCCCGCAAGGAAACGGTAAATGCAGTTTCCCGCCCGTAGGTAGTCGCCATCTTTCAACTTGCTCATCGATGCCTGCATGTCGTTGACGAAGGTGCCATTGGTGCTCTGCAGATCGACGGCGTAGTATCCGTCGGTCCCCGGCTGAATGCGGGCATGACGACGCGAAACGGAATGGTCGTTAATGCGGATCTCACAATCGCAGCCTCGGCCAATGACCAGGGCAGTATTGCTAAGAGCGTAGCGCGTACCCATGCCGGGTCCCGTGGGATAAATGTGCACAAGGCATGCGTCCCGGTTCGTTGTCGAAATCGGCCGTTCCGGCGCTGTGACCCAGGTTTCCGTCGCTTTTTCCATCATATTTCCAGGCGAGGGTGGGGACTCAAACCGTTGCCAGAATATTTCCGCCGCACTTGCAAGGTGCGCGGAGAACTGGTCGTCAATGGTCTGTCTGGAGTCTAAGTCACGAAACCCCAGGATGGCAAATTGCAAGGGCAGAGCGTGCAAAGATTCCTTAAGGAGTCTCATGTACAAATGTTGCGATTCGAGTGCGGTTTGCTCGAAGGTGGTGGGGCGGGACTGCCCGACGGTATGTACATAAGCGGGGCCGAGTGGCGCGTTCGCGCCACCCATGAATTGTCGGGCCTTCAAGGATGCCGGGCGTTGGCCTCGATGCCGGTGATCTGACCCTCCGGCTCATGGAGGTCTACCAGAATGGCAGCCGGAGTTTCATCGATGCCAACATTGCCTGCGGTGTCCCGGACCTTGGCACGAAGATAGACGCGATAGGGCAGACTCTGGGGAAGTTGCCAGGTATACCGGCCACTATTCGTCAATTCGTTGGCGATCGTTTGCCACGGGCCGTCCGGCCCCTCAGCCCACTCCAGAGTTACCGGGTTGGCGGCAAGGTTTCGGTCGCTAGCGCTCCAGCCAATGATCAGAACATCGCGCCGATGTGGATCGGCCTGCGGGTACAAGAGCTTGGTGAGGGGCGCGGTAGTATCCACCTCGACACGCATCTGCGGCGGTTCCCCCGACCTGGGAGGTCGGCGCCCGAGACCAGCGCGGCTGCCGACAACAAGGCGGAGCCCATAAACACCCTCGCCCGGAAGATTCACAGTCATAGTCATGGGCGGCGTGAGGTGTGGATCCTCGGCAAAGCGCTGCCAAGTTTGACCGTCATCCTGGGTCAGGTAAAGCTCGACACTGCCCACTCCGGATGGTCCCACCTTATCCACCCTATAGTGCAGGGTGACTTGAGTGCTGTTGGTGATCTGCAGAGGAGGCAGCGGACCGCCCCCACCCCAAGGTTGCGTGGACATCGATGTCGGGGCCGGCACGTAAGAGATGGGTGTCGTGTAGCGATTGTTGAAATCTGCTACCGGGTTGTAAGCTTGCTGATAGGTTGAATTTGAAGCCGGAACCCAGGCTTGCTCCGCGGGTGCGCGCACTTCGTTGAAGTTAGAAGCCATCTGAGCAGGCGGCATGCGCTCCGTGTTCGTAGCGCCCGATGGCAGCAGCGGCGCTTGCGGCATCGGAGGCGGGCTGTAGGCAACCGAAGTACTGGGAAGGGTCGGAGCTGGAGGCACCGGAGCCGGGGACGGAGAAGGCGGGGGGGCTTGCAGAATAGGCGACGGATTGACGCCCAAATTGCCTGACTGATTGCTTGGTGCGTTGACGGCCACTACTCGTTCCGGAGGAGGGCTGGGAGCAGCGGGATTCGCCGGGATTTCCTTTTGATCACTGCCAATATTGCCCGCTTGATCCATGACTTGCATGCGGACTACAACCGGACCGGAGCTGGCAAAGCGGAACTGAGCTTGCCCGCTCATCGTTGCGGCAGCAGGCGCCCTGTACCACATCCAGGTAGGTGCATCCGGCGTTCGATATTCCAGCTTGAGCGTGCTCAGATCAGGATGATCCTCCTGGATTTCCCACTTCACCTGGAGTTCTTCGCCGTGCCTCTCGGCGGAGACAATGCGCAGGTTTGGCTTGAGGGTGTCGACGAGGATCTTTTGACGCGGAACAGTATTGTAGAGATCCGCTGGTTTGCGTTGTCCCTTCTCATCGACGACGACGAGGTTGAACCAGTAGAGACCATCCGTGGGAGCGTAGAAAACGAAAGCGTCCTTGTCGGGAGCTGACACCGCCGCCTGCTGCCAGGTCTTTCCTTTGTCCGTGGAAGAGAAAAGAATCAGTTCCTTGATCTTGGCGCGCTCTGCTACAGCGGTCTGGATCGGGATTTTGAAATTGCGGCTGTTCATCGGCACCACGTCGTCCGCTGGGGCTTGCCCGGGAGTGAGCAGCAGCAAGGCCAACGCCAGAGTTCCCGTGGCCATGATCAACTTCCTCCATCTTGACAGTCGGCACCACAAAACTAGCGCCAATGAAGGGACTACCGGCGCGGACCGTATAAGATTTATCGACGGTATGGAGGAATGACTTAAAAAAATCGAGAGTCGCGGCGAAAAGGCTAAAGCTATTGGTCGTTGAACGATCGGGCATCGTGGGTCAAAAGAGCAAATGCAAATTGTGCCGCCGGTGGGATAGACTATTCGAACTCTGCTAGATTCCGTAGTGGCTAACAATTCGGCAAGAGACCGGGTTTAATGAAGATAGATAAGACGTGCGTCGTTCATTCACACCACCAGAATGACGCCCCCTGCATTATCCCAAGTTCACGAGAATCTCCATGGAAATAGACAGGCGGCGAAATCTTCTGAAGCAAGTCCAAGCGGGAGAGCTGAGCGTCGATGACGCCCTTCGGGCAATGGGCGAAGCTGACGTGGCGGATTTGGGTTATGCGCACGTTGATTTGCACCGCCGCGAACGCTGCGGTTTCCCCGAAGTGATCTTCTGCGAAGGAAAGACCTGCGAGTGGGTGGAAGGCGTGGTCCGCAAGCTCTGCGAGGCAGGCCAAGATTGTCTGGCGACCAGAGTGAGCGCAGAGCAAGCGGAGCATTTGGCCCGCCAGTTCCCAGGCGGTCAGCAAGATCGCCTGGGGCGCACGTTTTGGTTGCCGACAGCGCCGGCCAAATCGATTACCGGCCAGGTCATCGTTCTTACGGCAGGCACCGCTGATCTTCCGGTTGCCCAGGAGGCCGTCGTCACGGCGCGAGCGCTTGGCTGCGCCGTCACCTTGTTGGCCGACGTGGGCGTTGCCGGCATCCATCGTTTGTTACGCCATCAGGCGAAGCTTAGCGAGGCCGACGTCATCGTTGTTGTGGCCGGCATGGATGGCGCCTTGCCGAGCGTGGTCGGCGGGCTTGTGGACTGTCCCGTTATAGCTGTGCCGACAAGCATTGGCTACGGAGCCGCGTTTCATGGTTTGGCGCCATTGCTGACGATGCTCAATAGCTGTTCCGCGGGTGTCGTCGTGGTCAACATCGACAGCGGCTTCAAAGGCGGCTATGTGGCGGCGACGATCGCCCGCCGGTGTTGCAAACGCACTGTAAGCCAAAGCGAGTAGAGTAACTCCGGCAACTGTTCCAGCCTTCGCAGATTTTAAAGGGTTGGCGGAGTGAATTGCTGAGGAAGGGAAAACAAAAGCGGCGAAAAAGCGCCGCATTCCAAAAGCGACTTCTTTGGACTGCGGCGCTTTTCCGCCGCTTTTGTTTCCTCTATTTTGCAAGGCCCTTAGTTCGTGTTTCGCAGATTTTTAAGTGTCGGCGGAGTAAATTGGTGTCGGCTTCTTTGCCGGTTTTGGGCAGACTTAGGTCGCTCAAAACACAAAATCGCCCGGGCAAGGAAGCCGACTCATGGAACTTACTCCCTC
>DATGZX010000145.1:0-5627 GCA_035296965.1 Gemmataceae bacterium
GGCGACCGCCGACAGGGTCGGATAGACCTGCCCGGCGCAGGCGAAGCCGTGTTCCAGGACCTGGACTTGCAGGGTCTTTCCCTTGTAGGAACGCTTCAAGATGGTGCCGGGCGGTGGAATGCGCGTGTCGGCGCGCAGCCGCAGGTTGGGCGTTTTCTGCTGCGCCACACTCGTGGCGTTCTTAGCCGGTCGAGGCGGCGTCAGGCGCAGGTCGGTATCCCGGGCCAGTTCTTCGGCGCGCCGGCGTGCGCGCTCGGACAGATCGCCCTCCGCGCGGGCTTGCAGCCGCCAGGCAACGCGTTTGACCAGCCAGGCTTTGTTGCCGGACCGCGTCTCTTCGCCGAAGAGGTCGGCGAACTTGAGGCGGAGCTGGCCGACGGTCATCCGCGTCAGCGCCGCCAGTTCTTGGGCCAGGTTTGGGTGCATGTCGTGCTCCTCGTTATGGAAGATTTGGGGAACCGTGAACCCGACTGGACAGTGAGCACGCTTGCGGCGCCAAGCTCAAGGGAATACCGGCTCAGTGGCAGGAGATTTTTCGGGAGAAGAGAAGCTCCAGGGCGTGCCAGGGCAGCGTTCGCGTGGCGGCGACACCGGCCACGTCGGAACCAGGGAAGCTGGTGGGCAAACGGGGGGGGGGTAGGAAGACCGCCGTGTTGGCCCACGGTTCGCCGACGTTGGCGTCGGTGGCGGCGGGTTACGGGAGATCGAGGGGAAGGCCCCACAACGCCGAAAGGCCCCGCGTGGGGGCCTTGGGCGGCCGAGGTAGGTTCGGCTTCGTAGGCGCGGCTACACCAGGGCAAACTTCCCGCGCTCGGTTTTCTGGAAGCGCGAGGCTTCCTTCTTGGTTTGGATCTCGCGCGTCAGAGCCGCGTACAGCGTGGCTGCGGGGGTCTTACCCGCGGGACTGGTCCAGTAGCCCTTGGCCGCCATGGCCGCGATAAGTTCCTGGCACGTCAGCGCCTGGCCGCTCTCGCTCAGCACCCGCGCCGCGGCCGCTAGCGCGCTGAGCTTCTTGGCGTTCTCGACGGCGGTCGGCTGCCGCTTCGGGGCGGCCTTACCGGTCTCGAGTTTCTGGCCTGCCTTGGGGGTCGAGGCCTTCCGGGTTTTCTTGGTCGTTGCCATGATGCTTCTCCTCGAAAAAAAGGACACGGATGCGGACAGTTCGCCAACGCGGCGTCTCAACAGGGCAACACCCTTACCTCGCCGGGCGGAGTCCGATCAAGCAGATTCCGAGCACGGCGATCAGATTCCTTGCGCATGGGCATTCCCTCGACTTCTGAGCCACTTCGAACCTTCGAGCCAGCCGTCGAAAACGGCATGGCGCAGCCGGCCGTGGGACGTCCAGTCTTGAAAACGCACCCGGCAATAGATCTCGGGCTCGACCCAGCAGGCCGGCTCGGGGCAGGACACGAGCGGCTGTGGCCGGCGCCGTTGGCTCAGCCGCCGGGACAGCTCGACCTGCGCTTTGGCACTCAAACCCCGGTCGACCTGTCCCACATAGCAGAGCGTGCCGGCGCGCACGCTGGCCACCAGCAGGCTGCGTACCCCTTCTCGCCCCGGACGATAACCGACGATCACACAAGGCAGCACTTGGACGGGTTTGATCTTCTTCCAGGCCGGCGAACGATTGCCCGGCTGGTAGCGGCTGGCCAGGTGCTTGGCCATTACCCCTTCATGCCCCTGGGCCACGACGCGGGCGAAGAAGTCGCGGCCTTGACCCACGATCCCGTCGGAGAAGGCCAGGAGCGGCTCCTCGATCTCGACCAACAGGTCGCGGAGCCGCGCCCGCCGCTCGTGGAGCGGCTCCTTCAGTAGGGGCCGTCCTTCGTGGCAAAGCAGATCGAAGACGAGATAGCGAATCGGCAGCCGCCGGCGAAGCGCATCGAGGGGACCAGCGACCTGGCGCTGATGTCGTTGCAACAAAGCCGGGAAGTCCGCCCGGCCTCCTTGAAGCACGACCAGCTCGCCATCGACGACCGTGCCGGCCGGCAAGCGCCGCAGCACAGCCAATTCCGGGTAACGCCCGGTATAGTCGCTGCCGGTGCGGCCCCAGAGCCGCCAGCGGTGTTCCGCGACCTCCGCCAAGGCCCGCACTCCGTCCCACTTGACCTCAAACAAATAGTCTTCGGCATCGAAGGGCGTCGCCGGGGTCGCCAGCATGGGATACAGGAGATGCTTCACGCGCTGGCCCTCCGCGCGCGTGGCTTGCGGCCCTTGCCCGGCGCGGGCGTGCCGTTGTCTGTTGCCGCTACACTCTGCTGCAATGCGTCCAGAAGGTGCAAGATCGCCGCCGGCTCTTCCGCCGCAGCAGGCGGTGGCTGGTTGGCAATCTTGGCCTGCAGCAACGCGGCCAGTTCCTCGGCGCTGGTATCACGGTAGCGCGCCCAATCGGCAGGACCGCTCGACAAGGCGATCAACTGGGCAGCGAGAGCACGCTCCTCAGGCGTGGCCGCAGTCGCTCCCACGTCGGCTTCCCACGAAGCAGCCAGACGCACGTGCGCGGGGTAGTGTAAGACGTCCAAGGCCAGCAACTTCCCGGAGGGGCGCACCAGGACCAGTTGCCGGCTCCCCGATAACACCACCCTGGCGAGGGCCACTTTGCCTGCTTGCCGGAGGGCGTCGACCAGCACGCCGTAAGGGTGCTGCGCTGCCGGTCCGTCGGGCAAGAGGTGCAGGCTACGGCCGGCATAGAAGGTGGGGTCGACTTCCGCCTGCGCGACGAACTGTTCCACGACCAAGGCCTTGTCCCGCGCCGGCCGCAGCTTCTCCAGCTCTTCGGGCTCGACCATGACATGCTGGTCGCGGGCATATTCGTAGCCGCGGACGATGTCTGCCGACTCGACGGCGCCATGGCGGGGACAATGCTTCTGGTAGCCGATGCGCTGGCCGCAGCCGGCATGAAGCATATGACAGTGCGACGACGAGGAGGCGCTGCTGACGGCGGCGTAGGCCTTGACCGGGACGGTAACCAGGCTGACACGTAACAGCCCGGACCAACTCGAGCGGCCGCGGCAGGTCAGGGCGAAAGCTGCGCTGCCGTTCGTCGGTGGGCTGCCGTTCGTAGAGGGTGAGGTGGGCAAGGTGGCCGCTACGGTGATTGCGGCGCGGTGATTCTTGAGCGTAGGCATGGCTGTTGCTCCTTTGGCTGCAAAGACTTCGAGGCAAGCACGACGGCTCAGTCCTTACCTCGCCTGGCAGAGCAAGTCGAGGCAATTGTCGGCAAATCTTTGAGCGCCGGAATGGCAATGGGTTCCAGGACCCGCTTGGCCCGCAAGCTCAGCAAAGCCTCGCGCACATCTTGCTGGGTCACCACCAGCCGCGCTGGTGGCAGGCCCTGGGAGATGCCGCGCCGGATGGCCTGTATGCCCGCTTCCCGGCATAAGGCCGCCAGCTCCGCACCCGAGAAGCCGTCTGTCCTTGCGATCAGATCATCGAGTCCGAAGGCACGCCTGGTCTTGAGCTTGGCCAGATGGACGCGCAGGATGGCTGCGCGCCCTCTGCGGTCGGGACTCGCTACCTCGATGTGGTAGTCGAACCGCCCCGGGCGGCAGATTGCCGGATCGAGTGCCTCGAGTCGGTTGGTGGTTCCAATCACGACCACTCGGCCGCGGGCCTCCAGACCGTCGAGGAGCACCAGGAGCTGTGACAAGATCTGGACATCATGGTGCTGACTCAACAGGGCGCGCCGGGGCGCCAGGCTGTCCAATTCGTCGATGAGCACGATACTGGGAGCCCAGCGCCGCGCCCGCGCGAAGACGCCTCGGAGGTTTTCTTCGCTCTGGCCGAGCCACGGCGACAGCACTTCCGGGCCGCTGATGATTTCCAGGTGGGCATTGCTCTCGGTGGCCACGGCCTTGGCCAGCAGAGTCTTGCCGTTGCCTGGAGGCCCGTAGAGAAGGACGCCGGTCTGGGGCGTTACGCCGAGTGCTTCGAAGTAAGCAGCGTACCGCAGCGGTAACTCCACCACGCTCTTGAGCGTTTCCAGGGCAACTTTCTGGCCAGCCACATCGCTATAGCGGACGCTTGGTACCTGGCGCTCAACAGGTTGCTTATCCTCTCCCCTGGAAGGACTGCCATTGATCTCGATCCAGGCGCCGTCGTCGGCGTGCGCGGACTCTTTGGCCTTGATCCCCAAGGCCTTGGCCGGATCGATGCGGGAATAACGCACTTCGAACGGGCTCTCGTCTCCCAGCTTGAGGGCCGCAGGCAACTCGTTGACCTCGGCACGGACCCGCCGCCAGTCGAAGACGGGACAGAGGAGGCAGGCTTCTCCCTTGGTCTGGGTCTTGAGGACCTCGAGCATGACTTTCTTGTCCACGCGGAAGGAATCGCGCTTCTGGGAGAGGGTGCCATACCTTATCCAGGAATTCCCATCTTCGTTCGGCGTCCTGCTAACCCCTCTGACATGACGGCAGCCGAAATAGTCTCCCTCGTCGCTTGGCCCACTCTTGCCGGAGCAATAGAGGTCCTCTGTGCCTAACTGCTCCCTGCGCGTGTAGCAGGACTTGATCTCGGCGATCCGTGTCCAGAACGACCAGCACTTCAAGGGGCGTCCATCCAAAGCAACGCTCGCCGAGCGCCATGCCGAGATGATGCCCAGGAGCCGCTCAAGCAGCTCCCAGGTAGATTCATCCGCAAGCCTGGAGGACGTTGCTACACGGTGCACGATGTTTCGGCCCTCGCCCACGGCCCGGTAGCCGGGGAGGGTCTGGGCCAGAGAGACGGCGTCGGGATACTGCGTGGAAGGGGACTTGCCAAAGGCGATCTCCAGAAGGGGAGCCATGGTTGTCTTCCCAGATGCCGCGCCGCGTTGGGAGGGAGCGGCGCGCTCGAGCCAACGTTGCCGGTGACGACGCACCGGTCAGTTACCTCGACTGGCCCGGAGAATCCAGGAGTTTCTTGGGAAACCTTCCCACCACCTGATCAAGGAAGGTTGTTCATCGGGATCGGCAGCCACTACCCGGGCAGGAGTCTATCACGTTGCCGGCGGCCAGGGGCTCCCCAGCGACATTAGACGGCGTTCGCGGACTCTTTTGGACGGCGCCCTTCAGCGGGCCTAGCGTATCCAGAACGTTTTCCGGCAACACTCGCCAAACCAGCAGGCCAGCGCCACCGCCAGGATCAGGTCGTCATCGGCTCCCTCGCGGGAGGCGAAGGCGTCGTTGGCTGGCGGTGTCTTGTTGTAAACGTATGTCAATAACCCGTGATAGATCGTCTGCGCCGAAGGCGTACTCGCCATCACTTCCGGCGGCATCAGGTCGTCAAAGACGAGGCGGTCTTCCTGGAGTACCAGCCGGGTCGTTTCGATGACACTGGCCTTGGTGACGCGCCAGAGTCCTTCGACAAAGCCGTCTTCGGCACTGGCTCTGAGCTCGACAGGCTGGATACGCACCGGCAGGCGATGCTTCCGCAAGTGTGCCACGACCGCTCTGATGCCTGGTCCGGCCTCCACAATCAGGTCGTTGCCGGTTAACGGTGTGTCGCACAGCATGGCATCTATGAAGGATCCGTTGTCAAGCCGGTTGGTGCAGATTTTGTTGAGCAGAAGTTCTTCCGCAACATCCTCGTCACCGTCGGCGTCGGTCGATCTGCCCTTTGTCCGACCTGGTCGATGGTGTGAGGTCGCG
>DATGZX010000146.1:0-105502 GCA_035296965.1 Gemmataceae bacterium
CTGTCTGGCGAAACGCCCAGCGAAGTCCAAGAAAATGTCTGACATCGAGGCACAGGCATCCATGTCGTCGTCTACCAACAGGATGTCTCTGTCTACCATCGTCAGACTCCGTTCGTGCTGTTCCTGAAAACAGCAGACCCGATCTGAGCGGCCAGCGGAGCGTCAGCGAGGCTGCCTGAGTTCGGGACAAACAGCAGGGGCTTGAAGCCTCGCTCGGCAAGCCACGTCGTCGCCCTGGCCGGAGTGAACTTCCCGGTCTGAAAGGATAGAGCCAAAAGCTCCGCCTTCCCACTCGCCAAGTCGAAGAGCGCAGCTACGCCTTCGTCAAGGAAATCGTCCTTTCGACGCAACAGGTCGAAACGGCTGCCAGTCCCCAGCACTGCGACGTGTTCCTCATTAGGGACGAAATGCGCAGGACCGAATGGTAGAGTGGGGCAGCTATCGCCTTGATGTGCCTTTACAGTCCAATGGGACTTGTCCATTGGCTTTTCTCCTTGGTTGTCTTGCGCTGGAGCATTTTCACCATTAGCCATAGCGTGACCGGAAGGTGGGCATCACGACCTGAATCTGATTGTCAGTTCGATCTACCCCTTCCAGCTCAGCGACGGCTTCCTGAGCCAATTGCTTGAGGTAGTAAGTGGGAAGGCGGCCTCGCAGGGACAACACCCCATCGAGGTAGTCACAACAAATATTTTTCAGAGCCAGATGCGGATGGCTGCGCAAGCGTCCTTCTGCCAACTCTTTAATCCTGACATGGATTTCTGGCTCACCGTCCCCTACGTCGAACAAAGGCATGGCGATCTCCTTGCGTAGCCAAAAAACGAAAAGCCTTGCGTGCAGTGTCGCACAGCAAGGCTTCTTTGCCCGTTTCCCACCTCACAGTGATGGCTGCTCGGAGAGTTCTTTCGCAGAAATCCATCCCCGCCAGGAGCGGCTAAGGTCCTGGCTTGACCGACGCATCGGCCTCGGATTGGATGGTCAAATTGATTTGGTGGCGCCCCAGCGAACGGGATCGAAGGGAAGTCAAGAAAGGAATACGGCCATCCGGCCAGGTCTCACTTTAGCCATTTTGCTGCCGAACTCAACGAGATTCTGGAGATTGGCGCAGAGCTCACAGGAATTTCATGAAAAAGATGGGCGATAGTCGTAAGGGAAGCCCCAAAACTCTGTGAGGGGTCGAAAGAAGGCTCTGGCGGCAGGCCAACTTGCCTATCCTCCACAAGTGCGCTACTCGCTCAATCCTTGACGGCCTTCAACGCCTCGCTCCTCGATGAGCAGATCGGCCACAGGTGGTCCAGGTGCGTGATTTGGAGGACTTCCTTTTCGTGGGCCGAGACATTGCAAATGGCCATGCCCGAAGCATCACCACCACGGCCCGTAACGGCTAGCACCAACTCCTCGCCTCGGTTCCATTTGCGACGGAAACAGAATTCAACGAAGCCATTTCCAGCACAACCAGGGCCACTGCCACCAGGACTGCCAAAGCCAGGACCATAACCAAGGGCACCAGAAGGCCGAGCCAACCAGGGACCATGACCGGCCAGATCGAGACCCGCAAACTTGGAGAACCGGGGCGAAGAAAAAGACCAGTGGAATCAACATGGCCAAGACCAGGACCACCCGAACCACGAGGGTCAAGGCCACTGCCAAACAAGCAAGTGTCACAAAACATGGAGCCACACCAACCAGGATCAAAGCCCACGAGGACAAAACCGCCAATCCCTGGTTCTTGGAAACGCCCCGTCTCAGAGTAACGGACATGCTCTTTTCCCTCGCTTTCTTGCGGCGGCGAGTTACTTGCAAGGAGTCGATGCCACAGTGACCTGGGTTGAAGTGGGCGCTTATTTCTGTCAACCCGGAAGTCCGAGTCTCATTCGCTCTGGCGAGTTTCCACTAAGTTCATCACGATCTCTACCCTTTCGATGTGTTGAATGATCCTCTGCGCCATTTGCTTGAGGTAGTAGGAAGACACGACGCCGTGGACGATGACCACCGCCTCCGTGACCTCGCACTTTAGCCAGTTTTCTTTGAGGATCCCCCCCGGTGCCGGTGCATACCTGGCGTTCGCAGGACCGAACTGTAATCGCCGAGGCCCACGGCATAAGCTGCGTGAGGTCAGCAACTAGTTTCATTCATTGATGGTGACGAGCAACTCTCGGCATCACGACATTTTTCCCAAGATCTTGCTCATTTCGGTAGCGGTAAAGGATCGGAGAACCTGAGTGGTGACATTCTCCCGTGAACTCAACGAAAGCATTGCTGCGCTCGCTGTCTCGTCGTCTGGTGCGTCGAAAACGATGAGTCCGTCGTAAGCTCCCATGCACCAATACTGCTCCTTGCTTCGATGCCGAGTTTCTTGGCCTGGAATTTGAAGTCGGCTGCTCGCTTGCAGGTATCCTTGATGTCCTTGACACCACGCTCGGTGAACTTGATAAGGGTCACGTAGGTAGCCATCGCATTTTCCCCCATTGCTGGAGTCTGAAATATCCCGGTGCGGCTATTCTAGGCAGACTCGACCTGACCGGAGGAAGAGGAGACCAGGTAACGGCAATGACTGAATAATGGACAAGAGCTCGCCCAAACTTGGCCATCAACAATTTCAGCCCTAAGATATCCGCCAAGGTCGCCCTCCAACTTCCAACAGGAGACCAAATCGATGCCACAGAGCCAACCGAGAAACGAGAGTGGAATCAGCAAAATGGAAGGGGTTCGGCGGACCCTTGCCACTCTCGGGAGTGACGCCAAGCCAAAGGCGATCCAGGCCCACCTCAAGAAAGAGTTCGGGATCAAGATGGAGCCGAACGTGATTTCGAACTACAAGAGTACGATCCGCTCAGGAGGAAACAAAAGCGCAGTGATTGGCCGGCCCGCTGGCACCAAGATTGGTGAAGCGTTTAGCCTGGAGGAGATCCAGGCAGTCAAGGAAGTAGCGGACAAGATTGGGGCGGAAAAGGTGAGGCAACTGGCAGGCGTGCTGTCGAAGTAGCGCCGATGGGGATCGAAACGACCTTCTACGAAGCCAAGTGCCTTCAAGTCATCAACCCGTTCGGGAATCGCATCCGAATAAACCGAGACCTGGAGCCTGAGGGAGCGAAATGAAAGTGATGGCAGCAGTTGCTGTCACCCGCTGTTCCTGGAGGGAGTGATGAAAGCGACGGTCGAGGAAATCCGGCAGCGGTTCGACGCCGACGTGGAGCGGTTCTCCAACCTCGAAACCGGCCAGTCGGCGACCGTAGATGCCCCGCTGGCTATGGCGCTGGTCGCCCAAGCTGCAGCAGCCACGACGCCACTCGCCCGCCATGTCCTCGACGTTGGCTGCGGGGCCGGCAACTACACCCTCAAGTTGCTGGAGCATCTTCCAAACCTCGATGTCACCCTCATCGACCTGAGCGAGCCGATGCTCAACCGGGCCACGGAACGGGCCAGCCGGGCAACCGCTGGTCGCATCGAATCCATCCAGGGTGACATCCGAGAGGTCGAACTCCCTGATGGGCACTTCGACATCGTGCTGGCCGCCGCCGTATTGCACCACCTGCGTACCGACCAGGAGTGGCGGGATGTCTTCACATCGTTCCACAGGACGCTGCGGCCTGGTGGGTCCGTATGGGTCTTCGACCTGATTGAGAGTTCGATCCCTCCGGTCCGGGAACTTATGCATAAGCAGTACGGCGAGTACCTGACCCGCCTCAAGGACGAGTGCTATCGGGACCATGTGTTCGCAGAAGTCGAAGAGCAAGACACGCCACGTCCCCTGATGTTTCAATTGGACCTGTTGCGTCAGGTCGGGTTCGGCCAAGTCGAAATTCTGCACAAGAACATCTGCTTTGCGGCCTTCGGCGCTGTGAAGGGTTGAAGTCATCCCGTTGTGATGAACTGATCCCACTAATCGAGGTCAAGAATTACCCTCGCATTCATCGCTGACAATTCAAGGCGGCTGAGTCCCCAAGCGCCGAACTACCATGAGGATGACCAGGCAACCGGTGCCGACTGGTGCAGCAAAGATCAAAATGATCGGCCACAGATTACTCTGCTGTGCGAAGGCAAGCCCAGTGATGGCGAATACCGGAATCATCAGCAAGAGAGGCACGAGCGCCACGATCCGCCAGGCGCCTCGCCATCTGATGCCGGTGTAGAGTTGCAGCGGTATGTATGCGAGTGCTGACCCGAAGCCGACCAGGATAATCAGGCCGCCGAAAAGCACATCCAAGACTAATGCTCCAAGAAGTGATGCCGAACAACTCGGGTTCTTATAGGCCGCCTGCTCCGCCGCCGAGGCAATCAGCCACCATTCGCCGAACCCACCCAGCATCCTAGCCCCCGCAGAGGTCGCTAGGCAAGTAGCGCCTGTTCAAAACGGTAACTTGCACGTCCAGGTGGTATCTGTGGAGAACACCGTCACGTCCTGGTAAACTGGCCTTTGCTTTGAAACCACTTGCACCAAGCATCCAAAGCCCGGCATCGCATGAACGATCCGCAGTCAACCCGTGGAACAGCAGCCGAGGAAGCCTCACTTTTCCCTGCCAACGCTCCAGCGCAGCCCGAGCGAATTGGTCGTTACCGTATCGAAAGGGTGCTTGGTAAAGGCGGATTTGGCATCGTCTACCTGGCCCACGACGACCAATTGCAGCGTCTCGTGGCCATCAAAGTCCCGCACCTTTATCGAGTCTCTACCAACGAAGACGCCGAAGCCTACCTGACCGAAGCCCGCACTGTTGCCGCCCTTGATCATCCGCACATCGTCCCCGTCTTCGATGTTGGCAGTACGAATGACTGCCCCTGCTTCGTCGTGTCGAAGTTCATCGAAGGTAGCACTCTGGCCGAGCGAATTAAAGCAAATCGGCCTTCCGTGGCGGATTCAGTGGAACTCGTGGCAACCGTGGCTGAGACACTTCACTATGCCCACCGGAAGGGGCTGGTCCATCGAGACATCAAGCCAAGCAACATCCTGCTCGACGACAGCGGCAAGTCTTATGTGGCCGATTTCGGTTTGGCTTTGCGGGAACGGGACATCGGCAAGGGGCCACGCTACGCTGGAACTCCTGCCTATATGAGTCCAGAACAAGCTCGTGGGGAAGGACATAGGGTCGATGGACGTAGCGATATTTTCAGTGTCGGCGTGATCTTTTACGAACTCTTGACGGGGCGACGACCGTTTCATGCGACCTCCCCAGAGGAGCTGCTGGAGCAAATCACGAGCATGGAACTTCGTCCACCTCGGCAATGGGACGACACGATCCCCAAAGAAATCGAACGCATTTGCATCAAGGCCCTGTCAAAGCGGGCCTCGGAAAGGTACACCACCGCCAAGGACATGGCCGACGATCTGCGGCATTTTTTCGAGCAATCTACCCAAGAGGAGAGGCAAGCGCTTCGATCCCATATTTCGGCACCCGTTACTCCTCCCGCTGCCTCGATACCCACTCCGCTTCCTAGTCCTGCGCCTACTCCGGCCTCGGACCAACAGCCAATCAAAATCGTGCCGAAAGGGTTGCGCTCCTTCGATGCTCACGATGCTGACTTCTTCCTTGAATTGCTGCCCGGCCCTCGTGATCGTGAAGGACTGCCAGACAGTATTCGGTTCTGGAAGACTCGCATCGAAGAAAAAGACGCCGACAACACCTTCGCTGTGGGCCTCATTTACGGTCCAAGTGGTTGTGGTAAGTCGTCACTGGTGAAAGCAGGTCTCTTGCCTCGGCTGTCCGACAACGTGATCGCCGTGTACGTTGAGGCGACTGCGGAGGAGACAGAGACAAGACTGCTGAACGGATTGCGGAAATGGTGTCCCGCCCTGCCTAACAACCTGGGCCTGAAAGAGACGCTGGCGGCACTGCGTCGGGGGCAAAGCATTCCAGTCGGGAAGAAAGTCGTCATCATCTTGGACCAGTTTGAACAATGGCTGCACGCCAAGAAAGGAGAAACGAATATCGACCTCACGCAAGCCCTGCGGCAGTGCGATGGGGGCAGAGTGCAGTGTGTCGTGATGGTGCGGGACGATTTTTGGATGGCGGTTACTCGGTTTCTCAATGAACTGGAAGTCGAACTCGTTCACGGAAGGAACTTCGCCGCCATTGACCTATTCGGCCTCGATCACGCCAGGAAGGTGTTGACTGCCTTTGGATGTGCGTTCGGCAGACTTCCCGAGAAACACGCCGAAATCAGCAAGGAGCAGAAAGAGTTCTTGAAGCAAGCGGTGTCAGGCTTGGCTCAGGAAGGCAAAATCATCTGCGTTCAGTTGGCGTTGTTTGCAGAAATGATGAAAAGCAGGCCGTGGACACCCGCTTCCTTGAAGGCAGTCGGCGGCACCGAGGGAATCGGCGTCACGTTCCTTGAGGAAACCTTTTCTTCCCAAACGGCGAACCCTAAGCATCGGCTGCACCAGAAAGCGGCAAGAGGCGTGCTGAAGGCTCTGTTGTCCGAATCCGGTACCGACATCAAGGGCGAGATGCGGTCGTACGGCGAGATACTCGATGCGTCGGGCTACAGGAACCAACCCAAAGAATTTGACGAGCTCATTCACATTCTTGATAGTGAGATTCGCCTGATCACTCCGACCGACCCAGAAGGCAGAGAGGAAGGTTCCGCCTCTTCGTTGAAAGCGGGTGAGAGATACTACCAATTGACGCACGACCATCTGGTTCAGAACCTGCGGGACTGGCTCACTCGCAAACAGAAGGAAACTCGTCGTGGCCGGGCGGAATTGCTTTTGGCGGATCGTGGGGCGGTGTGGAAAGCCCGACCTGAAAACCGCCAACTTCCGTCGCTCTTTCAGTGGTTCCAGATCAAGTGGTTGACGCAGAACAAGAACCGGACGCCTCCGCAGCAGAAGATGATGAGCAAGGCTGGCAAGTATCATGCGGTGCGGGCGGCGTTGGTGGGTGTCGTTTTGGCCTTGATCGGTTTGGGAAGCTGGGAAGGCTTTGGGCGGTTGGAGGGGCGGCGACTTCGAGATCGTCTGCTTGAATCCACGACAGCAGACGTACCAGGGATCGTCAAGGACATGGCTGCTTATCGTCGCTGGGTTGATCACCTCCTGCAAGATGCCTATGCCCAGGCTAAAAAAGACAAAGACTTTCGCAAGCAACTGCATGCCAGCCTCGCCCTGTTGCCTGTGGACTCTGGGCAGGTGAAGTATTTGTACGAACGACTCCTCCAGGGCGACCCCCAGGAAGTGATCGTGATTCGGGAATCGTTATTGGGCCATAAGGCTGACCTGACGGAGCAATTGTGGACGTTGTTGGAGAATCCGCAGAGTGAACAAGACCAACGCTTTCGTGCGGCCTGTGCTTTGGCGGCTTTCGCTCCCGACGATCCTCGCTGGGAAAAAGTAAGTAAAAGCGTGGCGGCAACGTTGGTCATCCAGAAACCGTTTGTGATCGCTCAATGGACTGATGCCTTGAAGGGTGTGGGACACTGGCTAATCCCAACGTTGGCCGATTTTCTTGTGGACGAGAAACGCAGCGTTCTGGAAAGAGGGTTGATAATCACTGTCTATGGCAAATACGCTGGCGATGTACCCGATACTTATACCCGGCTGGAGAAGCACTTAAATGAAAACAACGCCGTCGATGCTTGGGTAGGCGATAAAGTCGCTCTGGCAGAGAGGCAAGCTAGTGTTGGCGTGGCCCTGCTGGCCATGGGGCGGGGGGAGAAGGTCTGGCCATTGTTTGAGCATCGGCCCGATCCAACGTTGAGGAGTTATCTGATCGACCGGGCGGCTCCAGGTGGTGTAGATGCGAAAGTGTTGATCTCCCGGTTGGATGAGGAAAAAGATGTGTCCGCTAGGCGAGCCATTCTCTTGAGCCTCGGTGAATATGGCCTGGACCGTTTATCATTGGACCAGCGATTGAACCTTCTGCCCCGTTTGCTGCAACTTTACCGTGATGACACTGATCCGGGTATTCATGGAGCAACCGAATGGCTACTGCGAGTGTGGGAGACGGCAGACCAGTTAAAGGAAATTGACAGCGTATTGGCGACCGGGAAGGTGGAAGGCAAGCGGCAATGGTACGTCACTCACCAGGGCCTGACGATGACGGTGATCCCAAAGCCAGGGGAGTTCTGGGTGGGTGAAGGGAGTGAGCGTCATCGTGAGCAGATCGGTCGCAGCTTTGTCATTGCCTCGAAGGAAGTTACGGTGGAGCAATTTCTCCGATTCAACAAGCAGCATAAGCACGAGAAGCGGTATGCACCCTCAAGTGACTGCCCGGTGGACATGGTGACGTGGTACGATGCGGCGGCCTATTGCAACTGGTTAAGTGAGCAGGAGGGAATGCCGAAGGAGCAATGGTGCTACGAGCCGAACAAGGAGTGCAAGTACTCCGAGGGCATGAGGAAAGCACCAGAATATTTGCAGCGAACCGGCTATCGCTTGCCGACTGAGGCAGAATGGGAGTATGCGTGTCGAGCCGGTGCCGAGACAGCATACTCGTTTGGCGAGGTGAGCAACTTGCTTTACAAGTATGGTTGGTATATTGCAACCTCTGGCGACAGCAGTCAACCTGTAGGGAAACTGAAGCCCAACGACCTGGGACTTTTTGACATGCACGGGAATGATTGGGAGTGGTGTCAAGATGCTTACAAGGTGAATGGCAAAGGAAGAGAGGAAAAGGTTACAGGGGACAAAGATGATTTAGAAGAAATTAATAATGCCACGAAGCGTGTGCTGCGTGGCGGCTCGTTCAGCTCTCATGCGACGGTCTATCGTTCTGAGGACCGTACTCTCATCGTGCCGAACTACCGTGCCTTCGGCTTCAGTTTCCGTCTGGCGAGGACCTTCAAGCCTTGACCGCTTTACGGCTTGACCCCGCAGTCATTTCCTTCATGGGGCAGCCAAATTTCACCTTCGGGAAGTGGTGCTGCTAGGAGATGAATCCCCCATTCTTCCGGCCAGGGATCGTAGGTAAGCTCATCAAGATCGCAGCCATCCACGGCCCGCCTTACTTTCTCAAAGAGATCCAACGCACTACCAATCTCATTCTCGCCAGTGAAAGGTGGAAGGATACGAAATGGAGGGGATCAAAGTCCACAGCCAATCCTTGCAGAGCCAAACGATGCTTCAGCATGGGAGCGGGCACGGCCAGATTTCGTATTCGGGAAGTGGCGCTGATAGGAGATAAGCAGCGTGAGGGGACCGCCGGCTGCTAAACCCAGCATACCGTCTACCAGTCGGACTCCAAATGAAGTACCAAGAGACGGCGCACATGGTAAGATTTGCTATCCGGTTCGGCGCATTAAGCCTAGACGCCTCACCTTCACCCATACATCTGGGAGCGTCGTGATGGCGACCTTCGCTTTCGTAATCTCGGTAATCGGCTGGCTCGTTTGCCTGGTGGCATTGATTTGGATCGTAGTACTGGCGTTTCAGGAAAGCGTCCTGTGGGGATTGGGATGCCTGTTTCTAGCGCCGATCAGCCTCGTATTCGTGATCATGTACTGGGATGAAGCCCGCCGACCCTTCTTTATCTGGCTGCGTGGATTCGTATTATTGATACTGGGGGATGTCCTCTCGTTGAGATTGCTATAGTGGTAGACCTCGTTTTCCTTCCTCTCCGGCAACTGACAGAACCCGTCCCAGATCAACAAGAATTAATCCAGATAAACGCAGGAACGCTCAGCCAGGTGCGTCTTCACTTCACGGCCAAATCCCGTTTTAAGCCGATTTGAGCGCCTCGAATGGCATAAAGATGGAAGTCAGTAATCGCTTTTCGTCCCTCAGAGCCAATCATTCGCCTGCAAGCACGCATTTTGCCGACTGGGTGCGATAAACGGCGAACAAATGGGCTTCTCGCACCGGACCTTCCAAAGAAAACCCTGTCGAAACAGGAATCTGCACCAGCAACCTCTTCCTTGACCGTACCAGTGGACATGGGATAATTCGAGTCAACCGATGTACCACACCCAGGAGATACCCGATGCCCGCAGAGCCGCTTGCAGGCAACCAAACGCCCACGACCGGATTGACCTGGCTCGAAGAAATCATCGGGCGTTTTGAAAATGCCTGGCGACACGGCCAGAGTCCCGCCATCGAGAACTATCTGCCCGATGATCAGGCTCGACGAACGAGGGCCTTGGTCGAATTGGTTTATATCGACCTTGAATTGCGACTGAAGGCGGGGGAAGCGGTGCGGGTCGAGAGCTACCTGGAGCGATACCCGCAGTTGACAGAGACTCCCGACCTAGTGGTTGTTCTGGTCCAAGCGGAGTATGCCCTCCGTCAACGGACCGAGCCCACGCTCACGTTTGCAGAATACTTTGAGCGTTTTCCCCAATACCAGGACCAACTTCAGCAGTTGATCGCTAAGAACTCGACCGTCCCACCAGGGGCTGAACCGGATTCCGTCAAAATCTCTCCCGGTTTTCGCAAGACAGGGGATCTCCAACCTCCCGCTCGTCTGGGTCGCTACGAAATCACCGCCACATTGGGTTCGGGTGGTTTCGGTGTCGTGTACAAAGGCCATGATGCGGAACTACGGCGGGATGTGGCCATCAAAGTGCCTCATGCAAGCCGCATTACCAAACTGGAAGACGCCGAAGCTTATCTTGCCGAGGCACGTGTGGTCGCCAGCCTGGACCACCCGCACATTGTCCCCGTCCACGACATGGGCCGAACCGAAGATGGACTGCCGTTTGTGGTTTCCAAGTTCATCGAAGGTGGCGACCTGGCAAAGAAGCTTCGACAGAGCCGCTTCTCTTTCTCCGAGTCGGCCCAACTGGTGGCGACGGTGGCCGAAGCCTTGCAATATGCCCACCAGAAGCGCCTGGTTCACCGAGACCTGAAGCCTGCCAACATTCTCCTGGATGGTCACAACAAGCCCTACTTGACCGACTTTGGGCTGGCGCTGAAAGAAGAGGATTTTGGGAAACAGGCAGGCATCGCAGGCACCCCGGCCTACATGAGTCCCGAGCAGGCGAATGGTGAAGCGCATCTCGTGGATGGGCGATCCGACATTTTCAGCCTCGGCGTGATCTTTTACGAATTATTGACAGGCCGTCGCCCATTCATTGCCAATGATAATCTGGACCTCCTGGTTCGGATTACGGCGGTTGATGCCCGCCCTCCTCGGCAACTGGACGTGGCGATTCCCAAGGAGTTGGAACGCATTTGCTTGAAAGCGTTGGCGAAGCGTGCGAGCGAGCGTTACACCACTGCATTTGATTTGGCCGATGATCTGCATCACTGGTTATCCCAAGGGGCTACCATAGCTGCTCCCGAGCCAGTGCTTACTCCTTCAGCACCGATCAAGATCGTTCCCAAGGGCCTTCGCTCATTCGACGCCAATGACGCCTATTTTTTCCTGGAATTGCTCCCTGGGCCTCGTGGTCGAGACGGGTTGCCGGACAGTATACACTTCTGGAAGAGCCGGATCGAGGAGACAGACCCAGACAATACGTTCCGGGTCGGTCTCATCTACGGGCCAAGTGGTTGTGGCAAATCGTCGCTCGTGAAGGCAGGTCTGTTACCCTATCTGTCTGATGACGTGATCGCAGTCTACATCGAAGCCAGCGCCGACGAGACCGAAGCCAGGCTCTTGAAAGCGCTACGGAAGCTCGGTTCTGGATTGTCGCCCGACCTTTGCCTGGCTGAAAGCCTGGCTGCACTACGTCGAGGACAAGGTATTCCTCCGGGCAAGAAGGTGCTGATCGTCCTAGACCAGTTTGAACAATGGCTTCATACAAAGCGAACAGCTGAGAACCCAGAACTGGTGCAAGCCCTGCGGCAATGTGATGGCGGACGGTTGCAATGCGTCGTCATGGTGCGAGACGATTTTTGGCTAGCCGTCAGCCGATTCATGAAAGCGATAGAGGTTGAGATTCTGGAAGGCCGGAACTCAGCCCTGGTCGATCTCTTTGACCCACGCCATGCGAAGAAAGTGCTGGCAGCATTCGGTCGAGCGTTCGGGACTTTGCCAGAGCGAGCTGGTGATCTGCCCAAAGACGAAGAAGCTTTCCTCGATCAAGCCGTTGCTGGTCTAGCCCAAGATGGCAAAATCATCTCCGTGCGGTTGGCTCTTTTTGCCGAGATGGTGAAGGGGAGGCAGTGGACGCCCGCCATGCTCAAGGAAATGGGCGGGATGGAGGGCGTGGGCGTTACCTTCCTTGAAGAAACTTTCGCCGCCTCGACCGCACCACCACAACATCGTTTGCATCAGAAAGCAGCCCAAGCGGCACTGAAAGCTCTGCTTCCCGAATCCGGGACCGATATCAAGGGCACCATGCGGTCGCAGCAGGAATTGTTGGAGGCATCAGGGTATGCCGTCCAGCCCAAGAACTTCGAAAACTTGTTGCGGATTCTCGACGGCGAACTTCGGCTCATCACGCCGACCGACCCGGAAGGGAAAGAGGAGGGTTCCGCCTCTTTGTTGAAAGCCGGTGAGAAGTATTTCCAATTGACTCACGATTATTTGGTTCACTCCCTGCGAGAATGGCTGACCCGTAAGCAGAAGGAGACAAGGCGGGGCCGGGCGGAGTTGCTCTTGGCTGATCGTGCGGCGGTGTGGAATGCCCGACCTGAAAACCGGCAACTGCCCTCACTCCAGCAGTGGCTTCAAATCAAGTGGTTCACGGCAAAAAAGAACTGGACATCACCGCAGCAGAAGATGATGAGGAAGGCCGGCAAGTATCATGCGGTGCGGGGGATGCTGGTTGGCGTGCTGCTGGCAGTAGCGACCTTCACCGGCCTGGGTATTCGAGAGCAATTCGAGGAGAGGAGGAAGGCGACGTATTCGGCTGGCTTGGTAGGGCAGCTTCTCAAGGCCGAAACTGCCCAGGTGCCGGGGATTATCACAGAGATCGGGCGGTACCGAGCTTGGGCTGACCCGCTGCTTCAAGAGAAAAACAACACGGGGGCAGAGGACTCCCGGCAGAAGCTCCACGCCAGCCTTGCCCTGCTGCCGGTGGATTCAGGCCAGTTCGATTACCTCTATGATCGTTTGCTGACTGCCGATCCCGAAGAATTGCGAGTTATCCGTGACGCTCTAAAAGAGCGGCACAATTCCCAGCTTATGGAGCGATTACGGAAAGTAGTGGCGGCATCGAAGGAAAACCCTGACAGGCGTCTGCGGGCGGCATGTGCGCTGGCTGGCTGTGAAATTGTTCCAGAAGATGCAGGAGATGGCTGCTGGCAGGCTGCCTCACCTGTGATCGTCAAGCAACTCCTGACGGCGGTGCAGAAGAATCCCAGCCACTACCCCTTGCTTCTCGAACTCCTTCGGCCTGCCAAATCCAGATTGCTAACGTCTTTGGGCGAGGTCTATCGAGGCAAGAACAAGTCCGAAACCGAGCGAGGGTTTGCGACCGCCATCCTCGCTGATTATGCCGCCGACCAGCCGCAGGTGTTGGCTGATCTGGTGATGGACGCCGACGCCAAGCAGTTTAGCGTGATTTATCCCAAGGTAAAAGAGACCGGAGAGGGTGGAGCGAAGCTGCTTCTGGCGGAAGTAGCCAAGCAACTCAAGCCCACGTGGAGCGACACGCCGCTGAACCCGTCGTGGCAAGAGCCGGATGCCGAAATGAGAGGAAGAATCGAAGCGGCCAACGGCATGTTGCACGAGCGGTTTGCCTTCTGCCAGAACATGCCCTTGGCAGAGTTCATCAAAAGAGCCGAGGAGTTGCGGGCATCGGGCTATCGACCCACCCGGTTTCGTCCGTATGCCGATGCCAAGGGCATTCAAGTGGCGGCGGTCTGGACACGGGATGGGCAGGAATGGCAGATGGCACACGGATTATCTGCCGACGAAATACGCCAGCGAGACGTGGAAGCACGCAAGCAGACCTTCCACCCGATGGATGTGAGCGCCTACCAGAGCGATGGCAAAGAGACTTACGCCATCCTGTGGGTCAAGGTTGCAGCCAATACGCCACCAGCCCAACTCGTAGTCGGGTTGAATGAGAAAAACCTGGGAAGCAAAGCCGATGCACTTCGTAAGGACGGCTATCGGCAAGCCACTTATTCCCAGATGGTTTCCCCGGACGGCATGACACGCATCTGTGCGATCTGGAGGAAGGTTCCAGGTCAGAACGCTCCACCCTACCGGATTTTTTCGGGGATTGAATCAGATTACAGAAACGAAAACCGCCTGGGAGGTTTGCAGGTCGATGTTCAGGTCAGCAAGGCGGGGCCGATCCCAAGCACGAAGGAACGCTACACGGAGCAACTCCAGGAAGCCGAGAAGCTCTTGCAAGGCAAGCCCAACGATGCTGCCGCCCGATTGCAGCGAGCGCTGGCTTACTTCAACCTGGAGGACAACCAGAAGGCCCTAGCCGACTTATCATTGGTCATCAAGCAGTTGCCGCAAGAAGTATCCGGCTATCAGTATCGGGCCATCGTCCAGGCTCGGCTGGGCAAGGGAAAAGAGGCCAGGGACGACCTTGCCAAGTTCACGGTGTTGAGTGCCGATCCAAGTACCAAGGCGTATGCAGATGCCCTGGTAGCGGCTTACCTTGGCGATGAGGACCAGGGAATGAAGCGGCTGGAAGCCGCTGTCACCGCCAATGCCAAGCAAGCGGGCTTTCTGTACGATGCGGCCTGTGCCTATTCCCTCGCTACCGAGGCGGTCGCCAAAAAGAAAGATCAAACCAGAGCCAGGTCTTATGCGGATCGAGCCGTGGCTTTGCTCAAGCAGGCCATCGCCCAAGGCTACAGCGATTACATGCACATGGAAACCGACTCCGACCTCGACCCGATTCGGCAACACATTGGTTATTCGGCGCTACTGAAAGGCGTAGCACTGGACCGACGCTACACTGCCGTCTGGCGGGAAAGCGCTCTGTCGGCGTCGGTGGAAGTTCATGGCCTTGATCCGGTGGAGCATCTGGCCCGGAGCAAGTCCTTGATCGCTCAAGGCTACCGTCCTGTTTCTTTGTCGGTGGCCGATCTTGGAGGCGGTGTAAGCGTAACGGCCTCGGTATGGCACCGGCCTGTTGTTGCCGATAATGACAAGGAGACGTTAGCGAAACGGCAGGCGAATGCGGCGGTGGCTCTGCTGAGAATGAACCAGCCAGGGAAGGTCTGGCCGCTCCTGAAACACAGCCCCGATCCGAGAGTGCGGAGCTATGTGATTCATCGGCTGAGTCCGCTGGGGGTGGACGCCAAGGCCATCATCAGGCGTGTGAACGAGGAGCCGGACATAAGCATTCGGCGGGCGTTGATTCTGAGTTTGGGGGAGTATGGCGAGGAGGATTTTGCGCTCGAAGATCGTAAGGCGATGCTGGAGAAGTTGCAGGAAATCTATCGCACGGAGGCCGATCCTGGACTTCATGCGTCGGCGGAATGGCTGTTGCGAACATGGAAGCAAGAGGCGTGGCTGAAACAGACCAACGACGAGTGGGCGAAAGACAAAGAGCAGCGGGAGAAACGTCTGGAGGGGATTCAGCAGTTAGTGACGAAGGACAAAGAGAAAGCCCCGCCGCAATGGTACGTGAACGGTCAGGGTCAGACGATGGTGGTGGTTGGTGGTCCAGTGGAGTTCATGACGGGATCGCCGCCTAGCGAAGTGGGGAGGGGAAGTAACGAGACTCAGCACAAGAGGAGGATTGGTCGGACGTTTGCCCTTGCCTCTACGCCAGTGACGAAGGAACAGTTCTTGCGTTTTCAGCCCAAGTTTTCGCACATCGAGATGAGGCGTTATCCTGAACCGACCTGTCCGATTGGTGGGGTGCTCTGGTACGAAGCGGCGGCCTATTGCAACTGGTTGAGCAAGGAAGAGGGCATTGCAGAAGATCAGTGGTGTTACGAGATCGAGGGTAACAAGATCAATCTGAGGGCGAACTACCTGAGCCTGAGGGGGTATCGGTTGCCAACGGAAGCGGAGATGGAATATGCGACCCGTGCAGGTGCGTTGACGAGTCGCTATTTTGGCGAGACGGAAGAGTTGCTTGCGAAGTATGCGTGGTACAGCAAGAACTCGCAGGAGCGGACGTGGCGGGTGGGAAGCCTGAAGCCGAACGATCTTGGCTTGTTTGACAGTCAGGGCAACGTGTTTACATGGTGTCAGGAGGCGTATAAAGCATACCCTGCAGGCAAGGGAGATGAAGGGGCAGAGGATGAAGGGGCAGAGGATGAAGAAGGCGGATTAGTGGTCAAAAGTACAGATAGCCGTGTTTTGCGGGGTGGCTCGTTCGCCGTTCAAGCGTCGTACGTTCGTTCTGCCTACCGTGACGCCGTTGTGCCGGCGAACCGGTCTAGCAATTTCGGTTTCCGTCCGGCGAGGACTTTACTGCTTGGCTCCTTTACTGCTTTACGACCTACCGCCGCAGGCGGTCGAAAATGAAAATGACAAAATAAACATCTGTACACTATACATTAGGCAGGCATGGCGGACCTTAAAAGGCATGAAGAACTTGTCATAATCACGAAGACGTATGACCTGATTCTGTGGTCGTGCAATCACACCGGCAAGTTCTCCCGTAACCATCGTTTCGTGCTGGGTGAAGGCATCGGGCGGAACCTTTACGATCTGCTGGAAACCCAAAATAAATTCGGGAAGTGAATCATGCTTGGGTTCTTCAATCTCGGCCCGCTTGAGGTTCTCATCATCGTCCTGGTGCTCGCCTTTCTTACTCTCGTTGTCGGCGTTACACTCTTCGTCATCTATTTGGTTAATAGAAAGTCAGGCGACGACGGAGAGAATTGAGCGCCCCTCGATTGATCGAGTCGCACTCAGCGGCTTGCCAACGACTTGCAGTGCCTCAAGGCCGAGAGCTACGGTTTCGCAGTGAAGGTCATTGACGAGAGCCGTGCTTCGGTTCCTGCACGTGGCCCTCGAACTTGCCTGAGACTGAGACTATTCACACCATTCCGAAAGTTCTCTGAATACTCGAAGTGATTGTCGAGCCGTTGCTTGCGCCATTTCGACCGAACGCCGTTTGAGGCCGGCTACCCGTCTCATTCGTCCAGTATCACTTCCAAAACGGCGGTGATGCGACCCATCCTTGTCTCAAATCTCATGACACTTTTCTCCACGCCCTTCTCGACCAACTTCCTGAATGGACACCAGCCTATTGGTAATTACTCACCAACCGAGGGAGAACCAAAATGGCCAGTCAAACCGAGCTCCGACAGCGAATCACCAGCCAAATTGTTGCAGCCTTGAAGAGCGGCGGAGTCCCACCCTGGCGACGGCCCTGGCGGTTAAGTAACAACGCTGGCTCTCCGACGAATGTCGTCAGCAAGAAGCCTTATAGGGGGGTCAATCCGGTCCTGCTCGACATGGCCTCGATGCGCCACGGGTTTGAATCCAAGTGGTGGGCAACGTTCCGCCAGTGGAAAGCTTTAGGCGGTAATGTGAGACGCCGCCCCGAAAATGTGCCACCGGGACAATGGGGAACTCAGATCGTGTTTTGGTCGCCAATCGAAAGAATGGACACCGATGATGCAGGTGAGGAGGTCGAAAACAAGTTTTTCGTGATGCGGACGTACTCGCTGTTCAACATCGATCAAGTTGAGGGACCATTTGACCACCTGCGGGTCGGCGCCACTGACACCGGGCCATCACTAGTCCCCGAAGCGGCTTACCAGGCCGCAGAGTACGCCATCGTGGCGACGAGGGCCGACATCAGGTTCGGCGGTTCACAGGCCTTCTATTCGTTCGACGGCGACTTCATTCAACTTCCGCACAAGTTGACCTTCACGGTGGTGGACGAATATTACGAGACCGCCTTTCACGAACTTGCCCATTGGACTGAGCATGAAAGTCGCCTCAATTGGAACCGCAAGGAATCCGCAAACACTTATGCCGTGGGCGAGCTGGTAGCCGAACTCAGCGCTTGCTACCTCGCCAGGGAGCTCGGCGTGCCTTGTTCGGAGAACCTCACCAACCACACTGCATATCTTCGCCACTGGTTAAAGGCAATGGAAGCTAACCCCAATTTCATCTTTCTGGCCAGTAGCCAAGCCTCGAAGGCCGCTGACTTTATTTTGGCATTCAGCCAAAGGTCTGAGCCTGAACCACAGCCAGAACCAAGTGACGTGCTGGTGGGATAAGCCTGCACATCAGAGCGACAGTGCCTTGTCGCCCTCACTCTTCATCCTGTCGGTGCTTAGAGCGACACCGCAAAACCAGTGCCCTGGCAGGGCGAGTCTGAAGGGATTGCCTGCGAGATCATGGCCAGACTTCCACTTCTACATCCCGAGCGCACCAAGTCGGCGTCGCCGTGACTGGCCAGCACGTAGACGACCGACCACTGCACCAGCGACGTTGTGAAGTCCCGTCGATCCTCAAAGGCGATTCCGACCGGCCTTTTAACTCTACCGACACCAACCAGGCCAAAGGGCAAGGACACAGCAACTTACCAGAGGGGGACGTTATGACCGCATTGGGCGAACTGGACCTTCAAGAGGCTGCTCAGCAAGCAAAGGGAAATTGGAGGCGATTCGACTCTTTCTGTTGGCACCGGGCCTGTGACCTCGATGACGCTGATGATTGGTGCATTGTCTACACGCATCATCGGGATTCCGGTCTCCTCGACCAGTCGAATGGCGCCGCTATTGCCGAGGCGCTGGAAACGTTCATCTCCGCCGACACCGACAACCCCGATGTTATTGCCGAACACCACCATCATTGGGCTGTCGGCTGGATTGATGGCTACGCCATTCGGGTCTACCGGGACGACCATATCACGGAAGCATTCCAGTGCTGGCACGAATTGGCCGAGAAGAAAGCTGATTACCCGGTCTTGGACGAAGAGGAGTATTCCCGCCGGGAGTACGAAGCCACGTTGGAAAACATCACCGATGCCGCTTGGCGATTGAAACACGAGTATGACTTGCCGGATGGGTGGGAGGGCGAAGTCTTCTCTTGGTTCTGGGATCACAGCCAGCGGGCAGTTGAAAACACCGATGATCAGGGAGGTTATCCAGAACAACACGAACTTGAGGAGGCGTTTCAGGCGCTCGGCTACCTGCGGGTCGATGGATGACTTGCCCGTTTGTTCGGAAACCGAACATTTCACACGGACACCTGCGATGTCACCGAGATCACGAGCTTTTGTTAAGGACACGAACATGCACACTGAAACGACATTCGAGGAAACGCAGAGTGACCATGAGGTGAAGCCCCGGTACTGCGTGCTGAAGATCGACGAAACCGAGAACTGGCTCGATCAAGACATCGTGGCCAGGGCCAAGCGCATCTTCGGGGTTTACCTGTTCGACCGCCACACACACGTGCATTGCTGCGAGTTGACACCAAGCTACGAGTGCCTATTCGTCGAGTCGCAATGGGACAACCCTGACCTGAGCGACCTGGAAACGGATTGGCTCTCCGCAGACATCCTTCAGGGTGACAACTACGCCGAGCCCGTGAAGTATTTCCACTGCTGGCAGATCGACGGACTTCGCCGCATCAAAGATGGCGAAATTGCAGTCGGAGTCATCAACCTGGAAATCGATAACGAGGAAGAGGCGTTGGAATACGTGCGGCAGAGGGGCGTCTGACAGACACCAGCCAGTCATTCGAAGCAACAACACGCCACTTTCTGATCTCCGGGACTGGCGCCGTCGAAGGCAAACGAACCATGCCAAGAGGGGCCAGCCATCCAGCAAGGTCGCCTCGGACACCGGCCAACTTCAGGAAAATCGAGGAAATCAGCATGAACACCGAGTCCATCCAGTTTGTGCCTGGCCCTTCGGAAGCCACGTTATTTGTGCCCGGTGGGCCAGGCAACCCAAACCTCGTCAACAGAGACCTCACGCCACTGGAGGAGCGTCAGGAGTTGCTGTCACACCACGTTCGTTTGGTTGCCCGTGGAATGGCGAACGGCTTGTTTGTCTATGGCGCCTGCGGAGGCTTAGGAAAGAGCAAGGTCATCCAGGAAACGCTGCTTGCCGAGGGCGCCGACCTACGCCTCCTGAACAGCCATATCACTGCACTCAGTCTTTACGAGACTCTGTATTTCAGCCGGAGCGGAAAGGTCATTTGGCTGGACGACTGCGATGGACTTTACGGCGATCTCAAGATTTTGGGGCTGCTGAGGTCTGCACTCTGGGGACAGAACAACCAGCGCACCGTTACGTACACGTCATCTCAATTGGGCGAACTGCCGAACAGCTTCACCTTCGAGAGCCGAATCATCATGACGGCGAACGTCCTGCCCAAAAAGAATAATGCATTCCGTGCAGTGCTGTCCCGAATTGACGTATTCGAACTGTCGGCCAGCAATGAAGAAGTCGTCGCCCTGATGAAGACTATCGCAGCGAAGGGCTTTGAAGACCTATCACAGGACACCTGCCTCGAAGTCGTGGAATTCATTGAGAAACACGCCGATGGTCGCCAACTATCGATGAGACTGTTGGAGCCCAGCTTCCGCAAGGTCCAATACGCCCATCAAGAGGGCCTGGACTGGCAACCTCTTGTTAAGAGCCAACTGCAAACCCTGGGCAAAAGTTCGGCGGCAGCCACCGGCATCGACATGAAAACGCACGAAGTTCAATGCCTCAGAGCAGCGGCCGAGCGCTACCCATCTAGCGTGCGAGAACAGCAAACCCACTGGTCGAGGGCCACGGGTAAGAGCCGTGCGAGTTTCTTCAGAGTTCTTGCTCGTCACCGAACGGAGACTGGTGCCGGCTAGGACACCGGAAAGTTGACCAAAGACATCAGGTCAACTTACTGGAGAAGAATCATGGAGACTCGCTGCGAACGTCAGGGCCAAACCGAAATCGGAATCATCGAACATGAAGGACGGGAATTTGCAGCACTTGGTGCTACGGTCAACGGGCGGCACGTCACCGCTTACACCAAGTGCCGAAACGGCCGGCTGTTACTGACAAGTTGGTGCGGGAAGACGATACTGGGTTGCCGCTCGGAGATTGTAGAGATGTTCTGGGACGACTCAGTTGCTCTGCTGTTCCGGCTGACGCACAGACGTTTCATCGCTGGCTATGCTCTGGGGGAGAACGGCATGCTTTTTCGGGGAGAACTTCTGACCGACACGGATGAGGAAGAAGCAAAGGCCGAAGCTCTCCGGCTGTCGGATTACTTCGCCGAACTCGACGCTGAAGACGAAGCCACCTCTGATTGAACCGGAGCAGCAACCGAGGCGAGTGGCGACACCGGTAGAAGGCAGCGGTACGAACAGCAACTCAATTACGCCAAGAGGAAACACATGCGACAGCAAATCAATGGCCAGCAGTCCAAGTTCTCGCTCGGTCAGGTGCTCGCCACGCCCGGCGCATTGGAAGTCCTTGGGAAAAGCCGTCAGCAGCCCGCCGAGTTTCTTGCTCGTCACGCCCGTGGTGATTGGGGCGACCTCAGTGAAGAGGACAGGCTCCTCAATGATCAAGCGCTGACCGACGGTAGCCGCTTGTTGTCCACCTATCGGACCTCCAGGGGCACCAAACTCTGGGTGATCACCGAAGCGGCCGACGACCAGGGCCGACGAGCGGCTACCACAATACTGCTACCCGAGGAGTATTGAGAACTGGCACATTTTGTCCGGCCCGCCCGAAAGCCAGGCTTCTTCCTGACTATCCATCACGCACGTTCGACAAGTCTCAGTTCGGGACACCTGCCATGTCGGTGCGACGGCAAGTTACCGTCCTTTCCCATCACTTTGGAAGGGCACCGACATGGCGAATTCAATTATTGACCGTGTGAACTGGATTATCGAAGCGGGCAGCAAATCAGCCAAGACCGACGAGGGCCAGAGCCGGATCGACAGCATTCAGATTTGTACGGATGGATATGCCGAGCCAGGCTACACCAATCCCAAAAGCGGCGTCATCGCATTCGGCAACTGGAACGACATCAGCCGATGGAACGAAGGGGAACACCGCTTCGTCAGCATCGACGACACCGCCTGCCGAGTGGCACGACTCCTGGAAAAGTTGGGCGTGGAACTGGAATGGGAAGATGAATGGGTGACGTGCGAGCAGTGTGGCAAGGCCGTGCGGTGCCAACCCAACAGTTATGGGTGGAAGCGCTCCTATTGGCAGGACGACAACGGCACCGTGACATGCAGCGAATGCATCAAGGAAGACCCGTTCGACTACTTGGCGTCGCTCGAAGGCGACACCAATAACTGTGTCACACTCGACCTAGACCTGGCCGAGCACGGTTATGTCTTGCTGGAAGGCGGTTTCGAGCATGGGTTTTATCACGGTCAGGACGCAGACCCAAAGTTGATCGGCAAGGCGCTGCGAGATCAAGGCATAGAAAAGTTCATCTTCACCTTGGACAGTACTGGCCAATTCGACTTCGCCTTCTCGGTTTGGGTTCACCAGGAAGATATCGAATCCCTGGACATAGAAGCGTGGGAGCAGGCGACAAAGGACGGGCCGTCCGTGGCCGAGGGACTGCGCCGAGCCCTGGAAGATGCGTCCAGGAAGATGAGCGAGCTGCCTGAGGTACCCGGCTGCCCGAAGATCGCCAAGTGCGATGCGAGTACCGGAACGGCTAGAGTTCGCACGGTTACACCCCAAGAGTTCGTGGACGGCAAGGCTCTCGACTTCTGAGCCTGTGCGACACCGGCATGGTTGGTGTGACAACAAAAACCCTTCTTGAGGGCACCAACCATGCTTTTCTCTGTGATTTACTCTGCCGACGTTCCCGCCGACATTGACGTTATCGACTACTCTCCTCCCCAGGTGGATGAACTCTGGGACAAAACCGAAGACGACGAGCAATACGAGTATTCGTACCTAGAAGGTCGCTGGGAAGCCGGACACCATCGGAAGTGGTGTGCCGTACTCGACCGGCAACAATTCGAAGAGTTCTTGGAACGCTGCGGCCTTCACGCTGAGGACGTGCAAACGATGGGTTCACTTGGCGCTCCCGGCTTCGGCGTGGGGTGGGCGCCAGCCATTTCCTTCCACAGCGACGATCAGGATGCCATCCAGTCGGCCTATGTCACACCGATCCCGGAAGTGAGGAAACAAACTTTTAGCGAACGGGATTGGGATCGGGTGCGTGAAGCCGTCCTCGCCGTTTATGGCTTGAGCCGACACCGGCCATCTCGCTGGAAGGAGAGCGACATGGACAAGACTTTCAGCGTGATCGAGTACCGCAGCTTCTTCGCCGTCCGTCACAATCTATCGGGCGATGAAAGCGCATTGTCTGATGGGGTCGATGCCCTCTTCGATGAAGAGGGCCACGCCCTGATCCCTGGCACGCCGGGTTTCATTGGAGCCTGGGAAGATTGCCTCAACGCCAACGAAGAGGAAACGCTCCAGGCATACTTCCCGCAGCACGCCGACCACTCCTAACCGGGGATGCCATCAGGGCGACACCGGCCAGTCCATCAGCGGTAGTGAACATCTCTGGGGCCTTGGGGGAAAACATCGATGGCCTTTACGATTAACGCCTTCAATCATTCGGAGTGGCAGCGGCTCGGCCTGTTGGACTACGGCGACTTCGCCGACATGATCTCAGAATGCAACGTGGGTGAGGATGCATTTTCCGGGTACGGCGAGTGGTGGTACGTCCCCGACGACCCACAGCCCAAGGGTGATCGGGTGATTTACTTCGGCTCCTGGGGTAACGACAACTCACCAGGCGCCAGCATGTACACGAACGCAGAAATTTTCGACATGAACGATTCGTCGGATGTCGCCGAGTATGCCAAGCGGGTAAGAGAGTGGGAATCGCAGCCGGAATACCTTAAGACCGAGGACTGAAGTACCGGTCAGCAGCTTCACGGGTCACGTCAGCTTGACCCGGACACCTGTCCCCCCATCAGTACCGATCCAATCGTCCGAGTCAAAGGAGTTCTCATGAACGATCCAACAGAACCGCTGCGCCGTGAGCGACTCGCCGATATCAACGCTAAGCCAGGAACCCGAGAGGCACTGGAAGCTCAGCACGGCAGGGTCTGGGACACGACCCAGTTGGCCGAAAACTTCGAGGTTGTCGGCTTCATGGCGCCATACGTCGTCGTTCACAGGAAGGCGGACGGCGTGAAGGGTTCGCTGGAGTTTCAACACCAACCTCGCTTCTACTTCAATTTTGTGGCCGATTAGCTCGGTTCAGACACCGCCCAATTTCGCAGAAGAGTCAGTCCACGAAATCAAACGCCCTTCTAGGGGCCAGGAGAACGCCGATATGTCCGAAAACACTTCGAATGGCGCATCACAAAACGGAAAAGCGAAATCGGCCAAGTCGAAACTCGCCGCCCAGGTCGCTCGACTGGTACGCCGGGCCGGGCTGGACTATGAAGGCTGGCGTTATGTCTCCAAGAGGGTGCGGCGGTTCTGCGAGCTTCGCCCCGCCAAGAAAGGCCGTAGGCTTCCACACATCCTGACGACTCAGGAGTTCCGGAAGTTCTACGAGGTTGTGGACAAGGCCGAGGACGTGCAGCACTCCCTGATGTTGCGGCTCATGTTTTACACTGCCGTTCGTGTGAGCGAGTTGTGCAATATCCAAGTGGCCGAAATGGACCTGGACACCTGCAAAATCCGCATCAATCAGGGGAAGGGCGACAAGGATCGCTACGTGCTGTTCGGCAAGACCTTTGCCACGGCGCTGCGAACCCACATCGCAGCTCACGCCAACAACCGCTGGCTTTTCCAAACGAAACGCCACAGCAAGTATTCGACCCGCAGGGTGCAGCAGATCGTGAAGGTCTACGCTGAGCAGGCTGGGGTCAAGGCCACGCCGCACACCTTCCGGCATCAAGCCATCACTTGGTTGACTCGGCACTCTGGCCTGGCGGACGCCGAACTTCAGTTGATTACCGGCCACGCTCGCCGAGAGACGTTGGCCGTCTATCAACACATCGCCTTGGATGGTGACCTGGAAGCGAAGTACCAGCAAACCATGAAGGAAGCAGACATCTGAGCCCGGCAAGTGCGACACCATCCAGGAGAGCGTTGACATCCACTCAATGCCCTTCTGGAGGTTCGCACATGACTACGTTCGAGACACAAAGAGATACATTCACAAGCAACTTCAGCGAGCTTCACCGCATGGCCGCTGCGGCATTCAGAGATCTCGATCCGGAGGCCAAGGAAGAGGCCGTCCAGAACACCCTAGCCCTGGCCTGGAAATCTTTCCGGGCGCTGATCCTCCAGGGTCGGGCAGGAGAGGCTGGAATCCTCAGAAGCGTGCTGTGGTATTCCATCCGTCAGACGAGGGTGGGCCGGATGCTTCGGGCCAGTGACAACACCAAGCACAAGGACGTATTCGTCAACGCCAAGCGGGGCCGGGTGAAGTTCATCCGATCAGAACTAAATCACTTTGTCAGTGACGACACGCCGATTCCCGACGCCGTGTCCTTCCGCATGGACGTGCCCACCTTCCTTGCCACGCTCACCGACCGCCAGCATCGCATGGCCGAGGACCTTATGACGGGCGAAACCACCTCAACGGTCGCCGAGGTGTACGGCGTCACGCCAGGGGCGGTGAGTCAGTTCCGCACTCGGTTTAAGGACTTGTTTCTGGCTTTCATGGCCGACTAGCGACACCACCCTGAAGGACGTGGCTGCGAAGGTCTTCCCTCCCAGCCACGTCCAAAGGGCATCCAGCTACTCCAGCAGCTCTTCGGACAACAATCGCAACCCGAACTCACCGGATCGGGCCGCTTCTAACAGGACTTCGTCGAAGAGCCAATACGGAACCTCCGGCTCGGCAGAGTCGGGCACGAGAAGGAAGTCGGTCCCCTCGTGGTTCACCCGCAATTCGCAGGCATCCGGGCAATCGATCCGGTAACGGGCCACCTCATCTTGCACAGTCAAAATCATGGATTCCTCCTTTCTACTAAGTAATGACGTGTTTTCGCCGGAAGTTTAGCACGCCATCGACACCGACAAGACCAGTCACACTGAATGACGAAAGGATGTCCAATGCAAACGACGGCGACAAATGGCCGTATCACGAGGGGAACCGTGGCTCCCAAGGTCGAGGGTCATTTCAGCAGGGACCGCAGCAACCGCCCTGGCTGGCGACTCCCCAAGGCTGACAAAGTGCTGTACGTAAGCGCCACGGCCGCTCCTTGGGGACTGGCAATCCTGCTCCTCGCTGTCTCGATGCCGCACTTGGCCAGCGGGTTCCAGTCGATCACACGCTGCGGACCTCTTGCAGGCTGGCTGTTGGCCGTCGCTATCGACACCGCCCAGGTAGTGGCCAAGATGCAGTTGACGATGGCCAGGAGGTACACGGTGAAGACAGAGGCCATTTGGACCTCCGTCGGTATTGTTGCCGGCACAGCTCTGCTGAGTATGGCCCTCAACGTCCTGGCCTTCCTTGCTGGCGCAACTGACCGGACGGGGACGGTCCTGGCCTGGGTCGCAGGAATCATGCTGCCGCTGCTGATTCTCGCCCTGAGCTATACCGGCTCATGCTTCGCCCTTGCTAAACAGACAACAGGGAAGAGGCGGAAATGATGCCTAACCGAGGGCCGAGAACTTGAGAGGCACCCGCCATCTGGACACCGGCCATCATGATAGGTGGTTATGCTCTGCGGCCACTGGCCGTTACATAAGTTGACCAGGAACTATTTCAGGCTGTTTCCCTGGGAGCCGGGGTACCTAGGCCGGCCCCCTGGGGCGAGTACGTTGCAGTTCTTGTTATTATCAACTCAGAAAACGAAGCTGGTATAGCTAACAAATTCACATCATCGAGTTCCCAAAAAAACCGCCGCCGCCCGAAACTCGGGCCCCAGGGTTTTCATGCACCGTCCTCGCCCACAACGTCCTGGGCGGTAGGTTCCTTGGTCGTCCATGATCATGGGCTCCTCATCGCCTCGGTCAGAAAAGAACTCTGGCAAAAGTACCTGCCACCGCCGCCGACTCGACGGACACCGATTACACCACCAGCTTGCTCACTCCGGCGGTTGGGAGGAGAACATTTACCATGAACTACATCGCTTTTATCAAGTGGCAAGGTAGTCCAGCATACCTTCGCTTCATCGTCAAGGATTCACTCGGCCAGGTCTGGGATGGCATGCGAATGAACCCAGACCACACCTCGGCGCAGACGTTCGCTGACGTGATCGAAGCGTCTCGGATCGCCCAGGATGTTCAGCGCCGGCATTGTGAGCACTATCCTTACCACGAGTTTTTCGAGGTACCGGTACGCATCGAACTGTTCAGCGATGGCGACGTTCGCCCGGACGAGCTGAAGGCGTGGTTGCTTAAGGCCAGCTGCATGACAGTTGGGTTCGGTTGCTTCGGCAGCGGCCCCAAGACATCGACCGTGCTGATGATAGTTGACTACAGTCGTTTCCACGAGGTGGTCCAACGGACTGTGGACGGACGCAGCTAACGAGGAGGTTACAACATGGCTTCTGGAAGAAAGCTGACTGGCAAGAGTTCCCGCACGTGGATTTACCTGCGGGTGCTGATTTCTGTCTCGCCGTGGTTTTGGGGATTTATGTTCCTCTTTGGCTTCCCAGGCGTGCACGCAATCGGCCAGCAGAATACTTGGGAGACACACTCGGCTGGTCGTATCGATCAGCTCTGGGATTTATTGTATCTGTGCTGTTGGTACTACGGCGCCGTAACGCTTGGCTTCCTATTCCTCTGGGTCGGCACTCGCATCATTATCGGGCTTACGTCACGAACGGATCCGCTGCCCGAACAAGTGGAGTACTACTTTTGGCGTAAGGCCGGTGGTGATGTTTTCTTTGATTGCTTGTGGTGGCCATGGAATGCAGATTCGCAACTGGCCCGTACAAGGATGTTGCAGCCAGAGCCTGCACCGCAGCCTTTCTGCCCACGATGCGGAGGTCCAATGAACCTCAATTATGGGACCCAGTGTGGCAACTGCTACGTTTGGTGGGATGGCAGAGATTGGAGGGGTGACCCGGACGAGAGGTACCTGCAGTATCCTGTGGATCGTTTGAACGAGCCGCCTCGGTACGAATCACATCCGATAGTTCCAGATGATACGTTGCCTCTGAACCCTCCGCCGCTTGGAGATTAACGATGGCCAGAGTCAGAAGAATCAGGAATGGTAGGTACGGATGATGTCAGGAGCGCCAACTTCCGAACCAGCCCAAGTCGCTCTACAATGGACCCCAGATTCACTAACCTCAATCCGGGGAGCGATAATGCTCGACCCTTTGCCGGCTTCGAAGTACATTGAACTCGGAGAGCATGTCTATCTCATGCAGAATCGTGTTGAAACGATCCGGGGCCCCGATCTGGCAGGTATCCTTGCACGATTCATTGCACTTCTTGAAGAGTGCGGGTTCACATCGGCCAAGAACGCCGTAAGTCCGTTGACTGTGCTGAATTATCCGATCCTGCCTGGCAACCAGCTACTCAACCCCGGCAGCGTCACGCATATTAGCGCAGCAATGCGGTCGGCAGTTAATGTCATGTACAACCAGGCGGCCGCCATGAAAACAGTCGTCTTGAAAGAGAGCGAAGCCTCCGCCAAGCTTCGTGATCTCCCCAAGCACCGAGGGCTTACGACGAGTCAACAACACCTATGGGAAGAAACCCTGCGCTGCTTTGAAACTGGTGCTAACCGAGCTGCGGCCGTGATGGGATGGAACTTGGCCTATGATTGCATGCGCCGCTGGATTTTCGACAACGTGCTTGATTTCAACACTCGATTAACCACTAGGTATCCTTCGCTTGCCCCTCTCACCAAGTACGAAGACTTCTTCCTAAAGGACGCTCCAGACGAATCAGAACTTCTAAAGGTCGCTGGGTTTGCCCCTCCAGGCCAAAAGCCAATTATCGGCGGCGAAATTTATGACCATCTGATTGCTTACCTTCGTCAGCGAAACAAGTATGCTCACGCCAGCGGGGTAATTCCATCGGCTGAACAGGTTGCCGGCTATATCGACCATCTGATCGACATTATAAGCACTGCCCCATTTGCGTGATCGCATGACTAGTGCTTCCCTTGATGGCAAGCCCGCAGCATTGGCACGTGACAGCACAGATTCTATCTTGCCTGCTGGCCCCTAAGGATGTGGTCTCCCGTATTCGGAAGGCGAAAGTAACACGATTGGTCGAAGGACTCGGCTAAAGGAACGAGTGAGAAGCAAGGCCATGAGCAACGAAGCATATCTGCCACGGGTTCTCTACCATTATTGCCCGGTCCAGGGCTTCAAAGGGATTGTCGAGAGCAAGTGCCTTTGGATGAGCGAATTGGGCACGATGAGCGATTTCATGGAGTACCGCTGGCTGACTAGCATAGCGCTCGAAAGATTGCGGGCCATGATATTGGAATTGGAAAATCTGCTTGCTTTGCCGCATCCCCGCAAGCAACATGGATTTTTGACGGCCATGCAGCATCAATTACGAGCGGTGCCTTTCTATGATCCCTATTGTGTTTGCTTCTCTGGTGATGGGGACGTGTTAAGCCAGTGGCGAGCCTATGCGGACGACGGCAGAGGATTCGCAATCGGTTTCGATAGCGCCAAAATCAGAGGCCCAAAAACGGAGCCGCTAAAGGTATGTTATGACCTGGACGAACAGAATAGGATCGTGAACGAGCTGATCGAAAAATACTTGGCCAGGTTTTCCGATACGAAGGATTCATTCAAGCAGAGGGTTCTTGCGTCGGAGTTTCATGCCGAGCTGCTCGGACAGTCTCAAAACCAGAAAAATCCTATGTTCAGCGAAGAACAAGAATGGAGAATCATCCACGAGCCGCAGGCTGTCAATACAGCAGCCGGTGAAACGGATCTTGCGGCGGGCTACCGGATCCGAGGATCGGAGATTCTTCGTTACCTTCAGCTTCCCTTTCAAGAAAGCGCTCTGATAGAGGTCGTTTTGGGTCCGAAAAACCCAGCAAAGAGCAACCACGAAAGGCTAGAGACATTTCTGAAAGATCACGGCTTTGCCTACTCTACGATAGGCGAATCTAGAGCATCCTATCGATAGTGGCGCACGGCCACTCGGCACGCTGATAGATTGTCCGACAAGGTGTCAGATAAGAAAGAGGCTGCCTGACTTAAGTCATTGGCTACCATAAGTTACGTCTATCGGCCTTGATTCCCGCCGCCTCCACTTAAAGCCGGCTTGTAGCAGCTGCAAGCCGGCTCTTTCTTTGGCCACGCGGCCTTGCAAAATAGAGGGAAACAAAGGCGGCGAAAAAGCGCCGCACTCCAAAAGCGGCTTCTTTGGACTGCGGCGCTATTCCGCCGCTTTAGTTTTCCGTTCCTCAACAATTCACTCCATTAACCCCTCAAAACCTGCGAAACTCGAACTTAGCAAATTCGGAAACATGCGCGTCGTCGCGCACGTACAATAAGCGTATGGCTACCGCACCCACTCCCGTGACGCCGCCTCGACCGGGTCGACAATACTTGATCTTGGGGCTAGGTGTTGCTCTCCTTGGCCTGATTGCTTACGTCGTCCAGATTTCGAGCCAGCGCCTTAGCACGCCCTGGTATATGCCGATCGCGGCGACGCTTGGTGTGCTGCTCGTCATTCTTTCGTTGTGGAATGCGCGCACGATCTGGCGCTTGCTGGGCTTGCTGCTGGTGCTCCTCGTAGCCGGTGCTGAGTGGACATTCCTTCTCGGTACGCACGTGCCGGCCTATACAGGGCCGGTCGTGACGGGAAAGCCTTTCCCCGCGTTCGCTACAACGCGAGCCGATGGTTCTGCCTTCACGCAGCACGACCTGGAAGGCGACCGAACGAACGTGCTGGTCTTCTTCCGGGGGCGCTGGTGACCGTTCTGCATGATCGAGCTGGGCCAGCTCGAACGCCGCCATCAGGATTTCGAGAAGCACAATACACGCGTCTTCGTGGTCTCGGTGGAAGGGCTAGACGACGCTCAAAAGACCCAAGGTGACTTCCCCCACCTGGTAGTGATCAGCGATCATGGGCACGGCCTAACAAACGCCGCGGGCACCATGCATGCTCGTGCAGCCCCCGACGGCACCGACATCGATGCACCGACAACGATCGTCGTCGACGGGCACGGCACCGTCCGCTGGCTCTACCGGTCGCCGCAGGTCATCACTCGCCTATCACCGGATGAGCTTTTGGCGGCGATCGATCAGCACACTTCCTCAAAATCTGAAGATACAATTCGCTAACCTGCCGCCCATAACCAACGCGTGCGGAGATATGCGGTCGCATTTCCGTGAACTGGAACAATCTGCAAAAGACATTTTAGGGTGAAAGGAGGTATTCAATATCGCTGGAGATATGAACACTTGTACACATGACATCTGGCAGGTGCAATTGTTGCTCGTCCGAGGCCCGACCGGCGACGCAACCCATTACGGAATAACAGCTTGCAGGATTCTCTATTTGTCAGACAAGCTGTCTGCCTACCCCCCCTTTTACATGACATAACATGACATCATCATCTTCGGCATTCTCATTGGGCTTCGTTCCGGCGTCCTGCTCCGGCTCCAGAAGTTAGCCTGGTAGGCGCACTAGCGTGCCCCGAAGCCGCCGGCTTGCCGGACCTGTGGGTTCGGAGTCTCCAGCCCCCTGGCCAGGTCAAAGGTCTGCACGTTCGCCATGGGTTGCCTGACAAAGATCAGGTTTGATGCAGGCGGCTGGTTGATGGTGACATCCTCCATCCGCATGCTAAGCGTGATGTGCTGCTCCGGCCAGTAAAACATGAGTTTTATCGGCAGCGTGGCTCCGCCGACATTTTTAGAGTCCTGGATGTGAGCGAAGCAGATAACCTGCTTTGTCGCTGCATCCTGCAACTTGTATTCTTGTACCTGAAACCCGGACCTGGATCGGGCAAATTCCGTCACCTTGAGAACGCGCCGACCTTGAGAGTTTACAGTGTCCTGCACAAGGTCGATGGCCCCGTTCTTGCCGGGTAGCGCGCTATATTGGTCAGGCGTACCGTAATCTCCCATGCCCATGGCTTCCAGGACCCAGTCGGGCTGGAACGGGAATGGCATCTGGACCCCAGGCCGCGCCAGATCCTGGTAAGAGCAATGGTAAAGGTAAGGCGGTTCCGCCTTGCTGATCCAGTACCAGAATTCCTGGCTGTTGGAACCCATGTCGACCGCCTGTTTGCCCACCACGTTGGCCGTGAGGCGGAAATTCTTGGGTTTCTCGCAGTTCATCCGCGCGCGCAGGCCGATCGGCTGCGAGCCTTGCTTGCAATCAAGGTCCATCTCGCTGCACTGGATTGACTGGATCTTCTGGCTGTTCTGATTCAGGTAATCGACCAGCTGAGCTGGGGTAGGGTGTTCGGCCGCCAGCGTCCGTGGCGGTTGGTTTTGATTCTTGAGGAAGCCCCATTTAGTGTCCGCGCAGCCCGTCTGGAGCAGCAAGGCCCCACAACAAAGTGACAAGCAGATCGTGCGCATGTCTATCCTTTATGATCTTGTGTGGACAAAAAGGAGCCTACTGCCACCCAAGGACCTTGAATACTTCTTCCTGCACGGCTGCCATCTCGGCCTCGATCAGCCGAGGATTCACGATCCGGTACTGCGCACCGGTCCGGGCACAGCGCAGTTGCAAAATCTCGTGGTCTCCCTCGTGCAGCGCCTCTTCGAACTTGAGGCGTTTGCGCCGCATGAGAAGTAGAGCCAGCACATAGCGGAAATTGACCCGATCTGGCTCGCTGGCACCTTCCAAGCGCTGGAAGCAATCCATGAGCATTTCATCGTCGATCGGTGGCCGGCGATTCTCGTCGGCAAGCGGTATGCGACCCGCCCAAAAGCTGAATGCATTCGCCGGCGGTCCCTGCCATGCCTGGCTGCTATAGTCCTTCCTCTCGAACTTACCGGCCACGTCCAGCAATACGCTATAAAACTTCTCGCCCGGCTTTAGGTCGCGGCCCGTAAGCGCACAGCGGCGCGTGTTTGCTTGGATCTCGTATTCGATCATGCCTGCGAGCTCCCTTTCTCAATCCGCACGGCGGGAACGGAGCCTGGCATCTCTTATACTATCCACCGGCCTGGGCCGGCAGCAAGAAACCAGAGTGCAGAGCCAGTCTGTTTTCGCGGTTGAACAGGACATTTGTGACGGTTGGGCACAATGAGAGGGGCCACGGGCTCGTAACAGCGGAAATGACAATCTACGGTCGGAGCGGCAAGCTGCCCGCCCCTCCTTCCTTGACATCTGGGCTGGAATACGGGCGACCTTCCATTTTTGACCACCGGTTGAGTTCATCTGTTACCAGGCTGCGCGTCTCCGGTCCCCAGCCTTCATAGATTCCACGGACGACGCCGTCAGCGTCGATGACCACCAATTTCGGTGTGGCATCGACTCCATATGTCTGCCGCAAGCCTTGGCCTGACAGCACAGGGAAGGAGAGATGCAGCTCCTTCGTTTGTTGCTCGATACGCGCCGCATCGTCGGCAACGGAGAATGCGGCGACATGGACGCTGCCGTGACGTGTTTCCTCGATTTTTTGACAAAAACCCAAAGCATCGGAGGCAGACATGGACGTGGGGCTATAGAAGATCATCAAAATGGGTCGGCCCAGCCAACGCCGCGACCTGACCGGTTCCTTGGTGAGCAGATTGGTCGAAATGAACTCCGGGGCGCGCTGTCCCACAGAGAGTCCATTCGTGGTCAGCCCCGCCCCTTCCTGCGAAAGGGATGGGGGCGATTCACCTCGCTTGGCTGCTTCCACGCGTCGTTTTACTTGCAGCACCGCCTCCCTATAAGGCGTCGGCGGTTCGTTTTCCAGATGATGCGTGATTTTGGCCAGCACTGCGTCGAATGGGGCAGGTCCCATTTTGGTCGGATTGGGAAGCAGCGGAGCGACGGCCTCATAATAGCCTCGCGCCTGCATGATTTCACGGCGACGATCTTCGAAGAGCCGGCCGGGATATTGCAGGTTGCTTTGCAGTTCGTACTGAGCGATCGAACGTTCGGTCGGGTCTCGATGGGCGGGGTCCCGCCGCTCGATTTTCCGTTCAACTTTGAAAGCCAAGCCCAGGTTCGGCGCCAGCCAGACGAGGTCTTCTCTTCGCCAGGCCGTGTGGTCGGCACGTGGATGGTCCCAGTCCGGCGATTGCTGTACCCCTTTGAGCTTCACGCAGCGCGTGCCGTTAAGCAGTTCCGTGCCGACGACATTCCACGATTGTGCAGGACGACTGTCCTCGAGGACTTCCCAGCTCTGCTTCAGTCCAATCCGCCCGCGGGGGAGCTCGACGAAGGCGCCGCATTCCACGGTGGCAGGGCCTTCCAGGGGAACGGTGAGAGAAACCTTCGGATCGGCCTGAAGGCGGCCGTGCGAATCGACGCGCACGAGTTCCAGGCGGACGGAACTGGGTTCCGGTTCGCCGCCACGCATCGGCCGCGGCGTTCGTAGCTTGAGAACCGTGTAGAGGGCGACCTGCACGCTTTGCGAGGGTGCTTCCATGACGAAGAGACGGCTTTCCAACCGATAGGACCGGCTAAACTGGACGCCAGGTTCCAGGGCTTCCTCGGCAAAGCTGCCTTTGTAGACAAGCTCTTGCCCTCGACTGAGCCGAGGTGACAACAGCCATTCCGGTCGATCCGCTGACTGCGCCGCGATGAGGGCGCACGTCACAAGACATAGGTTCGCTACCATTGGCCCCTGAGCTGGTAGTCAGAAAGTGACGGCCTCCATGCCACACGAAGTGGGCCGTAATCGCGGGAATTATAACATCCTGGTGTTTTACCTCAACCGCGCTTTTCCCTGCACTGGAGCAGGGACTGCCTCTCTTGACTCCGCCGGCGCAGCTTACCAATTCTCAGCGCGGATATGGGTAGCAGAGGCGGATTAGAATCACTTGTCCTCCCAGTTCTCGAAGGCGTTTCCAGGCGAACTTCGAGCAGCCACTTGCATTGGGTAGTCCTGATCCTCTATCTTCAAGCATCGTTCCTTTGGTTCTCAGTTGGTCCGGAGTCTCCCGTGCTTGAACTAATGCTCATCCTCGGAATCGCTTTCCTCGGACTATCCGTCTTGCTCTGGGCGGGCACCGTGTTCTTTCAAGGTTACATCTACAGCGAGCCTGTGACCGGCTCGATTTGGCGGGCTCCGCTAGCGGCGTTGATCCTCACTGCCTTCACGGCTTTCTGGTGTTCGCTCGCCTACCGTCACCCCGGCCGCTACAACACGCTCTTCCAGTTCAGCTCGCGCGAAGACCAGGCATTCAACAACAAGTTCTGGTCCGTGAAGAAAGGCAAAGAAACTCTGTTTGTCGCAAAACACAATGCCAAGGGCCGGATGGAGTACCGCGATCCTCAAGGGAAACCGTGGAGTCGTTCGGATTCCGAGGGAGTCACGGAAGCGATAATTGTGGAGGACCAAAACGGTGACAAAATCCGCTTTGAGACCGAACTGACCCCCGAAGGCAAATTCAAATCCATCCAGGGCGAACCGATCCGCTACGTCGAGACTGGCGGGCGCCACCGGGTCATGACCGAGGACTACATCGGCAAGCTATCGGAGGTTCGCTGGGGAGCCTTGCTCGCCAACATCTTCTTCAATTTCTTGCACTTCCTCTTGTGGTTCGCGTGTCTGTGGCTGCTGCTCCAGTATCAATGGAGCCATGCCTTTGGCTTGGCGATCATCATCTGGCTGGTCGCGACCCTGACCCTTTTGCCCATGCTCTTCAAAAAGAGCGAGGACCTCTCTGCCCATCGGCAAAGCACGGCCCAAAGAGAGACGAGGGAAGAGGGACTAGGGGCGTGGGAACGATTAGGGGTGAGGGGCTAGGGGCTAGAGGCGTGGAGCATGCCCGTCTCCGTGAACTGAAGTGTGGCGCAAGGGGGCATCAGGTAGAGGAGAGAATGTGCATGATATCCCCGTCTTGCACCTTGTAGGTCTTGCTCTCCAGTCGATAGACGCCGTGCGTTTTCGCTTCTTTCATGCTGCCGACCCGGCGAAAGTCCTCGTAGCCAACTACTTCGGCCCGCACAAACCCGCGAGCGAGGTCGGTATGTATCTGGGCCGCACCGGTCACGGCATCGTCGCCTTTGCTCAGACCCCACGCGCGACACTCATCTTCACCCACGGTGAAGAAGACCATGCGACCCATCGCGTCATAGATCGTGCGCAAGGCCTGGCTGCGGGAGAATTCCGTTAGACCCAGATCGCGCATGAAGACCTGCCGATCCTCGTTGGGCAAATCCTCTAACTCCATCTCCAGCTTAACCGGCGCTTTCATCGCATTGGGTGCCAATTTCAGCAACTCGGCGGGAAGGTCACCCGCGATGCGATCATCCCCAATATTGACAAGGACCAGTTCCGGCTTCAGTGTCAGAAGCTGAAAGCTGCGGACCAGTTTCTCTTCCTCATCCTTGAGACCCATGGCGACCGCCGGCCGGCCCTCCTCGAACCCCGCGGCTATCCGCTTCAGCGAATCCAATTCGAGCTGGTCGGCCTCGCGCTCCTTGGCCGGCTTGGGCTTCTTGAACTGGTCCGACAGCCGGTTGACGCGGTTTGTGACGATCTCCAAATCGGCAAATAGGAGTTCCTCGCGGAAACGGCGCAGCTCATCCGCCAGGTCGCCGCCGCCGAAACCATTCAAGACGATCAACAGCCCTCCCGATTCACGAAGGATGCCGAGCCGGCGTGGGTTGTCGCGTCGTTCAGTGGGAAGCAAGCCGGGCGTGTCGAGGAACTCGACGGTGGCCGGCGTAGTTTTCTTGGGCTTAAACTGCGCGGAGAGCCAGTCAAGCCGTTCGTCCGGGAGTTTGGCCATGCCGATTTGGCCGCGCTGACTCGCTGCCGGATCAGGCTTGACACCCGTCAGCCAGTGAAAGACCGTGCTCTTACCCGATCCCGCAAAACCTGCGATGCCGACTTTCATGTCTGTGATCAGTACTCCAGGAGGTTGATCGTCCAAAAACTTCGGTTATTGTACACGGGGAGTCGTAAGCTTATGTATTCCGGCGAAGGCGGCCATCGCCCTTCGAGTTGCCATGTGTGACGATTGGATGCCGCTGATCACGCTACCACTCACGCACGAGCAGTTCCACCAGCTGCCCCGCAACGCTGCCTACCGATACGAATTCCTGGAGAATCAATGCTTTCTAAGTCCGCGTCCCAAGCATTATCACGCTCTTCTTGATTTGCGCTCCGTTCCGCCTTCTGACCATGCAGGCCACGTCCGCACTTTACTGGAGGATGATTTTGCCGGGCTGGTGCGCGTGTTCTCCAACGTCTTTCGCACGATTCAACCCTACGGATCGCTTGACGACGTCACGAGAGTTCAAGCGTCACACCAGGCCCTTGAGCGCACGCGCAGTGGCGGAGATGGTCCGTTGATCGCCAGTGCCAGCTTTGTCGCAAGCCAGGACAAGGAACTGGTCGGGGCTATCTTGATCACTCTGCTGCCGCTTGGCGATCCCTGCGACTGGGACAGCTACCACTGGAAGGAACAACCGCCAGCCGACTCCATCACGCGGCGGCTTGGCCGGCCTCATCTAACCTGGATTTTCGTCTCCCCAATCACTGCGGGCCAGGGCATCGGCACGAGCTTACTCTCGGCTGCCGCACGAGAGCTGCAGGCACTGGGGTACACGGAACTGCTGAGCACTTTCATGCTAGGCAACGATTCGAGCATGCTCTGGCACTGGCGCAACGGTTTCCGCTTGCTTGCCCATCCGGGTTCTCATCGGCTGATGCGGGATCGTTTGCAAGCGCGGCAAAGTTGAGCGCACTTCCTTGTACAACTCATGGCGATACTGGTGAGGCTGGCGTTTTCTTTTCCTCCGCGGACGGTAAAGCCTGGCCCTCGATTTGGGAAGATGGCTCAGCAGGAAGTCGCGCCGCCAAAGCCATCGCCACCGCGACAAGCCCCATAGTCACGAAATTGAGCAAGAGGCTGTACCGGTGCCAGGTTGCGAACTCAGCCCTGGCGCTTGACGCCACTGAAGGATCTGCAGCGAAGCGCGCAGTGCGCAGTCCACTGACCTTCTGGGCGAGCGGCCAGCCGATCAGCACTGTTGCCAGGGCCAAAGCCAGAACGAGAAAACGCACTTTATGCACGGTCTGACCAGGCAGGGACCATGGCCAGCTCCACGCGGCTGCCAGCGCAAGGACTCCGCAGATGCCCTGCAAAAGAAAGTACCAAGGAAAAATCGGGCCGACGGCTAGACCAGCCAGCTGCGAGGCCTTGTCCTTGTCGAGCGTTTCCGGGAGCCAGGCCGGGCGTTCTTGAAAGGCATTGGCCCCAAGGCTGCCGAAGGAAGAGAAGATGATCGGCGTGGCCACCAGAGAGAAAAAGACCGTGCTGCCGAACCAGAGCCCCAGGGCCAGGACATGGACGGTTTTTGAAAGAAGCAACATGGCACGTGCATCTCTCAGTCGATTTTCGGTTCCGTGAAACAAACGAGCGACGTTTTCGCGGTGGCGCAGGACCACGAGACCCGCGGCGACGAGGCAGAACAGAGATAGAATACGATGATCCGGGTTGAATGGCTCCGGCGTGAGGCCGACGCGAAGCGCGCAAAGACCTACGGCAGCGATGATCGAGGCCAGCGACATGTAACGAGTCGCACAGAGAAGCGACAGCCAGATGAGCAGCGCGCCCAGCGTTGGCACCGGAACAAGCACTGTCACAACTCCGGCGGCAGTCGCTACGCCCTTGCCGCCGCGAAAGCGAAGGTAGATAGAAAAGAGGTGACCGAGAAAAGCCGCCAGACCCGCCAGCACCTCGACCAAATCCTCGGGGAAAGCGGTGCCCTCGGCACCAGTGATCCAGCGCGCGACGCCGACCGGCACGGCCCCTTTGGCAAAATCGAGCAAGAAAACCAGGATGCCGAAGCGTCGCCCGAGAACGCGTCCGACGTTGGTCGCACCAATATTGCCGCTGCCCTCAAGGAAGATATCCACGCCGCGCCATCTCGCGATCAGATAGCCGAATGGAATGGAGCCAACGAGGTACGCAGCCAGAATCACAAGGCTTGCTGTGATAAGCATCATGACGAATGATTCCCGATCTACCGGTTGCAAGTCATAATACCCGGAGGAAGGGGTACCAGCATCAGCTAGGCAGCCAGCTTGCGCGCCGCGGCTTCCTTGAAAACTTGCAACAGAGACCGGTAATGCTCTTCAAAGGTCCAGTTCAACGCGGCACGCCGCGCTTCCCGAGCGCAGGCAGTGCGCCGAAGAGGGTCGAGCAATTGCGTCATGCACCAGGCGAGGTGGGCATGGTCGTGCGGATCTTCAATGACGTAGCCTTCGCGAGGCGGCGTCAACAATTCATGTGCGCCGTTGTAGCGCGTGGTAATCACCGGCAAGCCACATGCCAGACCTTCGAGCACCACCAGGGAGCAGGGATCATAAAAGGTCGGATGGACCAGGAAATCTGCCGCGAAATAACAGTTTTGCACATCGCGGCGGGGTCCCAGGAAAAGCACGCGCTGGCTGACACCGAGTCGACTTGCCAGACGTTCGTAAGGCCCGGTGCGTCGATTGCCGGCCACAACAAGGCGAAACGATGCGTTCGGGGGCATACAGCGCACCGCATGTAGAAGCGGTTCGAGGCCTTTGAGGCGATAATTCATCGCGATAAATAGCGCAGCCGTCTCGTCGGAGGCTAGCCCCAGACTCTTTCGGAACTCCGCGCGCCGGCGCGGGCGATCTTCCTCGTGGAATCGAGCAGGATCGATCGCACTGCGCACTACGCGCAGCTCCGATGGCTCGGCGTGGTAGAACTGCTTGAAGTGATCGCGGACCATGTTGCTGTTGACGACCACAATGGGCCGATGTGCGCTCAGGTACTGGCGTCGCTCCAGGGCTGCGTACGACCAGTGCGCGACATCGAGCCATTTGCCTACGCGTGCGACCGTGCGCGGCAGCCAGTGGCTGTACTTGTTCAGATTGTGCGCGGCAGTCGCGGCGTGTAGGCCGCCTTGCGGATAGAGGACATCCAGGCCCCAGACCTTATCAAATCCGATGCTGACATCGTGGCCGGCGTTTTCGAGGGCGCTCGTGCAAGCGGCTGCGAAGCTCCAGGGTCTCACGAATCGGGGACTGCGTTTCAATACCAGGGGGTGATAGTGCAAGGCCTCGGGCAATACCGAAGCGTCCCAGCGGCACGCATACAGGTGCACTTCGTGGCGATCGTCCACCAATCTGCGCGCCAGATCGGCGATGTAGGTCTCGCATCCACCGCGCGCGGGCAGAACACTCTCGTAGCAAAGTGCGATTTTCATGGAAGAAACGCGATCAATTAGATAAAACACGCAACCCAATCCATGCACACCGGATGGCCTCCAATCCTCCCATCCGCTCAAGCACGGCGTGCCTGGTCCCTGAGGGTCCTCCTGAGGTTATGCTGTCGGTAGCGCCAGAGTTTGATCCTGATGCACGCCATGAGGAGCCTGGACATACAGCCGCGTCGCTGGCTGCCCACATAGGCCTGCCAAAACCGCAATCGATCCCTGGCATCGACTTCCTTGATCTCGGAGGAGTACCAGAGCTGCGCCAGATCCTTCATCTGGTAGAGTCGCCAGGTCCAGGGATGGTGTCCCAGGCGATGGAAGTCGATCAGGCTCACTTGTCCCCGCCAAGCATCGCTTCCAGAGAGAGTTTGTTCGGAGGCAAAGAAATGGCACAAGTAAAGATCCTTATGGAAGTGGCGTCGCTGATGGAGTTCTTTCGCGAGCCGGGCCATTTCCAAGGTCAAGCCGCGTTTCCAGCGACGAAACGAAGACGGAGGCAATTCCTTTGCGGCAAGGGGAATGATTTCGTGCAGGGGTAGCATTCCGGTCAGTTCTTCGACCGCCAAGAAGCTCTGCAAGCGTCCCCACGGACCAATGTACTCGCCGGCAGCCACCGTCGCCGGCACAGGAACACCTTGCGCGCGCGCCCACTCCAGATGCCGGTATTCTTGCACGCCCGGCGACCACCCGGCATCCGGCCAGACGGACGCAAGCAGTCCGCGCCAGCGCGGCAACCGGAAGTAGCGTTTCAGATATACGGCCACGAGGCCCCGCTCCGTATGCAGGAGAAATCGGCCTGTCGAGCGGCCCTGTTTTGCATGGAAATGGTCGGTGACCGTCAGCCCCATAATGCGGTCCGGCCAATTCGGTTCAACCACTTGCCCCGAGTCATGCCGCTGCTGGAGACGCCGAACGCCTTGTGAAAGACGCTGCCACAGGGATTCCTTCACGGCATCGCCCTCCCCGTAGGCTGAAGCAACCGCTGGCCCAGCAGGAGCGGGCGGGGAACCCAGGAGAAACGAGCGGGGCGTACCGCCTGATTGCGATGGAGCAACAATCGAGCGAATCGCTTGATTGCCGGCGAAAGCCTCCCGGCTCTCAGGTAGCTGAGAAGAAAGCGAAGTTGGTTCGTCTGGCTTGCCCAAGGCCCGGAAATCTGCGCAAGTACCGCCGCAATGTTGTCGAGCGCCTGCCGGCCCTGTGGGCGGCGCCGCGTGTGCAATGGTTGTCTCGGATCCAAGAGTACCGCAGGGCCCTCTCCTTCGAGTTGGCGAACCTGGAAGGTACCCGCGTCATTGCCAAGTGCCTCATTACTGAGATAGCAGCCGGCATCATGAATTCTTCTAAGCAGTATGCCGGCTTCTCTGATCAGGCGGTGCGATTGCTTCAAGAACTTGGGGCTAACACCAGCATGTTCACGCAGCCAGCGGGGCAAACAGACGGCGTCCGGGAATGCTTCGATCAGGACGAACGAATCGACACGCCAGGGAGGAACAATGCATTGCCCGAATGCGAGCAAACGTGGACTCGGGATCCGGTAACGCTGCAAGCGAAAGAGAATGCCTGCATGGCACAACTCGGGAGAGCGAACGGGGTGCCGTCGCAGCCAACCGCAGATGCGCGCGCCGGGCCTGATTTCGCGTCGGCAAACGAGTTGAGCCTGGCGTCCAGCACCGATGCTCACCTGCGCCTGACGTTCGAATTGGCGCGGCTCCGGCGGCAACTTGGAGAGGAAAAGCCAATCCGGAATCTGGCCCTTCAGGCTGTCGTGGAACTCACGCGTCAAGCAGAGGGCTTCACCGTCACACCAAATCACGCCCTGGGTTCCGACGGCCAAGGGTTTTTCCCGTAGTTCTCGAACGCGGCGCTGATGCAGGAGACGCTTCTCCAGACGGTGGATGCGGAAGGCTGAGAATAGAAGGTCATTCGGACAGTTGATCTTTCGGATTCGGCATTCGCGCAAATAGGCGCGGAGACAGGTCGCCCGTTCGCTCGAGGAAACCAGGTCATCACTCAGGGTCGCCTCCAAAGCCGCGAGGTCGCGCCAGCGTTGAGGCCAACCGACTCTACTTCTTAGGCGCGAGCGCTGCCAATCGAGAACACTGATGGATTGGTCCTCGGGGTTGATGAATACGTGCTTCGAATACAGGTCGGGGTGATCGATACCACAGTTGTGGATACGGGCCAGGGCCTGGCCGAGCTTCCGGGCGAATTGCTTCCTGCGTCGCTCCGGTACAGCCGCGCGAGCACGCAAATACTCGCGAAGCTCGACAGCTCCGGCTAGTTCGCGCACAAGCAGGAAGCCGCGGCCATCGTCGTCCTCGCCCTCTGCCACCTGCTCTGGACAGTTCACTCCGACCTTCTCCAAGTTGCGCAAGACGCGTGCTTCACGGCACGAACGGGAGACGAATCCGAATCCAGCGATGGCATTGCGCAACCGTTCAGCCCAGGAGATGTGAAGATCTCGTTTCATGAAGCCAACCAGAGCGGTAGGCCCCGAGCCTATCGTCACCTGCGTGACATGTCGATTGGGATGACCGGAGACAATTACTGCCGGCAGAGCCATGAAATCCGCGGCGGTGGTTAGGCCGTTCCGCTGGCAGAATTCTCGATAGCGGGGATTAATCTCGAGATATGCCATAATGCCGTCTACCATTCTCGCATCTTCGAGCTTCTCACTGCACTTGATATCCGAGCGGGTTGAGGAAGTAAGCGGAGACCTTTTCAGTACACCCGTTAACCAGCGGCCCGTCGACGGCTGTCGCGGACCTGTCTTCCGTACTGCCCGAGCATTGCAGCCGCGGCTCCGTACACTTCTGCCGGAGTCAACAGCTTCATGCAGCGGTGGTCGAGTGGGCAGACCCGCTGCTGGCACGGCCCGCACTCGACCTGCTTCTGTATGTGGACCGCCTTGGCGTAGTACGTCTCGGTCCAGGCCATGTGTGTCGGGCCAAAGAGCGTAATCACCGGTCGATTGAACGCGGCCGCGAAGTGTCGCGGTCCACTGTCCGTGGTGATGAGAAGGTCGCAGCGCCGGACACACGCCTTCGTCAATCCCAGGGAAGGCTTGCAATCGGCCAGCGAATGGACGGACAGCGACCCGGACCTTGACACGATGGTTTGGGCAGTCTTGCGTTCGGAGGGCCCGCACAGAATCAGGACTTTGCAGCCGAGCCCGTCGACGATGTCACGGGCAAGGCGGGCAAAATACTCGGTCGGCCAATGCTTGGCCGTGCCGAACGCCCCTCCCGGATTCAGACAAACGACCGCATCGCCCCTGGCAAGGTCAGCCTGACGCCAGACATTGTCGGCCGTTGCCTCATCATGAGGGGTCGTGAAGAGTTCCATGCGATGCGAAGGGGTGCAACCCAAGTGCTGGACAAGCCGGTTGTAGGCGTCGAGGACAGGGCTGGCAATCAACCGGCCCCGTTCATCGCGCACGGGCTCGAAACGATCTGTCAGAAGACAGGACCGGCCGTACCGGCTGTAGCCGATTCTGCGCCGGCAGTTTCCCAGCCAGGCCACGAGTGCACTGCGAAAGGAATTGGGAAAAAGCAGAGCCAGCTCCACATGTTCGCGGCGTAAGCGGGATACAACTGACCAGAAACGCTGATTTCTGGGACCCCTGGGATCGAACAACACCATCTCTCGGCCCCATGGCGCCCCTTCGAGAACTCCGCCAATGTACGGTTTTAGAACGTGGAGAATGGGAGCGCGCGGGAAACGTTCGCTAAGGGCGCGCACGGCAGGCGTAGCCATGACGGCGTCGCCAATCCAGTTCGGCCAGAAGACCGCAATCTTCATGATTGCAATTGAATCTCCACCCCGCTGCCCAATCTATGCCGCGCCAAGTTTCTGCAGGGCACGGGTCGTTGAATAGCCTTCGCGCAAGGGAGCCAGATGGACGCGGCCGCCGTAGGACTCGACAAAAGCGGCTCCCACGACCTCCTCCTTGCGATAATCGGCCCCCTTGACGAGAACATCCGGCCGAAGGGCATGGATTAGCGACTGCGGCGTCACTTCTTCGAAGACGGTGATGTAGTCGACGGCCTGCAACCCGGCCAGTACAAACGCACGCGCTTCCTCACTATTGACGGGCCGATTGGGGCCCTTGATCGCCCTCACGCTGGCATCGCTGTTGAGGCCGACAACCAGCAAGTCAGCCTGGGCTCGGGCCTCCTGGAGATATTGAACGTGTCCTGCGTGAAGCAGATCGAAACAGCCGTTGGTGAATGCAATACGTTGGCCCAGGCGGCGCCGGCTTTCCAACTCGTGCTGCAAAATTGAGCGGATGAGCAGTTTTTGCGATCCGTTTGGGCCATGCCGCAGCAGGTCGCGAAGTATTTCATCGCGCGTAACTGTCGCGACGCCGATCTTCTCGACTTCAAGCCCACCAGCCACGTTGGCCAGGCGGATGGCGGGATCATAGTCGGCTCCCGCGGCGAGCGCCATTCCCAGGACGCTCATGACCATGTCGCCGGCCCCCGTAATGTCATACACTTGTCGCGGCCGCGTCGGGAAGACTTGCCGGCGGCCGTCGCGATGCTCCAGCGCCATGCCATCTTTGTCGAGCGTGATGATGGCCGCCTCCATATCGAGTTGCTTGCGAAGCTGGCAGGCGGCCTCCAGGGCTTCCTCGGTCGTCTCCAGCGTGCGGCCGGTGGCCAGGCCGGCCTCGAGACGATTGGGGGTCATGGCGGAACAACCGTGATACTTGCTGTAGTCGCGGCCACGAATGGGGTCGGCAAGGACGCGCAAACCTCGTTTGCGAGCTTCGCTGATGATCGCGGACAGCACGCGCGGCGTGCAAACCCCCTTGTCGTAATCGCTGACGAGCACCACGTCGGTCTTGGCAAGCTGGCGGGCAATGGCCTGAACTAGCTCCGCTTCCACGGATGCTGCCACTGCCGCCCGGGTCTCGTAGTCCACGCGGATCATCTGCTGAGGGTGGCGGTGCTGCGCCCTGCCGATGAAGCGTTCCTTGACTGTGCTCGGCCGTTCCGGATCGGGCACGACACTCTGGTCGCTGATGCCCAGATCTGTGAGAATGGAGCGGATGCGATTGCCGTCAACGTCTCGACCGACAACTCCAGCCAGCGCGACGTTGGCCCCGAGTGCGCGCAGCATGGTGGCCACGCTGCTGGCTCCGCCCAGGCGTTCCTCCCGCGTGTCGGCGCGCAGCAGGATTACCGGCGCTTCTTGACTGATACGCTCGGCGTCGCCCCAGACATAGCGGTCCAGCATCAAGTCGCCCACGACCAGGACGTTCGGCTGTCCCAGGTTCTGCACCAAGTCGATAAGATCGGCCGACATGAGCCCCTCTCGGAAACCGGTATCTGTTAGCCACGAGGTTGACGCTAGGCTGCCGCCTCGGCAGGAGTTAGCGGATACCCTTGCATGGCAAGCCGCTGCGCCACGGCGGCGTGAAGAAGTGGCAGCAGAATTTCGTGGTGGCCGATCAATTCAATTCCCTGGGCAGCCGGCCGATCAAGCACGTTGACTCTGCTGCGATACTGAACCTGCTTATCCACATTAACGGTCACGAGGCCGTCGAGGTTGTGACCAAAATTGCGGACCACGCTTACGGCCTTCAGGAGCACCTCCGGCAGCACGACGGCACTTCCCAAGTTCAGCCAGACTCCGTCCTGCATCAGCGACACCACGCTGCACAGCCGGCGGAAATCGATCATGGACGCTTCACCGAGCGCCGCGCCGGAAACATGCGGGTGCATGTGCACGATGTCCGTGCCGAGAGCCACGTGAATCGTGCAGGGAATGCCGGCCCTGTAGGCGGCCAGCACCAGACTGCAATCGGCATGGGGACAATCGAGTTCGTCCATATGCCTGCCGAGCGCCGCGCCCAAGCCCACTTCATGCTCCGCGCCGGCGCGAGCCGCCACCGCAAAGGCGTCGGCCGTCTCTCTGGCCATGCCGAATTTGCCGGCGGGTAGCTGACTTTCAACGTCTTCACTGGTCTTGCCCGCCCAGGCCAGTTCGAAATCATGGATGGCTGCGGCACCATTGAGGACCACTGCGCTGATAAGACCGCGGTTGACCCAATCGATAAGGTAGGGTCCGCAACCGGTTTTGATGACATGAGCGCCCAAGGCGGCCACAGTCGTGCAGCGATTCTCGTACGCGCGGCAAAGGTGATCGCGAATGCGGCGCAAATCGTTGCCCGCCAACTGCCGCGGCAAGGAGTCGATCCAGTCGCCCACGGAAGTACCGGCTTCCATCGGGTGTCCAAGATCTTCAACGAAGACCTTGGAAGGGCGGGATCTCAGCTCATAGGTCTTCAGGCCGCGCAGATCGAATGGTTTTAGGCCTTCCGTTGTAGCGGGAGCCGAACTATATCCAGAGGGTGCGCTCATAACTTCCTCGCTTCCTTGCTATGAAGTGAAGCGTCCGGAGAAGGGACGGCCGAGACAGCTAGACGCCATGCTCAGCTTCCGGCACGCAGCACTTCTTGGAGTTTGCGGTCAAGCGCTGCTTGCCCGACCTCGACGTGAAGGCAGATTTGCAAGGCCCACAGCGGCCGTCCACCTACCTTGGCGAGACGCAGCTTGACCAAGTCCTTTTGGGTCGTAACGATCACGCAATCCTTTGCCTGCTGTCCTGCCCAGGCGCGCAAGCTTTCCACGTCCACCCGCGTATAGTCGTGGTGATCGGGAAAGGCCCGGAACGCTTCCAGACTGGCTCCCAGGTTCTGGAGTGTTTTGCGGAACGCATCGGGATTGCCGATCCCGCAGAACGCTGCCACTGGACCCCGACAAAGCTCATTCAGTAGCGCCGTGAGCCGCTCGCTGTTGATCATCTCCACGGGCCGGTGCGTCGTTTCCACGATCGCAACGTTCGGAGCTACATTCTGGACAGTTTCGCGCAGGCTCCGCAGCGCTGCCTCATCGACCTGATCGCACCGGGTGAGCAAGATTGCGCCTGCGCGGCGAAGACTCCTTGGCGGCTCACGCAAGAGCCCTCGCGGAAAGAGATGGCCGTGGCCCCAGGGATTCGTGGCATCCACCAGGACCAGGTCCAGGTCGCGCCGCAGACGGCGGTGCTGAAAGCCGTCGTCCAGGATCAGGACCTCGCTCTCCAGTTCCTCGATCGCGGTCCTGGCGAGAACAACCCGATCCGGCCCCTGAAGGTGGGGCACGTCCGGGAGGTTCTCTTCCAAAACCAGTGCCTCGTCATTCCGGCCCCCAACGCTGCCATAACCACGACTGAGGATCGCCACGCGCAGGCCTTCGCGCCGGTAGAAACGGGCGACATACTCGACACAGGGCGTTTTGCCCGTGCCGCCCAGCGTGAGATTGCCGACGCTGACCACGGGCACCGCCACGCGATAGCTGCGCTTCCATCGCTTGGTGTAAAGCCAGTTTCGCAATGCGGCCGCCCAGCCATAGGGCGTGCTCAGCAGCTGCAAGCCGAGCCGCTGTAAACCTGGCCCTAGACCGCGCGCTTGTCCGCCGACCAAGGCTCGAAAATAATCCGCGGAGTAGGTCAATGAGTGTGACTCGGTCGCTCAAGTTTTCGGCCCGACCCTCAGGCGAGACAGTTATAGCCCGAGCCGTGTTTTGCTGTCAACCGGAGTAGGTACGGAGTGTCTCCGCAAGCATTCGACTGTGCCGGCTTGGCGTGGTGCGTTGCGGTCAATCGATCGTGCAGACGACCGGAATGGTCAACGTCTCGGGAGCCGGCTTGCGAATCAGGACCTGCACGTTGCTCCGCAACGAATCGCCATGGATCTGCGCGCGATCCACGCGGATCTTCAAAGTGGCCATGTTATTGGGCCCTTGCGCCCAGGTGCAGGTGATGGCAGCGTCGTCCACGAGCACATGTTCGATGACGACCTTCTCATCCGAATTGTCGCGCAGCAAGACAATGCGCGCCGGCAACGGCTGTCCGTTATGCGCTTCCAGAGTGACATGGTCGGGAGCGACCGTCAGGTGCTGCGGGGCACGCTTGACAATCGTCAGCGGCACTCTGAGGTTCCCATAAGCAGGATCATCGCTGTAGATATCCAGGTACTCTTCATGCCTGCCGTCCGGGTAGTCTTCCGTCACTTCGAGTTGGATTCGATAAACGGTGTTGCCCTTGCGGTCGTGGCCTCGTTCGGCCACATGGGCCTTCAGGCCGGTGGAACTTCCGCGCACGTCCGTAACCGTAAGAGGCTTCTTCCGAAAATCGGTGACGGTTACCTCCCGCCCGGTCGCCTTGTCCACATGGAAGACGATGGCCGCAGGTTGCACCATGACTTCGGTGACGACACGGGCACGTAGCTGGAGTTCCGCCTCGCGCAGCTCATTGCCGCATTGATAGCTCAAATGCACGCTCCAGGTGTGCGGCCCGGGGGCTTGACTGAGAGTGTGGACTTCGAGATCTACTTTCCCTTGCTCGCCTGGTTTATAGGTGGTCTGTGCGACATTCGGCTTGAGGCAGCCGCAGCTTCCTAGAACGCGGAGGATCTCCACCGTCTCGGGGCCTTGGTTCACGAAAGTGAAATGATGCACCATGGGCGCGCTGCTACGCACCGTCCCTGCATCGGCATGCGGTTCTGCAAAGAGAAGATCGGCGCGCGCATTGTTTGTGGCCACAACAAAACACGAGGCTGCGACAACCCATCGCATCCACGCGCTCCTTCCGCTCGTCGATATCCTGCCCATCTCTTGCTCCGGTATAAGGTTACGTGGCGATTGCGCACCAATCGACCTCGCGGGCAGGAATACCCGATTCTAGCTTCCATTGCAATGTCTTTTACAAATGGAGAGTTTTGCGCGGATGTGCGGAATAGGCAAAGGAGCGAGTTTCGGCCGGCAAACGGATTGTTACATTCTTTTTGGCAGTTGCAGCCCAAAAGAGTGAACGAAATTCATGACCGCACCCCACTATTAAACTTGAGCATTGTCACGCCGCTACGAATCGGAGGAATCTGCCGTGCGTCTAACCTTGCGAACTCTCTTGGCCTATCTGGACGACACCCTGGAACCAGCGCAAACGAAGCTAATCGGCCAGAAGGTTGCGGAGAGCGACGCGGCCCAGGAACTGATCGCAAGGATCAAGCAAGTTGCGCGGCGCCGCCGGCTGACGACCCCTGCGGCAGCTGGGTCCGGCGCCAAACTAGACGCGAACATTATCGCGGAGTATCTCGACAACGTTCTCGCCTCGGAGAATCTAGCTGAAGTCGAGGAAACCTGCCTTTCGTCGGACGTTCATCTGGCCGAAGTGGCAGCGTGCCACCAGATCTTGACGCTCGTTCTTGGCGAGCCGGCTCTGGTTCCGCCGACGGCCCGCCAGCGCATGTACGGGCTCATCCGGGGCAAAGAATCGATCCCCGACCGCAAGCCTGCTCCTGCTGCCATCGGTCAGGGCGCTATCAATGCCGCTGACCTGCATAACGACGAAGCCGACGAAGCGTTACTTCTCGGACTCCCGCTATACCGGCAGGGGAGTTTGTCCCGCTGGCTGGTTCCCGCGGCTGCGGCAGTCCTTCTCCTGGGTGCTGGATTCGCCATCTGGATGGCCATCACTTGGGCGCGCGAGAAGGAGCTCGCGAAACCATCTAGCAACTTCGCCAACGCGACTCCTGATGAGCGTTCAAATCCATTGGAGCCATTGACTACCCCCAAGCCAGAAACCGAGTCCCAGCCCCGGAAGGAGTCGACGCCTCAGCAGCATCCTACTCCTGTCGCCGCCGGCATCAATAATTCCAAGCGGGCCGATAGTTCCGAACCAGCGAAGCATGATGAAAAGCCCGCAGAGCAGGCCGTTGACCTCAAGCCGAGCCCGCCACCTCGAGCTCAGCCTCCAAGCAAGGACCGTCGCGAGTTAGGCAAAACTGTTTTGGTGGCCCCGTGTGTGCTCCTGCAGCAAAGTGCGGAGACCGGGTCGTGGCAGCGCCTGAGCCCGGAAAAGAGGATTTCGTCCCTGGATCAGCTCGTCAGCTTGCCTGGTTACAGGAGCGACCTGCGACTGGACACGGGCGTCCAGCTACAGCTTTGGGGCAATCTTCCACAGTTCTCGCGAACTTCGACTCCGGTTCTTGAAAGCGTCGTCACCTTGTACTCCAACCCATCCTTCGACCTGGACTTCAAGCTCGATCACGGTCGTGTTTTGTTGACCAATCGCAAAGAAGAGGGGCCCGCTCGCGTTCGCGTTCGTTTTCACGACGAAGTTTGGGATTTGACGCTCGAAGATAAGAACACGGAGGTGGTCATCGAACTCTTCGGCATCTGCTTACCCTACTCTGCGGAACCCGGCGGCGGCGAGCCGGAAGTCCTCACGTTCCTTTACGCTCTCAAAGGCCAGGTGCAGTTGCGCGTTCGCTATGAGACGCATTTATTGAGAAGCATCAGCGCTTTCCAGTGGGACAGTCTCGCCGGAGCGGCGGCTCACCCGGAGTCGCTGGAGCGGCCGCCCGACTGGTATGCGAAGGGGCCGGCCCAGGGGCCGGCCATGCTGAGCATGCAAAGTGCCGTGAAGGAGATGAGTCAGCGTCTGATAGCCAAGGATCGCATCGATATCGTCGTCGCGGAGGCGATGAAGGATCCGATCAATGTCGGCAGCAGAGTCCTTGCTGTTCGCTGCCTGGGCGCTATGACCGAATTCGGTAAACTTTTGGACGCCCTTGGTGATGAGAAGCACGTGGATGTGCGCATGGTGGCGCTCGAGGAGCTTCGGCATTTGCTGGGGCTTTCCGCCGCGAATGACACGCTCCTGCACAACTCCTTGCGGCAAAAGAATTACTCCGAGGCGCAGGCGCAAACAGTCATGCAGCTCTTGCACGGCTTCTCTCCAGCCCAGTGGGCCGATCCCACAACACGGGCCACGACCGTGGAGTACCTCAATCACGAGAAGGCCACCATCCGCCAGTTGACTCATGCCCTACTGTGTGCATTGGTTCCCGAAGGTCAGAAGATACCTTACGATCCCGTCGGGGATAGCGAGCAGCGCGACCGGGGCGCCAAAGAGTGGCAGAAGGTAGTTATTGGGGGCAAGCCGGCCGCCAAACTAGACAAATCGAAATAAAGTGCCGGGCTGTTAGACTTAGCGCGGTCAAGAATGAGACTTCGCCCTGTAGCCGCATTCGCCAGAATGCGGGGGAAACCGTGAGAGATAGCCCGCATTCTGGCGAATGCGGCTACGGTCTGCGGGCATCAGTATTGACCGTTCGCAGTATAGACGGAGGACTTCGTCACCAGCGCGCGCAAAATAGGGGGAATTGTGGGCAACCGTCCTGCAGATCGCTGCTGAAATGCTTGAAGCAAGCTTGATTAGAGCGCAGCTGGCGAATGGACAGGTGGGTGAGGAGACGCAATACTCCTCATGCCGGGCAAGAAACCGCCTGTCTACATACCTGGGCTTTCAGCAGGCGGGCGCGGTGCCGGCCTATTAGGGGGAGCGTGCTTCATTCCCTTGCGCAAGCGCTTACGTGCCCGCGAGAGGATCGGCCCGATGCTGTTCACGGGAATGTGAAGTTCCGTGCTGATTTCTTCGTAACTGCGTCCCTCCAGATATGAAAGACGCACGACCTGGCGCTCGCGGGCGGGGAGCTTGTTGAGCAGCTTCTGGATTTCTTCTAACCGCTCCAGGCCTGCTTCCGCCTTTGCCGGTTCTTCCGGTTCCGCGCCCTGCCCGTCAACCCGGGGCTGCACCTCGCGTGCGGCCAGCCTGCGTGCCAATTCATGAACGCAAATGCGTCTGGCAATTACAGTAAGGTACGTAGCCAGGCTGCTCTGCCCACGGAACTGACGAAGGATCGCGTACTCATCCGAAACGATCTGCAATAGGATTTCCGCAGCCACGTCTTCCGTTTCTTCCGGACGAAGCGGCGTGCTGCGCAGGTATGAAGTGTGTTGAATAACGTGATAGATAAGACCCAGGAAACGATCGACAAAATCGTTCCAGGCGCCTGCATCGTGGTTCAAGCAGCGCTGCAGTAGTGCGCGGTCCACGGCGGTTAAGGCCACTGTTTCAATCCCCGATGCAATCTAGCTGGACTTGTGAAAACAACCGCCTCCGTTGCCTCCTGGCGCATCGCAAATCCTTCAATTACCCAATCATATTCTACCCTTCCCATTTCCTCTGGGGTAGGCCGCGCAGGCGATTTCACCCCCTGGAATCGATGCCAGAGCCGTTAAAACGCCTCCCACCAACTCCCGCGCCGCGGAGCCACCCTCCCCAAAGGAGGCCGTTGAAGCCAAAAGTTAGCAGTTTCCAGTAGAACAGGAACCAGGTAAAGCCAAGGCCGGCAAGAGCGACCAGCGTGAAATGCACCCGGCCGCTTATGCGCCAGTAATGATTCTTCCATGCGATCATACAGCCGAGGAAGGTGAGCGCCGCCAAGACGGCACAGAATTGCGGCAAAACCAGGAGACTCCGTAAGAGGGGCGGCAAACCGAACGCAATCTCGTTGGGGTCGCGCACGACATAAGCCAGGGACGCCGCAAATGCAATGGTCAGTGCAGCCAGCAACCAGGCCAGGCAACTCAACAATCCCGAAAACCAGGTTCGGGTGATACGGGGCGATTTCAATCCCCTCCTGGCTGCCTCCCCGTGCTCCCAGAGCGCTCACGGAGAGGAATGCCTCACTTCAGGGGACAACCACAGCGCTCCCTCTGGGAGGAGGCGTCCACATTTGCTATCTTGTCACAGGACCGGAGGATGCGAGGAACCAAGCTCATGACAATTTCGAGTGCCGACCCGTGGTTTCAATCCCTGTTTGCCGAGCGAATTGGCGGTGCAAATTATGGCAAAGGCACGGAGATCTATAAGTTCGAAAAGATCAAACGTGCCAAACGCACCGCGCTGCAAGCCCATCCCGAACGCAGGCTGCTCGATTTCGGCATCGGCGAGAATGACGACATGGCGGACCCGCTCGTCCGGGAAACGCTCAAGCGCGAGGTGGACAAGCTGGAAAACCGTGGCTACGCCGACAATGGGATTGCCGCGTTCAAAGAAGCTGCCGCTGCCTTCATGAAGGTTACGTTTGGCATTTCCCTGGATCCCGCGACAGAGATCAACCACGCCATTGGCTCGAAGCCCGCCCTGGCTATGTTCCCCGCGGCGTTCATCAATCCCGGCGACGTCACTCTCATGACGGTGCCGGGTTATCCGGTTGCCGGCACACACACCAAATACTATGGGGGAGAAGTTTATCGACTGCCACTCAATGAGCAGAACGGTTTCTACCCGGAGCTTGGATCGATCCCCACAGATATCCGCCGCCGGGCCAAGCTGCTCGTGCTGAACTATCCCAATAGTCCTACGGGCACGGTGGCTACACGCGATTTCTATCGCCAGGTCATCGACTTTGCGCACACGCACCGCATCGTGATTGTGCAAGACGCAGCCCACATTCTTCTCACCTATGACGGCCCGTCCCTGAGTTTCCTGCAAGTTGACGGTGCTCGTGAAGTGGGTGTAGAGGTTCATTCCCTGTCCAAGGGATTTAACATGATCGGCTGGCGCATGGCATTTGTTGCTGGCCATCCGAAGATCGTGCAGGCCTTTGCAGATGTGAAGGACAATTGCGATTCTGGACAGTTCATGGCCATTCAGCAAGCGGCTCGGAGTGCATTGGAGCACCCCGAAATTGCCGATCGTATCCGGGAGAAATACCGCCGCCGCCTCCGGAAGTTGGTCGCGGCTCTGAATCAAGTTGGTTTCAAGGCAAAGATGCCCGGCGGTTCTTATTTCCTGTACGCACGCGCCCCCAAGGGCTGTGGGGCGCGCCGCTTTGCAAATGCAGAAGAAGTGTCACAATTCCTCATTGAGGAGCAATCGGTCTGTTGCGTACCATGGGACGATGCCGGTCCCTATCTGCGTTTCTCAGCCACGTACCTGGCCAAGGACGAGACGGAAGAGGACGCCTTGATGCGCGAAACCGTGGAGCGGCTCGGAAAACTGCAGTTTCAATTTGCCTAGCGAACTTTTTACGCCGGATGTACAAAGAATGTTGAGCCTTTTTTGCTGGCACGGCATTCACAAGCATATCGACTATCACCCTGTCTACCAGGAATCAGAACCATGCAAGCTTTTCTGAAATTCATTACGCAGGAATGGTACTTCGCGATTCCCCTTTTCCTCATGTCGGGCAGCGGAATCACGCTGGTCATCTGGCGGATCCTCCTCAACGTGAATGCAAAAACGAAGATGAACGAGTTCATGCCTGCATTCCAGCAGAAGCTCGAAAAGGAGGGCGTGGACGGCGCCATCCGTTATTGCCGGGCACAGCAAGGCATGATCCCGAGGAAACTGCTCGCGGCCGGGCTTGAGACTTCGAAACAAGGTCTTGCCGCCATGCGACGGGCGATGGCGAATGTCATTGAATTGGAGATTCTCCCTGACCTGAACTTTCTCCTGCCTCCGATTCTGGCACTTGCCAAGATTGCCACGATGGTCGGCCTGCTTCTGACCGTCGTTAGCATGATCAATACCTTTAGTGCCATACAGCTGGCAGTCGAGAGCGGGGCGGGAGGCGCTTCGGGCCAATCTGGTGCCATCGGTCTTGCTCTATTCGCGACAGCGCTGGGCTTGGTGACGGCTATCCCTCTCGTTTTCGCGCATGTGCTCTTCAAATCGTGGATCGCCAATTTCGAAACCGAGATGAAGAAGCGCGCTCAGCAACTTTTGGTAATCATCCAGGCGGCCAAACCAGGGTCGGGATCTTCATCGACCTCCTCGTCCCCGAAGGTGGCTCCTCTCGATCCTTCCTCTTTCTCTCCTCGCAAATAGAAGGAAGGAGTCTGGGCCATGGCGGAACAACGTCAGTTCATCGACGTCTGGATCACCGAGACCAACAGCGTTTACCGGGAAGTTCCCTATACGGTGGTCGCCGACTGGGTACAGCAAGGACGCCTGCTTGAAGACGACATGCTGCGGAACTCCGGTACGGCAGAATGGCAACCATTGCACTCGGTGCCTGCGTTTGCCGCGTATCTTCCCAGGGAAGAACAGTATCGAACCGAGGATAAGGCGGAAGCTCTCGAGCCGGTCCAGGTCGATTTTATCTGGAAGGCCAGGCAAGCAGACGAGGACGAAGACGTCGATATGATTCCGCTCATCGATGTCAGTCTCGTGCTGCTGATTTTCTTTATGATGACAGCGACAGTTGCCGGTGCCGCATCACTAATCAATACACCCTTTGCCTCTCACGGCGCACAGCTCATCAACGACCCGCGTTCCTATTGGATCGGAATCACCCAAACGGCTGATCGCACGCCCCTTTATTCGTTGGCCCAGGCCGACCAGAGCCCCTCGAAGGAGAACGTGAACCTCACGGAAAAGGAGGTTATGGCACAGCTGGATGAAAAGCTCAAAGAAGGGCCCGCGGTGGTCACCATCAAGGCCGATAAGGAATTGCCGTATGACATCATCAGGAAGATGACTGTGAACCTCGAATTGAGGAGGGGGAAGGTCCGCATGACCTATGCGGGCGTCAGCGAGAAAAGGGAGAACCAATGACCTGGAACATCCGCCATCAGGGATCACCTCGTTCGATCGAAGGCTTGACCGTGGCGCAGGTGGTCGACGGGCTCCAGGACGGACTCTGGGAAGCGACCGATGAGGTGATGGGCCCGAACGATGCCAACTGGGTTGCCCTGGAGAACCATCCACAGTTCGCGGATTTGGCCATGGATCTGGAGGCCGCTCAGCCCAAGCATTACGACGATGAAACCCGCCTGGACATGAATCCCCTGATCGATGTCTGCCTCGTGCTCCTAATCTTCTTCATTCTGACCACGAGTTACGCTGCGCTTCAAAAAGTACTCGAACTGCCCGGAATCACTTCGAAGAAACTCGAAGGACATGTCGCGATAACGAACGATAAAGTCAAAGACCTGATGGTGAAGGTTAATGTGCGCCACGAAAACGGCAAGTCGGTCATCCGCGTCGAGGACACGGTAGTGGAGCCGGAAGGCTTGGTCACGGCGCTTGGCGGCTTTTACAGGCCCGACAAACGCAAAAAGACCGACATCCTCTTGGATGCCGACCTAACGGTTGACTGGGGAACCATCGTCCTGATCCAGGACGCAGCGAAGGGGGCTGGCATGGAAAGGGTTCACTTCTTGGACACATCGAGTGTGCCAGTGCCGATCAAGTAAATCGGCCACGATGCAAAAACAACTGAATTCTTGGGCTCAGTCAGAGGATATTTGAAGGGTGGGACGGTTTGCCAAACCGTCCTTACGCGACTGACCGGCGATACTGAAGAAGACCGGCTGGGGTGGCAGCAAGAAGTCGCATCGCTCTGCAACGAGTTTTCTCTTTCGGCAGCGACAGGGCTACTGCCAGGCTCAAGCGGGGGCGATTAGCGTCTTATAGGCTTCTGCTGAGCGACGACTGGTTCGTACTGGCCATTGCGACGCTCGACTCTGAATACAGTCTCTTCGATGTCTTCCTCGTTGCCGCGGAACGCTTGCAATTCCTTCTGCAGGAGCTGATTCTCGAGCTTTACGGGGAAGAAGGCGACGATGTAGTCTGGCACAGGTCGGACTCCAAGAGCACCGGCAAGCGACTCCACCGATCTAGGTTTGTCGTCAACCCACCAGATCATGTTGAATGTCTTAATGTCTTCTTCGACCGTGCGGAACGGCCGCGACTTGAGATCGCGTATCACAAGAAACTTGTCCTCACCCGTGGGAAAAGCGAGGATTGCTCCCAGGCCTTCAAGCTGCCTGAGATAATCGTTGCCCTCGCGGGTCGTGAAGAGCATCACCCAGCGTGCCTTGCGCTTCTCGCGCTGCGTGAGATTGTTCTTGCCGGGCCCCTGCAAATCGCCTTCGCCGGTGCCCTTACCACTGCCTTTGCCCCCGCCGCTTCCGGTTCCGCCCTTGCCTTTTCCTGCAAGGTAATCCGCAAACTTCTGCCTGGCGGTGGAACTCAGGTTTGTGAGACGGGAGCCAAGATTCTTCGCTTCTTCTATGGCTCGATCGTTGTCCGAGGATTGCGAAGTGATGGGCGGCGGAGCCGCATGGGGCGTCACTAACGGCTCTGCTGAAGGAGTCTCGGAGCGGACTTCCGGCGGCCTTTCGTTGATCACTGCCTCCGGTCCTGTCGGAATCGCTCCGGCGCCTTTCTCATTGCCGACACCGTCAGGATTGCCGCCACCGCCAGCGATCGTGACGGCGTCTACGGCGATCGCATTATTCTGCCCGAGGCCAATGAGAGCCAGCAGATAACCCGCAAAGACCAAGATGACCAGGCCAACGATGTGGAGGAAGAGAGAAGACGAAAGAGACAGGGGAAACTCATGGTGCGGAGAATAACGCTTCCAGAAGCGTGCCTCAGGTACTTTGGGAAGCGGCTTCTTTGATTTTTTTGGCAAGTTGTTGCCGTCATGTGAAGGAGGTGTCGCCATGGCCTCACCCGCGCAAGAGTCTCCGGTCCAAGAACAATGAGAGTTGCACTCTACTCTCAATGTAGCCCGAAAGTTAGCGCGCCACAAGCCGTTTAGACTTCGGCCGATCAGATGGCTTTACAGCTCTCCTCCCGCAACGCTCCTGGACGTGGCGATCAGACACGAAAGATCTTTCAATTCAACTTCGTCGATTCAAGGGCCATCTGCGTTTAATGATTGTGACGCCGGATGGAGGACTCATGAGTTCCCGCGACGCGGAGCTAATCCAGCGCTGGCAGCGGGGCGACGCCGCGGCCTTCGAGGACTTGGTGCGCCGTTGGCAGCAGCCCATCGCCCGGTTTCTCTATCGTCTTGTGGATCGTGCCGACGTCACCCGCGATCTGTGCCAGGAGGTGTTCTTGCGCGTCTATCATGCGGGGCCACGATATCGAGAGAACGGCGCATTCGCAGGCTGGCTCTACCAAATTGCTCTGAACGTTGCGCGAGACGCGGGACGGCGTCGCCGCCACGAGCCGGTGAGATTGACCAGCCAGGAAGTTCCCGACCGCGGTGCCGCCAGCGAAGCGATCGTACAGCAGGAAGAGACCGCCCGCCTGGTTGCGCAAGCGATAGCGGAATTGTCCGAAGATCTACGTCTCGTGCTCGTGCTCCGACACTATGAGAATCTATCATTCGAAGAGATCGCGCGCGTAACGCGCACGCCGGCCAGCACGCTCAAATCGCGATTCGCCGCAGCGCTCAACCGTCTGCGCGTCCGCCTAAAAGAATTGGGACTAGGCCCAGAGGAGACTGAAGAATGAGCTGCTCTGTCATTCGCAACCAATTGCCTCTGCTGCTTTATGGCGACCTTCTTCCGGAGGAGAAGCCGATCGTCGAGAAGCACCTGGCCGCTTGCATCTCTTGCCAACGCGAGTTCGAGGCCCTGCGAAGCGTGCAGCAGAAGCTTGGACTGCTGGCCGCACCTGATGTGCAGATTGATTTACCACGATTTTACCGGCGCGCCGCCGAGCGGCAGGAGCGCGGCCGGCGCCGCTGGCGAAGATTGGCACTGGCAACGGCAAGCGCCGCCGCGATTCTTGTCGGTTGCACACTTACGCTGCGCTTGGAGGCCCACGTCGAGGGGCATCAGTTCATTCTCCGCTGGGGAGGGCCACCAGAGGTTCGGAACGATGCCGTGGCAACCGGTCAACACGCGCAGCCTGAGATGGACCGGACAGCCGAGAAGCTGCCGGTGGCGGCCGCGACGGAAGACCAGATTCGTCTTCTGAGCGAGCTGATTCACGCCCTGGCGGACAGCGTGCAGTCCGTGGAACGAAGAGAACAGCAGGATACAGCCCAGTTGCAGGCGCGCTTGCTCGAGCTTCAACAGCAAAACGCCCAGCGCTGGTCGGCACTGGAGCGCACCGTCGATTCGTTGTACCAATCCGTGCAAAAAGGAGAATGATTATGCGGACGATTGGCAAGGAAGTGCTGACCGTTTCCTGTGTTGTCGCACTCGCCGCTAGCGTCGCTGCCCAACCGCCGAGCCCATCCGGCTCAAGACCGCAGAATGATAACCATCGAGAAGCGAAAGTGACCGCCGAGAGGCGCATGTACGAAGATATTGAGGTAATGCGCCTCATTCTCCTCGGAGGATTACGAAGATTCGCTGCTCCTACCCATCAATCAGCTCCCATGTTTTCCAGCCAGGGAGGCAAGAAGTCAATGATGCCTGGCACAATGAGTGCATTCCACAGTTTCGAAAACGCGCATCAATCTATGTCAAACGACGTGTCCCTGGAGGGAACCTATCTCAAAGGCTATGGCGTGATCTTCAGCGCGAGCCTGCCGGCACATTTTCCGGGCAGCGTGACACTTAGTGCCAAGTCGGAGCCTAAGCCTTTGAGCCAGTGGGAGCGCGTACAAAAGGAGCTTCGTGGAGAAAAGTTGAAAGAGACAGAGAAATCTCCCCACCGCAATAGCGAGGGTTTCGCCGGGCAGCTTCTCCGGTTGCTGGCAGATAACGGTTATCATTTTGAACATCTTGCGGACGACGAACAGCTAACCGTTTCGGTTACATTCCGATCATTGGATACGGCTTCTTGCGTTCAATGTCATACGATGACAGCCGACCTCTTAGCTCCGGACCGGAACTGGATGGAGCCTCGCGCGGGTCTCGAGGCATTGCTGGGCAAAAGTCCTGCCTCGATGGGCGGCAATCCACCCGGTTTAATGGGGAAATTCTCCGTGAAATCCGGAAGCTCGAACAGCAGAGCGGTTCCGGACGCCTCGCAGTCTCAGAACCCCTCGGCCCTCAATTCGGTAGCCCAATCCATTCTTACCGAATGGGAAAATCAGGTGTTGCTGGGAGATCTGAACGCCAAACAAGGCCGCTCCAGAGAGGCGGAAAGCGCCTATCGCAAGGCCGCCGAACAGTTCGTACAAAGGATTCGCGAGAACGACGCTGCGCTGCAGCAGCGGGGCATTGAGAATACGGATCCGAGCGACTACTTAGTGGCAGTGCAGCTTTTAAGCAAGGTTGCCCAGACTGCCCAGGCCGGAAGCGATGCCCGGGCCGCGTCCGACGCTCTTGCGGAAATGAGCAAGTGCCTGCGTGAACTCGAAAAGATTACTCAGCGGCAGCAGCGACAAGTTGGGGCAGCACCCATTCAACCTACTCCCATCCCAACGAAAGTTATCATCTCCGTTTCGAAGAAACTGTTAACGGAGGTGGGCACGGGCAAGATGAGCTTCGATGACTTCAATAAGTCGGTAGTCGTGCACTATGTGAGGTATCCGAATTCAGAAGAAAGCTCCGGTTCCTCGACTGACCCCAATGCCGTCAAACCGTGAACATGCCAAGACATGAAGCGGTCTGAAAAGCATCGGCGTCGCGAAAAGAGAAGTTCCGAGCAGATCTTTCTCGCGACGCCGATGCAGGGCTCGTCGCCTCACAGCAAGACTCTGGCAACACCGAGCTAAGGGATGCTGGTCGGCCCTTTCGTCATTCGGTCCAAGGCTGCTTTTGCATCGAGCGTCAGTTCAGCCTCAGGTGCTCCCTGAGCAAGTGCTTTCAGCAATTGCCGTGCGTCTGCTGTGCCAATGCGCTCCAATATTTCAACGGCCCGCGTGCCGCGCAGTCGCTCTTGCACTCCAGGCGGGAGTTGCAGTCGATTCAAGAGCCGCTCGACACGCTCGCGCGTTTCGGTTGGTGGCCGGCCGGTCAAGGACTTACGCAGCACCGGTGCGGCGGCATCGCCAAATCTCTCCAATTCCTGGTTTGCCTTTTCGCGAACGGTAAAATCGTCGCTATCCAGATCTGCAATTAACTGGCTCATGCGTCTGAGCTGTTGAGCGCCGACCAGGGGCGCGGGAGTCAGGCGCGCCTGCAGGAAAGGAACGCCCTGTTTGCCGCCGGCGACCAATCCCCAGATCGCGCGATACGCCGGTGCAGGATCCTGCTCTGCCAGAGCGCTCCACAAATTGTTCAGCTCAGCGGGTGAAAGATCCACGGGCTGCAACCTGCCGAGGGGAGCTCGACCGGAAACGTCGCAGAGCAACGCGGTCGTTCCTCCGTCACCTCCGACAAGAACCTCGCCACTCGGAGAGAAAACGAGGGAAAGCACGTCCCCGTCAGATTTGTAGGTGCCTCCGCATTCCTTACCGGTAGTCGTCTCCCAAAGACGAAGCGAAAGCCATCCGCCCGTTGCCAGGGTTTTTCCATCCGAGGAAAAGACGAGCGAACGCACGCCCCCAAGATGTGCCTCCAGCTGACGAACCAGTTTGCCGGTGGCCACCTCCCAGAATCGTGCGAAACCGTCTTCGGTTCCCGTGGCAAGGGTTTTGCCATCGGGCGAAAACGCGATGCAATGAACGTCGGCACCGCTTTCTGAGACCGTCGCCAGTTCCTTTCCCGCGGCCACGTCCCAGAGATGGATCGTCTCGTCGCCGGAGCCCCATGCCATGATCTTGCCATCGGGAGAGAACCTGACCAAGCGCACGGCCTTCTCGCCCACATTTAGTCGGTCCACCTCGTGGCCTGTGGAAACCTCCCAGAGGCGAGCTGTCTTGTCTTCCCCACCGGAAGCCAGCATCTTGCCGTCGGGCGTCAGAGCAACAGCCCGGACCGCGCTGGGATGTCCCCGCCATGACCGGAGCTCCTTGCCAGAGGTTGGCTCGAACACTCGGATGGTCCCGTCGTCGCTGCCAAGAGCCCCAATTCCCCAGTCCGGCGAAATCGCGATTGCCTGTCCCGCGCGGCAAGGCCACGCCAGCCGTCTGCGCTCCTCGCCTGCCGCAAGGTCCCAGAACCGAACGCTCTGGTCGCTGCTGGCAGTGACTGCTGTCTTGCCGTCCGGAGAGATGCTCACGAAGCCGACCTGGCCCTGATTCCCCGATTCATGGCGGACTTCTTTACCGGTCCCGAGCGACCAGAGCCGGACCGTGCTGAATCCGTCGCCAGAGGCAAGACTGAGGCCGTCCGGGGCAAAGGCGAGACAATGCACAGCGCCCATCGACGATCCCAGAATGGCGCGCTGCTTGCCGGTGGCGACATCCCAAAGCCGGAGCGTGTGGTCCATGCTACCGGACGCCAGAGTGCCGCCATCCGGCGAGAAAGCGATGCATTTCACGTCGTCACGATGACCAGTGAACTGGCGAAGCTCACGGCTCAGCCGGATGATTTCCAGCCCTTCGACCAGGGGAAGCGGTGTAGGTCTCTGATTCCAGGGAACTCCCATCCAAAGGAAGGGCGTGAAGTGCGGGTCCGCGGCAAGGGACACGTCCCAAAGGCGAATGACCTTGTCCTGTCCCGCGGAGGCCACGCGGCGGCCGTCGCGCGAGATGGCAATCGTGAGCACGCTGCCCTTATGGCCTTCGATTGCGCGCGTCTCCTTGCCTGTAGCCACGTCCCAGATGCGGATGAAGCCGTCGGCCCCTCCAGATATCAGTTTTCGGTTGTCGGCAGAGAAAGCCACCGCATTGATTTGATCCTGACCGGCGAGCACGCGGATCTGTTTGCCGGTGGCTGCATCGAGCAAACGAATTGCCTGGTCGCCATTTCCCGTGGCCAGGATCTTGCCGTCGGGTGAGAAGGCAATCGCTCTGACTCCTCCCTCGGCCGGCGGGCGCGTGAACGGCTCCGTGCCGCTGACAGCGTCCCAAACGCGCAGGCTGCTTTCGCCGATCCCCGCCGCTATGAACTTGCCATTGGGTGAAAAGGCCACGCAGTTGACAGCACGGGTAGCCGTCCGCGAACCCCAGATTGGCGGACGGCCGAAGTGCCGCAGCTCTTTGCCGGAGGATACATTCCATAGACGCAGGCTATAGTCGTTGCCGCCCGAAGCCAAGGTCTTGCCGTCGGGGCTAAAGGCAACGCAAAGAACACTATCCTGGTGTCGAAGGCGTGTGCTCCCCAGCCGTGCAAAGGATCCTGCCGGAAGTGGGTCACCGTAACGATCGACAGGAGCTGGCGTGGGCTGATCTGCTGCCGGTAGCGTGCAAACATTGATTAGGGCAAGGCAGCAGAACAGCGCGGGGAATCGGTTAGTGGGAGACATGAGCAACTCCTCAGGTACGGTCTCGGCTGGGGAGGAGGGATCGCGATCGGTTATCGAACTACGCCATCAACTTTTGGAATTCCTCGAAGAGGTAGCAGCTATCATGCGGACCCGCGGATGCTTCCGGGTGATATTGTACGCTGAATATTGGCCAGCGCTTGTGCCGCATGCCCTCCAGCGTGCCGTCGTTCAGGTTGATGTGCGTGGGCTCCAAATCGTGCGGCAAGTTTTCGAGATCCACCGCGAACCCATGATTCTGCGTGGTGATTTCGACCCGCTGAGTCCGGTGCTGAAGAACCGGCTGGTTGGCTCCGCGGTGGCCAAACTTCAGCTTGAATGTGCGGGCCCCGAGCGCCAGGCCTAGCAATTGATGCCCGAGGCAAATACCGAAGATGGGTTTCTTCCCGACAAGGTCGTGCAAGGTGTCGATGGCGTAGGACACGGCCGACGGGTCGCCAGGACCGTTGGAGACAAAGATGCCGTCGGGCCGATACGAGAGTACTTGTTCTGCCGTGGCTGTGCCCGGCACAACCGTGACGCGACAACCGACCTGAACGAGGCAGCGGAGGATGTTCCATTTCATGCCGCAGTCGAACGCCACGACATGGTGAGTTGGCGGCCGACCCGGCAGCAGCAGGGAATCGAACGCGGTTTTGAAGCCCTGGTCCCAGCAATATGCCTTTTCCGGGACGACCTCACGCACCAGGTCCCGGCCCAGGATGCCAGGGCATGTACGCGCCTTTCTCACGAGCGACACATCATCCAGGTCGCTCGTGGACAGAATACCCGTCATTGTGCCGCGCACGCGCAGCCGGCGCACGAGCGCGCGCGTGTCGATCCCTTCCAAGCCGATCACGTTGTGTCGTTCCAAGTAATCGTGCAGGCTGCCGCTCGAACGGAAATTGCTCGGGATGCGCGATAATTCCCGGACGATAAAGCCTTCCACCTGCGGCCGACTTGATTCGGCGTCTTCGGCATTCGTGCCGTAATTGCCGATCAAGGGATAGGTCATGGTAACGATTTGTCCCTTGTAAGACGGGTCGGTCAGAACCTCCTGGTAACCGGTCATGCTCGTGTTGAACACGACTTCGCCGAAGGTTTCACCGCGCGCGCCGAAACTGCGGCCGGTGTAGACCGTACCATCTTCCAGAGCCAGTTTTGCCAGATCTCCCATCGTTGCCAGTTCCCGTTCCGGCATGGTTCATGGAGGAGTCTATTCGGGTGGCGAGGCCCTGTGGCGGCAAGTTTTCAACTTGCCGAAAAAACCCGGCAAGTTAAAAACCTGCCGCCAGGGAAACTGTGACCCTGCTTTGAACCATGCCCCCGTTCCTTCGATGCAATACCATTAGATTGCTGGCCGGATTCAGGTAGCGCCCACCAACCCAAATTCCAATTACTGTAGCAAGTGAGGTGCCCGAAGACCAGCACCAGTCCCTCCGTGCGAGGGGCTGATCGTGACGGTTTAGATTATACGGCGTGCGGTCAATACTGATGGCAATACACCGTAGCCGCATTCGCCAGAATGCGGGGGGAACCGTGTGAGATAGCCCGCATTCTGGCGAATGCGGCTACGGGCCGATGTCTCATTTTTGACCGCGCTCAGTATAGCGATGTGAACGAGGAGACGACCGTGCAGCTTCAGCAAATAGTATTTCTACGTTCCTTGGCGCGACTTCCTGCCTCTTCGCCCCGACCTGGGAACTTCGGGTCATTTGCGTTTGTAGGAAAGAGAGAAGTCATCAAATTGAAGCTGCTTGTGGCCGTTCCCGGAATCGGCGAAGAATTGTTCGAGTAAGTCGCACACGAGTCGGGATTCGATGCGGTAATAGTTATGCTTGCCATCACGTCGATAGCCTACCAATCCGGCCATGCGCAGGAGGGTAAGGTGGTGGCTGACGGCTGGTTGTGTCTGATCGAGCAAATCGCAGATCGCTGTCACGTGCAGTTCAGCATCTTGCGAAAGTGCCAGGAGGATCTTCAGACGAGATTCATCTGCCAGCAGCTTGAAAACCTGGGCCAATCCGTAAATCGTACGCCCCGAAACTCGAATTGCCGAGGATCCCTTGGGGGGAGTCTTGGCAGCCCTGGGTTTGGCCGAAAAGGTGGAAGCTGCGTTCAAAGAGGAACCCTCCAGTGTTGACCCGCGAGTCGAGGGACGAAAGCATCCCGCACCGCTGGCCGGCCTCGTGCCGGGTCGCATGCGGCAAACATCTCGACGAGCTTGCGGCCAACGTCGAGGTAATACTATCTCGGGCAGGACCGGCAAATCTATGAACTACGAGCCCGTGCATGCGGTGGAGAGCGTTGCCCCTTTACCGCATCGTCCCAGTGGGGCGTTCTGTCCTGCCCAGCCTCATCTGTCCGCGTAGCACGCTTGTAAGATACCGACTATGCGGAGAGCGTCAAATGAATTTCCAGGAATATATTGAAGATTCGGTTTAGCGCAGAAGTCCGTAGTGGCACAGAGTCTGACGAACTCTCGCCTCTCCGGCGGCATCCATAGGGCACATTGGTAGTCGAAGTTCTCCGCTACCGCGACCCAGAAGTTTCATCGCCGCCTTGATGGGAATGGGGTTGGTAGCCACTCCGAGCATGTCGCGGCATAGGGGAAATAGACGCCGGTGCCATTCCTGTGCCTCGGCCAGCTTGCCGGCGTCGAAGGCTGTGACCAGGGCCTTCAAGTCTCGGGGAATGATGTTTCCCACTACGGAAACCACGCCCCGACCGCCGATGCTCATAAGCGGCAAAGTGAGGCTGTCGTCGCCGCTCAGAATCGTCAGGTTGCAAGAGGTTGCTATGTGCGAAGCCTGGTCCAGCGATCCGGTGGCTTCCTTAATCGCGACAATGGTGGGCAATTCCGCGAGTCTGGCGATGGTTTCGGGAAGAATGTTGGACCCGGTCCGACCGGGTATGTTGTAAAGCACTATTGGAAGATCCACCGCTTCGACGACCGCCTCGAAATGCCGGAAGTAACCTTCCTGGCTGGGCTTGTTGTAATAGGGGCCTACCATAAGCGCGCCGTCCGCGCCGGCGCGCTGGGCAAAACGGGTAAGACGGATAGCCTCCCGTGTACTGTTGGAGCCTGTCCCCGGAACGATTTTGATGCGTCCGCCAGCCCGATCAACCACGGCGGCAATAACTCTTTCGTGTTCGTCGTGATCCAGCGTCGGCGATTCGCCCGTGGTGCCAACCGGCGACAGGCAATCGGTGCCTTGCTCCACATGCCAATCGACGAGGCGACCCAACTCTCCAAAGTCGATCTCTCCACCGCGAAAAGGCGTGACCAGTGCCACGGTGACGCCCGCAAATTGTTCCCCTTTGGTTCGCATGCTCTACGTTCTCCGATGTCGTTGCCTGACATCCTGGTCCAGGTATGCAAGCGCTGCTCAAATTACCCCACTCGCACAGAAGATGCAAAAGAAAACTCTGCTGATAAAGGGCAGAGGTTTGCAGCCTCCGTGTGGTTCGGTCCTCGCTCTCATAAATGCTCCTGCGCCGCCCAATGGGGCGCCGGCTCCGTCGTTTACTATATGACGGTGCGTAATTCGGCAGCATTTGTGGGGCACGTTTTCAACGTGCCGGCCGGCGTCTGGGCACGTTACAAACGTGCCCCACAAACCGCAGCAGCCGACTCACGCACGGCCATATAGTTTATGGTTCAGGGCGTATCCGCCTCGCTCATCCGCCGGAAGCGACGCCCCCTTGCGCATTTCTTTGTACCATTCGGCAATAATTCCGCCGGGGAGACGAATAACTCTTTGTGCGGTGCAAGCGTCCCGTCTATTGGTGTTCCCATTCTTGACCCACCCCGGAGCTGCAGAGGGACAGTGAATGAGCTTGAACCAATTCATTCTGACCGTTGGGACTGAGCTGCAGGAACTCCTGTGGCGCGATGTTCCCCAGAAAGCGCTTGCTGAGGAAATCGATGAACTCGAAAGACAGATCCAAGAGTCAACTGCTGAGGCGGACAGGTATCAAGCGAGCACGCACCAACTGAGAAAAGATCTTGCGGACAAAGAACTGCGCGCCGCCTGGCTCACCGAACGCGTGGAAGTCTATTTGCATGTCAAGGACCAGCCCAATGCTTGGCGGCACGCCCTGGAGCTAGACCAGCTTCAACAGACCATTTCCGCAGAGCGGCTCAAGCTGCGGCGCCGGCAGCGCGCCTACTCAGACCAGAGAATTCACATCCGACGACTGGCCGAGCGTCAGGCTTCACTCCTTGAAGAACTGGTCGCCCTATAATAGCTGGAAATGTCAGGGCAAAGGGCACTGGCGTATCGTTTCTCATCCCAGGAACATCCATTCGGGCAACGTGCATCCTTTGCTGCAGAGCATTCATGTTGTCGTATTCGATGCTGTGGGGACGGTCATTCATCCAGAGCCGGCGGCGCCGCTCGTCTACGCGGAGGTAGGAAGCAGGTTCGGGAGCAAGCTCGGCGCAGGCGACATCGCGAGCCGATTCAAGGCGGCCTTCCAAGCAGAAGAGCTGGTCGACGTCGAACTCGGACTACGCACGAATGCCGTGCGCGAGATCGAACGCTGGCAGCGCATTGTAACGGGTGTACTTGATGATGTGACCGAGCCAGAGGCCTGTTTTCGCGTGCTATTCGACCATTTTGGCCGACCGGAAGCATGGAGGTGTGATCCTGACGCAGCCCCGACAATGGAAGCTCTGGCGCGCCAGGGATACACGCTGGCCCTCGCTTCCAACTACGATCGACGTCTGCGCTCGGTGGTGGCTGGCTTGCCCATTGAGCATTTGCGCCATCTTGTAATTAGCTCAGAAGTGGGTTGGCGCAAACCCGCGCCGCAGTTCTTCAAAGCCGTGTGCGACATCGTTCGTGCCCCACCAGAACGAATTCTCCATATTGGAGACGATCCGGTCAATGACTATCATGGGGCACGCTCGGCTGGAATGCGCGGAGCACTGCTCAACCGGGACGGGAGCGCAGCGACACGGGACGTTGAGCAGATAAAGAAATTGAGTGAGCTTGTTGGCGAAAGCGCTGCGGGAGGATAGACTCTGCAGCAACCGGTGGCGGTCGCATGACGCGGCGGGGTACAGTCAGATCAATCGTTGGCCCGTCCATGGCGCTTATTCTTCAATCTTCACCGTGGTTCAGTGCTTCTCGCCGTTTTTGGCCCACCATTCACGCCACACTTCGATCGCCCGGTCTCTTGCAGCCTTTCTCGCACCCTCATCCGGACCGAAATCTTCCTGGGTCAAGGCTTTCAATGCAGCATGCGCCGCACGGATTACGCGCGGTTCCGAGTCGTTCAACATGCTAATCAGATCCGGTACGAATGCCTTTTGCTCCTTCATGGCGCAGGCCAGGGCCGTGGCCCGGCGAATCTCCGCGTTCTCATCTTGAAGCTTGTCGCGGAGGGTGGCTACTGTCATGCGTGACAAGCGCTCGGCCAAGGTGCTGCAAGCCTTCGTCTTCGCATCGCCATGAAGCTTGGGTATGGCAGCCGCAAGACCCTCGGTGTAGATCGAGCCCTTGCTGCCGCGCACTCTTTCCAGGAGAGCATCCAGGTCCTGCGGCGTGGCCAGGACAAGCTGATCGCGAACGCTCGAAATCGTGGGTGGGGAAATGCTCTTGTCCTGGGCGGGCGGAGTCGAGGCAGGCTGTCGTATATCAGCTCGCGGTTGCTCGACTTCCGGAGGCTTGGGCCTGGGCCGTTCCTGGATAGGGGCAGATTGTTTGGCAACCTCGGGCTTCTCCTTGGGCGCAGTCGCGGATTCAGGCATCTCATCCTTCACGGGTTCCCTGGCGTTTTCTTTTGCCCGAAGGCTGACAATGTCGGCATCCCTCACTCTGCCCTTGAGGGTCGCGGTTAGATCGCGCGCGAGATTGGCGCGCCGTAAGAAGAACAATGCAAAACAAGTGTCAGGAGTCTCTCCAAGGCTGCCTCTCCAGGAGCCGTCGCCCGCCTGCTTTTGGAGGAGGTAGCGCGAGCCGATTGCGAACCAATCCTTCTTGCCGATGGCCTGCAGGCCGTACACCATGGCCACGCGTTCAAGCCCCCAGAGGAAGTAGTACTCCGAACCTAATCCCCCATCGAGCAACATGCGGCCTGCACCAGCGGGGCCTCCCCCGCCTTGGCCGCGAAATCCACGTCTGCCGCCGGCGAACGGTCCCGCGGGAACCAGGTCGTCGCCCGATGCCAAGACGCCCGGCTCAAGCGCTTTGCCAAGGAACAGAAGTCCCTGTCGGATGGTGGGATCGCGGTTTGGATCGACCTTGGCTTTATGGGATGAAGCAGGCAATTTTATATTCGCATCGGTGCGCAGCGCTGCCTCGGAAAGGCCATATCCGACGGCCAGGCCCAGGAGTCCCGCGCAAGTCATGGATGCGGTGGACGACATGCCTGCAAAGCGGCCCCTACCGCCGCCGGGCCGATAGCCCCAGCCGCCATCGGTGTTCTGGGTTTTGTGGAACCGGTTCTCCACGGCTGTCAATGCGCGGTCCACCTTCAAATGATGACGACGGGCGATCCAAAGCGCGAGAGTCGCAAACTGCGTGTTCGAATTATCGTCTCCGAAGTTCAGCTTTTGGACATTCGTGTCGATGTTCGCCACCTTGGGCAATGGAGACCGGTCCGGCGTCGCCGCTTCCGACCCTTGCTTGTCGCCCTGATTGTTGGTCTTTTTTTGCACAAAGGTCCGAAGACGGCGCAAGTCCGTTTCCGAGGTGACGCGTGGACAGGTATATCCCCAGCCGCCGTTGGCGTTCTGTCCAGCAAGGAGGCGCGCCGTGGCGGCTTCGATCAACCCCTTGTCGTCCTCATCCCCGAGGCGGTCGAGGAACATGACGGCGAGGGAAAGATCATAGGTATCGTAGACGTCGATGACTCCGTAGCGGACGACGCGTGCCGCACCCATGATGGCGGGGTCTTCCGGAGCCACGTCGCATTCGAGCAACGCCAGCCCCACCAAAGACGATACTCCAACAGGATGCGCCGACTCGCCGCGCGGGCCAGCAAAGGGCCAGGTACCGTCGGCAGCCTGAATGCGCTTCAGAAAGCCTACGCCACGCTCGACCGCCTTCTGTACCTCGTCAGCCTCGGCGGCGCGCACAGGCACCGCATTCAGCGCGCACAGGCACGCCACAACCCCGCCAATTCGAAATGCTAGACGCATGAGAAGACTCCCGGTAGCGAGAATGGGCTGACCATCCTTCGCGTCGAGGACAACCGGAGGTTCGTGACGGGCTAATTGCACTCTTATCTGACCACCTTTGAATTATAACAGTAAGATGCGGAATCTGTTTGAGTTCCTTTCTGCAGAATCGTGACTCGCTGCCGGGATTTGGGGTATGTTTTTGGAAGAAAGAACTGAGGTGGATGAGGTTATGCAGATGCACTCTCGATTTTTGCTCCCCGCGCTTGCTCTTGTTTTGCTGGTGATGGGCTCGAACTTTGCTCCTTCGGCCCCACCGGAAACGAAGACTCCCCCTTGGGAACTTGCCAAAGCCAAAGTGGACGCCGCGCGCAAGGCGTATCTCTCCATCGCCCAGGAGTTTCTGGAGGGAAAAGCTACGGTGGAGCAGGTGCACCAATGGTCCGTTCGCTGGCTGAACGCGCAAAGAGACGTGAGCAGCAAGAAGCCGGATCAAATTGCGGCCCTCGAAGGCCACATTGCGCGCATGCAGCAATTGGAGAAGGACGCTAAGGAAAAGTACGAGGGGAAACGAGGTCCGGTCTCCGACATGTTCGCTGCGGAATACCATCGCATCGATGCCGAGCTGACGCTGTCGAAAACCAAGAGCAGTCGCTAGAGAAGGCGTAGTCCTTCAAGGCTGCACGAACGATGTCGACTACTTGAACGTGGCGCCCCGAGATTGCGGCATCGGCAACTCGTTGGCCGACCAGCCAGTCACACTTTTGAATTCCACGAGCGCACCGTGCTCTCGACCAAACGCAGCCAACGCCGCCAAGGCAGGAGTGAAGTCTCGATCCACAACAACAGGATTGCACACGGCAACGCCGTTGACGTAAACCTCAACCAATCGGCCACGCACAACAACGAGCAACGTTTGAAATCCTGAACCTTGCTTGATTGCGGAGTGATGGATCGGACCAACGTGCGGGCCCCGAAACTTCTGGGATTCCGCAGGGCTAGGCCCAACCTCCAGCGTGCCGTCGTAGTTGACCCGAACAGCGATGCCGCGTTTCTCCTCGTGGTTCGACATCGTAAGCCCCCAACCAGCGGAAGCGGGGGATACGACCCTTCCGACTACCTGGTAAACCATGTCGGAGCGTTTGCTCTTGGCAATATTCGCTACGCCGACGATCGTGCCCTCCAAAAGCCGGATACGATATTTGCCGTTCTCGTAGTCAAACTCAGTGGTTGGAAACCGTTGGCGCAGGAAGCCGCTCCTCGGATTGTTGAATTCATCGTGAAACAAGAGACGCGTTTTCGTTATTTCCGGTGCAGCGATGAGCCCGGGCTGCAGCAGATGAACAGGCCAGTCCAGTTGTGCCGGCCCGATTTCCACCGTCGCCTGAGACTCGGAAGAAACCGTAAAACGCTTTTTCGAGATACGAATGTAGGGATTCGGTTCGAGGAGCTCGATCTCGTATTGTCCTGGCTGAAGGTCAAGGAGCCGCTTGGATGTCCGGCTCGCAACGACATGCCCCTGTTTCTTGATGTTGAGAAGCAAGCCTGAATCGTGGGTGTTGACGACGAGTTGACCGGCCCTATCTCCCGCCTTGGCGATAACAACAGGTTTCTCGGTCTGGTCGGGCACGGGCAGTCGCCAGAGCCGCACCGTCCTGTCCAAACTGGCGGAGAGAGCATGCCGGCCGTCCGGGGAGAAGGTAACGGCCCGCACAGCGCGGCCATGGCCGTCAAAGTTCGCCAGCTCGAGTCCCTTGTCCAGGTCCCAGAGCCGCATGGTCTTGTCCATGCTTCCTGAAAGGGCACGTCCGTCGTCCGGAGAAAATGCGACTGAAAGAATTCGCTCCAAGTGCCCATTCAGACACTGCAATTCCTTACGCTCGATCAGGTCCCAAAGACGTAGCGTCTTGTCGGCATTGCCGGTGATGAGCCGCCGGCCGTCATGGGAGATCGACAGACTCCGAATGGCGGTCGTCCGTTCCGCGAAACGGCGCACCTCTCGACCATCATCGGGATTCCAGATCCGGAAGGTCGAGTCCCAGCTCCCGGATAGGGCGCGCCGGCCGCTTGGAAGGAAGAATGCGCCTGAAATCGTCCTTTTGTGACCGTCGAAATGCTGAATTTCCTTGCCCGTGTCGAGGTCCCAGACGCGGACGACGGAATCGGGCTGAGAACCGCAAGACAAAGCCCGTCGCCCGTCCGGAGAGAAGGCCACACTCGTGATCTCGGTCGTGTGTCCGCGGAAACGGCGGAGTTCCTTGCGGGAATCAAGGTCCCACAGTCGCATGGTTCGATCCGGCTCCGCGCTGCCCGAAAGAGCGCGATGGCCGTCCGGCGAGATGGCCACGGATTCGATCGCTCCAGTGTGTCCTTCAAGACGAGCCAATTCCTTTCCCGTTTCCGTTTCCCAGAGCCGCAGGACATGATCCAGGCCGCCGGAGAGAAATTGGCCGCCGCCTGGAGAGATTGCGATGCACCACACTTCTGCGGGGTGCTCGAACGAGCGTATCAATCCTGGGGCTTTCGCAGACTGCAGCTTACGTTCGGGCGTGTTTTCCTGGCCGCCAGATGCACGCGCCTCGTCGTCTTCCGACCGGGTAGTCCCAGCCTCGTTCACCGCCTCGGTTCCCTGCCTTATTCCATCTCGATCCCTCAATACGCGGTAAGTCGCAAAAGCCCCCAGGGACAAGGCCGCGACCAGTGCGGCTGCGACGAGCCATGGAAGGACACGAGACTTGCGCGGAAGTATTTGTTCGCCAGGCGATCTGTCGAGCCCCTCGACGCTGGCGCCATGCAATCTCTTTGACGGGCGGGGACCAAGTGATTCAGGGAGCTCGGTAGCAGCATCAGGGTCAGCAGACGCACTCAGTGGGAGCGGCCCAATAAGCAGCGTATGTTCACTGGACACCGCATGCACGTCGTCGCTGGTCGTTGGGACGGTCTTGCAGAAAGGTGCTAGCGCCTGAGCTACTTCCTTTGGAGATTGAAAACGCTGCGCCGGGTCCTTGGCCATCATCTTGGTGATCAGGAGATCCAATTCCGGCGGCACATCGTGGCGTAGTTGGCGCACTGGCCGGGGCGCCTGATCGATATGGGCCATGACTTTCTGAATAGTACTGCCTTCGGGGAAAGGCGGCCGGCCGGTAAGCAGGTCGTACAGCGTGCAGCCGAGGCTATAAATGTCGGCGCGCGTGTCTGCTCGATGGGCATCGGTTGCCTGTTCCGGCGCGATGTAATCCGGCGTGCCCATGAAAACGCCGGTGCCGGTGAGGTTGGTCGCCTTGCTGCTCTCGCTGACAAAGCGCGCCAGGCCGAAATCCAAGATCTTGATGCGCCCAGCGGTACTGAGCATCAGGTTCTGGGGCTTGATGTCGCGATGCACCATTCCCTGCTCGAAGGCATGCTGGAGCCCAAGCGCCGCTTGACGAACATATTCACACGCATGGGCAATGGGCAGCCGGCCGCGTTCATGGACCAACTGCGCAAGGCTGATGCCTTCGACAAACTCCATGACCAGAAAATGAACATTGCCTGCCTGCTCGGCATCGAATGCGGTCACGATGTTTGGATGGGTCAAGCGCGCGGCCGCCTTTACCTCCAAGCGAAAGCGTTCGATCGCTGCGGGATTATCGATGAGACTACTGTTGATCACTTTGAGCGCGACTATCCGCTCCATCAAGCGATGCTCAGCCCTGTAGACCGCGCCCATCCCACCTGAGCCCAGCAATTCCAGGACTCGATAGCGGGCGTGGTCGGGCAAAGGCGAGGCAATCTCGAACCTCTCGGGTTGGAGTGCCGGTAGGGTCGGGAAAGACAGCTGCTCGCCAACTGCTGAGTCGCCTGCGAGCGTGTTCATGAGGGTGGAATCCGGAGACTGAACCGACGGCGGCACGGTGTCCACGCCGCGGCCCCCCAGCATGTCTCGACACGCCGAGCAGGCGTGGAGATGCGCCCCTATTTCTGCTGCCGCGGCATCATCGAGTTGTCCAGAATGGTAGGCGATTAGCCGATCGATGTTTGGGTGCGAAAGATTCACATCGCTCATTTGCGTCTTTCCATAAAGGCAGTTGAAGGCCAGTGCGGCGCTTCAACTTTCCTCTTTCAGAATAGGTCGCCGTAGGGCCGGCAGCCACAGAAAACAGACCGCAGGATGAATCTCGCAAGCTCGATCGCGATGTTTAATCGCTACGATCATCTGGTAGACTGTCGCCTGGGGACTGGTGCGCGGTCCAGGAACGCTTCCAGCAAGATACAGCCTTGATGTGCCATCCTGACCCCGACGGAATAGTGCACTCGGATCGTGGCCGCTGACTACCAGAAGCAACTCGACCGCGCTCCTGATTCGGCCGGTTTACGATCCTGGCTGAACCGGTTCGTGTTCTCCCAGATTGCATGGAAGGAAGTCCCTATGCTCGACGTGCGCTCGTTGCGGCAGCAGTTTCCAGCCCTCCAAAGGAATAGAGATTCAATTGCACCCATCTTCCTCGATGGCCCGGGGGGAACTCAGGTTCCCCAGCGAGTCATCGATGCAATCGTCCGCTATCTGACGGAATGCAACGCGAACCACGGCGGCCTGTTCGCAACGAGCAAGGACTCGGATGCTGTCATTGCCTCGGCCCATCAGGCGGTTGCGGACCTCATCCATGCGCCGTCCGCCAATGAGGTCGTCTTCGGATCGAACATGACGACGCTCACCTTGCATCTGAGCCGGGCGATCGGCCGAACCTTACGGACAGGCGACGAACTTTTGGTCACTCGCCTGGATCACGATGCCAATGTCACTCCCTGGGTTCTGGCGGCGCGCGACGCAGGCGCGACCGTTCGTTTTGTCGACATCCACCCGGAGGATTGCACGCTTGACCTCGACAACTTCCGCGCTCTCCTGAGTGAACGGACGCGATTGGTAGCCGTGGGGTGCGCATCGAACGCCGCCGGCACCCTGAACGATGTACGTACCATCGCTCGACTCGGGCACCAGGTCGGCGCCTGGGTATTTCTGGACGCCGTGCATTACGCGCCGCACGGCCCGATCGATGTGCAGGAGTGGGACTGCGATTTCCTGGTCTGCTCCGCCTACAAGTTTTTCGGGCCGCATCTGGGCATTCTCTGGGGAAGACGGGCGCTCCTTGAAGCGTTACCGGCCTACAAGCTGCGACCAGTTCCGGAGACTATTCCCGATCGCTGGATGACGGGTACCCAGAACCATGAGGGCCTCGCGGGCGTCGTGGCCGCGATCGAATACCTTACCGAGCTTGGTGGAGCGGTCCCCTCTATTCAGACCAACCTTCGCGAGCGCAACGACCGCTCTTGCAAGCTCCTGGCCGCGCTAATTGCGATCCGGACGTACGAGAGAGAGCTGGCGAACAAGCTGCTCGAAGCACTTGCAGATCGCCCGAGGTACAAGGTGTGGGGAATCACCGACCGCAATCAGCTAGCCTGGCGCGTGCCCACGGTCGCCATAACCTGCAACAGAAGCCCGGCCGAACTGGCCCAGCACCTGGCAGCGCGCCAGATCTTCGTCTGGAATGGCAACATGTATGCACTCGGTCTCACGGAGAGGTTGGAGCTCGAGCGACAGGGCGGCTTCCTCCGGATCGGCATGGTGCATTACAACACGCCCGAAGAGATCGACCGCTTGATTCGCGCGCTGGATGAGCTGCCGTGAGACGTTGAACAGGCCCAACTGCGGTTGCATTTCCCGGTGAAAAGCCCATCATAAACAGCCGGTAAGCAAGGAAGCCAAAAACTGACATAGGAGCAGGGATGTCTCAACCTGCCGGCCGAAATGTGCCGCTGTCGTTGCCACGACGGTTTATTTGTGATCTGGTGCACTTCGCACACCAGATACCTACCGTGCCCGTGCAGCGCCGGATGAACCTGGCGGCGGTCGTTGGGGCGCGCCAGGTTGCCAAACCCCGGCCCGGATGGCCTGCCATTTTCGCCAAGGCCTATGCAATCGTGGCCGCCGCGTGCCCCGAACTGCGACGTGCCTACCTCCCCTTTCCTTGGCCTCACCTGTACGAACATCCTGTCAACGTTGCCTCAATCGCCATTGAGCGGCGCTTTGGCGATGAGGATGCCGTGTTCTTCGCCCATTTGCGAAAGCCGGAAGAGTGGACCCTGACCGAACTGGACAGCAAGCTGAGGCAGTTCAAGGAGCAGCCGATCGAACAGGTCGCTTCATTCCGGCGAGCTTTGCTGATCAGCCGTTTTCCCTGGCCTTTGCGCCGGCTGCTTTGGCGGATTGGGCTGAGTTTCCTCGGCCGTAAGCGCGTCCACTTCTTCGGAACGTTTGGCATGAGCGTATACGCCAGCCTTGGTGCCGCCTCCTTGCATCCCTTGTCGCCGCTTACCAGCACACTCAATTATGGCGTGATCGCATCTGACGGCAGTGTGGACGTGCGCATCATTTACGATCACCGCGTTCTGGATGGAGCGACTGTGGCGCGGGCGCTCGCCGACCTGGAACGGGCCCTCTCGTGCGAGATCCTCAACGAGCTACGCTTCCTCCGCAGTGCGGCCGCCGCATAGCAAAAGCGGAATGTGCGCGAAATGGTGAATCCTTCCGCGCATGAACTTCGAGCACCGCCGCCGCAGAAGCCTCCGCCTCCGCACATTGTGTTGGTATAATACCCGGCATGAGACACATCTTAAGGCTCTTCATGGGCGTCGCGATCCCTGCGGTGCTAACCCTTGTCGGAGCCACCGGCTGCGAAGGCGAGGTACCCACCAAGCAGCAGGCCAAGCCCAAGGACACCGCGGCGCCGGAGACCAAGAAGGCGCAGGTCGGCAAGAATGTCTGGTTGGAGACACAGGGAGATAAGCGCCGCGTGCTGGTCAACGCTTATGTTTGCTTACGCGAGGGCCAGCTCGAGCAGCTCCTCTGTCGCAGGCACACCAAGGAGCACGAGGCGATCCTGGCCGCCGATGTCGATGCCAAGGAAATCCATGCTGCCCTGATACTTGCACGCGCCGAGCCTGGCTCCGTCGTCCAGTATCAACCGACTTACAAGCCGCCCACAGGTCCGCGCATCAAAGTTACGCTCCAATATGAAGACGCGGGAAAGCTCATTACCATCCCAGCCCAGCAATGGGTGCGCAACGCGGGGACCAAGAAGGACCTGGAATATGATTGGGTGTTCACAGGCAGCGGCTTGTACCCCGATCCTCTCGATCCTAAGAAACCACCCTTTTATGCCGCCAACGTTGGGGATGTGATCTGCGTTTCGAACTTCGAAGACGCCATGATGGACCTGCCTGTCAAAAGTTCTAAGGATTGGGAAGAACGTATCTACGAAGCCCACACGCAACGCATCCCGGCGCTCGAAACGAAAGTGACGATTATTCTGGAGCCGCTCGCTGCGGATCTCAAGAAAAGCAAGTAGTGAAGTATCGTTCCCCGTCGAACGAGGCGTTAATGAGAGCAACGCGAAACTGACTCCGTCTTCTTGATTTTCCCAACCGACATTTCTGTCCAATCAGACCGTAAATCCATTTCTAGTAAAGAATTGCGCGCTCGATACTGATGTTTGGGGGCCGCGAAAATCCTTTAAAATCATGACGGGCCCTTGACGAAATGTTTATTATGATGACAAGTATAGTGTGCTTTTTAAAAGCACGCCGATATTACAGCAATGGAATACGTAATTTCGCGCTTTTTGGATGGCCTTACCCTCGGGGAATGTGACTGCAGCCAAAACATCGATCCAATCGAGAGGATTTCTGATGGCAACTAAGACGTTTGCCAGCGATGACGTGAGCAAGGCGAACCTGGTCCTGGAGGGCAAGTCAGCACAGGCAATCCTGCGCTGGGCCCTGGAGACATTCCAGGAACGACTCACGATGGCGACCGCGTTTGGTGCCGAGGGCTGCTGCTTGATCCACATGCTTGCAGAGATCGCGCCGGGCACACACATTTTCAACCTGGACACCGGCTACCAGTTTCCCGAAACGTTGGAGCTTCGCGAGCGCATCAAGCAGCGCTATGGGATCGAGGTGGAACTCGTCCGCCCGGAACAGACGCCCGAGGAATACGAAGCCGATCATGGCGGGCCGTTGTACCGCATCCGGCCAGACCAGTGCTGCCACGATCGCAAGATCCTGCCCTTGCGACGGCATCTGGTCGGCTACGAGGCCTGGATCAGCGCGATTCGCCGCGACCAGACCAACCATCGGGCGGCCGCAAGCGCTGTCCAATGGGACGGCAAATTCGGTCTTGTGAAAATAAACCCGCTCTTGAATTGGACCCGGGGCGACGTGTGGTCTTTCATTATCAAAAACAATGTCCCATACAATCTCCTGCACGACCGGGGTTATCCCAGCATTGGTTGTTGGCCCTGCACGCAAGCGGTGGCTGAAGGTGGCGACGAACGCTCCGGCCGGTGGGCGGGCACGCTGAAGAAAGAGTGCGGCCTGCATGTCATCGAGCACATTGGAGGCAGCGGTATCTGATTGAAGAAGTAGGCAGTAATTAGTAGACAGTAGACAGTAGATAGTAGGGACTAGCCACCCTTGCCCTGCGACTATTCCCTAGCCACTACTCACTACCCACTACTTCCCCATGCGCGTTTCCGCTAAAGCCGAATATGCCTGCATCGCCATGCTGGAACTGGCTCGCTCGCATGGGGAACCGCAGCCTGTGCGGGTCAAGGTGATCGCCGAGGCGCATGACATTCCCCTTCGGTTTTTGGTCCAGATCCTCCTCCAGCTAAAAGGAGCGGGGCTGGTCACAAGCACACGCGGGGCCGCGGGTGGTTATCTGCTGGCGCGTCGACCCGAAGAAATCTCACTCGCGAACATCGTCAACGTGATCGATCGGACGTCGACACCGCGCTCTGAGGCCGCGAGATTGGCACCTTCCCTGGCGGTGCAGGCGGTCCGCAACGTATGGCAACGGGTACAGGCCCATGAGCAGCGCCTGCTGGAAGAGGTAACCCTCGCCGAACTAGTTCGGCAAACTCAGCAGAGTAGCGCCCTCTCCTACCAGATCTAGGGTTGCTGGCCGTGCGGCGAGATCCGGCCTATCCTTAACTGTCTACGGACAGCGGACCCTCGATGCGGAACAAGCACTACTTCTTTCTGGAGAATGATCGATGCAGGATTTAATTCCTCCTCATGGGGGGCTGCGGGAACTCGTCAATCGGACCGTTGCGGCGGAGGAGACTCGCGATTTCCTTCGTCAGGCAGCAGGCTTGAAGCCTGTTGGGATTAGCGACGCCGACCTTTCGAGCCTCTATCGCATGGGCGATGGCGGGCTCAGCCCTTTGACCGGCCCGATGGACCGAGAGACGTTTCATCGCGTCCTTACGGATGAAGTCCTCCTCCACAACGGCAAACCCTACGCGTGGACTATCCCGATCTCTTTCCCGGTGGACAAGGGGCAGGCGCAGTCGCTGAAAAGGGGCGAGAACATCGCGCTTGCGAACAGCCACAATGAAGTCGTCGGCACGCTCCGGATCAGCGACATTTTTGAGTTTCCGAAGGGGCAATACCTCAAGGGAGTCTACGGCACCGAGCGCACGGACCACCCAGGCGGCAAGATGGTGCTCTCGGAAGCACGCGAGATGCTTCTGGGCGGCGAGGTACGGGTGCTGCCGCAACCGAAGCACCCCGAATACGGCGACCTGGTGCTGTCACCGCGCGAGACACGCGACCTCTTCCGCAAGCGCGGCTGGAAACGGGTGGTGGCTTTTCAAACGCGCAATCCACTGCATCGGGCTCATGAGTACGCACTGGTCCTTGGCATCGAACGGCTCACGCGTGAGGGACACTTCGCCGGGGCTGTGCTCAATCCGCTCATTGGCGAGACCAAAGGCGACGATGTGGACGCGGCCACGCGCATGCGAACTTATCGTGCGCTCATCGACAACAAGGCGCTCGGCCAGGGCGACAAGGATGAAGAGCTTTGGAAGAGCACCGGCTACGACCTTACCGACCAACTCGTGCTTCTTGGCCTGGACATCAAGATGTTCTACGCGGGCCCCAAGGAAGCAATCATGCACGGCATCTATCGCCAGAACTTCGGTTTCACGGACATCGTGATTGGCCGCAAGCATGCGGATGCTCCTTACGACGATGGCAAGGACATCTGGGACGGTCTTGCAGCGCAGCGCAAGTTCGACGAGCTGAAAGGCGAGCTATTGATCAAACCGGTGAGGGTTGGGTTTGCTGCGTTCTATGAGGAATTGGGCCGCGTCGGTCTCGTGGAAGAGTGTGCCCCCAAAGGTTACAAACAAGTGTCGATCAGCGGCCGAGAGTTGCGCGAAAAGCTGCGCAGCGGCGTCATGCCCGACGCACGCATCATGCGGCCGGAGACAGCCAAGATTCTGATCGAGTGCATGCGCGGCAAATAGTTGCCGGGCAAAAAGGGGACGCATCTATTTATTTTGATCGATAATCAGATGCGTCCCCTTTTGTTTCCTTACGCCTTCTCGCGGCGCGGCCGGCGCATGTATTTCTCCAGGATTTCCTTGGCCGCAGAGGAAGTGTTGCCGCTGGCGACCACCTTGGAGGTCTTCGTTTTGTCACCGGCCGACTTACCCTCCTCGATGGTTGGTTCGTCGCTCTTGGGAGAGAGCACCTCCATCACGGTACTACCCAGGGGGATGCCCTGGCCATCCACTCCGGAGCCCCCTGGAAGAGTTCCATCATCTCCAAGGGAAAGGAGCATCGCGGCCGCGGCCTCGTCTGCGGAGGGGGGCGCTGCAGCTGAGGGAATGGGTGTCGGGTCATTGACGGCCGACGCTGCTTCAAGAAGCACGCGAAATTCCAGAGGACCGATCTTCAAGCGGTCATCAGCGTGCAACTCGCGTTCGCCTTGCACGCGTTCGTCATTGACGAAGCTGCCGTTCGTACTCTCGAAATCCCGCAGGTAGGCTTGATGCGCGCGGATAAGCACTGCGCAATGCCGCTTGCTAATCAGCGGACTCGCGGGGCGAAGTTGACATTCAGGGTCCCGACCAATGAGAAACTGTTCGAGGTGTATCGGGATCGATCTTCCTTCCATCTTGCCGGGCGTAACAACCACGAGACTCAACTTCATGAGACGACCTCACTCCTCTCGTGAAACGCACTTCTTTCAATGAGCGCCCCGGTTCCAGCGCCCCCACCCTGAGACAAAAGTCCTGGGAAAGCTGGTATTCTGCTACCATAACCGGCTGATCCTTTCCTCCATCAGAACAGGAGAAGAAAAGCCGGTGCTCGGCCATTCTTCTTCAGATGGGTTCGTGGTTCCGCCTTCAGGCGGCTCACCCGGCACACGCCGGGCATACGAACCCATCGCCGGAGAATTGACAGACCACTGGAAGCCTGGCGCTCACCACCGTCGGCCATTGACGGTTTGCCGGCAGATGCCGCAATGCACGCTTTGCGACAACTGCCCAAAGGGCAAAGACCTTAGAGCAATCGCCACCGGCGCCGGGGCGTCGCTATGATACTTGATATTCGCGAGGATGCGAGTGACGAAGGTCTTTCGATCAAAGCGTATTGTGCCACGAGGGATGCGCGCATGCAACGCAAAAGCTGCCCAGGCAGGAATGTTTTTGGCTTGACAGCCCCCCTGCGTCGTGTGCTTTGGTTCGGATTTGCCGTTTTTGTGGCCGGCGCGATCCTTGTGGCCGGATTGAACTGCGGTCCCAAATCGACCAAGACATCAAGGCCCGGTGGGTATTTCGAAGGAATGGTGGTTCGCGTTGCCTGCTCTGGCGAGCCAGTGAGTCGCGTCATCTCCACGTTCGGAAGAAGGTGGGCCTCGAACGTCGCTGCAAGTGTCGAGGTGGTACCCTACGGCCCGGCAACAGCTTCTCAGGATGATCTGCCTGGCGATCTTTGGGTCATACCGCCGGCCGAGATGCCTTTCTGGGCCGCCGGCAACAAGCTGCACGTGGTGCCTGACAGCTATACCGCCCGAAGCGGTGCCTACGCCTGGGAAGGCATATTGCCCCTCTACCGCAACAAGCTTCTCCTCTGGGACGAAAAAGCTTACGCGCTGCCCCTCCTTGGCGATGCCTTTCTCTGCTTCTATCGCAAGGATCTGTTTGACGACCCCCAGCATCAAGCGGCATTCAAGAGGAAGTACAAGCGCGACCTGGCGGCACCGGAGACGTGGGAGCAATTCACGGACATCGCCGACTATTTTCAGGGCCAGAAGCGACCAGGCATCGACCATTTATGCCCCAGTCTGCCGCCATTGCCCGCCAGCGATACCGAATTGGACCGTGAATTCTATTTGTTGGCGGCGCCAATCGCTCGACGAGCAGTTCGTGAAGATGAGCGCCAGCCGGTATCTGACGTTGAGCTGTTCTCATTCCACTACGATGTGGACACCGGTGGCGTGCGCATTGATACGGGCGGATTCGTCAAGGCCTTGGAATCGCTGCAGAAACTGCAAGCCTATCGTCCTGCCGAAACATCTGCGGAGCCGCCGCTGAGTTTTCAGAGTGGGGAAGCAGTGCTCTGTCTGGCGAGTCCATCATGGATTACTCGCTTCAACGAGAACCCAAGGGTGCGGGGCAAATTCGGCATCTGTCGCGTGCCAGGGAGCGGCTACGTCTGCAATTACCGTTTTGGCGACACAGAAGGGATTCCTGGCGGCAATCATGTGCCCTATTTAGGAGCAGGAGGTTGGGTGGCCGTCGTACCGAGGACAAACTCTCAGCCTGACGCCGCCTTTGCCCTGGCCGCTGCACTGAGCGACGTACAAACCAGCTGCGACGTGGTCATCGAACCGGCTTGCGGTGGCGGTGTTTTCCGGCGTGAGCACTTGCAAGGGCAACTCGGCTGGCGCACGTTCGGCCTGGGCGACGCCAGGAGCACCGAGCATCTAGTGGAAATTCTTAGCGATGTTGCTTTGCATCCGCAGGTGAAGGACCCGGTCATGCGTTTGCGCATTCCACAGGAGCGTACGCACCGCGAGGCTCTTGATGTGCAGATCCGGCTCGCTCTCGGTCAGGGAAAGAGTGCTGTTGACGCTATCAAGGCGGCGGGGCAGAGCTGGCGAAAGCTGGATTCGGGTGTCGATCTGAAGGAGCGGATTTCCAACTACCGCGTCAGCCTGGGCCTTGGACGGTAGGCGTCCCTGAGAATCCTTTCGCGACGGGGTTCCATTGCCGCCTCTCATTGGAAGCTGCTTGCGCATCTGCCCGTCTTCCCGCGGTAGGCCAGAACAAGGCAGGTGGAACCTGCCAGTGGAGGGCATTCACTCCTTAAGCATCAAATGCCAAGCGGTGAGCCGCGAGCAACCCGTCAGGACTGCTCACTGCTCACCACCGGCCGAGTCCACAAATAAATCGAGGTCGGCTGGGGCCGACCTCGAACGTGCGGGGGCAACCTTATTTGTTGCAAGAGCTGCAACCGCTGTTGCACGAATCGCAGCAGCTATTGCAGCAGCCAAGGCGAGCGGTCAGCCTTTCCCACAGCGTCGGCTTGCAGCATTCGCAGCAAGGCGTTGGGCAGCAGGTCGGGCATTCCACCGCAACCTTGCGGCAGCGACGAACGCACACGTCCTCAGACACGCATTCCTTGACGCGTTTGCAAACCGTCACGGGCACGCATTCCTGGACCGTGTACGGGACTTTGCAGTGCACGGTGTAAGGAACCATCTTGCAGACGGTGTAGGGCACTTGCTTGCAAACGACTTCGGTTTGCATCTTGCAGACCGTGTAAGGTACCTTCTTCACGCAGTCCTGCTTCACCATCGTGCAGGTCGTGCAGGGCACGCACTTCTTGACGGTGACGGGGACCATGTGGCAGACGGTGTAAGGAACCTTCTTGTGGACGCATTCCTTGACGATCCGTGTGCAGGTAACCGGGACTTTCTTGATGACGGTGACGGGCACCTTCTTGCAGACGGTGTACGGCACCTTTTCAACAACGCATTCCTTCACGTAGCTCGTGCAAGCCACTTGCTCGCAGACACACTTTTCGTGCCATACCTGCCGACTGCGAACTTCCGGCGGATTCTGGCAGACGACCTTGCGGCAAACCGCGGCTTTGTAGCAGGTCCTGCAAGTGGCGGCGTCGAAGGTGCATTCGGCCGGGATCTTTTCCCAGCTGACGCACTTCTTGCCGGGCACGCAGTATTGCTCGGTTGAGCATTCACGGACTTTCTTCTGCACAGTCTTGTAGGTCGTCACCGGCTTGCAGACCGTGTGCACGCAATCGCGGGTGCAATTCTCGATGACGGTCTTGTAAGCAGTGCAGCAGACTTCCTTCTCGCAGCACTCCGTGATGGGCTTGCACACGGTGTAGCAGCAATCTCTGTAGCAGGTTTCGTAGCACGGCTTGCAACAGGTTTCGCAAACTTCCTTCATGACCGTCTGGTAGCACGGCTTGCAGACCGTGTAATGGCATTCTTTCCAGCAGGTTTCATGAACGGGCCGGCAGCAGGTTTGCTGCACGGTCTTGTAGCACGTTTCGTAGCACGGCTTGTAGCAGGTCTTGCACTCTTCGCGATAGCAAGTCTTGCAAACCGGCTTCATGACGGTTTCCTGGACGTTCTTGTAGCAGGTGTGCCAGCGTTTCTCCAGGACCGTGTCGTACACCAGTTTGTAGCACGTGCGGCACTCTTGTTGGCAGGTGGTATAGCTGCACTGAGCGTCGCAGGATTGGTTCGGACAACAATTGTACTTCGCCGCACCGCAATCCCCTGCGGCCGCGAATTGGACAGCACCAACCAGGCCGACCAACGCAGCCAGCAGCGGTGCTCCCAAGCGCATCCTCATGACTTCGCCTCCTCTTTGGCACGACGGCCAATTCTGTGGATTCGTTGACTCGGGTCCGGCAGGTGCCCCTCCGCAGGGACCATTTGCATTGGTCCGCCGCGGAGTCGTTGCCGCGGCGGTGGCCTCGGGGCCGTCCCCACAAACCAGTTTGGCCGGGCCAGCTTACATGCGTCGCCGGGATTGCCCCATCGCAGTAATCGCGCTTCTTTCACAGGCGTTCGAAGACGCCTTAGCCCGTCCAGACGAGTCTATCGGCTCAATTTCCGCGGCGCGATCACCGCTTCACTCACTTACGGGGCTTACCCTGCCTCTCAGATTTCGCTTCGTGCCCGAAGTACGGCAGGTGCGGAATCTGCCGCATAATCCGGGGCCGGGAACTTAGCCGTGCGTTAGGACTCCAGGGCCATCATCGGAGAAAGTGAGAGCTGGAAGTCTGGATAAGAAAGAGAAGAGGCCGGCGACGCGGTCTCGTCGCCGGCCTGATCGGCAGGATGCGGGAGTTGGGTCGGGAAAGGGGCCACAATAGGCTGCGGCCTAGGCAGAAATTATGGAGACAGGTTTCCTCTAAGCCACGTGTTGGAGGCGCGACCGCTGATTGATTCCTTCACACAAGCGGCGGCAACACTCGAGATCACGCAGCATGGTTTCGGTTAATACGAAGACGCTTTGCGCATCCTGGGCCCATTCCAGCTGTTGCTGGCAAGTTGTCAGGTGCTCTAGCGTGTCTTTGAGCCAGAGCAAATTCATCTCACGTTGGCTCATGGCACACCCGGCGTTAGGCGTCTCTTCTTGTCTCAGTTTCGCCATGGAATGTATGCAATCATCATGCCGCCATTGATTCCAATCTGGCGCAAGTGATGCAAGATTCACGCGACGTTCAAGTTATGAAATTCGAACAAATTTCTTGACTTGAGGGACCTGCCGCTCGATTGCAAATGTTACGCCCCCTAACTACGCGGCTTGTAATTTTGCAAAGCGCAACTTGGGAACAAAAGGACAAGTGTAATATGTGTCGGCAGGCAGCTCAGGCTTCCGGCGTCGGCTCTGGGGTGGGGTTCTCGGCTCGGAGTGCCCGCCGCGGACGGCGGCGAGGCCCTGGCTTGGGTTCCTCTTTCCAGTGCCGAATGCGCTCACGATCCGCGATATATCTTTGGGTGCTGGAGAGGAAGAGGCCGGTTGCCAGCAAGAAACCAATGACGAGTGCAATTTGCGTCGCAATTTTGAAGAATCCAGCCAGGCTCGTAAAAGTCGCCGCAAAGTTCGTGCCGTACACATAGTCGAGGAGACTTAGGGTCACCCAAACGATTAGGAAGACGATACCGGCCGCCGGGAGGGCAATGACGAATAGAACGAACCCCGTGCCGTAGCCGATTGCAATTGCGCCCAACAAGCTGCGCCAGGAACTTTTGAACCGCGCGGAGCACCAAAGGCCTGCCGCGCCGATGAATCCCATCGCCAGCCAGGTTACTCCGAAGCATACGATGGTCTGGAGGGTTGCCTCGATGCCGCCGAGGAAGGAGAAAGCCGTGGCTGGAATTGCATAAGCCAGTAGATAGGGATAGCTGGCCCCAATGATCCCCCACAACTTGCCGCGGATCAGGTACCGAACGGGGACTGGCGTAAGCAGCAGCGCTTCCCAGGTCTGTCGTTCGCGTTCGCCGGTGATTGCACCCGAACAGCGGACTCCTACAAGCAGTGTGGCAACGAGCAAGGCTATGACAGCCTGAAGGAGAAACGCATCTGCCGCAGGCCAGAACAGCGTGCTGAGCTGGAAGAAATCGAAGTTGGAAAGGATTGCACCAAGTTCCGCCAAACTGATGGATCTCTGCAGATGATTGGCCAAGATCATAATGGAAGATGCAACGGTGATCGCCGAAATCGCGACAACCCCAATCCAGCGCGGAATTCTGCGCAACGTCGCCAGTGGGGCAATACCTTCAACGTGGCGTTCCTTCCAACGAATCGGATCCTCGGGCACAGATGCTCGTCGAGCCCGCCACCAGCGCACCTTTTTGGGTCGGCCTTCGCCTTCCAGTTGGCGCAGGTACGCCGGGCGCAACCGCCAGGCAGCGAGGCCCAGGCACAAGCTTCCAATGCTGCCCCAGGCCAGGATCGAGATGAACAAGCGCTTCATTAATTCGTTCGGGCCTGCAGTGTCTTCCTGAACTGCCGCAAGAACATACAAGGGATCGAAGTACTGAAGCAAGCCCGTGAGCCAGAGGAGCAGAAAGCTTGCCAGGACGCAGATGTAGATTCCGAGGACAGCGTCACGCGTCTGCCTGCTCCATACGGAGGCGAGCAAGCTTGCGGCGGCGAGTGCCAGCACCGGCACAATGGCGACGGCAAACAAGGCAAAAAGTAGAGAAAAGGTAACTCCGCCAAAAACCCCAATGAAACAGAGGAGGGGTAGTGCCGCCAGCGCTAGGACCGCTACCTGGGCCACTCGACCGATAAGTTTGCCCAGGATAATCTCCCAGGACGTCAAGTCCGCTGCAAGCAAGTACTGAAGTGTCCCGCGTGATTTCTCGTCGGTAATGGCTCCCGCCGTGAAGGCCGGCGTTACGAGAACGATCAGAATGAATTGTTGCCACACCAGCGTCTCGACGAACGTAGCCGCAAAGTGACTCGCGACGCCCGGGACGCGCGGGACTCCCATAATCAAGCTGCCTAGGTAGTTCGATTGGATGACGTAGATCCAGTAGAAGAGCAAAAGCAAGACAATCAGCCAGCCCGTATAGATACGGCGGAAGACGTGCTGCCAGCTGCGCCGGCTGCCGAGTATCATTTCTTGGGCCAGGACTGGACCTACCATGCCCCTTCTTCTTTCAATTGGCTACTACCGAGATCGACTGCGGTCCTCTGAAATTAATTCGCATTGGCTTGCTCGTGCTTTTCTCTCGCCGGCGAACAAGCCCCTATGGTAAGGCGTACGGTTGAACCCGACAAGTAAGCAACAACTCGGGCTTGCAAAACCGGCGTCTCTTCGCGCGGCTCTGGGCGCGGAATTCTTTTTGTGATTGTCGCGATTCACCTGCTTCGCGGCGTGATCACTTTGCCGTGCAAAAGTCGCACTTTTCCTAGATTCAGCTTGACATGAGAGCTGAAACCTGCGACGGATGGATGGGGAGGGGATTCCTGTTCACAAATCGGCGGTTCCGCTGATTATCAGGAAGTGATTCGTGTACTCGTGGGGATTGCTTCCCCAGCAAGAGCCACGGGTTCGGGTATGGGAGGGTCACTCGTTCATGCTACACGTTACGTGTGATCTGTGCGGTAGAGAGCTTTGCCCGGGACAGGACCACCGCTATGTGGTCAAGATGGAGGTGTTCGCTGCTCATGATCCCGCGAAGATCACCGAAGCGGATCTGGACGACGACCACATGGAAGCGGTCAGTGAACTGCTGCGCGAAATGGATGATAACATCGAGGATCCGGAGCTTGTGGAACCCGTGTACAAGCATTTTCGCTTTGACTTGTGCCCGGAATGCCACAAGAGATTCCTTCGCGATCCCCTCGGCAAGGAGAGTGCGCAGAAGTTCGATTTCAGCAAAAACTGACGGGGAATGGAGGAGAGGGTCGCTGGTCTTCGCTCAGAGTTTGCGAAGTTGGCCAAGGTTTTATTCATCATTCCTGGAAGCTATCAGCGCTTGGCCGGCCAGCGGAAGATGGAGTCATTGTTCTAGCCCCGGATAGGAGCCCATTCTCAGGAGGGCTTCCATCCGGGGACATTTTTTACAACACTTCTGCCGGTGTTCCCGTCGCTGTCACACGCCCGCGTTGCAGCACGATCACATGTTCCGCCAGCTGCCGTACGTCCGCCGCGTCGTGAGTAACGTAGACCGTCGGGACGCGCGACACGCTCAAGATCTTTTTCACGTAATCGAGCACACGTAGTTTTAGCGGCTCATCAAGGCCGGCGAGCGGTTCGTCCAAAAGCAATACCTCCGGACCGCAGAGGAGCGCCCTGCCAATCGCAACGCGCCGGCGCTGGCCGCCCGAGAGGGTGTGTGGCATACGCTCCAGCACTTTATCCAGTTCCAGGACGTGGGTCACGCTGGCGATGTCCAAACGCGCTGCGTCGCGTGATCGCCGCCGCCAGCCGTAGAGCAGGTTGCCGCGAATTGTCAAATGCGGAAAGAGCAGATCATCTTGAAAGACGTAGCCAACCCGGCGCTCCTCGGGTGGAATCACAATCGCTCTTTGGCTGTCAAAAAGCGTCCGCGCGCCGAGACGCACCAATCCGGCATCCGGCCGGCGCAGCCCCGCGATGATGGACAGGATGCTGGTTTTGCCACTGCCCGACGGCCCAAAGAGGGCGGTCACCTGGGCGGCGGAGGTAAAGGCCGCGTCGAGCAAGAACCCGGACGGATAAAGCAGGCTGCAGCGGAACTCAAGCAGATTCACGGCGTTGTCCTCGGCGCTCCAGAAATTCGCTGATCGCCAAGGCGCCGCCCGCGAGCACGAGAGACGCCACGACCAGCGCCCACATGCGCTGCTCATAGCTCTCCTCCGGCATCTGATTGAGCGTGTAGATTTGCAAGGAAATGGTTCGCGTTCGCTCCTGGTTCCCTGCGAACATCAAGGTTGCGCCGAACTCACCCAGCGCCCGTGCAAAAGCCAGCACCATGCCGGCCAGCACGCCGCTCCGCGCGAGAGGTAGGCTCACCGAGAAGAATGCATCCACGGGGCCCGCGCCCAGCGAGCGCGCCGCCTGGTACAGGCGGGGATCAAGACCCTGAAAGGCCAATCGGATGGACCGAACCAGGAGAGGAAAGCCCATCACGCCCACCGCCAGGACCGCCGCACGCCAGGTCAGCGCCACTTCGATGCCGGTCCAGCGGTGCAACCAGCCCCCGACCCAGCCGTGTCTGCCGAACAAGATTAGCAGCAGGTACCCCGTTACCACCGGAGGCAGGACCAGCGGCAAGTTGACGGCGGTCTCGACGATGGTCTTTCCATAGAAGGACCTTCGAGCCAGTACCCAACCGAGCCAAAGACCCAGGGGAAGGCTGAGAAGCACACCGGCAAATGCCACGCACAAGCTGAGGCCAACCGCCCGCCAATCTTCCTCTGCAAGCCCAAGGAATGGCTCCGCATGTGCCAGGCAGAAAACATCGAGCATCAAATCACCCCTGCTGCGCGCCCCCGCTTGGGTCATTCCTTGCTGTCGCTCGGCTTCGTCGGTTCTCCGCCGAGCACTCCAAAATCCCATTTCCGGAATACGATCTCGGCTTTCTGGGAAGTCAGATAGTCAAAGGCGCTTAGCGCCGCGGCATTCATGGAGGATTGCCGAATGAGCACCAGGGGATAGCGAATCGGAGCATGGAACTCGGGCTTGATGTCAAGTGCGATCCGCACTTTCTTATCCCCCCTGATGTCCGTCCCGTAGACGAAAGCTGCGTCCGCTTCTCCCCGGACGACATATGTGAACGCAGCGCGCACGTCGCCGGCATCCAGCACTCGATTTTTGACCCGCTCCCAGATTTCTGCATGCTGGAGACCTTCCCGAGCATAGCGCCCAGCGGGCACGGCCGGGCCGGCAAGCGCCAAACGCTGGAAGCCTGGGTTGGCTAAATCTCGCAGATCATGGATGGATTGCTGGCTGTCGGCCGGCACGATCACGACCAGCCGGTTGGTGAGCAAATCTCGGCGCTTCTCTACGAGTCCTTTGTTCGCCAGGTAATCGGCCCACGATTCGTCCGCGGAAAGAAACAGCTCCGCGGCGGCCCCGTGTTCGATTTGCCGAGCCAGATCGGACGACGCGCCGAAATTAAGTTCCAGACGGATGCCGGTCTGCGCCCGAAACCCAGAGGCGATCTCCTCCAGCGCCTCGCGGGTGCTGGCCGCCCCATAAACATGGACGACTTGGGTTTTCGATGCGCTGCATCCTTGCAGCAAGGCAGTGATCGAACCAAGCATCAGGGCTAAAGAGCGCACGCAGAGGGTCATATTCAAACGAATATAGCGACGGCCTTGGTGCCGAGCAATGAGGAGGAAGAGTGCTGGTCCAGATTCCTCTAGTCGGGAGTGGTCCTGAAGCGAACCGGCAGGAAGCCACACTGGCGAAAGCGACGTGCCGCCTGTCGCGAAATCAAAAAGTCGAGCAACCGGCGCGCCCCGCCTGGTTCAGCTGCATTCCCCAGAATTGCCGCACCGTATTGTGCGGCGGCTATGTTGCGTGGCGCGCGGAACAGAATACGACAACCTGCGGCGCTGACTGCGTCGCTGCTATACACTAGGCCCACATCCGCGCGACCCGCACGGACGACGGCCACGACCGCTCGAGAGTTATCCACCCGAAGCATGCGTGCCGTCAAGGGTTCATAAAGGCCCGACTTCTCGAGGAAGTTGCACGTATACCGGCCTAATGGCGAAGCTGGGTCGGCCACAGCGACTCGGCTTGCGACGCCGTTGAGTAGATCGCCGGGCTTTTTGATGGAGAGCGCTGAGTTCGCCGGCGCGATCGCCGCGAGAGTATTTTCCGCCAAAAACGTTCGAGGCTCAACCGCGAGAAGACCCGCTTGCTCCAGTCGATCGAGCGGTTTGAGATCGGCCGAAAGGAACAAGTCGGCCGGGGCGCCAGCCAGAATATTGTCCGCCAACTCGTCCGAGGCTCCGAACACAGTGCGAGCCCGATCGGTCGGTTGCAACAGGGCATAGTCGGCTAGCAGTCGACAGAGGACTTCCTCCAGACTGACGGCCGCGGCCACGTGAACGTGCGCCCCCTCGCGGTCCGCCGCGAGGCGCGGCAGGTAAGATGCCGCAGACTGTTCCACGTGCCGCTGCAGGTTTCGAAAAGCGGAGATCGCAATGCGGCCTCGCGGCGTAAGCTGGGCACGGCCACCCTTCTTGCCGCCCACGGTGGCCTCCACGAACGGTTCCCCGGCTGCTCCATTGATGTCCTGCACGAGCAGCCAGGCGCGGCGATAAGACATGCCCATTTGCCGGGCGGCGCCGCTGATGCTATGGCAGTGATCGATCGCCAGTAGCAACTCCAGCCGGCCCTTGCCTAGGACCGCCTGGCTGCTCTTCTCGACCCACACGCGCACGCCAACTGTCCAGCTGCTATTCCAGGAAGAGTCATCGGAAGCCATACAAGACTTGTACTTGGCTGCTGCTGCGTTTTCAACGTGGACCTGGTCTGCGAGACTCGCACAAAGCGCTCGTCTCGTTGTCGCCATGGATTGGTGACGACCCTTGTCCGAGGCGCCTTATTGAGAATGGCACCCCTGGTTTTGGGCACGATTTGCCCTGCCTATCCATCAGCAAACCCAGCAAAAATCAACACTTTCGCATTCTGAGACTTTTGGGACTGTTTTGGCCCCTCCCGGATTTGGCGATATTCACAAGGACTAAATGCGTCCTCTTTGTCCTATTAACGTCACAAAACCGCGAAAATGCCTTGCAAATCACACCAGCCCACCAAAACCGACTTTATCCTGCCCAAGAATCTACCGAAAAAATGACATTGCAATGCAGCTGAATGGCTGCATTCATGTTCGTCTGAGCAGCAGTAGGATAGTGCCTCCTCGCGAATACGCTTGACGCACCCTGCAGACTCTGCCTGGAAAATCGGGCATAATATCATCAGGACGTTTGTCGAAGCGTGGAGTTCGAACTTCCCAGAACGCGCCTGGCCCTGTGGCCGACAGAGGTTCATCGTTGGCCTTTTCAACCCACCATCTTGAACTCTCGGCCGACGTTGTCGACTTGTGGAGGACCTGGTTGGATCTGCCGGCTGACGATTGCGCCCGATTCTTCCAGACGCTTTCCAATGATGAACGCGAACGGGCGGAGCGCTTCCACTTTCCGAGTGACCGCATTCGGTTCGTTGTCGGCCGGGGATTCCTCCGCGCTCTCCTTGCTCGCTATGTCGACATCCCTCCCGGCGATCTTTGTTTTCGGTACGGGCGTTTTGGCAAACCAGTACTCGCCGCGGCGGAGCCGCAAGGTATCCAGTTCAACGTGTCTCACTCTCACGGACTGGCCGTGTACGCGGTAACGCGGCAGCGTGCCGTGGGCATCGACGTGGAGTACATTCGCCACATCCCGGACATGGAGCAAGTTGCCGAGCGATTTTTTGCAGCGTCAGAGGTTGTGGCGCTGCGCTCCGTGGCCCGAGAAAAGTTGGCCGAGGCTTTCTTCAATTGCTGGACGCGGAAAGAAGCAATGGTCAAGGCGTGCGGTGACGGGCTAACGATGCCTCTCGACTCCTTTACTGTCTCGCTTGCACCTGGCGAACCAGCTCGCCTATTGAGCTCGGGCTCCAATGGGCTAGCGGCGTCATGCTGGCAACTCGAAAAATTGAACCTCGCTCCTGGCTATGTCGGCGCTCTCGCCGTCGAGGGAACTGGTTGGCAAGCTGTTGACCGCTCTCCTTAGTCATTTTCTTGAGTGTGATTATGAAACGCTGAGCAACCAACGTGTACCGACATAGAGACAGACGGCGGCCAGCCCAGCCCAGGCAATCCGCTGCGCGAGCGCTGGCCACCGGTAGAGGGCAAACATCTCTGCGACAAGGATGATGGTCGCGCCCAGATCGCCCCAGTCAATGATGGGAAATGCCCAGCCGCGATCCGAAAATGGCCAAAGCAGCCGTAACGGCCAAACATCGCCGCCGCGATGGCCAGAGTAGAAAATGTCAGCGACGAGGTGGCTGAGCGAGGCAGCCGCCCCAGTGCCGATCCAAAGCACAATCACGCTTGCAGAAATCTTCGGTTGGGAAATCGAGAAATTCGCCGGCGGCATGAGGCGAGGCAGGATTCTGCTGATTGACCGGTGGAGGCGAGCAGAGAATTGGTAGCCAAGCTCAACAGCGCCCGCCGATCCACCCACTAAAAGGGCGACCAGGAGGTTGTGCCCCTAAACCCGGTGTGCCTTGGCATAAGCTTGGCTTCCAAAGAGAAAGGATAAACCATCCCAATCCGGGAGGGCTGCCGCGACTGCCGCCAAGCCGACGATGCGCCATCCATGCTTGTAATGCAAGCCAGCCCCTAGGGCCAGCGATGCGCCCACCATCATATGCTCGTAGACGGTCACTGGCTATTTCCTTGTGGCTGCCTTTCAGTGCTTGTTGAAAAGGGCGTCTGATCAGTTGAATTCTATAGGGCCTCGTAGTTCAGAAGTGGACAGACCGCCTCGATTCTCGATGGCCTCAGACCCCTTTCCCTCAAGATCTGAGCATCACGCCTTGATCGTCCGCTGATTGTAGGTGCGTAAGCTTGCAGCAAGCGCGGGCCAATAGCCGGGCTGCTCCGTACCAGGATAGTCGACATCCCAGGGCCAGGGAAGGTTCGATAGGCATTGCTTAGACGCTTGACCTGCTACCGCTTGCAATGGCAGGCACCATAGATAGCATACGGTCAGACCCCCGGACTCCTGAGCCACCCTCGAATCGAGGAAGATCCACATGATCCGATTCACCTGCGTTTGCGGCAAGCAGTTGCAAGCACAAGACGAACATGCCGGACGCAAGACGCGTTGCCCGGATTGTGGACGCGAGTTGGTGATCGAGGCTGCGAGCGGCGATCCTCAGCCCGCCGAAGCTATTCGCACTTTGCCCGAGGAGAAACCCCGTCGCGGACGTTACGAAGATGACGAGGAGGATGAGGCACCGCGGCCGCAGAGAGAAGGCACGAGCGGCAAAGCGGTCGCCAGCTTGATTCTTGGCCTGATGTCCCTCGTCTGCTCCCTTCTTACAGGCATCCCGGCCATCATCCTTGGGATCCTGGGGCTGCGCGACGTCAGCCAAAGTGACGGCAGGGTCAAAGGCCAAGGCTTGGCCATTGCCGGCATCATTACAGGGGGGCTCGGAACAATCCTTATGCTTCCCCTGATCGCCATCATGGTGGGCCTGCTGCTGCCTGCCGTCCAGAAAGTGCGAGAGGCAGCCAGCCGCATGTCGACTCAGAATAATCTCAAGCAGCTATCCCTTGCGATGCTCAACTACGAGGCTACCAATGGCTCGCTGCCACCGGACGTCGTCTATAGCAAAGACGGCAAGCCTCTTTATAGCTGGCGAGTGCTGCTGCTTCCCTATCTGGGTGAGCAAGATTTGTACAAGGAGTTCCACCTCGACGAGCCTTGGGATAGCGCGCATAACAAGCCGTTGCTGGCGCGGATGCCGAACGCCTTTCGTATGCCGGGGGATGCAAACCTGGGCCAGACCGAAACGCACTACCAAGTGTTCGTGGGCGGAGGAGCGCTTTTCGACGCGCCGGAGCCGCGACGGCCTGAAGATCCCGAATTCAAGCCGCCCAGATGCACGCGTCTTGCCGACATCGACGATGGCGTAAGCAATACGATCCTGTTCGTCGAAGCTGCGGATGCCGTTTCCTGGACGCAACCAATTGACCTGATCTATAGCCCCAATAAACCGCTTCCTTCGCTTGGGCATGTGAGCCCGTCGGGATTCAACGTTGCTTTCGCCGACGGGAGCGTACGCTTCGTCTCCAAGAATTTCGATGAGCGCGTGTTACGTGCAGCGATCACGCGCAGCGGCCACGAAAAATTCAACGCCGGCCAACTGGGCGACGGCCCGTGAAGAGACGCCAGTCGTGCAGCAATCTCCGGGACGGTTGCCGGCCGGCTGCCTGACGAGGGCTACTTTTGCTGACAGGCTGCCAGTGCTTCGCGCGGGCGCATCGTTCGGGCGCGCTCCTCCGGATGCCTGCGAAACCAGGAAGCGACCAGGAACACGCCGTCCACCTGCTGCGAGGGCACTGCTGCCGTCGAGATTACTTTCTGTCCATAAATCTTGCCGATTTTCCCCGCGGCCTCGCGCCTTTCCTCCTCTGCGCGCGGTGGCTTGATCATGGCCACCACCAAGCCGCCGTGAATGAAATACCAGCGGTCGGCACCGGCATAGCCCGGAACTGGGTAAATGAACGACTGTCGCCGGCGCACCTGGCGCAGCCTGCTGAGCGAATCATGGAGCCAGGTGAGCATCTCCAGCTTATCGCGCGCGGCGGCTGCGCGCTCGAACGCCGTTGTTGTTGAGGCCTCGAGCATTATGCGTTTCAGGTTATCCAGAAGAGTCGGATCGGTGCCCGCGAGGAAGGCTTGCGCGGCCCGCACTCGTTTCATGTACGCGATCCGGGTGCAAGCCGCAATGCAGGGACCCAAGCAGCTGTCGAGTTCGTAGCGCAGGCAGCCGGGCGTCCTTTGTGCTGGAAAGAGTTCCTGATCCTCGGCAAAGATCATCTGCTGAGCGCTGGGACAGTCGCGCAGGCTAAACCAATCGTTCAAATGGCGTACCGACTCGCGCGCGCGCTGGCCGGCGCGAATCGGGCCGAATACAGCCGGCGCGCCGGCGATGGGCTGGGGAGCCAAGAAAACGTGAGGGGCCGGCTGGCGACCGACGCAGACATAAACGGGCCGGCGCCGGTTTGGCTGCCCATGGACGTTGAAACGGGGACGCCAGCGGCGGATTAATTCCAACTCGCGCAGCAGCGCCGCAAACTCGCTGGGAGCATGCTCCCAGACAAGGCTTAGGGTGTGCTGCAAGATGCGGCCGGCCTTGGGATCGCGGCTCTTTGCTCGGAAATAGCCAAGCAACCTGGATCGCAGGCTCTTGGCCTTGCCGACATAGACCAGCTCCCCGTTCGGGTTGAGCATCCCATAGACGCCGGGCCGATTGGGGCACTCCTGGCGAACGCGAATGCGCAAGGCCGACACGCGCTTGCCCGACACGTGATGCAAGCCTGGCAGCTCGGCCGATCCTTCCATGCCGATCGGACCGAAACTCAGAACAGACTGGCCAAGAAACAACCCCGGCACGACGGTTCCTTCCGCCCTGAATGTCTCCTTGGCTGTTTCAAAAGAGCAATTTCCCTGTTACAGGAGAGAGCACTCTTGAATCAGCTACTAGTGTACTCTTGACCACTACTCGAAAGGGCGTTATGATCAGGCCGGCGTCTCGGGGACGTCAGCACCGGAGCCGCTCAAGCTGGGACAACGGAGCGGCTCCGGCTCGCTTTTACTTTGCTGCCCACGCTCACGCTGCAGAGGTGCAGGCTGCGCGTTGGGCCTTGGCAGGCGCTCGCAGACGCTGCTCGGCCGCTTCGATGAGACCGCGGAAGAGCTGAATATCCAGTCCCGAGGCGCTCGTCGATGCCGGCCGCCACTGGACGCCCACCGCAAACCAGTCCGGGTTCTCGGCCTCGATAGCCTCGATGATGCCGTCCAGAGCCTGCGCGCTCACGCGAAACTCGCGCGCGGCCTGGAAGATCCCGCGGCGGTGCTCACTATTGACTACGATTTCGCCTTCGCCGTACATGCCTGCCAGACGAGTGTCCGGCAGAACATTGATGGCGTGCCTCAGGCCCTTTTCGGGAGGATGCCGATGTTGCAGGGCTTCGGGACGCTCCAGCGCCAAATTCAGATGGACCGTACCGCCGAAGATCACATTGAGTGCATGCAACGCATGATCGACGGCAAGGAGCGGCAAACGATTCTTGCGGCACCACCTGCAGACGCGCTGCTCCTCTGAGCTTGGCAGCGCACCGGTTCGCAAACTGCTGGTCCATACCAGGCCCTGAATCGTTTCCAAGTTCTCGTCGGCAGATCGGCGCGTGGGCGTGTCGCCGAGGAAGACGGGGGTTGCACCCGCTGCGCCAATGGCCGCTGCGTAGCCGGTCGGCCACAGACCGCAGCCACGTCCTTCATTGCTGGGGGCCTCTTCTGAACCGTAGATGCCAATGCGGATCGAAGTAGATGTGGCAATCATGGAGGACTCCTTTCCTCAAAGAGGGCAGGCACAAGAGAATACCGCAGCCGCTGGATTGCCCCGGGGACCAACCCGCCTCAGGAACCCATGTCAGCTGACCGATCCTTTGAGTATATCGCCTCGCGGTACAATTTCCACAAAAAATCGATTTTTAGCATCGAAGGTGGAGCCGACCCTAGCTCTGGGCTGCATCTCCCAGGCCTGGAACGTCGCGGAAATGCTGCGGAGTTGGGTGAAAGCGGCGAAAGGTGATCCTTGGTCCTTAGCACAACGACCAAGGACCAAGGATCGGGATTAATTGGCTTTACGGCTTGGCGATGCCGATCACGCCGCATGCGACGCGCGGTCCGGCGTTGCCGGCCGGCTGGCTCTTGAGATCGTCCACGCCGCCGTGCACGATGAGCGATCGGCCGATGATCGAGTGCGGGCCATGCAGCTTGATGACCTCGTCCTTGATGTTGAGAACGACCTTTCCCTCATTGTCGGCCTTAATGTTTCCCAAATCGCCAACGTGGCGTTCGGCTGCATGCGGGCCGCCGTGCGGCTTCTTGTCCGGATTGAAATGACCGCCTGCGGACATCGCGTCGGGAGAGCTGCAATCGCCGAATTCATGCACGTGAAATGCGTGCTCTCCAGGCGTTAACCCTGTAATTTCTCCCGTGATGGTCACGTAGCCTTCTTCTTCCTTGAACACCACCTTGCCCGTAACTTTGCTGTCGCTTTTGGGATGCAAGACTGCGACCGCCTTCAGAGGCACGTCACTCGCCGCCGGTTTTACGTCCGCCCGCGCAAAACCTTGTCTCTCCCCCTTGGCTGCGATCCCCATGAAAAGGACAGGCACAACAACAAACAAAGCCACCCTACCGATCATTCTCATCACCTTGCTCCTTTCTACTGCCACTCAACCGTTGACGAATTCCTGACCCTAGTGCGGGCCAGCTATAGGCTTGCTTGACTTCACTGAAACTGCAACGAAGACGAGCACTTGCTCCGTCATGCGGAAGGCACATCACGCCGCCACGCCGTGCCTACTTAGGACTATATGGAAAGAGGGCGAGAGCGAAGACGGCAGATGCATTTTTGGGGAGCCTCAAGGCGGCGCCTCACAACTCGATCCGTGTGCCCAGCACCTGAAGAAACTTGGCCAACCAGGCAGGATGCGCCGGCCATGCCGGAGCAGTGACGAGGTTGCGATCCGCATGGGCCTGGTCCAATGCCACGTCCACCCACCTGCCCCCGGCCCGTTGCACATCCGGCCGCAGCGCCGGGTAGGCCGTGCAGCTTCTGCCATCGAGAATGTCGGCCGCAACCAGCACCTGAGCCGCGTGGCAGATTGCCGCGATCGGTCGATTGGCCCTGGCGAACTCCCGAACAATCTGGATCACCTGCTCATTGAGGCGTATGTATTCCGGCGCGCGGCCGCCCGGAATTACCAGGGCGTCGTAGTCCGAGGCGCGCACCTCGCCAAACGTTGCGTTCAAAGTAAAGTTATGACCCGGTTTCTCGCTGTAGGTTTGATCTCCTTCGAAATCGTGGATGGCGGTGCGCACGCGCTCGCCGCTCTTCTTACCCGGACAAACGGCATGCACCGTATGCCCGACCATCAGGAGCGCTTGAAAGGGCACCATGACCTCGTAGTCCTCCACGAAGTCGCCCACAATCATGAGGATCTTTTTCGCTGCCATCGCAGACTCCTCCAGAGCCAGATCGAGTCAGTGTGGCCGCGCAGCGCACCAAGAATGCGGTGCAAATGCCTCCTTCGCGCTGAGACGATCATAGGTGCCAACCCTTGCGAAACTCAGGCTTGATGTATTGCTCCGCCTCGGGACAATTCGTTACCTTCATGTGCGGCCCATCCCATTCGATCTTCTTGCCAACCCTCATGGCGACGTTGCCGAGCAAGATCGTTTCGGTCAGCATTGCCGCATAATCGAAGTTCGACATTGCGGGCGGGCCCCCCTTGATGGCTGCAACCCACTCCGCCTTCATGCCGTCGTCGCCGCGCCCGTTGCGCGGCAGCGTTGGCTTGGGCCCCTCGTAGCCTTCGAAATCCTTCTCAGGTAACAGTTTGTAGGCATCGCCATAGTCGTTGGGCGAGAAAAGGATGCCCTTGTCCCCCACCAGCAGCGAGCCGCTATCCGACATCTGCAAGCCCTTCGTCAGGTCTGCCGATGGCAAGACGCGCTGTCCGTCCTTCTTACCTTCGTACCAGGTGAACTTCACCGGCGGCAGCTCTTCTCTGGCCGGAAAATCGAAGTGAATCTTGGCCCAGGCGGGATAAGTCTCGGGATTGATCTCGCCCGATTCGGCGACGATACTCGTCGGATAGCCAAGCTTGAGTGCCCTGAAAGCCATGTTCGCCGTGTGGCACGCCATGTCCCCCAAAGCGCCGGTGCCGAAGTCCCACCATCCGCGCCAGGCGAACGGATGGTACGCAGGATGGTAAGGTCGATCGGGCGCGGGGCCCAGGAAGAGGTACCAATGTATGTGGTTGGGGATTCCAGGCGTCTCCTTGGGCCGGGACGTAACTTGGGGAGCCTGGCTCCAGAACCCCGTGGGCCGATTGGTCCAGACGTGGACTTGCCGAACCGGTCCGATAGCTCCAGCCTGGATGATTTCCACGGCGCGGCGAAGGCCGTTCTCCGCCGTCCCCTGATTGCCCATCTGCGTGGCAACCTTTTGCTTGGCCGCGACCTCGCGCATCATGCGCGCTTCATAAACTGAATGCGTCAACGGCTTCTGACAGTAAACATGCTTGCCCATCTTCATCGCCATGATGCTGGCGACTGCGTGCGTGTGATCCGGAGTGCTGACCGTGACTGCGTCGATGCTCTTGTCCATCTCCTCGAGCATCTTGCGAAAATCATTGTATTTCTTGGCCTTGGGAAATTTCCCGGCCTTGTCGTTCAGCGTGCTGTCGTCGATGTCGCAGAGGGCGACAATGTTGCCGAAGTTGGCGGCCTGGTCTGTATCGCTGTCTCCTTTTCCGCCCACACCGATGCAGGCGATGTTGACCGTTTCATTGGGTGATTTGCTGTCCGCCAGCGTCAAGCCACCGGCCGCCCAGAACCCGAGGCCGGCGATGGCAGATTGCTTGACGAATTGACGACGATTCGTTTGTCGTTTCAAGATCGTTCTCCCTACGAAAATGCAAAGTCGTGGCATCCCTGGGGCTGCGCGGGCGTTCCCGATTGGGCGGTTGTCTGTAGATTTATCCGTTGCTGGCACAGACCGCAATCACAAACTGCAAGAACCCAAGAGAGCATTGCACAAAGGAGCTAGCCATGCACGATTCTCCCTCCGTGCTCATCACAGGAGCCGCAGGCAACCTGGGAAGCAAGCTCCGACAACACCTTCAGGGGCGATATGAGGTACGCGCGCTCGACAAAGAGCCGCGCGGCGACAGCAGCATTATCCAGGTGGATCTGAGCCAATGGCACGAGGCCTGGATCGAGCAGTTGCGCGGAGTGGAGGTGGTTGTTCATCTGGCGGCCGATCCGACCGCTCATCAAAGCTGGCCGCCTCTCATCGGCCCCAATATCGACGCGACGATTCTTATTTACCAGGCAGCAGTGCTTGCCGGGGTGCGGCGGGTCATTTATGCCAGTTCCAATCACGTCATGGGTGGGTATAAGGACGATCCGGAGCCCGCACGTCTCAGCACCGATTTACCGCCGCGGCCTGGCGCGCGCTACACGGTGGACGGACACGCGCGCGACAGCACGCCGTATGCTTCGACCAAGCTGTTCGGCGAGCGCCTCGGTAAGTGCTACGCGCAGGTCCACGGGCTCTCGGTACTGGCCGTCCGAATCGGCTGGGTGCGCCCCGGTGACAATCGGGCAGGCGATGTTCCACGCGCACGGGGCGACTGGTTCCGGTTGATGTGGCTGTCGAATCGCGACTTCTGCGAACTGATGGAACGCTGCATCCTGGCGGATGCTTCACTGCATTTCGCGATTCTGAACGGCATGTCCGCCAACACGGGTATGCGCTGGGACATCGACCACACGCGCCGGCTCGTAGGCTACGAACCAAGGGATGATGTGACACGTGTGGAAGCCTAGCACCTGCCGTGAACCGTGCGCATGCTTGCCAACAGCATGCGAGTATCGCACAATACATCCAATTCTCTCCTGAACTCTTGTCGCTGCGAACCGGGAGCAACCGATCATGAAAACGGGCATGAATATGCTGCTGTGGACCACCCACGTCACTGCCGAGCACTTCCCGACCTTGGCCCATTTGAAAGAAGTTGGCTACGACGGCGTCGAGGTGCCTCTGTTCGAGGGCAAAGCAGACCACTACAAGACGATCCGCAAGGCGCTTGATAATCTCGGCCTCGGCTGCACGACTGTGACCTGCGTGGGCCCCGAGGCGAACCCGATCAGCTCGGATGCCTCAGTCCGCAAGGCCGCGCTCGACCACCACAAGTGGGCCATCGAGATGTCCGCAATCCTCGGTAGTGAAATCCTGGCCGGACCGTTTCATTCTGCCATAGGTTGCTTCAGTGGAGCTGGGCCGACGGAGGACGAGAAAAAGCGGGCAACCGAAATACTGCAGCACTCCGCGGAAGAAGCAAAGAAAGCCAAGGTCAGGCTGGCCATCGAGTATCTCAATCGCTTCGAATGCTATTTCCTCACGACGGCCGCCGACGCTCGCGCCCTGGTCCAGCGCGTCAACCACCCAAACTTCCGGATGATGTACGACACCTTTCACGCCCACATCGAGGAAAAGAATCCGGCACAAGCCATCGCTGCCAGCGCCGACAGCTTCATCCACGTCCATATCAGCGAAAACGACCGTGGCACGCCCGGCACGGGCCAGGTCAACTGGAAGGACAGTTTCCGAGCTCTGCGCAAGGCCAATTATGATGGCTGGCTGGTTATCGAGGCCTTTGGCCGCGCTTTGCCCGCCCTGGCGGCTGCCACGAAGGTCTGGCGCGACCTCTTCCCCGCCACCGAGGAGGTCTACACTCAAGGACTACGGTTCATGAAAGAACAATGGCAAGCAGCAGCTCGGTAGAGGTATTCCTCTTCTCGCACCCGAGAACGACCTGTCGGTTCACCCGCTCCCACGAATGGTGGAGAGGGTGGATGGTCCTCAAAAGAGCACCTTCTTAGTGCGAGTTTCGCAGATTTTGCAAGGGTTGGCGAAGTGAATCGTTGAGGAAGGGAAAACAAAAGCGGCGGAAAAGCGCCGCAGTCCAAGGAAGTGCCTTTTGGAGCGCGGCGCTGTCCGCCGCTTTTGTTTCCTCCATTTTCCTGCCTAGAAAATGTGCGAAACACGAACTTAAGTACCCGCGGCACAAGTGCGCAACCGCCATTTGGCAGAACGGACCCTATGAGCTTGGCTATCGAGACGCATGGACTGACGCGGTTTTTTGACGACTTCTGCGCGGTAGACGGGATTGAAATCCGGGTAGAGAAAGGAACTTTCTACGGCTTTCTCGGGCCCAATGGCGCGGGTAAATCGACTACGATCAAGATGCTCACGGGGCTGCTGGCTCCTTCGCAAGGAGAAATGTTTGTTCTGGGCAAGAACATGCTGTTGCCGCACGATGCACTCGAGGTAAAGAAGCATCTCGGAGTCATCCCGGAAGATCTGGCGCTCTTCGACAACCTGACGGCCCGCGAGTACCTTACCTTCATTGGCCGCATGCACTTGCTGCCGCGCGACACGATCCGCAGCCGCATCGAGGAACTCTTGCCCCTGTTGGGCCTAGAGGACGAAGAGAAGAAGCTCACCCTCGAATACTCCCATGGCATGAAGAAGAAGCTTGCTCTCGCTGCCGCTTTGTTGCCGAACCCGGATTTGCTGTTCCTGGATGAGCCCTTCGAGGGAGTGGACGCCGTCACTTCCCGCGTAGTCCGCGATCTTCTGGCAGGTTATGTCGGGCGCGGATCCACGGTGTTCCTCACGTCCCATGTCCTGGAAATCGTCGAGAAGCTTTGTTCGCACGTGGGCATTATTGTCAAGGGGGTCCTGGTCGAACAGGCATCGCTTGAAGAAATCCGCCGGGGAAGCTCGCTCGAAGATCGATTTCTGGAAAAGGCCGGGGCTGATGCGGAGGGAACTCCGAAGCTCACCTGGCTGGAGGAAAGCCCATCGTGAATTGGCATCACCTGCAAGCCTTTTTCTGGTTGCGGTGGCGGCTGCGCATCAATCAACTCCGTCGCAGTGGAATGGCAAATGTCGTGATCCTCACGCTCTTGCTCGTAGGAGCCTTTCTCCTTGCCGGCGCCCTGTTTATCACGTTTCTGCTGGTCGGCCTCTTCGCATTCAGCAATGCTTCTCCCGCGATTCTCCTTTACGTTTGGGACGGACTCGTGGTGGCCTTTCTATTTCTCTGGATGATTGGCCTCCTTCAGGATCTGCAACGCTCTGAAGTTCTGTCGCTGGACAAATTCCTCCACCTGCCTGTCTCCTTGACCGGCGTTTTTCTCATCAATTACCTCAGTTCGCTTCTGAGCTTCAACTTGCTTCTCTTTATACCCGCCTTCGTCGGTTTTTGTCTGGGACTGGTGTTCGCCAAGGGGCCGGCGATGCTCCTGGTGTTCCCACTGCTGGCGGCATTCTTGCTGACGGTCAGTGCACTCACCTATCAGTTCCAGGGCTGGCTGGCCTCGCTCATGGTAAATCCGAGACGGCGCCGAACAGTGATCGTCTTTGTGACGTTGGGTTTTATCCTGCTTTGCCAGTTGCCCAATCTGTTCAACATGGTGCGACCGTGGGGCCGACACGAAAAGGAAGAACTCGACGCGCAGCTAAATCAAGAAATGACCAAGTCGCAGTCGGGTCCCGACCAACGCGAAGCTCTATCAGTTCAAGAAAAGCACGCCGAATTGGCTCGCGAACGGAACGATGAGCTGTGGCGCAAGGCCTTCCAGACAGCGACGATCATCAACCTTGCGCTCCCGCCCGGGTGGCTGCCTTATGGCGCGATGGAATCCGCTGAAGGAAACTTCCTGGCGCCTTTGCTCGGAACCCTGGGACTGGGGGTGATTGGCGGCGCCAGTTTGTGGCGGTCCTATCAGACGACTCTGCGACTATACACGGGACACTATTCTTCGAAGAAGCGAAAATCGGTCGTCAAGGAACTTCCCGTGCAAACCGAGAAGCCGGCAGGCTGCTTCCTGGAAAAGCAGTTGCCGTGGTTATCGGAACACACGGCAGCTGTAGCCCTCGGCAGTTTCCGATCGTTGCTGCGCGCTCCCGAAGCCAAGATGATGCTGCTCACCCCCGCCATCATGGTCCTTGTCTTCGGCTCAATATTCTTATCGCAGCGGATTGCAATTCCCGAGGCCTTCCGACCGATCGTGGCACTTGGAGCGATGGCAATGATCTTGCTATTCACGATCCAGCTTGTCGGCAACCAATTCGCTTTCGACCGTAACGGTTTCCGCGTATTCGTTCTCTGCGCGTCCCCCCGCAGGGACATCCTGCTGGGCAAGAACTTGGCAATAGCGCCCTTTACCTTTGGTTTCGGGGCACTGGTGGTGATCCTTGTTCAGATCATTTCCCCGATGCCGGTACTCTATTTTTTGGCCACGTTTCCATTATTCGTCTCCATGTACCTCGTGTTTTGCCTGTTGGCCAATTGGCTGTCCATTTTGGCCCCCCTCCATATCGCTCCCGGCTCTTTCAAGACAACCAACTTCAAAGGAATTCCACTCCTGCTGCATCTTGCTTTCGTCTTTGTCTTCCCCATGGCCATGGCGCCAACGATGCTGCCAGTCGGCATCGGGCTTGCATTGGGTTCGCTGGGGTGGGGAGTGGGGGGACTGATTTGCCTCGTCTTGTCGCTCGTGGAATGCGTTGCGATCGGGTTTTGTTATCGCTTCCTGGTGGCCTTGCAAGGCGATTTGCTCCAAGCGCGGGAGCTGAAGATCCTTGAAGTCGTGACCACCAAAGACGAATAAACCCCACCTAAGTTCGAGTTTCGCACATTCTAGCGCGGATTTCGAGCGGGCCGGCGGCCATTTTGTTGCCGGGGCAGCGCTCGTGAAGTGATGTGGAACTTGGAGGGAGCCGCTGAAAGCGCGGCTCATCCGGTCCGGCTGAGAAGT
>DATGZX010000147.1:0-6180 GCA_035296965.1 Gemmataceae bacterium
CGAGCATCTTCGTGCGCAGCCGGTCCGCAAGCGCATGCTCATCCACGCATTCGCCACGGGCCACGTTGATCAGGATGGCCTGGAACTTCATCAAGCCGAGTTCGCGGGCGCCGATGAGGCCGCGCGTCTGCTCCGTGAGCGGCACATGCAAGCTGACAATGTCGGCAAGCCGCAGGAGGTTATCGAGCGGCTTGAATGTCACTTGCGCGGCCGACTCCTGCTCGGGAGTTTGGCGCTGCAAGTCAAAATACATCAAGTTGACGCCGAAGACCGCCAGGCGTCTGGCAACCTCGCGTCCCACGGCCCCGAAGCCGACGATTCCCCAGGTCTTGCCCATAAGCTCGAAAACGCCGCGCTCCCACATCAGCTCATGTTGGGTCCATTTCCCGGCGTGAGTCGCCGCATTCGCAGAGATGAGCCGTTTGAGCGAGGCCATCGCGATCATGATCGTGTGCTCGGCCACCGCGGCGGCGTTGACTCCTGGCGTATTGGCCACGAGCACGCCGCGGGCGCGACAAGCGGCCAGGTCGATATGCTGATAGCCCGCGCTCGGTTGCTGCAGGAACTTGAGCTTGGGCATCTTGTCCAGCAAGAGCTTGTCCACGGGGCCGCGAAACGTGTAGTCGCCCAGAGCCACCTCGGCTTCTGCGTACGCCTGGTCGCGGTCGGCGGCGGCCAGCTCGTCGGCGGCGACAACACGGGGGGCCGCGGCACCGAGCTGTGTGGCCAGCCATTGATGAAGCAAGGGACCGGGCACGGGGGAAAAGGAGAGGACGGTAACCATGAACTGCCTCCGTTGATGATTAGTGACTTGACGGCGCCACCGGCGCCGTGAGCATCTTGCTAGGCACTTTCGCAAACGATTGGGATTCATTGTACTGAGTGCCGGCCACGTCGAAGACGCAATCCTCCCAATAGAACCAATACGGGAGCGTTCCATCAGTGGTGAAGGTATCGCCGCCGTAGAAGAAAAAAAGGTGAACTTCTGCAGCGCCGACCGAGATCAGTCACGGCCTCGCTCCCTGGGCTTCGTCCCTTCAATCAGGTTGATCAGAAGTCGCTCCGCAGTGGTCCCTCCTCGGTTTCCTCGGGAAGTGTGGGACAAGCATACGGTCGCCAAGGCGCTGCGCGCTGGCCGATCTCGGCGGATCAGCCAAGGAGAAACGTTTTGTGCAATGGGCTCAGACCCCGATGGGGAGGGTAGCAGCAGCCCTTCTTGGAGAGAGTCCTTGCAATCACATCTTGGGGGGCTAAATTCAGCTTATGGAATTGGAACCGGCGCCCCAGCGGGAAGTCCAATAGGGAAAGATCGGCCAAACGGCAAATGTCGGAGGAACTGATCATGGCGGCGTATCGCATCGTTGCGAGTAGCGTGGATTTGCAGAGCCAGCGGTCGGACTTGGATCTGCCCGCGCTCGTGCAATTCCGTAAGCGGATAACGCCCGTGACAGCGAGCCTGCGCAGGTTGTGCGGAATTGGGGCCGTGCTGGCCGCCGTGGCAGTGGTCCCGGCCCACCAGACGCCTGCCCAGGCAGAACCGCCGAACAAGGTGTTCGGCCTGGACCGAGTGATCGCCTTTACCTATATCGGTGGGAAGTACGACCCGAAGCAGCTTCGCTCCGTGACTTTCCTCGAACCGACCCAGCCGAAGGACTGGCAGTATTGGGCCCCGCGTGGGGTTGCGACCGCTGTTGGGCACACTTGGTTCGACCTCCTGCGGAACCCGGTGGAAAAGGCCGTGGACATCCTGGTGAAAGGCGACTACGGCGGCAATCCGAAGCCGGTCGTCTCGATCGACGAGTTCGGCTTCGATTTCGGCGGTGAGACCGACCGGAAGGCCGCCACGATCCTCCGCGAGACGAAGCGCAAGCGGCCCGAACTCGGGCTGGCTGTGTGGGAGATGCGTGGCCCGATCCCCAAGGTGCTGGCCGACGCCTATCGGGACTCGGTCGAGCTTGTCATGTTGGAATGCTACGTTGGCGAACCCAAGGATTATTGGTGGATCGCCACCCAGGTTCAGGCGGCGCGGATGCATGGCTTATTGGCCAAGACCATCGTGGCCCTGGGCGTCGGCAAGGGCGGCAATCCTGGGGAGGACTGGGCGCGAACCGACGAGGAACTGGAACGACAGGTCCGGTTCGTGCGCTTGATAGCCCCGGAATCCCCCGGTATTGGCTTCTATGCTGCAGGAGCTACGCCGACTCTCATGGCCAAGGCGGACTCGTTGGGCGGCGCCTTTTTCGATCTATCGGCGGACTCGAAACTTCCCAACGAGGCGACTGCCCTGGCCAAACTTTTCACCACCCGCCACGAGAAACCCAAGCTGGTGTGCTCCCCGGCGTGGGTGGAGCCGAACCGCAGCGCGGGAGACCCGGGCAAGTTAGTCCAGCCTGTCGCCTTGCGGGCCTACCTGATGAACCTTGGCGACCAGGACGCCACGAACGTCCAGATTCAGTTGCGCAATCCCCAGGACAAAGGGGGCAATGTTTTTGCAGCTGGCGTGGTTTCCGTTGTCCCGAAGCGGGGCGAAGCGATCGCGAACTTGCCTGTGACAGCGAATTGGAACGTCTGGAAGACCTGGGAAATGGAGGTTCAGGTTCCAGGGGGCGAGGTCATCGTTTTCAAACTGGGGCATTGACCACGTGACCTCGCGCGCAGACATTCACGTGCTCCCGGCCGCAGAACAGCGGCAACGGAACGGTAATCGCACCGAGAAACCCTACAGAACCGGCAAGCACGGCGGGGGTTTTCGGATCATCGAAGATGCTGACGTGCACCCAGCAGCCTACCAGGCTAGCTGTGAGCGGTGCATCGATTACCTGAGCGGGCGGAACCAATTCGAAGAGGGAAGGAAGCAAGAAAACCCGCGCGTAAGCTGCGGGGCGGCGCGTTCGGCGCGAGCGAGGCCCCCGAAACTACAACTGCAAGTCTCGTTGCAATCCTTTCCACATGCTACGCTGCGGCGATCTCGGCCCGTGTACAGCAGTCTTCTTGAATGCTGTGTTCGGAGCAATCTACCAAGACGCTCGAGGTCAGCGAGACGGTAATCAGGCGGTGAACTGAAAGACGTGGTCCGCCTTTTGGAGAAGCCTCTCGGTGAGATTGCCCTTCAGCGCGGACCGCATCCGTTGCAAGGTGCGGAGCAGACGGCCAGAGCATTCCGCCTGTCACGTCTCACTTGTATGAGCTTCCCCCTCACTTTGCTCCATTTCGGGGCAGGTCGCCGGGTAGCATTTCGACGTGCAAGGGTTGCGCAGGAGCGATCGGTTGCTCTGGGGGATAAGAGGGTGCTGGTCTGCGGTCGCTCTAGGCGGACGCAGGCGGCCTGGTAGGATACTTGGTTGGAAGGGCTGGAAGGCTGTCGGGACGGAAGGTGATCGACACCTTGCCCTGCGTCCCATCGTAATCGACGCGTTCGATGCGGAGCTGCACGAGCCGGAGCTGTTGGGCCTGCGCTGGCGCCCGCCCCTCCGAGTTCTCCAGACCGGGATCAAGGCCGAGGCTCTCGATCTGCTCCAATACCAATCGTTCGATCGGCTCTGCCGGTATCGCCTTCGATGGGCAGCTCTGCCGGCCGTGCCGACGGGCGCCGCAGCAGAGGTAATAGCGGTAGCATTTCCTGCCGCGGATAGCATGGGCGGGCGTCATGGCGCAGCCGCAAGGCGCGCAGCGGAGCAGCCCCTGCAGCAACGCGCCGAACTTGTTCCGCGCAAGCCCGCACCCCGACCGGCGCTTGTCCTTGAGTTGGGCCTGCACCTGCTGCCAGATTTCGGCAGCAACAATGGCAGGCTGCTCGCCGTCGTAGAGTTCGTTCTTGTGGTGAACCTTGCCGATGTAGGCGACCCTGGTCAGCAGCCGGTGCAGATTGGTTTTGGTGAAGAGTCTGCCCCCGCGGACTTCCCCCTGGCGAGTCCGCCAACGCTTGGTCCGCCAGCGCCGGCGCTTTAGCTCTCGGACCACCGGCAGCAACCCGCCCAGCTCTAGGTACAAGGCAAAGATGGCTCGGACCCGGACCGCCTCCTTCGGGTTGACGACGAGGCGCGTCTTGCGCAGGTCCAGATCATAACCCAGCAAGGGCACTCCCCCGGACCATTTCCCCTTGCGGCGCATGGCTGCGATCTTGTCGCGCGTGCGCTCGGAGATGATCTCCCGTTCGAACTGGGCAAAGGAGAGGAGGACGTTCAGGACCAAACGGCCCATGGAGGTGGCCGTGTTGAACTGCTGGGTCACAGAGACGAAGGCGACGCGCTGCTGGTCGAAGGTCTCCATCATCTTGGCGAAATCGAGCAGCGAGCGGCTCAGGCGGTCGACCTTGTAGACGATAACGCAGTCGATGTGCCCGGCTTGGATCTCGTCAAGGAGGCATTGCAAGGCAGGTCTGTCCATGTTGGCTCCGGTGAAGCCGCCGTCGTCATAGCGCTGGGGCAGGCAGAGCCAGCCTTCGTGGCATTGGCTGGCAATATAGGCCTCGGCCGCTTCGCGTTGGGCGTCCAGGGAGTTGAACTGCTGGTTGAGGCCTTCTTCGGTCGACTTCCGCGTATAGACGGCGCAGCGGATAGTCTTGCTGGCAGTGCCCTTCGACGGCTTGTTCATGAGGCGGCCTCCTTGCTGGGCAGGCGGAAGAAGACGTAGCCGTTGCAATGCGATCCGGTAACGGCTTTGGCGACCGCAGACAGGGTCGGATAGACCTGCCCCAAGTAGGCGAACCCGTGTTCCAGGACCTGGACTTGCAGGGCCTTACCCTTGTAGGAACGCTTCAAGATGGTGCCCGGCGGTGGAATGCGCGTGTCGGCGCGCAGCCGCAGGTTGGGCGTTTTCACGTGCGCGATGGGTTTGGCATCCTTAGCCGGTCGAGGCGGCGTCAGACGCAAGTCGGTATCGTGGGCCAGTTCGTCTGCACGTTGGCGTGCGCGCTCGGACAGATCGCCCTCCGCCTGGGCTTGCAGCCGCCAGGCAACACGTTTGACCAGCCAGGCTTTGTTGCCGGACCGCGTCTCTTCGCCGAACACTTCGGCGAACTTGCGGCGCAGTTGCCCGACTGTCAGTCGAAGCAACGCCGCCAATTCTGGGGTCAAGCTTGGGTGCATATCATGCTCCTCGTTATTGAAGAATTGGGGAACCGCGAACCCGACTGGCCAGTGAGCACGCTTGCGGCGCCAAGCCCAAGGGAATACCGGCTCCATGGGGAGAGATTCTTCGGGAGAAGAGAAGCTCCAGGGCGTGCCCGTGGCACTACTTTCGGCAACGAACCATTGCCCGCTCCCAGCGGCGGCCTGTCAGAGTATTGCGAACCAGCGAATGCTCGATTTATGCAGATCGGCCATCAGCTTGCCAAACATTCAAGGCGGGCAGCCTCAAGTGTAGGGGGGCAAGGATGGACGCCGGCCTATCTTCGTGGCATGCAGGGCGAGTGCATCGTTTTCACGGTCATTTCAACATCATTCCTCTTGAGTCTTGGCAAAGTTCTCTGATAATCGTCGCTGGGGGAAGCGAACGCAAGAAGTGGTCGACAAGAGCTTCTGATGAACATCTACAAAGGCCGGCTCCGGATGGTCGCCGTATTAGCCCTAACCGTGGCGGTGCTGGCCTTGGTCGTGCGCTGGTCGCCACGGCAAAAGGGCTTCGCTAGGCTGACCGACTGCCTCTCTGCCTATTATGAAGCATGCGGGGCCGGCGACGCGACCATGTACGAGAGCTGCTTCGCCGATCCTCTCCGTTCCGGAACCCGACGTGACTCCAGTGATCGGGAGCACCTGGCTTCCCGGCTGCGGCAGAGAGCCGTCAAGAATTGGGTCGTGGTGGCAGAGCCAGTAGCAGACAGGCCAGTCAGGACTGTCCTAGTAGATGAGGTTCGAGAGGAGGGCATAGAGCGCGTCCGCTTTCGCTTAGAGTTCCTCAATAGTACTTGGCTTATTGTTGGCGTCGATCCAGTGCATAGGAGGCAGCCCCCGGTGGCGTATGGAACGGATGTCCGCAAGGTTCCGGATGCGTCTCGGACTCAGGACGAACCTCCTGAACCGGAGGAGACGCCGGAGCCTTAGAGGCTGCCAAACAACTGGCTGACGGAGCCGCCGTTGTTCATGACGCTACAGCGTCCTTCAGAATATGAAAACAAACGACTGCTGCCGCAATGGTTGTCCATCCGTCGATCAGCGTGTCCAAGCGGTCGTAGCGAATGCG
>DATGZX010000148.1:0-3226 GCA_035296965.1 Gemmataceae bacterium
ATGTTGATCTCGAACGATACCGGAAAAGTCCGCGCGGTCCGAAGAAGCCGCCACCCAAAAAAAGCCGCTACCGCAACGGCGGGCATGTATCGACCTACAAACTACTTACAGTTGACGATCCCTGACACCTTGGAAGCCCTGCCGCTCTAGGGTCCAGCGTTGGCGCCACCGCCGTCGAGTCTTCGGACAGCAAGTCATCTTTGACGAGACGTCACTGGCTCCGAGCCGCACGGCGATCCCCATGCCGGCGGCCCTGTCACCGTGTTGCGGCTATGGTCTGGCTATCGCTTTCGCTGGCTTCCGGAAACGAAGCCGGCATGGTGCTGTCGCTACGCTGCCGCCACCAGTCCTCGGCTTTTTCCATAGTCCAACGGCCCGCGCAGGCGCACGCAGCCAGGGCCTTGTCCAGGCTCGCCGCGTCCTGGTAACGGCGGTCCGGATCTTTCTCCAAAGAGCGGAGAATAACTTGCTGCAGGTCGGTGGGCGCTGCTTCCTGGAATTGACGAGTGGGAACCAGCGGCTCATAAGCATGAGCGTGAAGCATTTGCAGTGGCGATCCGCGGTCGAAGAGGAGCCGGCCGGTGATGAGGAAATAGGCCACGGCGCCGACGCCGTAGATGTCGCTGCGCGCGTCGAGTTGCTGCTGGCCCGCCGCTTGTTCGGGCGACATGAAAGCTGGCGACCCGGTGAAGGAGCCTTCCTGCGTCAGCCTGGCATCGTCGCCAGCCAGGCCGAAGTTTTTCACGAGTCCGAAATCGAGCAGCTTGGCAACGTCGTAGACCTTGCCGCGCTCAGAGGCAAAGATGTTGCTCGGCTTGATATCGCGATGAATGAGACCAATGCCGTGCGCCTCGCGCAGAGCCTGGCAGACTTGCCGAAGGAAATGGACTGCTCGTTCGGGCGGCATGGGGCCATGCTTTTCGACAAGGTCTTCCAGATTCATCCCCGGCAGATACTCCATGACATAATAAAACGTGCCATCTTCCGCGTGGCCGTAATCGAAAATCTCGACGGTATTCCAATGCGTCAAGGTCGCGGTGGCGCGAACCTCGCGCTCGAAACGTAGCAACGTCTTGGGATTGCCAGCCTGGTCCGCCCGTATGAGCTTAATAGCACATTGCCGGCGGAGCATCACATGTTCAGCGAGATAGACTGTCCCCATGCCGCCGAAGCCGATCACCTCTTTGAGCCGATATTGACCGAGTTTTTGAGCCTCGTGGGCTTTCTCGTGCAGTTCACGAATTTTGTGCGAGCCGAACACGGCAATCGCCACGGCAGTGGCCAGTAGGATGCTTGTTTCGGGAAGAGCCGCCAGCACATAGGGCCTGGCCGCCTGGTCCATTAGACTGCCAGTGTTCATGAGGACAACTGGAATCGAGGCTAGGCTGCACACGACTACCGCGCACCGTCGCCAGGTATTGGGAATGAACGTGCCATAGATGACGATCAAAAGAGACCAGCGCAGCACCGACGAAATTCCCACGAGTCGGTAGACGTTCGCCTCCTGACCGGTCACAACCGAGCGCACCAGAAACCCGTCATGATAAGAATCCACCTGTAACCCCGCGATGTAGGCGGCGACGGAGCCGAACATAGTCATTTCCAGGAAGCGCAAATCCCTCATGCGCAGCGTTCGGCGACTCCAGAGCAATCCTGAGACAGCCGCCATGACGGCGATTTCGCAGCCGGAGAAAAAGAGCCAAACTGGACGCCGATCGATGGTCGCCGCTCCCGGCAGGAACACATTTCGCAGAAAGTGCAGAACAAATGCAGAGAGGATGATCAGAATAGCCAGGCGCAGGCGCGTGCGCAGCAAACACAACAGCTCCTCCGTTAGCCCAGGGCCTGAGTCTGACCCCTTGGCGAAGCGGCAGCGCACGCGGCGCGACTCGGCGTCCCCGCTCAGCGCAGAATCGGTGCCATGTTGCCTGATCCGCTCGGATGATAGCGAGGCTGAATCTTTCATGATATTCAATGACGAATTCCACGCCCTAGCAGCAGCGTGTTTGGTGTCTGTTACTCTATCATACCGATGTCCCCCGCCGTCCTGCGACTACTTGACGACTCTGGTCACGACCTCGAGATGTGGGAACGATCGCCGTAAACGCCATCGGGACCACCAAGAGATGGCGGTGCCCCCGAGATTGAGCCATTCCAAGTTTTGCAAGCCTTGCACCACCTCGAGCGCCTTCGCTGAAATTGGCGTATCTGACAAATCCAGGGCGCGTAAGCCGCTGATCGCTTGCAACCTCAATACAGCGTCATCGCTGATTCTGCTGCCCGACACGTCCAGCCACCGCAAATACTCGAGCGCTGTCGCGTGATCGGCCAGGTAAGATAGGAAGGCGTCATTCGTCAGGCCCCGAAGGCGAATCGCACGGAGCATCTCCGTCATCACGGCGAAATCTCCGAAGGATTGCTTGATCCAATCGATCTGTTGCACTTCGACCACTCCGCCGAGGCGGCGGACTTCATTCCCCACCTCGTCTTGCTCAACGTAGCGCTCAACTCTGGCAGCCAGCCATCGGCGCCGGTCCACACGAAACCTCACGTACTCCTGGGCACGCTCGAAAGCCTCGTGGAGCTTCTGGAACTCGGCGGGCGTACCCCCTCGGTCGGGGTGGGCCGTCTTGGCCTTCTCGCGATAGGCCGCCTGAATGTCTTCGGGCGTGTAAGGCGGCAACAGGCCTAGTGTCGCCATGAACGGCGGACGCTCTTCTAATGATGGGCTCCTGGCGGTGTCCATGTTCTGAATTCGACGTAGTCGCGGTGAACCATTGAAGGGTTGATGACGCCCCCGTCTAAAATATCTTAAACGCTTTTCCCACGCTTAGCGATGCAATGACCCGCTGCTCTACTTTCGCTTCAGCGGACGGCGCCCGCCCGCGGCTTCACGACCCCTTTGCCGATGATCGGCTGAATACTACGAAAAGCGCGACCCGGGAGTTTACAGGAACCCCGGCCGAAGCGGCCGGCCAACGGTTGGCGTTTTCCGCAGTTTTCCCAAGGAATTCCGCACTGGTCCGAGTGCGGCATAACCAATCATGAACTTGTTGCTCCTAGAGCTGGACTGTGGATATGTACTATCTGCATAGTCCAACCCGCCAGTATACACATAGGCGGTTACAGGCGTCTCGCCAAGCGAGCACGCCTGTAACTGGCGTGTTGAACGGAGCCGAAGCGGCCCGTCAGTCAGCTCGGAGCCAAAGCACTATGGGCTTTTTAG
>DATGZX010000149.1:0-9850 GCA_035296965.1 Gemmataceae bacterium
TGGGTGTCATGAAATCTCCGGCCTTGAGGATGAGGGAAGGATCGGGACGGAACTGACCTTCGAAGGCAGCAAGCCCATCGAACGCCTGGACTTCGCTTTGCTGACGGAGATGGCAGAACGGGGAGACGGCGAACCCATCAAAGATCCGGACGATCGTGCGCGTCTCCCAGAGGGACCCGCAACAAAACCCTGGTACTCAAGCTTGGGCTTCTTCGAGCACAAGCTTGCCGAACCGAATGTGTGGGACCAGGGGAAGATCAAGTCGGAGACTGAGAAACTCCGCATGCCCAACGTGCATCTGGCCCCGGAACAGATTCGCTCCCTGACCACCTTCCTGATGGGCAGCCAGGAGAGCGCGCTTCCGGCGAATTATCAGTACCGGCCTCTCGACTACCGCCGTGACATTCAGGAAGGGTGGTGGGTGGTCAAGAAGTACAACTGCATGGGCTGCCACCAATTCATTCCAGGCCAGCAATCGGCGCTGATGGGAATGAAGCACTATCAGGAGGTGCAGGAGCAGCTTCCCCCCAAGCTGCTAACGGAAGGCGCACGGGTCAATCCCCAGTGGCTGCTGCGCTTCCTCTCCAATCCCTCGCTAAGCGAGACCGATACCGATCGCAACGGCGTGCGCTCGTACCTCCAGGTGCGGATGCCCACTTTCAGCTTTTCGGAGAACGAACTGGGCAAGCTGGTGCGCTTCTTTGCGGCGCTCTCGCGGCAGCCGTTTCCCTATATTCCGGATCAGACGACGCCGTTGACAGCGAAGGAAACGGACATGGCACGCGGCTTGTTCTCCAGCACCGCGGCGCCTTGCCTGAAGTGTCACGCGACCGGCGATGCGGCGCATGATCGCAATGCCACGGCACCCAATTTTCTTCTGGCGCACGACCGTCTGAAGCCGGACTGGGTTGAGCGCTGGATCATCGATCCACAAGCCATCAGTCCTGGGACAGCGATGCCCTCCGGTTTGTTCAAGCGTCTGAACAACCACTGGGTGTTCGCCGGACCGACGCCATCCACATTCGAGGGCTATGATAAGGATCACACTCGGCTGCTCGTGGATTATATTTTTCAGCTCACCCCGGAAGAGCAGCGCCGTGTGGCCGGAGCCATGGGGCGCAGCCAAACCAGCAGCAACAGAACTTCTCCTCCGACAAAGCCTGCCGGTGGAAGCGCTCGGGGCGTTCCGCCTTCCGTCGTGAACAAGCGACCTGTGGGAACGGGCGGCGGGCAGTAAAATAGGGCAAGGATCTCAAAACCCAATTCCAGGAAAGGTGTAGGGAAATCATGAATCGAAAAGAATGCTTAGTTACCCTTGGCCTATGTGCGGTCATGGGCCTCGTTCTGCTGGCTGCGTGCAGCAAGAAGCCGGAGGAACAGTCTGCCGCTCCAAGCACCGCGGCCACACCCGCGCCGGCGGCGGCACCGATCGATCCGGCGACTGCTGCCAGTGTCAGCGGCACGGTGAGTTTTGACGGTACCGCTCCCAAGGCAGCGAAAATCGACATGAGCCAGGATCCGGCATGCAAGGGCATGAACATGGCCGAGACAGTGGTCGCGGACGGCGGCAAGTTGGACAACGTCTTCGTGTACGTCAAGGAAGGTTTGGGAAGCCGGACGTTTGACGTTCCCAAGGAGGCCGTGACCCTTGATCAAAGCGGCTGCAAGTACCATCCCCATGTTTTGGGAGTGATGGCTGGACAGACGCTTAAGATCGTCAACAGCGACCCCACCACTCACAATATTCACCCCACTCCGGCCGACAACCGTGAGTGGAATGAGTCGCAACCCCCGCAGTCCCCGGCCCTGGAGAAAACCTTCGCCCGCGAGGAAATTATGCTGCCGGTGAAGTGCAACCAGCATCCCTGGATGAAAATGTATGTCAACGTGGTGAAGACTCCGTTCTATGCGGTCACCGGGCCGGATGGTAAGTTCGAAATCAAGGGTCTGCCCCCGGGTAACTACACCTTAGCCTTCGTGCAAGAAAAGTTGGGCACTAAGGAGGAGAAGGTCACGCTGGCAGCCAAAGATAGCAAGACCGTGGATGTAACGTTCAAGGCGCAATAAGCTGAGATCGGACCGACCGAGTTACTTCGACTCTTTCTTGCATGTAGGACTGCGCCATCTGAGCAGGAATAAGGAGGGCTGTTGCTTCCGATGATGCTAGTGATTTCTATTGTCATGGGCATAGTCCCTCTCTTGGGTATTGCCTGGACCATCGTCACGGGTACGGTCACAACGGTGGACGGATTGTTCATGAGTTTGATCCTATTGACTCTCTCCGCCGTCTTTTTCTTGAATGCTTTCTGGGAACTGCGTGATCGTGGAGCTCTCGCTTTTCTCAACAAGAAGAAAGTGGCCGCCGAGGTAACGCCCAAAGTGGCGGCTAAAGTAACGACTAACGTCGCGCCCAAAGCAACCGCGAACTTAGCTTCCGCGAATCTAGCTTCCGCGAACAAAGACGCTACGCCCAAAGAGTGAGAGCTAGGGGCTGGTAGTGAAACTTAAGGGACCCAAACCCAGCGCCTGAAGGCGCACTCAGTGGGCAGCACTTCCGGCATGCCTGAAGGCATGTCCTGATACGCATCGTACTTGCGCCACAGGCTGCTAGCGAAACCAAAGCATGGCTGTACAACCCATCCCGCTCGTGCCTGAGGACAAGCCAGCAGATGCCGGGGAGAAGCCTGCGCCACAGCCGTCACGGCCCCGCATGTCCACGCGCAACCGGCTTATTTTCTTCCTCACGGCGTGGCTGGTTGTGCTCATGCCGTTCATGTTCTGGTGGAGCACCTGGTTTGGCCGCGCGCTCACCAACAAAGAGATGAACGAGTACCTCAACGACAACAGTCATCCGCGGCACATCCAGCACGCCATTGTGCAACTCGGCCAGCGCATGAGCCGGCACGACCCGAGCGCGGCACGCTGGTATGGCGATCTGGTGCGGCTGGCCTCAAATCCTCGCGAGGAGGTGCGTAGCACCGATGCCTGGGTGATGGGACAAGATACGGCCGGCCCAGGTTTTCACGAGGCGCTCTTGAAGATGTTGGAAGACCCCTCTGTAATGGTACGCGGCAATGCTGCGCTATCCTTGGTCAGCTTCTGCGACAGCGCGGGGAGACCACAGATTGTTTCTTTATTGCAGCCGGTCGCGATTACTGCTCCCACCGCCGGCCGGGTCATGGATACGGCGGGGGTGGGTACGGCGATCCACCAGGGGGGACTTATCGCGAAGCTGCGGGATAGCGACGGCGACGGTCAGCAGACAAGCGAGCTGCGTTCGCCGATCACCGGCCGCGTGCGCACACTTTCGACGGCGACAGGTGCCAGCGTACTTCCAGGAACTGCGATTGCGACTGTTGAACCCGGGGAAGAACAAGTCTGGGAGGCCCTTCGCGCCTTATATCTGATTGGCCAACTGGAGGATCTGCCTTCGATTCGTCCCTACGAAAGAGAGTTACCCGAAGTTCCGGAGCGGCTGCGTCGGCAAGCGATTGAGACCGATCGGGCAATCCAGGAGAGAGCCAGAGCCAGCAAGTAGGTGTAGAGGGGGCCTTTGTGGAGGCGGGGCTCTGCCCCGCCTGGACGGGGCGAAGCCCCGTCCCCACACAAACCCGACCGCTAGTAGGTCATCGGCCCGACTTCTTTTTCCACTTCCGCAATGTCCACCATGACAATCGCGTCCCACGGGCATCCGTCGAGGAAGGCTCCCTCTGGACCCTTACTGAGGCACTTCTTACATCCGATGCAGAGGAGCGGGTCTACCTCGATGCGGCCGTACGGTGGATGATCGTCATCCGGGATCCAAAACATGCAATCTTCCACCGGGCAATACTCTACGCAGGCCGGTGATCCCGCGCAGCCCGTACAGCACTCGGTGATGACAGCAAGTTCCTTCGGCTTTTTCTTGCGGGGGGTAGTCAGGCCCTTCGAGCGCGGCTCTTGTTTCAGCTCGTCAGGCACCATCCCCGGCGCTTTTGCGACTTCCGGCGCGGTTGCCATGGAGTTGAATTATATCGTGGGCAGCGGCTTTTGTAACCACCGTTCGCTGTGTTGAGATCCTTGGTAGCGCCGGCATCTTGCCGGCTGTCGCGAGGGCATCTTGCCCTCGCAGGTGGGCCATACGACAGCCGCCGGGACGGCGGCGCTACATTTGGCCAGCGACGTCAGCGCCAGAGGCGCATGGTGTAATCCGCCATGCTGAGGGCGAGCAGGATGAACAGGAAGAAGATCGCGCTCACAATAACGAGGCCGGTCAGCTTCTCATGCGTGTACTTCACATGCATGTAGAAGAGCACGACCAGGGTGGCCTTGATGGTCGCGATGGTGAGGGCGACGATGGTGTTGAATGGGCCGAGGTCGATGAAGGCGGCAGCCACGGTGAGGGTGGTGCCCGCGAGCAAGGCCAGCCAGATCGCGAGGCAAGAACCGAGAGACGAAATGTGTTCGGAAATATGTTCGGGAGTATGTTCGGAAGCGGAATTGTGATCAGACATGACTTATCTCACCTATGACGGTCGATCAGGTACAGCAAACCGAATAAGTAAATCCAGACAATATCGACGAAGTGCCAGTACAATCCTGCATTTTCAATGGGTGTGTAGTAATCGGGTGTGTATTTGCCCCGCCAGGCCTTGTAGGCAAGGAATCCGAACAGGCCGACGCCGATGATCATGTGCAGAGCGTGCATGCCGGTCATCGCAAAGTAGAGCGAGAAGAACATCTCAGCGTGATGGGGGTTAGCATACTGGCGGTCCGCCGCAGGGAACTTCTCCTGTCCGGGAAGCAACTCGTGATAACTGAAGCTGGTTCCGGGCACGTGATGCTTCTCGAATTTTTCGGCATACTCGTTGGCCTTGATGCCCAGAAAGGCGAGACCGAACAAGATGGTAGCGAGCAGCCAGAACACGAGCGCCATGCGCTTGCCAAGCTGGACTGCACGAATAGCTAGAACCACGGTCAAGCTGGAGCAGATCAGTACCACCGTATTAATCGTGCCGAGTCTAATGTCTAACTGTTGACTGGCGGAGCCGAAGTCTCCGAAGTACTTGTAGCGGTAAACGAGGTAGGCGCAGAACAGGCCGCCGAAGAACATAACTTCCTGGGCGAGGAACAGCCACATGCCCAGGCTGGCGGCATTTTTCTGCTGTCCCTTGGTCGCGAAGTGGTGCAGGAGCGCCGGGTTCTCGTGTTCGGGTTTGTCGGCCACCGCTTGACTAGTGTGCAACGGGGACCTCCTCCTTCTCCGGAATCTCGTCTATCTCGTCGTAGTTATAGGCTTCCCAGGTCACGACCGGCTGCTCGTCGAAGTTGAAGGTGGGGGGCGGCGAGTGAGTCTGCCACTCCAAGCCCGCAGCGTTCCAAGGGTTCGGCGGGGCTGGCTTGCCGTAGCGCATGGACCACACGAAGTAGACCATGGGCAGCAGGTAGCCGACGGCGAGAATGGTCGCGCCCGCAGTCGAGAGCACGTTCAGGATCTGGAATTCGGCCGGATATGCGTGATAGCGCCGCGGCATTCCCAAATAGCCCAGGATGAACTGGGGGAAGAACGTCAGGTTGAATCCGATGAAGACGATGAGCGCCGCGAGTTTACCCCAGCCCTCGGGATACATGCGGCCGGTAATTTTGGGCCACCAGAAGTGCATCCCGCCGAGGTATGCCATCACCATGCCTCCGACCATGATGTAGTGGAAGTGCGCAATGATGAAATAAGTGTCGTGCACGTGCACGTCCATGCCCAGGCAGGCCAGGAACAGGCCGGTCAAGCCTCCGATGGTAAACAAGCCGATGAAGCCGAAAGCGTAGAGCATAGGGGTCTGGTAGGTGATGGACCCCTTGTACATGGTGGCGGTCCAGTTAAACACTTTGATCGCCGAGGGCACGGCGACGAAATAACTCAGCAGCGAGAAGATCAGCGCGGCATAGAGCGAGATGCCGGCCACGAACATGTGGTGCGCCCAGACCAGGAACCCGATCACAGCGATGCCGACCACGGCTAGCGTCATCGCCTTGTAGCCAAAGATGCGCTTGCGTGAAAAACAACAAACGATTTCGCTGACGATGCCCATACCGGGCAGAATCATGATGTAGACGGCGGGGTGGGAGTAAAACCAGAACAGATGCTGGAACAGGAGTGGGTCTCCACCTAGCATCGGATTGAAAACGCCGAGGTGGAAGAGACGCTCGAGCGCTACCAGCACCAGGGTGATGGCGACGACGGGCGTGCCCAGCACCTGAATGATGCTGGTGGCGTAATGGGCCCAGACAAACAGGGGCAGGCGGTTCCAGGTCATTCCGGGAGCGCGCATGCGGTGGATGGTCACGATGAAGTTCAGTCCGGTGAGGATCGAGGAGAAGCCCGCGAAGAAGATACCGACGATGGCGGAGATAACGTTGGTCTTGAGAAACTCGGTGCTGAGGGGAGTGTAGAAGGTCCAACCGGTGTCGACGCCGCCATTGAGGATCGTGTAGATCATCAGAGTGCCGCCGATGATGTAAAGGTACCAGCTGAGCAGGTTGATGCGCGGGAAGGCTAGGTCCTTGGCCCCGATCATCAGGGGGATGAGGAAGTTGCCGAGCACGGCGGGCACGGCAGGGATCAGGAAGAAAAAGACCATGACCTGGCCGTGCATGGTGAACAGTTTGTTGTAGGTGTCGGACTGGACGAGTTCGCCCGCCGGGGTCAGCAACTCCAGGCGGATGAGCAGCGCGAAGAAACCGCCAATAAAGAAGAAGAACGTAATCGAGATCAAGTAGAGCAGCGCGATGCGCTTGTGGTCCACCGTCAGGAGCCACGACTTGAGCCCATAGCCTGCGTTCAGGTAGGTCTCGCGCTCTCCGGAATCCGATACTACAGCTGTCGCCATTCTCACCACCTGCACTTTTCCATCTAAAGTTGAGGACTAGCCCCTGCCGCGGGATTGCTATCGGCAGGCCGTCCCGACTGCGGCCCGGCCAGCGATTTCACGTAATCGACCAGCGCATTCAGTTGCTCATCACTGACCTGCCCCTGAAACGTCGGCATGACGGGCTTGAAGCCTTGGACGATTTTGGCGCCCGGTTCCAGGATCGACTCGCGGATGTAATTCTCGTCGGCGGTCACGGTGCGGCCATCTTGGAGGAGCACAGGCTTGCCGAAGACACCGGCCAAGTCCGGACCCCGGCCCTGCGTGTCGGAGCGATGACAGGTGACACAGCCCAGTTCGGCGAACAATTTCTGGCCGGTCACGGCCAGCGGCTGGTTGCCGCCGCCGCTCATCCAGGCTTCGTAGTCGCTCGGTTCCATAACCTTTATCCAGCCGACCATTCCGGAGTGCTGAGTTCCACAGTACTGGGAACAGAACAGGTGATAGGTGCCCGCTTTGGTGGCGCGGAACCAGAGGGTCGTATAGCGGCCCGGGAGCACGTCCTGCTTGATGCGGAAGGCCGGCACGAAAAAGCTGTGGATCACGTCCTGCGAAGTCATGATCATCTTGACGTCGCGGCCGACAGGCACATGGAGTTCGTTGATTTCGCGCTGCCCTCCCTTGTGCTCGAACTTCCACATCCATTGCTTGGCAACGGTGTAGACCTCGGTGGCGTCCTGTGGAGGTGTGCGTTCCTGGAAGTAGATAACCGCGCCCCAGATGTAAAACACCAGCATGACGCAGAAGGGGATGATGGACCAGGTGACTTCCAGTTGGTGGGAACCTTCGATTTGTACGGCGCGCTGCCCCCTGCGTTTCCGGAACCTAATGGCGAAAACCGTCAGTACAGTGAAGATCAACGCGATCATGATGCCCGAAACCAGCAGCAGAAAAATGTAGAGGGCATCCACGTTTCCCGCGTTCGTGGAGGCGCTATCCGGCCAAAGTGGCAAGTGTCCAAACATGATTATCTGACCTGTGCCGCGCCATGAAAGTTGTCTGGATTGCGGCGAATCAACACAAATAAAAGCGCCCCGAGGCACAGCATGGTGGCCACGCCCATCAATCGCAGCACGCGCATGACGGTAGCGCTGTACTTACCTTTCTCGGGATCGTAGTGATAGCAGTACAGCAGCAACTCGTCCATCACGTTGCCGATACGGTTCTCGGATGCCTCCACCAAGGCGAGCCGCAGATCCTTGGGCGGATACTCGATGCCGTAGTAGTACTGGGCGATCTTGCCTTTCGGCGTCAGCACCAGGATTGCGGTCGAGTGCGCGAACTGTCCGGTCTTCTCGTCGTATTGATACTGGAATCCGGCCGCCTTCGTGACCGCATCAATCGCGGCCGGCTGGCCGACCAGGAAGTGCCATCCCCTTTCGGCGCCGGGGCGGTTGTAGCGCCGGAGAAACTGGTCTTTCTTCTTCGCCGCCATCTCGGGGGTGTCTTTGGGATCGAAGCTAATGGTGATGACTTCGAATTCCTTGCCTAAATCGAACTTCAGCACGCGCAGAGTACTTTCCAAGCCGTTGAGTTCTTCACCGCACAGCATCGGGCAGCCATAGTAGACGAAGTTGAGGATCAGTGGCTTCTGTGCGAAGTAATCGCCCAACCTCACCTTGCGGCCCAGGTCGTCGGTAAATATGAGGTCGGGCGGAATCTGCTGGTTCAGGTTCTGCTGAATGCCAACGTTCTTCAATCCCGGCGGACGCACGTTGGGTGGAGGCGACATAATGCCGTTGCCCATGCCCTGGCCCCAGGCGGCTCCCGCGAGGAGCGCCAGACCGAGAAAGCACACCACCATCGAGTTCACGAACTGCCTTGTGTTGCACACCGCAAACGTCCTTTCCTTGCACGCCGGTTGCCCGGCTCCGGCCAGAGCGGTCAATTTCAGTTGCCCGAAGCGGCGGCTTTAGCCGCCGGCGCTTTGGGAGATTGCTTCCTTCCCGGCGCGGAGGTCTGCGCCGCGGAGCTCTTCACTGCGGAGCTCTTTACTTCGGAGCTCCGTGCCGAAGATGCGCCTTCCGGATGAACCGGTAAGCCGCGCTGCACGATCAACTCCATGGCGCGGTCGATCGGAATCCGCACAGTGCCTTTGTCCTTATCCACCCAGTCGTAGGTGGCGAGCTTTTGGTCCTGATCTTCGATGAACTGGCGAAGGTCGGTGCGCTCGTTTTCTTCGAGGCGCGGTTGCGGGAAAGTTTGTGTGTCCTCATGCGTTACGGCGCGGGTGTCGGCCTCCGGCGTCGCCATCGGGCTCAAGGGAGGCTGGTGCGCCGTTGCATAACTGTCGAGGAAGCGGTACATGCCGAACACGATGAGATAGATGGCGAGGCCGAGCAGCGCCAGACCTGCCATAAAATAAAATGGACCCCTCGAAGTCAGATCCTCGTGCTCGTAGCCGTCGTGACTGGTCATATGTTGATTCAACGTCGGCTGATTCGGCTGCGGATTCGGCGTCGGCTGATTCGTATTCCTGTACTCAGTCATGCGCCGGCTCCAATACGTCCTGCGCCGTCGCGTCGTAAGCAGGAACCAGCGGCCTTGAACTCAGGTTGTGGCAGAAGTACGCGATCCAGATTCCGCCCATGGCGAAGGGGATCGCGAGGTCTGCCAGGGTGACGGTGAAAGTCTCGGAAAAGCTGGGCTCGATGTGCCAGAAAAGGTCGATGTAACGGGCTACGAGCATCCACCCGGCCAGCCACACCAGGCGCGTAATGTCGCGTTTGAAAGGGCGGGACAGCAGAAGGAAAAACGGGACGAAAAAATGAAAGACAATCAGAAACAGTCCGACGAACTGCCATCCACCGTGCAGACGGCGGAAGTACCAGGTGATCTCTTCCGGCAAGTTACCCGCCCAGATGATGAGCCACTGCGAAAATGAGAAGTAGGCCCACACCATGATGAAGGTGAGCAGGAATTTGCCGTGGTCGTGCACGAAACTGGGC
>DATGZX010000150.1:0-3736 GCA_035296965.1 Gemmataceae bacterium
TAACAACTCGGGGCCGCCGCATCATGAGCGACGCGTTGCAGACGTATCGCCGTTATCAGTCGCAAGTGGCGTGAATAAAATGGGTTTCAACGGCTGACCTTCTCCGCATCTTGCGGAGAAGGTCAGCCGAAAGATACTAAACGGGACGCATCTCCTTTTGACGCGGCGTCCGCGTGAAGCGGCAGCGGATTAGGCGGGTGATCGTTTCGGGTTTAGGTCAGTCCCTCGCTAACGCGTCGGGTTAGTGCAGCATCTGCACCTGTCCGACGCGTGAGCGAGGGAATGTGGGAAAGCGCATGTCGAGGCGGATCTTCGCGAATGACACCAGTTGCTCTCGAGTGCTGCCGCGAGCTTCTGGCATTACCTTCGGCGGACAGCGGTGCCGACAAAAAAAGTCGTCCGCAAAGGCCGAGCAAATCGAGCACGGTCGCGAAAACGGCATCGAGAACATGTACTTATGTGCACATGACATATTTCATGTCAAGCTGGCGGGATTCAATTGAGGCTTGAGTGTCATAACCTATTGTGGCTGTTGATGTTCTGAGTATGGAGCGCAAGTCAGACAGAGGGTCTGGGTGCCCCCTGTTTACATGACATAACATGACATTGCGAAATGGCAGAAAACGAAAAGGGGTCAGACCCTCCAGAAGCATTGGGTCAGACCCCTTTTGCAAACGCTAGTGGCTTTTCACTTCGAACGGACGTTTCACGGGTCCTCGTCGTCCTCGTCGGTTGCGATCAGGTCACCTGTGCGAGCGGCATCACCCTCAATGCGAACGAATTGAGTGTAATCCGTGCCGTCCACGGACAGTACGATCCGGTAGGTACCCGGACTGATTTGGTTACCGCCGCGGCCACCGAAGCCGCCCCCAAAGCCACCGCCAAAGCCGCCAGCTTCTTGTTGTGGGGTCTCCTCGGAAGACGGAGGCCGCTGCTGGGCCGCAAGCTCACCAGGTTGCGTTCCCGCCCGGGTAGCCGGTCGCTCTCCGGTCGCTGCCGGCCTCTGGCCTGCAGGCCCGCCAGTCTGACTCTGGGCAGCAGCACCGCCGGCTCCGCTGGTGCCGGCCGCTGCGCCGCCGCCCTGGCCCGCAGCGCGCCCAGCACCCTGGCCGGCGCCTCGACCGGCACCGCCCCGTCCGGGGCCGCCGCCCTGAGCCAGATCCCAGGTGACGCGATGCAATCCTGGCTCGGCACTCGCCGCCAGATCGCGCAGCGATTTGCCGGAGTAATCGAATACCTTGAGCGATACTTTGTCCGCATGCTTCGCGAGGGAGTAATAGATTTGCGCTCCCCGGGGCGGGTTTTGGCCAGCGAACTTTCGCTCACTGGGGCTGAGTCCGCCTTCGTGCCCGCCTTCGGGCCGATAGTTCAAGACCGTGTTGGGTTGGTAGAGATACGCCTTGGCCTTGAGCGCTTCTGCGGTCATTTGCCGTAATGGGGCGACATCCAGAACCCAGAGACTACGGCCGTGTGTTGCTGCAACAATTTCACCCGAAGTCGGGTGCTGGGCAAACTCATGGACTGCCACGGTGGGCAGGTTGTTGTTCAGCTTCGTCCAGGATTCGCCGCGATCGGCCGATACCCAGGCAGCAAACTCGGTTCCGACATAGAGCATGTCGTGGTTATGGATGTCTTCGCGGCAGACGCGGGTCGATCCGACCGGCAAATTTGCACGAATCGGTTTCCACGTCTGGCCGAAATCCTCGGTGACGAAGACATAGGGCTCGTCATCGTTCGAACGATGCGCATCGAAAGCCACATAAGCCCGCCCCTCGACATAGCGACTCGGCTCGATGCTGGCGACCCAACGCGGGCCAGGGAGGCCGACCTTGCCGGCGACATCGACCCACTTGGCGCCGCCGTCGCGCGTGACCAACAAGGCGCCGTCGTCGGTTCCCACGTACAGGACGTCGGGGTTTCGGGGGGACTCGGCCAGTGCGGTGGCACTGCCATGCTTGGTGCGCGTGATTTCCGGCGAGCTGACGCGCAGGTTTTCGCCGCGCTTCACCGACCGCCAGACATATTCGCCGGCACAGTAGAAGATGCTCGGATTATGCTTGGACAGGATGAATGGGGTGTTCCAGTTGAATCGGTGTGGTGGTTTTCCCGGAATACGCAGGGGCCGAATCGAAGCCCGCTCGCCGGTCTTCAGATTGCGGCGCTGGATGGCTCCTCCCTGGCTCTCGGAATAGACGATGTCCGGATCCTCGGGATCGACTGCGCAGACAAAGCCATCGCCGCCGCCGACGGAGAGCCAATCTTCATTCGTCGGACCGGTGCCGCGCAGGGTCCGCGTGGGCCCAGCCCAGCTGCCGTTGTCCTGGAGGCCGCCGTATGCACGATAGATGGGCCGAGGATCGACCACGACGTTGTAGAACTGCCCCAGTGCCAGATGATTGAGGTGATCCCAGCGCTCGCCGCGATCATAGGTCTGATAGAACCCGCCATCGCCGCCGACGATCATGTGTCGACCGTCCTTGGGATCGATCCACAGGGCGTGCAGATCGTCGTGCACGCCTCGGTTTCGCGCCACGGCTGTGAAGGATTTGCCGCCATTTCTAGATTGGTAGAGAGAGACGCCGAGAACCCAAACGAAGTTTTCATTGCTCGGGTCGACGCGAATTTGCGAGAAGTACATTGGCCGGGGATTGAGGCTATTGATGCGCTGCCAGGATTCGCCGCCGTCGGTGGATTTGTAGACGCCGCCGGTTTGGAAGCCGTCCGGCCCTTGCTCGTCCTGAGCGTTTTCGCGCTGCGCGCCTAGGCCGCCGCTATAAGGACGGGGAATGCGCTTGCCGGCGATCAGCGGATTGCCGCCGCCCCCCCGACCTCCGAAGCCGCCCGCGGCGAGAGCGATTTTGATCTCCTTCTTCTCCGCGCCACGAGTGTAGTTCACGGCAATGGTGTCACCGGCCTTGTGCGAGGTGGCAATCCGCCGAATCAGGGCGAAGAAATTTTCAACCGGCTGGCCGTCGACGGCCGTCACCAGATCGTCAACCTTGAGACCAGCCTTGGCCGCCGGCCCTTGATCGACGACGTCGGTGACAAGGAAACCTCCCTCGGCTTCTTCACCCGAGAAACCCGGACTGAGCATGCCGCCGCGCCCGCCCCCGCGGCCGCCGCCGCCTGCACCAAACCCAGCGCCGCGCCCGCCTCTACCGCCTCCTTCGCGAGCGGCCAGCGTCACTTGCACTTCCTTCTTGCTGCCGGCGCGCTCGTAAGCAAGTTTCACCTTATCGCCCACCTTGTGTGGCCGGAGCAGATCCAAGAGGCCGGTGTAATTCGTGAATGGTTTCCCGTCGACGGCTAGGATCACGTCGTTGGCCTTCAGACCCGCATTCTCCGCGGGACTCTCGGCGCCTACCTTGGTCACCTTGGCGCCGCCGGTTGCGTCAATGCCGGTGGCCCCAAAGTTGAACGGCAGAGGCGGGATGCCCGTGCCGACTTTCTCGGTGTCGATGATCGCGAACACGACCTTCGGGTCCTTCCGATAATAATCCAGGCCAGCGCGGCCCATGGCTACGGTCGGCAACCCCTTCGTCAGCTTGTGAAAGTTCTTGCCGCCGTCCGTGGTCTTATAGATGCCAGCCGACTTGCCATACTTGCGGATCGGGTCGTAGCGTTCGATGCCTTCGGGCGGGGGTGGTTCGCCGAGGAAGTCGTCAAATCCGTCACGCTGACGGTCGAACATGGCAACCAGGAGCGTCTCGGGGTCATCGGGGCTCATCCGGACGTC
>DATGZX010000151.1:0-2467 GCA_035296965.1 Gemmataceae bacterium
TTGACCGTGGCATAGACCATGACGTTGTTCCGCTCTTCCGGGTCGAGCTCCTTGAGCACATCTTCCGGGGGTGCGGGAGTCTTCGAGTCAGGAATCGGAACCGCCGGCGTGGATCCGCGGAAATCCCGGGGCACCGGCACCGGAGAGGGAGGCTCGGGCTCCTGGTCCAGCACCGGGATTTGCACTGCCGGCGGCTGCCGGATCAAACCCAGGCGACCGCCAAACAAGATTGCCATTGCCAACAGAGTGACGCCGGCCGTGAGCGCGTGCGCCGCGAGCGTATGTCGCATCGACATCCTGTCGGAATTCATGGATTCTGCTCCTGATCTTTTGTGCCCAGCTCGTTCGACCGATGCCGCAGTCCCGACCTGAAATATTCTACGTCGCGGAAAAAGGACAACCAACCCGTCTTGTTCGCGTGGCACCCGATCGCGTCCATCGCCGGGCGCTGAAGCGGATCGTGAACTATGCCTATTGTTCGGTCGTCTCGATGCGCACCGCGGACCTTGGGCACTCATCGACCGTCAAGCGAAAGATATCGGGCCGGGCGTAGTGGCCGACCACATCGAAGTCGAGCCTCGCCTGGACGATCTCGGCCAGGTCGATCTCGGCGACGAGGATCTCCTCGCGATCGTGGACCGGGCCCGCCAGCACTTCGCCAAGCGGGCCGACGATCGCACTGCCGCCGCGGCACATGGTCGACGGCTGTGCCACGAGCTCCTCGCCGCCTGGCAGGTCTGCGGGATATGGAACCGCTCGGGGACCGCTCGGCCACGCACTCTCGACTGGGAAAGATGGGGGGGTTGAGGCCTCGGGGACCTCTTATTCCCAGGCCCCCTATTTATCCCGGACAAAGGTCCCTGGCCAGACTTTCTTTCCGCTAACTTAGATTAACAGCGAAGCCGAAGCAAAAGAGCGAGCACAGAACCTTGCCAGCGAGGGCGGTACTGAGGTTTTTGTCCTTCCCGGCGTGAGTTTTACCACTCCTGAGATAGACAGTAGTTTCCAGGATTTACTGTACTAACGTAAGTCCAATGCGGGAAGAGATTTAGGGCAAAGCTGACTCGTTATTCATTCATGGATTCGACAAAACGCGACTTCTCAGGCACAAAAACAAGGTGTATCGGCGCAGCCGACGTCAGAAGGACGTGGGAAGAAAACGCGGCGCGGAGGGGGTAGGAACTGCGGCGAGCTTGCTATTGGGAACTCGCGCCAGAGCCCGCCGCGGCGGGCAAAACCGTGGAAAAACCGGCCTGACCACCCCAGAAAATGAGTGCGAAAAAGGAAGAAGCCTGTACACGAAGGGCCGGCACAGACGACGGGTCTTCACCGCAAGCCGTTGCGGCCTTTCGAGTACGGTAAATTGCGCCGCCGCGAAAATCGGGGTTTTTAATCGCCTGACGCCTAAGGTCGTAAAACGATTAAAAACCCAGGCTGATGAGGGACTGACTCCAGCCGACGAAGCTGGCTATGTCTTGCTGCGTCAGCCCCAAGCCAGCAAGCTTGCGAACCTGCTCAGGATCGATGTTCTTTCTTGGTCTGGCCATCGCTCAGTCCTTTCTTGACCTCAGCCCAAAAACCGGAGACTCCTCCCTGATCACCACCTGGTCCAAGGGGACGAGCCACACTAACCCGAAGCGTGAGCGAGGGATGCCGCAAGTTAGTTGCGGCGCGACGCCAGCGCCCTGGCTCACGCTTCGGGTTAGTATGTAGGACGACTCAAGCCGCGGGGCTGGATCAGCGCAAGCCGAATTTCCTGGTGGTGTTCAGCGAGAAGTGTCGAAAACCACGGTAAGTTCGAATTCACGCGCCAAACTCTGGACCACAGCCGGCAAACGTAGCATCTTGTAGCATGTCGGCTTCTGGCGGGTGGGGAATGCTGTACCCAGATCGGCGTGGGGCATCGACGGCGGGCCCCGCCCCGACGATCGTGGGGCGTGCCATGTGGGAGGTGAAGCGTGGGGCGTGGGGCGTGAGAAGAGCGGCCAGTGGCACCAGAGGCATCGTCCCAAACTGCTCCCCTGCCGGCTTGACACGTTGTGCGGCAAAGCGCCGAAACTTCGCCGCTTCTGGTGGCGGAAACGCCCGGGAAAGGGCCAATCTCAAGGCACCAAAAGTGTCAAGCCGCCACCCCCCTGGATCTCACTGCTTTGGGACGATGCCGTATTCGCTCACTCACGTTATCCAGAAGTCTCGACATGCCAACCCTTTGCGCCGATCCGCCTGTGTCGTCTTGTTCAGTTCTTTCTTGCATTCAGGATTGTCAGGGCTGAGAATGGTTTACGCTCCGTAATCGTATCCTGAGAACTTCGTGCTTTGACGCGTTCCTTCGGGAGTCAACTTCTTGCCAGGCGGCTACCTCGCTGAGATCAGACCATGCCGAATCGAACCGAAGACGTGAAGACCCTCGTCGAGGAGGTGTTGGCGTCCCTCCCAACGCCCTACTCCGAAGACGTCATCGACGAGG
>DATGZX010000152.1:0-4477 GCA_035296965.1 Gemmataceae bacterium
CGTACCCGCCATGGCGCCCTCTCTCGTCAGACTTGTATCATCCACCGCCCGCGCGAGGCCGAAGTCGGTGATCTTCGCGCGACCCCCTTCATCAAGAAGGATGTTCGCTGGCTTGATGTCGCGGTGAATCAGTCGCTGTGCATGTGCGGCCGCGAGTCCGGCTGCCACTTGAGAGCCGATGCGCAAGATGTCCACATGACCCAGCGGCGGTCCCTGCTCGATGCGTTCTTGTAGGGATAGGCCGGGCACATATTCCATGACCAGGTAGGGCAACCCTTCTGCCTCGGCGACGGCATGGACCGCGACGACATTTTCATGATTGACTGCCGCGACCGCCTGTGCCTCGCGGGCAAAGCGCTTGCGGCTCAAAGGTTTCAAAGCCAGTTCGGGCGCCAGCACCTTGATCGCCGCCAGGCGGCGCAATTTCGGGTCGAACGCCTTGAGTACGACTCCCATGCCGCCCCGGCCGATGAAGTCGATGACTTCATATTCCCCGAGGCGATTCGGCAGTCTGCGCGGCTGCGCGTCGGCCTTCGGCCCGTCCGCTCCGCTCGACAAGGCGTCCCGCAAAGAGACGCCGCCGGAGTGGCCAGCAGGAGTACCTGCGAGCGCCTCTCTGTTCGGGCCCAGCACGGTTGGCTGCTCGGCCTGCGGTGACTCGGGGTCCAATTGGTGCAGGCTCTCGCGAATACGCAGATTGTCCCGGCTCGCTTCGATACTGAGGTTGACCAGCTCCTGGGAAGCGCTCGCAAAGAGGGTAGCGTAGCTCGCACAAGGGCCGATCTCGACATGCAACAGTGCAGCAAATTCCGCCATTTCCTCGTGCAGCGGCTCGAGGAACGCGCCGAGTTGTTGCTCGTTCATGCCGTAACGCTGGGCCGCCATCTCGAGAATCTCGCCGTGGCTTCCACGGGCGCAGTCCAGGGCTTGCAGGTTCGCGATCTTCGTCGCAAAATGCAGCAGCCAGGCGCGCTCCGCCACATGCGGACCGATCCGCGCTGCCCGCTCCGGATGGTGGTGATAGCAAATGGCCTGGGTCAGCTCTTGCGGCAAATGCCAGCGGTCCAGCACGTAGGCGCTGATCTCGGCATGATGCAATCCAAAGAGCTGTTCCTCCGCCTCGCATGGTTCGCGATCCAGTATTGGGGGCGCCGCCAACAATTGCGCATACTGCTCCGGATAGGACTGCTGCAACACCAGCACGCCCACGTCGCAGAGCAATCCCGCCACCAGGTCGTCTTGCGGCTCGGGCCTGCCTGTCCGGACAGCCAGCGCGCGGGCGACCAGCGCCATAGCCACCGATGACCTGCCGTAATCTTGCCTGGAGCTGCCCGCGCCCGCCTGGTTCAACAGTGCCGGTAAAGACAGGCTGAGGATCAAGGAGCGCAGCGGCTTGAGGCCGAGCAGCTTGAGCGCTCGATCGATCGAGGTGACCGACCGTGGCAAGCCGAACATCGCGGAGTTCACTGTTTGCAGGACTTTCCCGCATAATGCCGGGTCCTGGCTGATCAACTTGCCAAGGTCCGCGATGCTGCACTCGGGTTGACTGGCTTTTTGGAGGACTTGCAGGACCATTGCTGGCGGGGAAGGCAGGTGCGGATTGGCCGCCAATCGGGCCAGCAGTGCTTCCTTTTCCGGGCTTCTTTTCAGCGGTTGGGATAGATCGATCCGCGTGCGCTCTTCCTCAAGGGCAACGGGCGTGGGCGCACCTTGTGGCCGTGGGAGATGCTCGATTGTAGAAATGGCCTCACCCATGGGAATTCCTTCGCAGGCGCGCTCCGGCAGCCAGCATGGTTTTTCTGGCCAAGGATGAGCAAGTCTGGCTTACTTCTCATGGCCAGTCAAAGAACGGGCCGGCCGGAGGGCCAGTCCAGGCGATTGGCCAAAGTGCTGAGAGCCCAGGAGATGGCCTGGGCGGAAAGTTTTGTTCAGGCGGGAACAGAGGGGAGGTGAGGACGAGGTCAACGCGGAGGAATACCCTTTTCATATTGAAACGATACAAAGAATCTCCGGTTTTGCAGAGGAGTTTGCCTTATGCCGCAACGGATCATCGAGGGGATCGAAGAGCTGCGCGGGCTGGTCGGCCAGGAAGTCGCGGTTGGCGATTGGTTCACAATCACGCAGGCGCAAATCAACGCCTTTGCGGACGTCACCCATGACCGCCAGTGGATTCACATCGACCCGGAACGGGCCCAACGCGATTCGCCGTTCAATACGACTGTTGCCCACGGGTTCCTGACGTTGTCTCTTCTCAGCCACCTTCACGGGCAGGCGGTGCAGATTCGGGGCAACGTCCGCATGGCCATCAACTACGGCCTCAATCGAGTCCGGTTCACGTCCGCCGTCCCCTCTGCATCCCGTATTCGAACGCGGAGTGTGCTCCAGGGACTGGAAGAGATTTCAGGCGGCGTACACCTTGTGTGGGCTATTACCGTGGAGATCGAAGGAACGCCCAAGCCGGCCCTGGTGGCGGAATGGCTGGTGCGGTTGTACTGGTGACTGACACTTCCGTTCATGGAAGATACACGCGCCCCGCACCAAGAATATTGTCCGCACACAATATATGCTCGAGCAGCTTCTCCACGACCCGTTCAAGATAAGCGACGTCGTGGTAAACGCGGTCCGGTGTCGAAAGTGTGAAAACGGGCAAGCTGATGGCAGACCCTTCGCGTCGCAACGTCACTTCCAGCGAGTCCTCAGAGTCCGCATTGCGATTACCGGTCAGCAAGTAATGGCTGTGTTCTTGGCAAAAGCGCCAAACCACTGCATCGCTGACCACCGGCTCCGGGCCTACCTGGCGAAGTGTTTGAAAAGTAACATCTAGCGCGATAGTAAGTTCGTGCCATGCGGCGCTCTGTAATCGCGCTCTGATCACAGCTACATGGCCTTCGACGTTCGCGTCAATGAGGATGACGGGCACCGTTCTTCTCCGCCAACCTTTGCTTCATTTTCTCCTTCAGCCGGTTGACGCGCTGCTCCGTGGTCAGATTCTCAGCGCTCTCGGCGAAAATTCCACCCCGGGCACGCTGGGCATCTCTGCCTCGCCTGTGAAATGCTTCGACGCGGTCATCACGTTCGATCAGCTCGTCCTGGTGGTCCTTGACGTATTCGACGACAGCCTCGAATTGCGAGCGAGTCAGGCTAGGCATAGCTTGGTGGAGAAATTCGAAGTCGTAGCCGCGGCGTAGATAGTAGAACACATCCAGGACTGTCAACCGCTGTCCCTCGATCTGTGGACCCCGGCCAATGTCCACGATCCGAACCGTGTTACCTTGCATGGCAGCCATCCCTCAGACGACGGATATCGATGGCCTCATTTTATCCTAAGATTGCGCTCGCCGCGAGAATTTGGGTCCCTGTAGCCGAGTCTTCGACGTTACAACGCTCGCGTGGAACCACCGTTGGAGCTTGGCCAACCCTGCGGTTTCTGTGCCGTCCGCCCCAGCCATCCACCACGGTGGCCTGCCTGGTCGTTGCCCCAAGGAGGCGTAGAATACGGCTAGCGCGAAGGGCGCATCCAGTCCGCGGAAAGGGCAGTGCCCACCTTCAATAGAACAACAAAGACTGCGAACCTTCTTTCAGCCTGATTGGGCGGACTCCAGGCACGCGATGAAAGGAGATTCGAATGTTTCCCAATCCTCAGGACGCTCTGCCCCTTCCCGTCCACCCCAACGTGGAACAGTACAGAAAGCAGGCCAAGGATCTCGTGAAGGCCTGCAAATCCGGCGACCCCGAAGCAATGGGCGCCTGGGCCGGGCAATGGATCCGAACGCTAGCGCGCTTGCACGGGCCGGCGCTCGTCCCTCCGTCACGCGCGCGGATCGAACGCTGGGTCGATCAGGTTAAGGAGTTTGCCCAGAGCAAACTGTGCTACCCGCAAGCCGGCAGCACGAAATGTACGCTGGCCGATGCGCAATTCGTCATCGCACGGGCGCACGGCTTCCAGAGTTGGCCCAAATTAAGAACTCATATCGAAGCGCTGGCGCGCGTGAATTCCCCCGTTGCCCAATTCGAATCTGCGGCCGAGGCCATCGTCACCGGCGACGTGCCGGCGCTCGAACGCTTACTGCGCGAAAATTCAAAATTGATTCGCGCCCGGTCGACGCGCGAGCACCGGGCCAACCTGCTGCACTATATCTCGGCCAACGGCGTGGAGAGCTATCGGCAAAAAACTCCGAAGAATGCCGTCCAGGTGGCCGAGACGCTGCTGCAGGCCGGCGCCCTGGTGGACGCGGAAGCCGACGTGTACGGCGGCGGAACAACCACGCTCGGATTGGTGGCGACGAGTGTTCATCCCCTGCGGGCCGGCGTGCAAAACGCGCTCATGCAGTTGCTGCTGGACCACGGAGCGGCCATCGACCATCCGCAGGGAGCCGACAACGCGCAATCGATCGTCCGGGGCGCCCTGGGCAACGGCTGCCCACAAGCCGCCGAGTTTCTCTCCCACCGCGGCGCGCTCCTGGGCCTGGAAGAGGCG
>DATGZX010000153.1:0-42521 GCA_035296965.1 Gemmataceae bacterium
TAACAGACTCGGGCCGGTTGCCTTCCTGGGCGCCGGACCGAGTCATTGACCCCCTGGCCGAATCTCCCCCTGCGCATCGTGGCCGGCCAGCCTCTCGCTATTCCAGTCCACGGTTGGTTCCCGTGAATAGCCCGGGCGTAGTCAGGAATCGCCCACGTTCGCACACGTCGCGTCGCTCACGCCCAGGTTGGCCATTCCCGCCCGTCAACGCGAGACGGCACCGCCGTGTGGCGTTTGGTAAACGAGCCTCTGACCTTGAGAGGACGATAAGACCTGGGCAGCCGCCTGGGGATGGCGCAGTGGCGCAGCTTTTGTAAGAATCTGCAGTTTTTGGAAATCGGTGAGCAGAAAATAGCTTTCGAAGACACGCGAGGAATTGCGGATTTTCCGCGAGCTGCGCGGAAGAATCCGCGCCTCCTGGGGAGTAGTTGGGACAGCTCATAGCCCCCGTCGAGTCCTTCGCGATGGCGATCGACTCCTCCATCGCGGGCGTAATCGTACGTAAGCGATTTTCGACAGGGGTGCAAGGAACGCCCGGATGAAGCCGTTCAACGCGACTGGCACCGAGTCGAAAATCAACTCCCACGGGGGGTCGTACTGGTTGACGGAACGTCGCAAGGAGCCAATACTTTACGTCAACCGGCTTACCTTCGCGCTGCAAAATGCGATGCAATTGATCCCAACCTGCAAAATGTCGTCAATGCCTGGGATACGTTGCCTTCTGCGATCCGTGAGGCGATTCTGGTGATGGTCGAGGCTGCCCAACACCGGTAGCTCGGAACAGGGCGCATGAGGTCCTCCCCGCTGGCTCTCGCGCTGCGAACATACCGTTGGGCGAGCGGCGTTTGGAGCAAGCCGTTGTTTTCAGTAGGCCCCATCTGGTACTAGAAACTTGGATTTGGCAGGAGAGTAGCTTACCTGGGTGCACATTGGGGCACAGCTAGCATGAAGCTCCCCGCGGCGCCTTCGGGTGGGTCATGGGCCGTGTAGATCCGATGGCCCATGACTAATCGACCTATGATTCAAACGTAGCAGACTTGCCTGGGCTTCTTTCGACAGCCATGCGTCGGGGGCTCCGCCGGCCAACCTCAACAGCAGGTCCGTCGCTTGAGCGTCGCCGATACGTTCAAGAATTTCCAAAGCTCGCAACGTTCGTAGACGATGGCTGCCGGGATTCGTCAGGTCGAGTGCTCGGAGAATCTGTTCGAGTCTTCGTTGCACTTCTGGACCCTGCTTCGCGGCGAGGGCTCTGCGAAGGATTGGCTCCGCCCCATCTGCAAGCTTATTCAATTCGACCAGTGCTTTTTCGCGTTCCGAGAAGCGGCTGCTATCTAGTTGCTTCACAAGGCCCGACACCACTTCTGAATTTGGAGTCGTGATTGGGTGGAGCAAGCCTTTGAAGTAAGCTACGGTCTGCGATGGCGCGGCCGCAAGTATCACGATGCTCCGGTATGCTTTCGAGGCGTCGCCAGCAAGGTCTGACCATAGCCTTTCAAGATCTGCAGCCTGGAGCGGTTCAGCCTGGGCGGAGGCCCGACGCGTGTAAGGGGCTACATCCCAGACGAGGACAGTCGTATCCCTGCTTCCCGATGCTAGGCTCATGCCGTCGGGAGAGAAGACGAGCACGTCCGTTGGACCAGCGTGACCTTTAAAGGTGTGAATGATCTTGCTATTGGTCAAATCGAGGAGACGAACCTGAGTCCGATTCTCAAATCCCGACGACACCAGATTCTTTTCCGAGGTCCAAAGGCTATGGCTGCCGTCGTTGCCCAGGGCCAGGCAGCGACCGTCCGGTGAGAAAGCAAGCGTTGTCGTATAGCCCGCATCTTTCACCACCAAACGGCCCTGGCCTGTGGCCATCTCCCACAAATACACCGATCCCCCCATGCTTGCGACGGCTACGCTCCGGCCATCAGGGGAAAACCGGGCGCAATTCAGCCCGCCGTCATGCTTGCCTGGCAAGGCACGCTCCTTGCCGGTCGCCAGGTCCCAGCCGAGCAACCTGAGGTGTGTGCCGCTACTAGCGATTAGGCTTCTGCTGTCAGGCGAAAAAGCCAACGAGAAGATCGATGAACGGCCGCCAGGTTGTTCGGGTTCAATCGCAAGCTGGCTAAGTTCTTTGCCCGTCTTAATATCGAACAACGCGATGGTTTCTGGCAGGTCTAAGGAATTCCACGCCAGCTTCGTGCCGTCGGGCGAGATTGCCATTTGGCCGCGGCTGTTAGAAGTCTTGATGCAGCGCTGTTCCTTCCCCAAAGCACAGTCCCATAGCCTTATAGTGCCGTCTTGGCTCGCCGACAGCAGAGACTTGCCGTCTTTGGAAAACGTCAGACTGGAGACGTATCCGGCGTGGCCTTCAAGCTTGTGCTGCAGCTTCGTCGAGGCTACATCCCAAACCCAGATGGTTTTTTCAGAAGCCGAGGCGAGTCGTTTACCATCTGCCGAATATGCAATGGAAGCAATCGACGTCTTGGGTGCGTTAAGAGCGAGCAGCTCCTTGCCTGTCGTAAGATCCCAAAGTCGGATGAGGTTTCCCAATCCGCCGCTCGAGATTAAACACTTGCCATCTTGGGTGAACGCGACTTGTCCAACGACTGAGCCAAGTGGACCAATCTTGCGGCCTTCCTTCCCATTGGCAAGATCCCAAATGCGAATTGTCTGGTCGATGCCTCCAGTCGCCATGCTTGAACCATCCGGGGAGAACGCCAACGAAAAGGTCGAGTTTTCGGCACCCTGGAGAGTAACGATCTCCTTGCCAGTCGCAACTGCCCAGAGGACGACCCTGCCGGGCCTCCCGGATTCAAACATCGTCGCAGCTAGCCGTTGGTTGTCCGGTGAGAAGGCCACGTGGGCGGGTTGTTCAGAACAAGGAAGATGGTGGATCAGCTTCCCGGTTTCTGCGTTCCAGATTTCTGCCGCGTGCTGATTCGCTTTGGCGCTCGCGGCAGCGAGCAATTTGCCGTCCGGGGACAGCTCAACAGTCCAGAGTTTCCAATCCGCTGTCTCGAAGCGCCGTATTTCTTTACCGGTGTCGATTTCCCACAAGCGTATGGTCTTGTCGCTTCCCCAGGTCACAAGCGAACGGCCATGTGGAAGAAACACAACGCCGCTCACCCCGTTGTTAGTACGCCGATCGATGGTGCTCTCGTGTCCGACAAATTGCCGGATCTCCTTGCCCGAAGAGGAATCGATCAAGCGAAAGATACAATCTCTACCCCCAACAGCGAGCATTCTCCCGTTCGGCGAGAAGGCCAGGGAATCGAGATCAACCGGCAGCGTGATGCGGGATCGGGGTCTCCCGGTCTTGGTTTCCCAGAGCGAGACGGTTTTCCCTGCCATGGTGGCGATGGTCAAATCGTCTGCTGCGAGGACAAACCTGCTCACATGCGCCTCGTTGCGGAAGCGAATTGTGCCAAGACGCGCGACGGCGCCTTCCGGCAGGGGATCACCAAAGCGATCGTCGCGCGACAACGCCCCGGGTTGGGCCTTGTGCTCTGCAGTGTCGTGAGCTGTTGGTTCCGGCGGGAGCCCCTGAACAACGAAAGCCCCGTAAATTGCCAGGGATCCTGCCGTGCAAATGAGAAGCATAAGCCATTTCAACTTGGCTGCGAGCATTGCTGGGAATGATTCCCGCAGGAGACTTACCACCTCCGCCGAGATGCCGCTCAGCGAGGCAGATTTCGCAGCCGCCACGAGCCGGGCAGCGGCAACGCTGGCGCGCACCAGCGATTCGGGTACTCCTGCGCCAGTGCTTTCCTGCGACAACATAGTGGCGAGAAGGGGCACGGCGAGCGTAAAGCCCCGCTGCCCCAGGCGGCCACGCAAGCATTCACGCGCCTTTCCCAGGCGAGTCTTAAGCGTCCCCAGCGGCCAACCCAACAGGGCGGCAGCTTCCTCTTGCGTTTTGCCGGCCCAATAGCAGAGCAAAAGTGGAGTACGATATTTCTCCGAGAGGAGACTGATCTCCTGATGGAGGACCTCGCGTAATTCGCGCCACGTCATGTCATCCATCCTCGGCGCTTCCGGAATGGCCGCGCAACCTTCCATTGCGCGTCTCCGTGACTCGCGGGATCGATGCTTGCAGGCCAACCGATACGCGACGCCGTGAAGCCAGCTTGCCAGTGACCCATACTCGCGGATTGAGACTGCCTTTTGCGCCAACACCAAAAAGGTCGCCTGGAACACATCCTCGGCATCGTGCGGACTGCGGAGCACCGATCGGCAAACGTTCATGACGATCCCGCCGTGGCGGCGCATGAGGGCGGCAAACGCTTCGTCATCGCGATCGGCAACGAATCCCTGCAAGAGTTCGCAATCCGATTGCTGGTGCACCGTCTCAGCGGCCGCCAGTTTGCGGATGTAAGGCAGGACCGTGTTCGCGTGCGGCAGTTCCATGTGGGGTCTCGCTGGAATCGTGACGAATCTTTTTCGATCCGCGTCCATTGCCAACGCGACCTACTCGCCCTGATTTGACGAGTGTCAGTCGTGGTGCAAGCAATCAACACTGTACGGTCGGGCCGGGCCCTCCTTCTTATAGTAGTGCCTTCTGGAGGCGATCCGGGATTGAAATTACCCCAACTGCGCTGAAACATCCGATGCACTGGACCCAGCCTTGCAAGAAATCGCCGAGGCCATTGGCTTGTGCGGAAGACCCTCCGTGGCGAGCAGGTTCGTGCCCCGTAAGATGTTGGCTAACGGCGCCCTCAGATTCCAACCGGAGAACACTTCGATGCCAAGGGGACGACCAAGGAACGACGCCGGCATCAACAAAATGGAGGCAATGCGCAGAACGCTAACCGCCCTTGGGGATGATGTGATGCCGAAGGCCTTTCACGATCACATCAAGAAGAGCCTTGGCTTCGAGATGAGCTTGGGCATGATCTCGAACTACAAAAGCACGGTCAAATCTGAAGGGAGTAGGAGCCGTCTCAGACACGAGCCAGGTCCAACGGAGATCGCAGGGGCGTTCAGTTTTGCGGAGATCCATGCGGTACACACACAATTCCAATTGGCCTGAGAAGCAGTAGCCTGGAGGGATTCGAACGCTTCGCCACAACTATCGAGTCCAGCAATGAGTTACGCCGCTCGCTAGAAAGGCGCGCTGCAGAATCCGGTACACTAGATCCCGGTTTGCGGTCGGTTGTCGCTGCCTGGAGTTCCCTCCCTACCTCTTTCCGCGAAGCGATCGCCCTGGTGATCAAGGCGGCGAAGTCCAAAATGGGCTAGGACAACAGCCAGACCGACAGGGGGAACGCCACACCAATAGGCACCTTCCCTCGTAAGTGTCGGGACTCCATAATATCGGGAATGTTTGCAAGCGTGTGCGATCACGCTCGTAAAAACGCGAGGATTTGCGGATTTTCCGCGCAGCGCGCGGAAGATTCCGCGCTGCCAGATTATAATCGTTGGACGCTGGTTACGCGCAAGCATGAGAGGCCGAGCCGAACTGACGCAACAGATCCGGCCCGACAGGAGGGATGAGCGAGGACTTGGACAGCCGCCGGAATTTGTAACAGCACGTGTGGGATGTGAATATGTGGTGGACGTTGGAAGGTGAACGTGTCCTCCGTAGGGCAGAATGGGAACTGTCTCGCGAGGGTCTCGCCGGGATTTCGGGTCCACATCGAAGGTTCTCGAGGGAACGAAGATTCTTTCGGCTGCGGGATCAGAGCGTTTGACGACCTACAACCCAATCAAAAACTGGCACTTCTTGTACTTGTTGGAAAGGCCTCGCGCGATGAAGCGGTGCCTATGCCAAAACTCACGGACCTCACCGAAGCAACGGTCGCCGGATTCCGACCGACCCCACGGCACAGCTGGCTACCGAATCGTGACGCTCTCGTTGTTGGTCTTTACCGGGGCTAACCTCAGTGATTCGGGCTCAATTAAAAGGTGTCACGAATGGCCGTTGAACGGGGCGGTCGTGCCGATAAGTTAGGTAACCGTTACGAGGGACTCTGGGTGGTCCAAAACCTGCTCCAGGTCCTTGGCGGTGAGCTTGTCTCCGTGACCGTGGAAGCCATAGGCGACGATGAAAAAGGAGTCGATCTCTGGGTCGAACGAGTGGACGGCATCCGCGAAGCGGAGCAGTGCAAGAGGAAAAACTACCTGGTCGGTAAGTGGAGCATGGCTGATTTGCGTAGGCGGGAAGTCTTGCTACATCTCGCTTCCCAGCTGCAACGAGAAAGCCGAAATCGGTTCACTTTCGTGTCCGTCCACGACGCCCCGGAACTCAGTAAGCTCGCCGAATTGGCGAGGACCAGCAACAACGACCCTGAGGCCTTCTTTCGCACGGTTGACTCGTCGGAGGCGCTTCGACCGGCCTTTCAGACATTCTGTGCGGCCTGTGATTTGGATCGGAACAACCCGGCTGGTTTGGCCGCAGCCTACGATCTCTTACAGCGCAGTGATGTCCGAGTGTTTGACGACAGCCGAGGCGGGCGACAGGATGTCGAACTGCACGCCAGGTCTCTGGTGACTGGAGACTCCCGTTCGGTGATTCTCTTGCTTGCCGAGTTGGCCCAGGATCGGATGGGGACGGCATTACACACGGACCAGATCCGAGAGCACCTGCGAGCGCACGGCCACCAACCACGTGACCTTGCCGGGGAACCGAATCTCCCGGCCAGGATCGAGCGCCTGCGCGAAGAGTTCCGGGAATCGCTTCGTCCGGGCTTGATTAACGGCATTGTCGTGCACCGCACTCAGACTGAAACAGTGCTCGGCGCACTTCGCTCTGAGTCAGAAAACCGCCTGCTCATCGTCCATGGCCGGGCCGGGGCAGGGAAGAGCGGCGTACTGTTGGAAGTGACCGACCAGCTCCATGCGTCGGGTACTCCGTTTCTCCCCTTGCGCCTCGACCGAAGAACGCCCCAGGTCAGCGCGCGGCAGTTCGGTACGGGCCTTTGCGACCTGCCGGACTCGCCCGCGCTGTCCTTGCGAGCGCTGGCCGGGAGCCGTGACGCGGTCTTGGTCCTGGATCAACTGGACGCAATCCGATGGACCGCCGCCCACGGCGTGGCGAGTTGGGAGGCGTGCCAGGAAGTTATCGACGAAGCGATGGCGCTTCTTCGGTTGCGCGTCGTTGTCGCGTGCCGAACATTTGATCTCCGGGACGACGCACTGATCCGCTCCTGGTTAGCCAGGCATCAGGCAATGGAAATTGAAGTCGGTGACCTGCCTGATCCTATCGTGGAACAAATCATCACCCAGGCGGGGGGCGCGTTTCGCTCTTTTGCGAAGGCCCAGCAAAATCTCCTTCGTTCGACACTCTGCCTGAGCCTGTGGACTGAGCTTGCGCGGGATGGCCAGCCGCCGACATACTTCACCACGGCTGCGGAGTTGATGCGCGCATTCTGGTGGATGCGGCGAAGCCAGCTTGAAGCGATGGGCTTCTCGGGTGCCGAGATCGACACGGCCTTGGGACAATTGACAACATGGATGGACCGGAACGGCTCCGTGCATGCGCCTGAGCGGCTTTTGGACAATCACCCGAAGGCCAAGGACGCCTTCCTGTCGTTAAACTTGATCTCCATCGGCGAAGCACGTGTCACCTTTGCCCACCAGACCTTTTTCGAGTACCTGTTCGCCTCCCGTCTGCTGGACGCGATCAATTCTGGTAGAGAGACAATCGCAGGATGGCTCAAACGTCATGACCAGTCGCTGTTCAGGCGGGAACAGGTCCGCCAGCTGCTCTGGCTCCAGCGCGACGAGGCTCCCCAAGACTACCTCGCGACTGTATCAGGAATCCTGGCAGACCCGGACATTCGCTTTCACCTCAAGCATCTGATTCTCCGGTTCATTGGGGATGTTCTCCGCCCAACTCCGTCCGAAGCCGATTGCGTACTTGGCCTGTTCCGTGATCCGGTTTGGCGGGCCCACATCGTGGAGGCTACCCTGTGGGGAAAGGACGCCTGGTTCACAACCATGGACGAACGCGGCATCTTCAGGGAGTTACTTACGTCAGGCTCGGAGCAGGACCAGATGACCGCTCTTCAATTGATGCACCTGGTCGCCGGGTCCTGTGGTGACCGCGTGGCGGCTTTGCTAGCGCCTTATGAGGCGGAACCGGACCCTTGGCCTCGCCGAGTTACCTCGGTCCTGTTGTTTTCGGATGGGTCTGATGACAGTGGGGTTTTGTACGAGCTGCGCCTCCGTTTGATCGCTCGGGGCGTGGCCCCCCAACCACCCATGTTTCCCGCCAAGCTCCTGGAGCGCGACCCACACCGCTGCGTGCAGTGGCTGGAGGCCCGGTTGCAAAATGCAGTGAGAGACTGGACTGCGCAGGTTACCGAAAAGCCTGAAGACATGGAGAAGGAACGACGCTTCGATCTGAACATTCACGAGGCTGATACCTTGTACCGCCTCGCGTCAGCGGCGCCGAGAGCCATGTGGGATCGGCTGCTTCCGTGCCTCCTTCGCCTTAGTGAGTTGGCTCGACATACTTCGCCTGACCCCGTGCCGGGAGAATTCTACCCCGATTCCTTCTGGCAACACTCCACGCGACGCCGCAGGCTCCTGGAACCTCCTGACCTCGTCGCGGCACTCGCGCTCGCCGGGGCGATGCTGGCTACCGATGCGCCCCAATTCGTCGTGCAGCAACTTAGCAATCTGTCCGGTCACGGCTCACGAACCGTGCAACAGCTCCTTGCCCGAGTGCTCACGCTGTGCCCTGGCGGTGTTGCTGATCTGGCCATTAACTGGCTCTGCGATCAACCTGCGCGCTTCTCGCTTAATGACCTGGGTCCGGGTCGATGGCGGTACGCTCAAGAGCTGATTCGCCAGTTCGCATCAGCCTGTTCAGAATCCGTCTACGCTAGGCTAGAGGAATGCGTGCTGGCTTACCACGAACCTGTTGAGTATCGTAGCCTTCAGAACGAGCAGGAGGCAGTTGAAGCCGGATTCTCGCCGCTGACCGACTGGTACGGTCTTGCCCAGCACGCCTTATTGCCATTGCTGCCCCAGGAGCGACTCAGTCCAGGGGCCAGGATAGTGATGATCCAATGGCGGGGAAAATTCGGCTTCGAGGCAGAGCGATTTATCCGCAGACGAGTCGGAGGCAGCCGGTCGTTCGTCCTGCCCCTGTCCGATCAGCGCGCCCGGCAAATGACCGACGACGAGTGGCTCGAGATCATCCGCACGCACGCGCAAACACTTGGGATTGGGCACCACATAGACCTCGGCGAGGATTATTTCACAATTCATGACGCCAACCAATACGCCCAGGTATTGGGGCTGCTGGCGCGTTGGCAACAGCGGCGCTGTGCAGAGCTAGCGATGCGTCTACCACCCAACGCCAACCCGCAGTACGTGATGGCTATCCTTCATGCGCTTTGGAACCGCGAGCCGCCCGATCCCAAGAAACCCGGCGATTGGGATCCTGCAACCTCCGACCAGATTGTAAGACTGGTCGAAGCCATCGGCTACCGGGAAGAGAGAGACCTAGTGTTGGCCCTCTGCCAGGTGATACACCGATGGTCGGACTGCAACTGGCCCCTCCCCGTACTGGAATCCCTGTGCCGTCATGCTACCAAACACCCGGACCCAGGTCAGGGTGCTCGCCCGGTCCCCTGTGCGGACGGCACGGACCTGGAAGCCAGCAGGCTGAACTGCGTGCGGAGTGTGGCGACGGAGGTCATTGGGGCAATCCTTGTTGACCACCCCGAATTGTACAACCTTTTCCTACCGACAATGGAGCGGATTGTTGGCGACCCATCGCCAATAGTTCGGGTTGCCGCAGCGGGATTGTGCTTACCCGTGCTCAACCACGAACCCGAAAGGGCTGTGGAGCTGTTCCTCCGTGTCTGTGAAACCGAGGACGCAGTCCTGGCTTGTCGAGCTGTGAGCGAGTTCCTCTCCTACACACTGCTCCGTTTCCCTGAGAAGCTCGAACCACTGGTACGAAGAATGGCAACATCGGCGAACGGCGAGGCGGCTCGTCTCGGGGCGCAGTGGGTTACACTCGACTGGCTCCACCGGGGTGGGATGGATGACCTGCTGCACGAGTCTGCCCTGAACGGCTCTGCTAACCAGCGCAAGGGAGTGGCCGAGGTGGCGGCTCAATCCATTGCCGACGAGCAGCTTTTGGCTGGTTGTGTGGAACTCCTGCCGTTGTTCTTTGATGATAGTGACCCACAGGTGCGCGAAGCAGTTTCGGCCTTTCTCCGCCAAGATCGTGTCTTGACCAAAGAGCAGATTTCGAAGATGGCCGGAGCTTACGTTGTCAGCCAGGCATTTCGAGATGACCCCGCCGATCTGCTCGAGGCTCTGCGCCGCCATGACGGCTCGTTAGTCCCATTCGCCGACGTGGTCTTCGCCGTCTGCCACGAGTTCATGGGGCCGCTCGCGACGGGTGCGAGGGATCTGCGCGAGGGCTTAGCCTATGACGTTACTCTGATCCCACCTTTGCTTCTCCGTCTTTACGAGCAGGCCGAACAGAGCGGAAGGAGGGAACTACAGGGCAGGTGTCTCGATAGTTGGGATGGGCTGCTCCGAGCCCGCTTAGGCGGAGTCCGTGATCTCATGGCGGCTCTTGATCGGTGACGCCAGCCGCGCGGGCCGAGAACGTTTGATCTTTGCCTCAAAAAGGGAGCCAGTTGCATCCAAGTGGGTCCGTTGGCGTTGAGCGTAATATCGTTATTGCAAGCCACGATCCGCGTTTGGGCCGAATTCCGACATAGCAACTGGATGGATGGAGAACGGGAGGCTGCGGCGTCAAAGCGCCGCCGAGGCCTCTTAGGCCTCGGCGGCTTCTATCGGAATTGCGTGGCAAGGCGGAAGTGCTGACGAAGGGAAGCGCTCGGCGAGCTTAGCGTTTCCGCGGCAGATTATTTAAACCGCTGGCCTTGTTGTCGCGGCAGACTTGATGTTTCTTTGTAACAGTGTGACCGCCTCCCGACCCCCCCAGGCTTTGCCTCGACGTTGGTCGATTTCTCGATGGTCACAGTGTGCTTGCCGCGGGGCACACAGAAGGTGCTTGCCGGGGGGCGTTTTAGAACCTCAGCTCGACCAGGGTCCGTTGCATCCGCGGCGCGTGCGCGCTGACATCGACCTCGATGAGGCAATCCCACTTCTCCCGACAGGCGCGCTCCAGCTCGCTCAGCAATGATCGAATCGCTTCGTTGCGGAGAGTAAATCAACTCGTAGATGCGCACGACCTTGTCAAAGGGATCGAGCTTGAAGCTGACCGGCCCCGCGATCTTCCCGTTCTCGCGCGATTAAGTGACTAGACTGTTTTCAACCCTCGGGACGCGGCTTGTGGGAAGTGACCACCTGCATATAGTTAACCCGCTCGAAGACGGCTGGATCGGCCACCGACCGCCGGTTCATCTGGCCCTGAATTTGTCGCACGGACTCGCAGCCGTTGTCCGTGAGCCAGCGTGCCAGGTCCTCCCGGACGCGCCCCAGGTAGCCGATGCCATGCTGCATCAACGCCGAGGTCATCATGACTACCCGAGCCCCTGCCAGCAGCGCCTTGAGCGCGTCGAACACGGTGTGCACGCCGCCCGTGACAGCAAGGTCCGCCCGAAGGTGACCGGAGAGGGTAGCCACCCAGTGCAAGCGCAGGCGCAGTTCCTGAGAAGTGCTCAGCTCAAGGGTCGGGGTAATGTCCCGGCTGTACACGTCGAAATCTGGTTGGTAAAAGCGGTTAAACAACACCAGGCCATCGGCGCCGGCTTGGTCGAGCCGAGATGCCATGTTCGGCAGCGAAGTGAAATAAGGGCTTAGCTTTACGGCCACAGGGATGTGGACCTTTGCCTTGATGAGGCTGACCAGGTCGCAATACATCTGCTCAAGCGTCGAGCCGGTGACCTCAGGTGAGGTGGGGATGTGGTAGATATTCAGCTCCAAGGCATCCGCGCCGGCATCTTCGATCTCCCTAGCGTAGCGGACCCAGCTGCCTGGTGAAGTCGCGTTGAGACTCGCAATGACAGGGATGTTGACCGCGGCTTTGGCCTTCCGAATGTGCTCCAGATAGCCCTTCGGCCCGGCGTTGTAGCCAGTCAGGTTAGGAAATAGCGCCCCCGCTACAGAGGCTCCCGCCGTGTCGCCGGACGAGCCAGGGACAGGCGCTTTCAGCTCGGTGGTCAGTTGTTCTTCAAAGAGGGACTGCAGCACGACCGCCGCCGCCTCCGTGTCCGCCATCTCCTGGATGCGGGCCACATCCTCGGACAATGGCGAAGCGGAGACAACCAGCGGGTTTGAAAGCGGTAGTCCCAGATAACTCGTGGAGAGGTCGATCACACTTGTTTCTCCTTAACGATGACCTTGCTCGGAGTGGTGCAGCTCCTCAGACGGGATGCCACGCAGATGCATCATTTTCTTGATCCAGATTGGAGTAGCCATGTGTTGTCGCCCGGAAAGTTCTACCCGGGCAAACGGCAAACCATGCACTGCCGAATAGCCTGCGTTTCGGCATGCGCGTGGGCGTCCAACAATTCCCATAGCTCCAACCCAAAAGCGACCAAATCGAGGAGAACAGCTCGGCTGAGACCGTCATCCATAAGTTCAGCGGCGATCTCCAGGCAATCGGCAAACTCCTGCCGCTTGTTCAGAATCGCTGTATGATCCAGCCTGAGGCGCGCCACCAGCGATCCGCCTTCTGGCACGGTCTGTTCAAGGAAGGGAAACAGGTTTTTTTCTTCCTCTTCCATATGCTTGGCAAAGCGGGCACCAAAGAAGGCGCTGAGATCCTTTAGGATTGCGATCGCTTGGTGAGGCTGCTGCTCCCCTGCCTCGCTGAGACAACACAAGGCATTTCTCAAGGCTTGCACTTTTTCCAACACGAGTTGATGGTCATCCTCCACAACCTTCAGTGCCGCCATGAATTGATCCAGGTTAATCGTCGCTTCTGCCACCGCTGCCTCGGCCTTGATCCGTAGCCGCCACTTGCGGCGAGTCTGCTCCATGGCGTCGGCCAAACGTTCTGACGAAGTTTTCATGGTCAGCTCCTTGCTGGTTTCTTCAGCTATCTTTCTCGAAATCAAATGCCAACGCCTCTGTGCTGCCCGATTTGCAGCTTGGCCATTTCTTAATCGGCATGATCCGCCGTACGATTTGGATCGGTCGATTCTGGAACCAAGGACCGGCGGAGTGAGTATCATACTGCGCCCGCTCATTGGCAACGACGATCTGCTCGATGCGATGCTGGAAGGTCGGTCAAGATGCATGGACTCAATCGCTCAGCCATGTGCTCGGATGAGGGATCACGCCCCAGGACGACCCGGCACAGTCAGAATCCTGAAGCGCTAGCGATGGGTTCAGCTATTATGAATCACCTCAGCCCGGTAGCGATAGCGGTTCGCCTCCTCGGAACGGCCAAGCTTCATGTAAGCTGCAGCCAGGCCCTCCAGGGCGGGAATACTGAATGCGTTTTGCAGCAACACCTGGCGGAACTTACCCGCCGCCTCGGCGTTGCAACCCGCCGCAAGCATCTCCTGACCTTCGGCCAGCAACAGTTTTATTGCCTTGATGTCTCCTTCTGATAGTCCCTCCACCAGATCTTCGCTCTTCACGGTCAGCAACGAGCAGGGGAGCTGCTTGACAACGCGGCGCGTAACACTGCCCATAAGCAATCGGGCCAGACCGCTGCGACCCGTGGAGCCCATGACGATCACGTCGGCCCGGTGGTCACGCGCGGCGGCAACGATCTGTTCGTGCGCCAGGCCGACGCGCACCTCACTCTGCCAGGAGACGTTGCCGAAGTCGATCTCCTTGAGGAAGCGATCAAACTCTTCGCGCCAGCTCGGCTCGTGGTCGCGGAGCATGCCGGCCAGCCAAGGTCCATCGGCCATGAGCGGTGGGCTCGCTTCAGGGGCGACACTGAGCACAACCAGACGTCCGTGAAAAGCGCGTGCCAGCTGGATCGCATTGCGCAACCCCCGCAGAGAAACGGGGGATTGATCAACTGGACAGAGGATGCGAGCAAAATGCGCCTCGGGCTCGCCAGGCCGAACAGCGAGCACCGGCTGAGAGGCATGCTGAAGGACCCCCTGAGTAGTCGGACCCGGCGGCCGGTCGAAGCGGGACCTCTCACCCGTGCCCATTATCACGAGCCCGGCGTCCATTTCCTCTGCTTTGCGGACAATCTGATGTACTGACGATCCCACAACAATGGCGGACTCGTCCATCACGATCTTGTCGAGAGCCATTACCTCGATCAACTCGCGCATGCGCTCCGTGGCGCGTTCGCGCGCGTACTGCATTTCGCTGGGACTGATGAGCGTCGGCTCGAGAACGTGCAGCAGCGTCAGATGCGAACCAAAAACCGCTGCCACACGTGCGGCAGTTCTGGTGACACTGCCGGACGCCTGGTGGAAATCGACCGGTAACAGGATGGATTGAATCATTCGCATGGCTTTTCCCTCCGCCAACGCTTGAAGCAAAGGCAATGCCAATGTCAGATTGAGAAATGAAGACCTGGTCGGCCTTCGCATGGCAAGGCTCTTGGCGTTGCCTACAAACATGGCTTGTTCGATAGCGCGCGGACGGGCACACTCATGGTCCGTTCCAGCACACCGGGCTATCCCAGGACTGCCCGCTTCGCTTACAACGGGCGCCCGTTGCGGAATATAAGCAGCCTTTGGCAACATCCGTGGGTCGCACCCCGGGCGTTTGGCTACAGCACCACTTTGGACTGTATCTTCACGCGGCGCGGGATTTGCTTCCAGGGAAGTCCATGATCTTGCCCTTTTCACGGAAATGCTGGATCGCGAGATGCCGGAGGCAAACATGAATCTCAATGAGAGCATTCATCGAATTCTCCAGCACCGCGAGTCTCTGGCAGACCTGTTCTACCTGGTGTTCTTGGACCGATACCCCGACGTGCGCCAGCATTTCCAGGGTGTAGACCTGAAGAATCAGGCGGTATTGCTCACGATGGTTCTCATGGTCATCGAACGCCACCACAGGGCATCTTATCCCGCGACCGAGGTGTATTTGAAGTACCTGGGAACCAAGCACAGTCGCCGCGGAATCCCCCCGGATCTCTATCCCCATTTCCGCGACGCTATGCTGGCCGCGCTCGAACAGTTCCACAGCCAAGATTGGACAGAGAGCCTAGCCAACCAGTGGACTGAGGCCATTGAGGAGGCGGCAGGAACGATGCTAGAAGGCTACAAGCAGCACTATTCAGTGTAAAACTCATGCTTGACAGGAAGCGCACTTACACGGCGATCCCCATTCTGCTGAAGGTGCTGCACGATGGCAGAGACAGATGGCGTCCAAATCAACACAATTCTTCCTCTACGATCAGTAGCCGAGCTTCTGCACAAGTCGTTCATCTAATCTTGGCATGAGGTTTGCGAAGCTATACGGCTGTGCCTCTGCAACTGAATCGCTGGGGAAACATCATGGACACTTGCGAGAATCGTTGCGGCTCCCCTCTTTTTGCTCGCTCCGTGACTGCGGGGGATCTGATGAAACCCAATGTCATCTCGATCGGAGCTGCGGCCAACCTTCAGGAGGCTGTCACGCTGCTCATTGAGAAGAACCTTGGGGCGGTCCCGGTGCTTGGTGAGGAGGGCCGGCCCATTGGAGTCTTGAGTCGCAGCGACGTCGTGACTCACGACGCCCGCAGGCACGAGTACTCACAGCCAGCATGGAATGCGACCAATAATGAGTATGCCCCGTTGCAAATCCTCGAGGGCAACGACTTGAGCGTGTCTCCAGACCCGGCACTCCCGGTGTTGGTGCGGGACATCATGACGCCGGTCGTCTTTTCTGTAGCCAGGGACACACCCGCAAATTTGGTAGTCGACGCTCTATTGTCCATGGGCATCCATCGTATCTTTGTGACCGATGAAGCCGGGGAGGTCATCGGCGTGATCAGTACGACGGACATTCTGCGCTACCTGCGCCGCCAGTTCCTTGGCGCGAACTTCGGCGAGGAAGAAGGTCTCTGCCTCGGTGCTTGATCAGAAACGGCGTCAGGAAAAGTGCCAGGATTGGGGGCGACAATTTACCGCTGAGAAGGCAGAGAGCGTTCTGAAATGTTCTCGCCAGCGATTCTGTCAGAACGGACACATTTACACCGATTTGGGTCCATCATCGTCGCTGGACGGCCCCTGAGAACAAGTGAAGGTATGCGTTCTCCAGCACGGAGAGGGGTCCTGGCCGGTGGACGATTTTGACAATTTGCCCTTTGAACGGCATGGGCAATATCTACGGCTCGCGGACCCAGGTATCAGAGCGCTATTTCTTCTCCAACTCATCCGCGACACGGTCCACACTAACCGCATAATCCTTCAGCGCTTTCGCCGCCCGGCTGATTTCCCTTTCGGCTTCTTCATACCGCTTCTCCTCGATGCCCTCGCGTATTCCCGGCAAGGTCTTGGCCCCATAGCCGGTATAGAATCCGGGTGCGTAAATCAGGTGCTTGAACCATGGCCGGCGGGGAAGGCCATCCGAACTCGTGAGACGGCGTTCTGTCTGGATGAGAAGGGCGTTCAGAGCAGCAAGATTCTTACCGTTCGCCCCGTCGCTCTTCCGAGAGAATGAGTCGATCGCTTTGGAGTACTGTTGGGCGCTCTTGTCGAGTGTCGAAAGAGCGTTATCAAGAGGGGCAAAATTCAGAAAGGGAGGGACGGCCTGTTTCGGCGGCGCCAGCAGCGGGTGGCGCGGGTCGCTGGCGGCATCGTACAGATGCTGATCGATCGCCTCGTTGCGATCACGGATTTCCTCCTGCTTGTCGGACAGCAATTTTTTGACCTCGGTAACGTAACGGTGCATCGTGTCGGCGAAATTGGCGAAGTCGTAAGGCAACACATCGGCATCGGCAAAGCGCATCAGCATCGTACCTGCCGTCTGGGATAACACTCTGCCGTAGACGAAGTCGGTGTCGGAAAAGTGTGTGTACCAATAAAAATCGTCGTAAGCAGAGTGGTAGACACCGCCTTGGTCTTCACCCCCGAACCCGAGATCGACTGATGCAATCCCGAGGTGGTCGATAAATGCGGTGTAATCGCTCCCCGAACCCATCGCGCCAATGCGGAGGTCCGCTCGTGTCCGAACTTCTTTGATCACCTCGGCATTGCCCGATGTAAGAAGTTGGGCCTTCAGGCGGTTGGCGACAGGGATGTTTTTCTCGGGATCGATGATGTCTCGAGCCACGCTGTTCACGAATTTTTCCAGAGAATGAGATCCCTCGACACCAAGAAAACCGCGGCCGTTCGAGTCGGAATTGACGTAAAGGGCGGCGTGGGCAACCAGCTCGTCGGCGTGGGCTTCGCACCATTCCGTCGACCCGAGCAACCCTGGCTCTTCGCCGTCCCAGGCGCAGAAAATGATCGTGCGTTTGGGCTTCCATCCCTGCTTGAGAAGCTCGGACATGGAGCGGGCCTCTTCAAGAAGCGCAACCTGGCCGGAGAGGGGGTCCTCTGCGCCGTTGACCCAAGCGTCGTGGTGGTTGCCGCGAATGATCCATTGATCCGGCGCTTGCGCGCCTGGGATCTTGGCGACGATGTTGCGAATGGGCTTGATGTCCCAATTCGACTCGACTTTGAGATGGACCTTCGCGGGGCCGGGGCCGACGTGGTAGGTGATCGGGAGGGCGCCGCGGAATTCTTCAGGGGCGACTGGGCCTTTGAGCTCGGCCAGCAGCGGTTTGGCGTCACCATACGATATGGGAAGGACGGGAATCTTGGTGATCGTCGGTGCATCCTTGATGGCCAGGCGCTTCACATTGCCCTTGGCGGCGACGCCCGGCGTGAGCGGGTCACCGGGAAAAAGGGGCATGTCGGCGACGCTGCCGCGCTGCACGCCGTTCTCATTGCGCATGGGCCCCTTGGGGAAGACATCGCCGTGGAAGTAGCCGTCCTCGTGAGGGTCGGAGTAGATGATGCATCCGACCGCTCCATGCTCCGCGGCAACCTTCGGTTTGATTCCCCGCCACGACCCGCCGTACCGGGCGATGACAATCGCCCCTTTGACCGAGACGCCCAGGCGGTCGAGCATCTCATAGTCCTTGGGGATGCCGTAGTTCACGTAGACAAGGGGCGCGGTGACATCCCCATCGATTGAGTATGCGTTGTAAGAAGGAAGTTGCTCGGACTGCTGATCCGAAGTCGGATCACCTGCGACCGCTGGCTCCTGAAGCTTTGCGACATAGCGGGTCGGCTCGATGAGTTCGACAACGCGAGTCTTGGGGGTTGGGAATAGCACGTCAAATTGCTCAATGTGCGCGTCGAGCCCCCACGACTTGAAGCGAGCAAGAATCCACTCTGCGTTGTCCTTGTCATAGGGTGAGCCGACATGATGAGGGCGGGCGCTGAGCCGCTTCATGGTGTCCCGCATGATCCGCGGGCTCGGGATGGCAGTAAATTTCTTTTCCCAATCACGCTGTGTTTTGGAAGTAGCGGGCGTGAAGCCGTACAGGGGTTCGTCATCCGCCGCTTGCGCACGGGAAGCAAACGCAGTGACAACCAATGCCGCTATCACGAATGCTCGGCTCATCAGGCCTCCTGGCAGGGATTTCTCTTTCGGGATTGTTGAGGAGCGCGGGGGGATTTCACACTCACAGAGGAGTTCTAAGCGGCATCGGTTGATTGTTCAATAGGCGAACGCATCTTTGAACCGTGGAAAGATCAACCGCTATAGTGAGTTACGCCATCCACGACAAAAATGCCCTGCCGCCAGGTGCTCAGGGTCTGGTCCAGGGACGATGATGGATGCAAATCAACAAAACTGGAGCCATCATTTGCCTTGCATTCCGGCGCCGCTGAGGTACTCATGTGACCGCGTTGCACACACGATCCCTTACCAGAACGAGGGGTGCTTCTCACCGCCGAAGGCTCGTGGATGCTGACGGGCGCCAAAAAGCGGGTCGCCAGCTTCCGTCTGCATACTGCCAAGCTTAGATTGTGTCGAGGTCGCGATGCCGAACAGCGACTTCACCCTGCGGATATTGGTACTGGGCCACAGGGACAAACTGCCCACAGGCCAAGTCGTAAGCAAAGACCTCTCCAGTTTCAATCTTGTATACCCAGCCATGCACGTGCAGATCGCCCCGCATCAACGCAGAACCGACGGCCGGAAGCGTCCGCAGGTTCTCTAGTTGAACCAGCACGTTCTCTTCAACGGTGGCCGTCAGCAGTCGATCACCGTCGAGGTGGCCGTAATTGTCCTTGACGATACGGCGGGTCGTCTCAGCATGGGAGAGCCATGACGAGACAGCCGGGAGACATGCGATCTGTTCGGGCTGCAACACTCCCTTCATGGCTCCGCAGTGGGAATGGCCGCAGAGGATAATGTCCTTGACCCCAAGTGCGGCGACAGCGAACTCGATGGTCGCCGCCTCTCCGCCGCTGGCTGCACCGTGCGGAGGCACAATGTTTCCGGCGTTGCGGAGGATAAACAGGTCCCCCGGTTTGGATCGAGTGAGCAGGTTTGGGTCGATGCGGGAATCCGAACAAGTGATGAACAGTGTTTCGGGGTTCTGTCCCTTCGACAACTGCTCAAACAACCCTTGGAGCGGACGGAAGCTCTCTTGTTGAAATCGGTGAATGCCTTGGATCAACTTCTGCATGGTTTACCTGCTTCGAGTGTCGGGAACAACGGGCTCGCCGCCGACTGAGCGGCCTCTCGGTTTCTTCTATTATCGGGGTACCTCTCTTCAAGTCCGTCGCAGTTGGGCACGCCGGGAGAAACCTGGCAGCGCACGGAGGAGGAGTCGGGAAACAATTTAGAATAAACGCACTTCCCAAATGGAGCCATCATTTGCCTTGCATTCCGGCACGGGTGACGTACTCATGTGACGGCGTCGCTGGAACCAACCCTTGCCGCCGGAGAGCACCATGCCTGCATTATCCACCTGGAACCTCGACCCGACCCGCATTCTGACTCGACGTGAACTGACGACTGTCTTAGCCGACCTAAGCGCCCGGACCTCACGTGCCAATACCCAACGCAACCTGGTAATCGTCCGCCTGGCGTGCTGCTGCGGTCTACGGGTTTCCGAGATCGGAGGGCTACAGCTAGACGATGTGGTGGCGGACGTGCAGCGCCCGCACCTGCGTTTGCGTCGACAGATCACGAAAGGAAAACGATCGCGGTGCGTGCCTATGTGGTGGGATGGGGCGACACTGGCCGACATCGTGGCGTGGAAGGCGAGGCGCATTGCTGACGGCGCCCGCGGCACCGATCCGTTCGTCTGCTCGGTGCAGGCCGACCGGCGCGGCTTGGCACTCCAAAGAGCGGCACTGCGTCGGCGATTCATCTCGGCTTGCAAGGTTCTCGGGTTGGCGCGGCTACGCACGCTGACCATCCACCACGGGCGACATACGTTTATTAGCCACGCCCTTGCCGGGAAACGCACGCTGGCCGAAGTAAGGGCAGCTGCCGGCCATGCCAGCTTGCTGACCACGAGCGTCTATCTGCATGTGGCGGTGGATGATGATGGGGAGGTGGGCGCGCTGTTTGCGTTTGCGCACTAGCGCCGTCGGGAGAAAGTAATCCCTAAGCATAAGCCGCAAACCATTCCTTTGGGCAGCGACGTGGAGCAGTCCCATGTCGCCGCTTCCTGTACTGGGGTTGCTCATGGTGCTGGCGGCTATCCTGGCCACAGGTGCATTGTGAAATGCGACGGGTGCCCGTTAGACTACTAATTGGGCGTACAATGGGACGGTCTTCCGAGCGGAGAAAAAGGAAGGGGAATTCACGAAAATTCTTGGGCGACTCAGCAAGAGAGGATGCGATATGTTTTCTTTGACTCTCGAGGCGAAAACCGCCGAAGAGCTCATGACACCGAACCCGATCTCCATTTCCGAAAATGCAGCGATTCTTGACGCGGCGTCTATTCTCAGTAACCGGGAGTTCAGCGCTCTCGTTGTCATCAATGATGCCGGACGTCCGGTCGGCGTTGTCAGTCGGACGGACATCGTTCGACGGGAAGCCAAGCCATCGAGTACGACCAACGTGCACGACATCATGACCCCGACTGTCGTTTCGGTCAGGCCGGAGGACCCGGCGTGGGAGGTGGTGGCTAAGATGGCCGCGATGAAACTACATCGGCTCTTTGTGGTGGACCGGACCGGCGTACTGGTCGGCGTGATCAGTACGTTTGACATCGTTCGGAAGCTACGTCGAACCCCTTAGTCGGTGAAAAGTCGCTTTTCACCTAAGCAATGCAATTATTTTCCCATGCCTGCCACTACCGCGACAAACAGGCTGATCGGACCAAGGTAGGCCGATAACCGGCCCTGCGCTCGCCCAGGTTCGCAAACGTCGCGTCCAGAACGCCCCGGTTGGCCAGAACACCAACGACAAAAGGCCCCGCGTTACGGGGCCTCGTGAGCGATCCAGAATTGCGTAGGCAATGCTACGTTAGGCTAAACTTCCCCCGATCCGCCTTCTTGAACCGGGCCTCCTTCCCCTTCGCCTTGATCTCTCTGAGAATCGCAGAATACAAAGTCGCGTGAGGCGTCAGACCGCCCGGGGACTTCCAGTAGCCCTTGTCCGACATCGCCTTGATCATCTCCTGGCAGTTCATCGGCTCGCCGTTCTCGCCCAGCACCTTGGCGGCGGCGTCCAGGGCGCTGGTCTTCTTCTCCTTGGAGCCCTTCGGCTCCTTCTTCGCCTTCTTGGCGCCCTCGGGCTTGGGTGCCTTGTTCTTCGTGCCTTTGCCCTTCGACAACGTTTCCCGCGCCGCTGATTCCGCGGGCACGGCCCTGCCGTACAACTTCAGGGCACCTTGAACAACTGGCAAGACAAGGACACCGGCTGGACCGTCGAAGGTCGTATACCACTGACTGCATTCGAGGTCAGCGGTGCGACGCCGCAGCCTGGCGCCAAATGGCGCTTCGCCCTCTGCCGATACGACTACTCCGCGGCCTTCGAAAGGCCAGAGACATCTTCCACGGCACCCTTAACGCAGTCCGATTTTCATCGCTACGAAGACTACAGCGAATTGGTGTTCGTCGGGCCCTGGAATTGATTGCCGGATCGCGCTTGTGCGGGCGTCGGCAAAGAGTTACGGTGATGGCTACTCCCCGATCCCTCCTGGAGGCCCCTTCCGTGCTCCACCGGCGCGATGCCATGATCCGGCTCGGTAAACTCGGCCTGGGTGCGCTGACGTTGCCCAACCTGCTTACCAGTGCCAGCGCCGGGGCAGCCGGCAACGCTCCTCATCGCAGAGCGAAATCATGCATCTATATTTTTCTTTGGGGTGGTCCGCCACAGCAGGACCTTTGGGACATGAAGCCAGAGGCGCCGCTTGGTATCCGGAGCCTCTTCCGCCCCATCCGTACTGTGGTGCCGGGGATTGATGTCTGCGACCAGATGCCGCTTTTAGCTCGGCAGATGGACAAGGTGGCGGTTGTCCGGTCGGTGAGCCACGGCAGCAATATTCACGAAGCCTCCGTCTATCACATGTTGACGGGGAAACAGAATCCGACATTGGTAGCGCCGAGGAATATTCGCCGGCGGACCGATTTTCCGAACTTCGCCGCGGTTCAGTCGTATTTCAGCCCGCCGGGGAAGATGCCGCCGGCCGTGACGATTCCGCGACCCATCGGCCACGATGGGATTACATATGCCGGCACTTACGCCGGCTTTCTCGGCCCTCGGTACGACCCGATGGAGCTTCGCGAGGCGCCTAATTCCGGAGATCGACCTGCGCATGCGGTTTCCATGGCTGACGGCATCAACGATGCGCGGCTGATCGCCAGACGTGGTCTTTTGCATTTGATCGATGAACAGGATCGATGCTTACAGCATAGCCGCACGACCGAGGGCCTCGGCGGCTTCTATGAGCAGGCTTTTCGCATGGTGTCCTCTGCGGCTGCCAAGCGCGCGTTCAACTTGGACCTGGAGCCGCCTTCTCTGCGCGATCGCTATGGCCGCAATGAGTACGGCGAGAGCTTCCTGCTTGCCCGCCGCCTGATCGAGGCAGATGTGCGACTCGTGTCGGTCATCTGGATGTACTTCATGCCGGCTGGGCGCATCGCCAATGTTTGGGACAATCACGGGGGCACGGCCGGGCTTGGCGGCATCGGCGGTTACGCCATGCTGAAGGAGAAATACTGTATTCCTCCGCTCGACCAGGCCTATTCCGCGTTGATCGGAGACTTGGCGGACCGCGGCCTTCTTGAGGAGACGCTGGTGGTTGCAGTGGGGGAATTTGGCCGCACGCCCAAGATCAACGCCAATCAGGGCCGCGATCACTGGGGCATGTGTCAGTCCGCTTTGTTGGCCGGTGGCAGTATTCGGGGCGGCCAAGTTTATGGATCGACTGATAAGCTTGCCGCATATGTAAAGGACAATCCTGTTTCTCCTGAAGATCTGCTGGCCACGATTCACCATGCCATGGGGATTTCGCCCGAAAGCGAGATTCGCGATCGGGATGGGCGGCCGTTTCGCGTCTGCGAAGGCAGGCCGGTAACGGACTTATTTGCATAAGCAACTGGGAGGATCGCTGTATGAACTATGTCGAGACAACCGCGGGTAAAGTAGCTTGTAACGGCATTCTCGCGCTCACCTTCGCGGCAGCCGCGGCTGGGACGATTCGAGCCGAACACTTATTTGCTCACCGACCGCAAATTCTCCGATTTTCATCTCACACAAGAAAGATGCCCTCGTAGTTCCGCCGCGGGAAGGACCATCGGAGACCATCAAGCTATTCAACGGCAACAATCTCGATGGCTGGCATGGGCATAGAGACCTGTGGTCAGTCCAGGATGGCGTGATCGTCGCCAAGAATACCAAGCCAATCAGTCCTTTATTTTCAGCTTTGGAAGCGGCCGCCGGATGAGAGCCACGGCGCTGACGACCAGTAGTGCATTCTCCAAGGCCATCTGTCTTTGCTTGCATTTCCGCGCCGCCAATCGCTACGCAGCATGCCTCCTGCCGTGCACCCAACAGGCGACTGGGCGACGCCTGATGAGTGGCATTGGCAGGATTATTTGCGCAGCCAGATACCCCAGCTCTCTCCCTTTCACGCTGGTCTTCGCGGAGTCCCGGATTCTCTGCCAACGGTTGGCCTACGCTCGCGCACGTCAGGTCCGGTTCGGCTTCTTTGGCCACAGAACCGGTAACAAGAAAAGGCCTCCGCGTTGGAGGCCTCGTGGGCGATCCAGATTTGCGTGGGCAAGCCTAACTTAGGCCAAACTTCCCCCGATCCGCCTTCTTGAACCGTGCCTCCTTCCCCTTGCTCTTGATCTCTCGAAGAATCGCAGAATACAAAGTCGCGTGCGGCGTCAGCCCGCCCGGCGATTTCCAGTAGCCCTTGTCCGACATCGCCTTGATCATCTCCTGGCAATTCATCGGCTCGCCATTCTCGCCCAGCACCTTGGCGGCGGCGTCCAGGGCGCTGGTCTTCTTCTCCTTGGTGGCCTTCGGCGCTTTCTCCGCCTTCTTGGCGCCCTCGGGCTTGGACCCCTTGTTCTTCGTGCCCTTGGCCTTCGACGAGGTCTTCCGCGCCGCAGACTCCGCGGGTACGGGCGAGGCCTTGCCGCCTTTGGCCGCTTTGCCGACCACCTGCACTTCCTCGTCCGGGGCGAACCGGGCGTGTTCGACCTCGCCGGCTTCGTCTCGCAGTGCGACCTCGAACTTGCCCGCGTCCGCGCCATCCCCGACCTTGGTTGCGTCGCAGATAGTTCTCGGGCCGTCGAACCCTGGAATCAGGACGATGTCGCCCAGGCTCAGGTCCGTAATCTTCCTCGAGGTGCCCGTCGCCTTCTCTGCCTCGGTGCTCTTGGCCTTTTCGGTGTGGGCCGAATCCATCGCTGTCTTCTTGCTTGCCATGATGCATCTCCCTTTCTGCGTAGCTGTAGGTGTTCGCCTCGCGCCAATCGCGATGCAACAGGGACAGTGAGTTACCTCGCGGGCGGGAGGACAGCAAGCGCAGTAAGCAGGATTTTAGGCTGTTTTTTGGACGTGCGTTTGGCGGCGGGCACGCGTTGGATCAGAGCAGTTTTGTGGTTGGGAGCTGCTTGGCAACAGCCAAGAACGGCTTCGGCCCGAAGATTGCGACGTGACCATCCGCAGAGAGATGGCCCAGAGACGACCGCATCATCCCGTGCTGAATATGCTGCACCTCAATCGTCTTGGCACGCATGCGCCCGGACCACCTGCCAGTCCACCTCGACGCCGAGGCCCGGCCGGTCCGTGATCGTCACCACGGGGCCACGGATGTCGATCGGATCCTTCACGATGCGTGCCTCGTGATAAACCGGGCCGAGCATGTCGCCTGGGTACTTCTCGACCTGCAGGTTCGGTGTGGCGACGACAAGGTGGGCCATGGCAGCGGTGCCGACATCCCATTCCAGGTTCGAACCGATGCTGCACGCCACGCCATGCTGGGCCGCGAACTCGGCGATGGCGCGCGACTTGGTGATGCCGCCGTTCTTGCCGGGGTAGACGCTGATCACGTCGCAGCAGTCGTTGCGGATCAGCTCGTGCGCATGGGCCAGGTCGAAGCAGATGTCGTCGGCCATCACCGGCGGCCTGGTCTCGCGGCGGACGCGGGCCAGGCTGGCGTAGTCGCCATCGGGCGTCGGCTGCTCGTTGAGGGCAATGCAGCAATCATCAAGGGCCTTCATGCAGGCCACTGCGGTATCGGCATCCCAGCCGCAGTTCGCGTCGATTGTCAGCGCCCGCTCGGGGCCGATCGCCTCGCGGACGGCACGAACGCGGGCGATGTCGGCCTCGGGCTGGCCGCCGACCTTGACCTTGATCGTGTCGAAGCCCTCGGCGACCAGCTCCAGGGCGCGAGCCCGCGCCCGCTCTGGTTCGTAGGCGCCCATCGAGAAACGGCAGCGAATGGAGCGCGGCCGGACAGCGCCACCGAGCAGCTCGTACACCGGTTTGCCCGCGGCCTTGCCCTGGATGTCCCAGCACGCCATTTCCAGCGCGGCCTTGGCGAACCAGTTGTGCCGCGTCGCACCATCCATGCGCTGCCCGATCGTCGCCAGGTCGTGCGGGTCGCAGTCCAAGAGGAGGGGAGCTAGCACGCGTTCGACAAGCGCCTGGGCGCCCCAGGCCGTCTCGCCGCTCCAGATCGGCATCACGGTCGCCTCGCCGACGCCATCGATGCCGGCATCGGTGCCGAGGCGCACCAGCAGGTAACGCGACTCGGTATGCGTGCCGAGGGCGCTGATCATGCGGCGCGCGGGGATCAGGGGAATGCACACCTGGAAGGTTTCGACATGGGTAATCTTCATGGCGCTCATCCGCAAGCCAGGAATTTTGCACAAAGGCCGAATCTAGTCTATTATGGCGCGGATCGCCCGGCATCATCCTGCCGTCAAGGAATGACCCATGTCCGAGCCGATTCTCTACCCATCCATCGTGCGGCCGACGCGCGTGCGCTATGGCGTGCTGGCATTTCTGGGGGTGCTGGCGCTCGTGTTCTACGTCGATCGCCTCTGCATTGGCCAGGCGGCGCTTAGCATTCAGGAGGACTTGGAGATCTCGAAGGACGAGATGGGCTGGATCTTCTCGGCCTTCACCCTCGCCTATTGCCTCTTCGAGGTGCCGACCGGGGCGTGGAGCGATCGGTATGGCTCGCGCGGCGTGCTGACCCGGATTGTGCTCTGGTGGTCGGCCTTCACGGCGCTCACGGGGGCGGCGGCGGGATTCTGGTCTCTTCTGAGCATCCGGTTCCTGTTCGGCGCAGGCGAGGCCGGTGCGTTCCCCAATACCGCCCGGGTGCTGACGCGCTGGTTTCCGCCAGATCGGCGCGGCCCGGCGCAGGGGCTGATCAACACCCTGGCCCTGATTGGCGGAGCGGTTGCCCCGGTGGCGGCGGCGTACTTGATCAAGTCAATCGGCTGGCGCTGGACTTTCCTGGTCTTCGCGCTGCCCGGCCTGCTGTGGGCCGTCGCCTTTTACTGGTGGTTCCGGGACGACCCGGCCGAACACCCGATGGTCAACGAGGCGGAGCGTGACCTGATCATGGGCAGTGCCCCAGCGCCGGGGGGAACGGAACACCCGCCCATCCCGTGGCGCGCGGTGGTCCAGAACGCGAACGTCTGGCTCCTCGGCAGTGTTCTCGCGTGCGCTGCTTTCAATACCTACCTCTTCTTCTTCTGGTATCCGTCCTATCTGAATGAAGCGCGCGGTACGGACCCAATCACCACAGGCTGGCTGGCCGGCCTGGTCCTCTGCGGCGGTGCCGCCGGGGCCATGAGCGGCGGCATCCTGATCGATTGGCTTATTCGCCGCACCGGTCAGCGCCGCCGCTGCCGGTGCGGCCTCGGATTCAGCGCGCTGGCGTCCGCCGCGACGTTGCTGCTTTTGGGCGCTCAGACCGACGCGACGTTGCTGTCGACGCTGTGGATGGCGGCCGGCATGTTCGCCATTAACGCCACGCTTGCCAACTGGTGGGGCGCGGCCACGGACGTGAGCGGCCGCCACGTGGGGGCGCTGTTCGGCCTGATGAATGCGATGGGCGGTCTTGGGGCAGTCATGTCGCCGCCTTTTCTGGGCCGGTTCGTTCAGTACCTGGGTTCTCTTGGCTATGAGGGCCGGGCGCAGTGGACCCCCGCCTTCTTCGTCTATGCCGGCGTGCTCCTGGTCGGGGCTTTCGGCTGGCTGCTGATCGACACGACCCGGCCGGTCCAGGCCGAAGCGCCCGTCACGTCAGAAACCGCTTGAGCACATTCGCCGTGATCCGCGAGCAGGTATCCTCGCACAAAAGTGCGGAGGGAAACGTGATCGACCCGACTGAGAAAACTTCACCGCCGCTGGGCGTGTCGAAATAGACCATGTGCGCGCCCCCCTCATCAGGATTCAGGCCGCGAGCCAGCAGCTCGATGTTGGCCGGCGAGCTGGGGCTGATCTTGTCCGTTTCGTGTCCCGAGGCGCCATCGCCGTAGCGCTCGTGTAGGGTCGTAAGGCCAAAACGGTGGCCGTGGAGCAGTCCGGTGCCGGCGAAGACCCAGTGGCCCGGGTTGACGACCTCGTAGGGCGCCACGGTCATCGCGCCGGGGTCGGTGAAGACGACGCCGAGCAGGTTTGCCTCCGACTCGACATGGGCATGGAAGCGGCTCTCGCGGCCGGCAGGCCACGAGTTCAGGCAGCGCATGGTCTGGCCGCCATCGAGCAGCTCAACCGGGCAGTTGATGCCGTTGCCGCCTAGGTACATCAATCGGCCGCCGCGCTCGAAGACCCAGTTCTTGACGCGGCGGTACATCGCCTCGGTCCAGTACTCCGGGTGCGTGTTGAGCACGAGGACGCGGTAAGCGTCGAGGTCGAGCACGCCGGAGTGCAGTTGTTCGTCGGCGTAGAGATCGTAGGCCAACTTCTCGCGCTCCAGCCAGCCAAGCAGCCGCCACTCCGCAGGCGCCAGGTGGCACGCCTGCCGCCCCTCAATCGGATCAGTACATTCGACGTCCGCGGGGACGAAGTTGTACGGTTCAGGCCGGTCGAACGATAGCGGAGCGAACTCGGCTGAACTCTTCCACTCGCCGTAACTCTCGCCGCGATAGCGCGGCAGGTCGCTCTTGGAATTGACGATCGGTCGATCGAGTACGTGAGCGGCCATGATGTAGTTGCTGCGGCCGCCGAACGCGTTGTAGGCGTTCCATGTATTCGTCGAGGCGAGCACCGCGACTGGTGCAGTCGGCTTGCGGGGACCGACCACGAGGGGGAAGGAGAAGAACGCCCCCGATTCGCCACGTGCATGAAAATAATACAGGCCGGTACGCTCCGGCGCGGCGATGACCTGGCCGTGCTCGCCGTGGCCGCTGTCCCAGCGTACCCCGGTTTCGACGACATGCTCGTCGGGCAAGAGCTGCATGATGGCGCGCGGGCCGTGGTTATCGTACCAGCCGATATTGCGGACGAACTCCTTGCGCAGACCGTAACGCCACAGGCCGAGCTTGTAGGGCTCGACGGAATGGACGCGGAACTGGACGCGATCCCCGTCCTGGCACCACTTGGGCCACGCATAGCCGAGCAGGCGGTCCGAGAGCATGCGGAAGTGGACCGGCCGCTCCGCCGCAACCTGGACGCGCACGCGCTTCGACCCGTAGCCGGAGCGACTCAGGCAGACTTCGTACTCGCCCGCCGGTAAGTCCGCGTGGACGGCCCCCGAGGGCCACGACCGGACCATCGCCTCCGCGCCGGCGCCGTGCAACTCGAGCGCCACGTCAGGCAAGGCGGCATAATATTCGTCACTGACGTAGCCGATTAGCATGAATTACCCCGCCGGGGCCGCGGCTTTACGTGGGACAGTCTTCCCAAGCCGTCCAACGCTCGAATCCCCGAATCACCCGCCCCCATGCGCCATCGGTATCGGCTGGCCCGCGCGGTCGTGAATCGGCATGTCCGGGTCGATACCTAAGACGCTTGTAGATCGTCGCGCACACATCGGCAGAGCCGCAGGTCGGATCGAGCACGAGATCGGCGGGATCGGTCGTCATTAGAATGCAACGTGCGACGATTTTCAATGCGGTTTGCACGATGCAAACCTTCTCGCCACCCAGTTGGTTCTGCCCCACCGTCGCTTTGGCACCCTCGGACTTAGCAGCTTTGCTTTAATGATGGATCCAGTTGTGGCAAACTGAGTCCCTTATAATTCTGCCCGCGGCTTACACAGACTTTCGCCGGGTCTTTTTGGAGACATATTCCTTCGTCTCTCTGAAAATGCCGCCCTTCGCGTATGGCCCTGGTCTGTATTTTCTAGGCTGCTCTTCTTTCCGTTCCTTCACTGCATCTATCTAGATCCTGGCGCGCCGCCCCTTCACTACCCAGGCTGAAGTCCGGAAAAAATCGGAGGAATTTTTGCAGACTTGAGCCAGCGATTACGCACTGAGAATAGCAACCCCTACGAGGCTTGAATAAGAGTGCGGTCTCGAACCGCAGCCTGGGTTTCTATTGCCACAATTGATTACGGAAAAAGGTGTTAGCATGTTGCGCTCTCGACGCCAGTGGCTGAGCCGGCTGTTTTTCGAAGTTTCGAAGGTCCGTGCCAAGCGGCAGCACCAGGCCAGGCGCTTCCCCCGCCGGCTCGTGCTGGAAACCCTGGAGGAACGCCTGGTGCCCTCGGTCACCGTGACCAACCCCCTGGATACGACCATTGGCAATGAGATCTCGCTGCGCCAGGCCATCACCATGGTCAACAATGGGCAGGTCTCCGATAACACCGTGATTCTCCCGGCCGGAACCTACGTCAATCTCAGCGGCGCCCTCGGTATCAGCCACTCCTTGAACCTGGAGGGCGCCGGCCCGATAAGCACGATCATCTCCGGCGGAGGCACCGACCGGGTATTCGTGGTTTTCACCGGGAACACGGTGGACCTCCAGATTTCCGGAGTCACGATCCGCGATGGCGTCACCACCGGCAGCGGCGGCGGCATCGCTGTAGTGGACTCTTCCGCCTCATCGCTGAGCCTGACCAACTCCATCGTCACGGGCAACACCGCCGATTCGAGCGCCGGCAGTACTAGTGAGTATGGCGGCGGCATCGACGTCACCAGCGGCAGCGTGACCTTGACCAACTCGCAAGTCACTGACAATCGGCTGTTGGGCTCGAGGGACCTTGGCGGGGGCATCTACGCGGGCAGCGGCTGCACCGGCGTCACCCTTACCAACAGCTCCCTTAGCGGCAACACGGGAAGCTCGGGCGGCGGTGGGCTCGAGATGGTTACCGGCGCCGCCAACTTAACCGTGACCGGGTGCACGATCAGCGACAACGTGGCCGCGAACGGCTTCACCGACGGTGGAGGAATCGCAGCGGAAACCACCGGCGCTGTGACTATCAGCGACAGTTCCATTACGAACAACTCCTGCATGGGAAACGGCGGGGGCGGGGGCGTTGCCATCTTCGGTGCCAGCACATCCAGCATTACCTTCAGCCAGGACACGGTGACCGGTAACCAGGTCGTCAATGGCTATGGCGGCGGCATCGATGACGAGATCCCATGCCCGATGACGGTACAGGGCTGCACGATCAGCGATAACAGTGCCGCGCTGTCCGGCGGCGGCATCAGCGCACGCAATGGTTCGGACACCACCATTACCGGCACCCTGTTGACCGACAACGTAGCGGCCACGAATCCGGGGGGCACAACCACAGGCATCGGGGGTGGCGGACTATTTGTGATTGATGGCACGGTCGAAATCAGCAACAGCACGATCAGTGACAACGTGGTCGACGCCCCAGGGGCAGGTGGCGGTGTCCTGCTGACGACCTTCTTCTCGACCGGTTCGGAGGCGACCGTCAGTTATTGCTCGTTCGCTGGCAATGTGGCCGCTACTGATGGCGGCGCCCTTTGCGCGCAGGACGACTACGGCATCAACGTCAGCAATAGCACGTTCGCAGGCAATGTGGCCCAGAACGGTGACGGCGGCGCCATTGATAACGCCGGTCAGAACGCCCGGCTGACGAGCGATACTTTGCAGTCTAATATCGCAGAGGGACTGGGCGGCACCGGCGGCGCGCTCTACAGCAGCAGCACCGGCAACGTGACGATGTTCTACTGCCTGGTCCTGGATAATAGCGCCACCGGCGAAGGGGGCGGCATCGCCCAAACCAGTGCCTCGCTTACCATCGCCGCGTCCCAGTTCACTGCCAACGCCGCTGCCGTGTATGGCGGTGCGGTTTATGTGGCAACCCCTTTCAACCTCGTCAACTCCACGCTCAACGGCAATCAGGCGGAGGACGCCGGCGGCGGCGCGTTTGTCGATTACACTTCCTCTACTGCCAGCCAGATCATCAACGACACATTTACACTCAACACGGCCGCGGCTACGGGCGGCGGCATCTGCGAGTCGGACGGTCCCTTGACGTTCCTCAATGACACGATTAACGCGAATGTCGCTGCCACGAGCAAAGGCGGAGGAGTTTTGCTACTCAAGAGCGGCAGCGGCTTCCAAAACACGATCGTCGCTGGGAATAGCGCGGTCAGCAATGTCTCCGGCCCTGATGTCTTTCTCGTCGCCGGCCAGACCCTTATCGACAACGGCGGCAATTTGATCGGTGCCTTGGGGCCGCCGAATGGCAATACCGGCTTCGGCGCCAGCACCAAGACTGGCAACCCCGACCTCGGGCCCCTCGAAGATAACGGACTGAATGCCGCCGGCGTCAAGGCGGCCGGTGGGCCCAGCAGTTTGCAGATCGTTCAAACTGAAGCGCTGCTGCCGGGAAGCCTGGCCATCGGCGCGGGAGTTCCCAGCAGCTCCGTCCTGGACCACAACGACCAGCGCGGTTTCCCGCGTCCCGGTCCTGCCGGCATCTCCATCGGTGCATATGAGCCGCAGTACAGCGCGAATGCCAACAACGACCAGATCTTCATCGAAAACGTTTATGAAGTTCTCCTCGGCCGTGTCGCCGACTCCGGCGGCATGGCGTTTTGGGTCAATCAGCTCCGGCAAGGTTCAACGCTCAGCGGCGTCGTCTCAGGCATCGAAAGTTCGGGCGAGTCCGAGCAAGACGTGGTCCAAAGTCTCTATGAGCGCTACCTGCATCGTGCTGCCGACCCAGGCGGGCTCACGACCTTTGAGAACGAACTGGCCAGCGACACCACCATCGAACAAGTAGCGACGGCGCTGATGGGCTCCGCGGAATACTACCAACTGCACGGCGGCAACACTCTCGGCTTCGTCTATGCCATCTATGAGGATGGCTTGAACCGTGTTCCGGATCCTGCCGGTTTAAGTTTCTTCTTACAGAAACTTGACGGTGGCACTTCGCAGGCCGGGGCGGCGGCCTTGATTGTCGGCTCAGGAGAGTATCAAACCGATCTGGTAGAAGCGGATTATGAAGCCTTGCTGGGTCGACCGGCGGATCCGAGCGGCCTGTCCACCGGCCTGACTGATCTGTCGTCCGGGCTCTTCGATCAGGCCTATCTTTCCTTCATTCTCGGTAGCACGGAGAGCTTTGACAAACGCACGTAAAGACATTGCGCACGAACAGGTTTGACGAAAAGGACATAAGCGTCGTTTTAAAAAGCCATTGTTTGTGGGTGCCCAAATTCTGGGCGCGCCGTCGGATTTCTTGACATGAGAATGCGACGCGACTGCCCTAACGCGGTTGCAGCTCAAGTCGCCCTGAATAACAATAGCCCCATTTCCACGAAACTGGAGCCATCATTCCGCCCGCATGGCAGCGCAGGTGAAGTACTCGCGTGTTCGCGTCGCGTGAGCCGATTCCTCATCAGCCCGGCTGCTGCCAACGAACTGCGGTTTCACGTACGGCCGAACCCCCAAAAGGCGCGTCGGCGAGTCGGGACCGACGCGCGCAAAAAGTGCGCCCGTAACCGCGGTAGCTGCCCATGTTTGCAGAATGATGGTTGTCTGCAACCAGTGCCCGAGTAACATCAATGGAGTTATCCGGATTCTTGCTCAAGGAATCGTTGCTCCACCGGAACCCCGAGCCTTGGCGCAATCTTAATTCAAAAAAGATGCAAGTCATGAGACGCACCTTGATCGCCGCGGGACTTGTGTGGTGGTTATCATTCGGTCATTGGTGCACCCACGCAGCCGGCCAAGAGCTGCTCAAACCCGCAGTCCAGCCGGCATTGCCAGAGCTGATGAATCGCGCAGTCTCGCGGGAGGGCATCGAATACCTGCAACAACTTCGCAAGCAGACGCCCTTCGGCACCAACGACTTCAATCTGGAGGCGTTGCGGGTGGGCATGGGATCGCGCCGTGCGCCCACCATCAAGGACGTCAAGCTCATCAAGGTCAAGGTGGGAGATTTCCCCTGTGAATGGGTCCTGGCACCTGGCGCGGACCCCGATCTGCGGCTGCTGTATCTGCACGGCGGCGGATTCGTCTCGGGGTCGGGCGGATTCTATCTCGCGCAGGCGGCACACATCTCGGCGGCGGCAAAATGTGCGGTCCTCCTCCCCGACTATCGGCTGGCGCCAGAACACCCCTTCCCCGCCGGCCTTGACGATTGTGTTCTCGCCCACAAATGGATGGTCGCGAACGGACTGGCCGGCCCTGGACCTGCCCGCGCCACCTTCGTTGCCGGCGATTCAGCGGGGGGCAGTTTGACCTTGGCGACCCTGCTGGCGCTGCGCGACCGCAAAATGACACTGCCAGCGGGAGGCATCGCCTTGTCGCTGACCAGCGATTTGACGCTGGCGAGCGATTCGCTGCGAACGGTCAGCGATCCCATCATCAGTGCGAAAACAATGCCCGTGTTTCGGGACCATTATCTGGGGAAGACCGACCCTAAGAATCCGCTTGCATCGCCGGTCTTTGGCGACTATCGCGGCATTCCACCGCTGTTGATTCAGGTCGGCGAGCACGAGATGCTCCGTGACGACAGCATCCGCGTGGCAAAGAAGGCTCGTGCGGACGGAATCTCGGTGAGACTGGAAGTTTGGCCCGGCATGTTCCATGTGTTCCAGTCCCACGAACCGCTGCTTCCGGAAGCCCGCGAGGCCATCGATCATATTGCCGAGTTCATGCGCTCGTCGTTGCTCGTCCAGGACGTCAAACACAACATCCCCTACGCCGATCCGGCGCACGAGCGCCAGGTGCTCGATGTTTATTCACCGCATAATGCAAAAAACCTGCCTGTGGTCTTCTGGATTCACGGCGGCGGTTGGCAGGCGGGCGATAAAACGGACGTCCAGATCAAGCCGCAGGCATGCACGGACAAAGGGTTCGTATTCGTCTCTACCAACTATCGACTCCTGCCGAGCGTCGACATGGCAACCATCGTGCGCGATGTCGCCAAGTCAATCCACTGGGTGCATGACCATATCGCCGAGTACGGAGGCGATCCGAAGCGTCTTTTGATCATGGGACATTCCGCCGGCGCGCAGCTCGCCGCGTTGATCTGCACTGACGATCGCTATTTGAAGGCCGAGGGCCTGTCCCTGGCCATCACCAAAGGGTGCGTGCCCGTCGATGGGGACACCTATGACGTGCCGGCTATCATTGAGACGGCGGAGACCCGTTGGAAGGTGCATGGTCTGCCACGAGCGAAGTTCGGTCACCGTGAGAAGTTCGGCAACGATCCGGAGAAACATCGCGACTTCTCCGCCGTCACGCATGTGGCAAAAGACAAGGACATTCCTCCATTCCTGATCCTGCATGTCGCCGGCCATCCCGACACGACCGCGCAGGCGCTGCGTCTGGCCAACGTGCTGAAAGATGCAGGCCTTCCCGCCACAGTTTTCGCAGCCAAAGAGACCACCCACAACAAGATCAACGCGGACCTCGGCCAGCCCGACGATCCGCCCACAAAGGCGTTGTTTGAGTTCCTCGGAAAAGCACTGAAAAAGTGATTCTTTGCCGCCATTGCCCTGGACGGCTGATCGGCCTCGAAGAAACCATCGGGGCACCCCCTTGTTGCCCCTAATGTCCTCCGACACGACATTCCCGGCTCCCGAGGTTGCCCACCTCGACCTGGTGTCCGAAAGGCTGTATAAGAGAATCAATTGCTGATCGATTTTTTATTGATCCAAATACTTCGAGAGTGGAAGATACTCTCTCCCGCGCGACGGCTGTGGGACAACTCCGCCCCCAGCAAATGGTCGGCTACGAACCGAAGGATAGATCCCCGCAGCCTGCCGACAGCCGAGAGCACCACCGATTCACTTCTCGGAAGGATTACGCATAATGAGACTGCCTCAGTTGTTGGTCTGACGCGGAGATTCACCATGACTCGCGCTCTCCTCGCAACGCTCGCGGTCCTGCTCCTCGCCTCACCCGCTTTCACGCTGGAACCAATTCCAGACAAGCTCGTCGTGCTCACGTTTGACGATTCGGCGAAGTCGCACTACACGGTCGCGCGGCCGATCCTCACGAGATACAAGTTCGGCGCCACGTTCTTCATCACCGAAGGCTTCGACTTCCCGACGAACAAGAAGGACTACATGACGTGGGAAGAGATCACGCAGCTTCACAAGGACGGTTTCGAGATCGGCAACCACACGCTTGATCACAAGGGCGTGACGGAGAAGACGCTCGTAGACCTGCCGGCTCAACTTCGCGGGATCAGCGCGCGGTGCAAGAAGCGCGGCATCCCGCAGCCGACGAGCTTCTCCTACCCCGGCAACGCCATCACAAAGGACGCGCTGGCGGTGCTGAAGGACAACGGGATCACGTTCGCGCGCCGCGGGGGGTCGCCGGAGTTCCCCTACAAGGAGGGCCGCGGGTTCGCCTACGAGCCGGGATTGGATCACGCGCTGCTCATTCCCTCTGCCGGCGACGCCCGGCCCGCCTGGACGCTCGACGACTTCAAAGCCGCGTTGGCGCAGGCGAAGCACGGTAGGATCGCGGTGCTCCAGTTCCACGGCGTGCCGGACACGGCGCACGACTGCGTGAATTCCACGAAGGAGCAATTCGAGTCGTACATGAAGTATCTCGCGGACAACAAGTTCACCGTGATCGCGATGCGCGACCTGGCGAAGTTCGTCGATCCTGCGGTGAACCCCAACGACCCGTTCGGCGTAGTCGAGGACCGCAAGAAGCTCATCGAGGCGAAGCGCGACGGCAACAACGCGCGCCCGGCGAAGAACGATACCGAGTTGAAATTCTGGCTTGAGAGCGCGCTCGTTCATCACCGCTATTCAAACGCCGAAGCCGGGGCCGCGCTCGGGCTCAGCACGGATGAGGTAACCGACGCCACAAAGCGCCTCGGCATCGACGTGACGAAGCGCCCAGCACGGAAGGAAGGCGAACCGCTGCTCGTGCTACCGTACCCCGGCGGCCGGCACCCGCGCATTGGCTTTCGGGACGGCATGATCCGCCCGCAGCGCGAAACAAAGGTGAGTGTCTTCGCACCCTGGGCGGATGGCCGGTACGCGGTCGCCGATGTTCCCGAAGCGGTCTGGTTTGTGCCGAACGACAAGCCCGAACTGCTTTACCTCGCACACACACACGTCCCAACAACCTGGGACAAGCAGAAGGTGACGCTCGATGCGATGGAGTGGACCCGCAATGCCGATGGCTCGCTCGCACTCGAACGCACTTTGCCGAACAAGGTCACGCTCGCGGCGTTCATCAACCCAGGCACGGACGGCGTGCGGATGGAGTTTCGCGTCACCAACGGTGGCGCCGAAAAGCTCACCGGACTGCGCGTGCAGATGTGCGTAATGCTCGCGAGCCTCACTGGCTTCGACACGCGAACCAACGAGAACAAGGTACTCGCTGCCCCGTTCGCCGCGTGCAAGGACGGGACTGGCAAGCGGTGGGTGATTACCGGCTGGGAGCGGTGCGGCCGCGCGTGGGGCAACCCGCCGTGCCCGTGTATGCACGCCGATCCGGTGGTAGAGGACTGCCTGCCCGGCAAGACGAACAGCGTTCGCGGGTGGCTCTCGTTCTACGAGGGCACCGACATCGACGCGGAGCTGAAGCGCCTTAAGGAGGTCGCGTTCAAGCCCGCGAAATAGCGGATCCTCGGAACGCAGGCGAACATGTCGGAAGGCCAATAGACCATTCAGCGCGCTTCGGTCACATCGCCCACATTCACGTCAAGCGTCGGCGGATCGCTTCCGACAGCATGGACATTCGCCATGCTGCCTGCTGATCGGTGGGGCCGCGATGTTGAGGATCGCATTAGTCAGGCGGTGGGGCGCTTGGTGCCAGAAGGTGAATCCGGTGTGGCTTCCTAATACTGCTAGGTTTCAAGCACCAACTTCATCCCACCAATGCTCGGATTGGCGTTCCCTGTGTGAATCGATAGGGTCGGCCCTCGGCGTCGCGGAATTCCGCTTCGGGGCCAATTCCGAACAAGTGGAAAAGCGTCGCCGCGAGGTCGGCCGGAGTATAGGCCTCGGTGACCGGAAGGCCGCCGTCTCGGTCCGTCTGGCCAACGATCTGCCCGGCGCGGATACCGGCACCTGCGAAAAAGCAGGGAAAAACATCGCCCCAGTGATGCCGACCCGGCGTGAACACCTCACCCGAAGCATTCTTGCCGCCGGCGCTGATCGGTGAAATCTTCGGTGTGCGGCCCATCTCGCCGCACATGAACACCAGTGTCTCGGCCAGTAGGCCGCGCTGCTCCAGGTCATCCAGAAACCCACTCAAGCAGCGGTCGAGAGAAGGAAGTAACTTCCCTTTCAGGTCCCGAAACGCGTTTTGATGCGTATCCCAGCCGCGCAAGTTCACCTGTACCATGCGCACGCCCGCCTCGATAAGCCGGCGAGCAACAAGGAAGCCTTGGCCCCACTCTTCGCGGCCGTACAGATCACGCACTCGGTTCGATTCCTGACCAAGGTCAAATGGATTGCTGTTTCCCAGGCGCGTCGAGCATAACAGCTGCATGGCCTGATGGCGCGATTCGTCCCAGGCATCCAGCCTGCCTTTTCGGTTCGCCTGCTCCAGCCAGCGCTGCATCCCTTCCAGACGTTGAAGAAGCCCGGTCCGTTCCTGGAGCTCGCACCAGGACAGGTTAAGACCGCCGAGATCGGGCAGGTGGAAACTGGGATCGCGACAACTACTGTTATCCCACCAAGCCTTGGGCCCCTTGCCGGGCGCTCGCATTGGATCGTTGGGATTGTCATGACTGAAGCAGTTGGGGCAGGAACCGGCTGCGTCAGGAGCCCGGCATACGGGAGCAAGGTCAACACCCCAGCGAGCGTACCGCGCTCCAAGGATTCCCGGCGCTCGACCCTGATACTTCATTAGATTGGCTCGCGGCAACTCGACTACCGCAGGCAGAGCGCTCCCAGATGCCGGAGGAAGAGCATAGGCGAGGAGCGAGCCGATGGACGGCCACTCGAACCTGCCGGCTCGTGGATTGGCAATGGAGGCATTGGTGTCGCCAGGCGGCAATTCGGTCGTGCCCGTGTGCAGCAGGTAGGTGCAGCTGTTGTGTTCGTTGCGAAACTCCCGGCCGGCCGTGTGATGCATCGTTCGCACGACCGCAAAGCGGTCGGCACGTGCTGCCAGGCGCGGCAGGTACTCGCAGAAGCGAACCCCCGGCAATTTCGTCTGCGTGGTTCTGTATTCGCCGCGGATGCCTTCAGGAGCATCTGGCTTCGGATCAAACGATTCATGTTGGGACGGTCCGCCGGATTGAAAGATGAACACAGCCGCTTTGGCGAGGTTTGTACGCGGCGGAGAACTTGCTTGGGCCCGAAGACGCAAGAGATCGCTGAGGCCCAATCCAAACAGACTCAACGCCCCGACTTGGATCAATTCCCGTCGGCCGATGTTGGGATGGTCCGCACGGTGGCATCCCATACGATGCATCTTCTTCCCCCCACGCCGCATTTCAGGACAGCTCATGCCGTTCACGGCGCTTTACGTGCAGAGCGAACCACGCGGCAAAACCCAGTAGCATGGTACTCCCGATCAGGCCAGAATGGCCCGGATCGGCTGCCCGCCATGGGTAATCGGTATCGGGCGGCCAACCTGGTCGGGAACCGTCGTTTCGGAATCGACCCCGAGCTGCTGATAAATGGTCGCTACCAGGTCGCCCGGCGAGACGGGATGCTCGGTCGGATACGCCCCGATCTTATCGCTCATCCCGTACACCATCCCCTCCTTCACGCCGCCGCCCGCCAGCAAGCAGAAACCGCACTGCGGCCAGTGGTCGCGGCCAGCCTTGCCGTTGACGCGCGGTGCCCGACCCATGTCGCCCGTCACCACCACCAGCGTCGTCTTTAGCAGCCCGCGCTCGGCCAGGTCCTCCAACAAGGACGTGAGCGCCCGGTCGAGGAACGGCAGCAGGAAGTGTTCGAGCAGGTTGAAGTTGTTCTCGTGCGTGTCCCAGTGGCCGGGGCCCTTGGTCTCGGTGTGGACGGTGACGAAGGTGACGCCGGCCTCGACCAGTCGCCGCGCCAAGAGCACGCTGGCCCCGAACGTGTCTCGTCCGTAGCGGTCGCGTACCGCCGCCGGCTCCTTGTTCAGGTCGAACGCCCGGCGCGCCGATTGCGAGGTCAGTAGCTGGAACGCCTGCTGCTGGCGGTACGTCATCAACTCCATGCTGGCCGCGCCCAGGCGCCGGGCGTGCTCGTCCACCTGCTCTAGCAGCGTCCGCCGACGGTCCAGCCCATCGACGGTGACGTTATCCGGCAGCGGCGGCAATCGAGGCTCCCCACGGGGCACGATCTTGTGGTTGTAAGCGTCCTTATCGTCCACGATGGCGTTGCCGGCATGTTCCGCGCAGACCGCGAACACCGGGTCATACTGGGCGCCGAGGTAGCCGCCGTACGGACCTGCCCGCCGCAACCCCTGGCTGTAGCCGGGCATGGCGGGCAGGATCACATAGCCCGGCAGGTCGTGCCGCCGGCCGATGCCGAGGTACTGGCATACCGCGCCCATGCCGGGATGGTTGCTCGGTTTGGCAAAGTAGTCCTCGCGGTCGTTGCCGCCGGTGTAGCCGGTCATGACCGCGTAGGGATTGTGGCTGTTGTAGCTGTGCGAGATGGTGCGGATCAGGCTGGTCCGGTGCATCCATCTGGCCAGCCGCGGCAAGTGCTCGCAAATGTGCAGGCCGGTCAGAGAAGTCGCGATCGGCTTGAACGTGCCGCGGATCTCGAAGGGTGCCAGCGGCTTGAGATCAAAGGTGTCCAAGTGGCTGGGCCCGCCGAACAGGTCAAGCAGCACCACGGACTTTACCCGGCCGGCAGACGGCTTCGGACTCGCGGCCCGGAGGGTCGAGATCGGCGGCGTCAGGAGGCTGCCGAAGAACGACAGCGCCCCCGCTTGCAGCAATTCGCGGCGGGACAGGCCGTCACAACAGCGGCGTGGTTTGCCCAGCACGGTCAGCATGGCATGGCCCCTGAGATTGTCGACACCTGCGGCGGGATGGATGGCGGGATTCAATGTCGATCCATCGTAACGATTCTGGCAGACCGGAGAAAGGGCCAGTTGACCCGTGAACCTGCGGAATACCCAAATGAACGTTGGAATGGGTCGCAGCACATCACTCCAGATACGAAGTACGAACCAAGGCTCTGTTTCGGCGAAGGCGCGTCGGTCACACCGACCGAGGTCTCGGCCGGCACGACATGCTCCATTGCTTCCGGCAAGCAAATCACTGTGTCAAGGGACTTCCGCTCTGCCGCGAACGCGGTCGCTTGCTACAATTCGCTCTGAACAACAATAAACGCATTCACGAAACTGGGACCGTTACGGCGCTTTCGTCGTGAAGCGGCATTTTGCGCTTTCGACCCATTCATGCGACGGGCTAACTCTGGGACTTGGCAGCATGCCGGGGTCAAATTGTCATCTCTCGTAAAGCGAGGCGGCGGATGACCGACAACGTGAATCGCGTGGCAACGGCAAGCCCCGCGCCGAGCGAGGTAGCCGTCTTCCGCAAAGTGTCGTTGCGGCTTCTGCCGTTTCTCTTCTTGCTGTACGTCATCAACCTGATCGACCGAACGAACATCGGCATCGCTCGGTTGCAGATGGTCGATCAGCAGCACATTCTCGAGGAAGAAGCCTACGCGCTGGGAGCGGGCATCTTCTACGTCGGCTACCTCCTCTTCGAGGTGCCGAGCAATCTCATTCTGCTGCGGCTAGGGCCACGCGTGTGGATCGCGCGCATCCTGGTGAGTTGGGGCTTGATCTCAGCAGCCATGATGTTCGTGACCGGGCCATGGAGTTTCGGCATCTTGCGCGTGTTGCTCGGCGTTGCAGAGGCCGGCTTTTTCCCGGGAATCATCTATTACCTGAGCGACTGGTTCCCGGCTCGGGTACGTGCCCGGGCCGTCGCGCACTTCATGGTGGGTGGCGTCATCGCCTCGATGGTTGGTAATCCCATCTCGGGCTTCATTCTTCAGTTCATGGACCAGGTCGGGGGGTTGTGGGGCTGGCAATGGGTCTTTTTACTCGAAGGACTGCCCGCCGTGGCCCTGGGCTTCGTCACGCTCGCGTACCTGACTGACCGCCCCGACCAGGCCCGCTGGCTGAGCCCGGCGGAGCGAACCTGGCTCGCCCACCAAATCGACAATGAACGCAACTACCGACCGCACAGCCGCAGCCATTCGCTGGCCGCCGCGGTTCTCGATCTCCGCGTCTGGCTGTTGATCGCCATCTATTTCACCGTCGCCATGGGTGATAATAGTTACGGCTTCTACATTCCGACATTCCTGAGAAGTCAGTTTCCCGATTGGTCGCCATTCCAGATCGGTGTTCTGGCGGCGGCTCCGAGCGTGATCGCCATGGTCGCCATGGTTCTTGTCGGTAGAAACTCCGACCGGACCGGCGAGCGCCACTGGCATGTGGCCTGCTCGGCATTGACCGCAGCATTGGGTTGGTTGATGATTGCCCTGGTTGCGTCCGGACGGTTGGCGATCCCCGGCCTTGACTCGCGTTGGCTCTTCGTCGGCGGCGTGGCCATGACACTCACGGGCATGAAGTGCATGTTGCCGACGTTTTGGACGCTTCCCCCGTCGTTCCTCACGGGCGCCGCCGCCGCGGGCGGCATCGCCCTGATCAATTCCGTCGCCAACCTCGGCGGCATGTTGGGGCCGAGGATCATCGGGCACGTGAAGATGTCTACCGGCAGTTTCACCGTTGGCTACCTGGTCATGGCCGCAACCTTGTTCATGGGGGGCCTGCTCGTCCTGAGCGTCAAGAACCGAATTCATCGCGAGCCAGATTGATTCAAATGCCACGAGAAAAAGGACACTTCTCGCCAATCTCCATCGTGAGTGGCGAGGCCTAAATGA
>DATGZX010000154.1:0-7208 GCA_035296965.1 Gemmataceae bacterium
GATCTCGGCTTCTCTGGCTTGCCCGTCGGCCATCGCGGCGCTGAGCGGACATGCGCTCGTGCACAGCGGCTTGCCTGTCTCATCCACGTGCGCCAGGAAGTTGTCGAAGCAGTGCCTTCCGATAGCGTCCGCGGAGCTATACCCAGACAGCCTCTCCGCGCTCGCATTCCAGTATGTCATCTTGCGATCCCGGTTTACGAAATAGACGCCGTCATACATGGTGTCCAACAGCTTTTCGTAAAATGAAGAGGAGAAGCGGACGCCCCACAGGGTTTCGCACGACTGGTCCGTGCCAACTCCGTAGAGGAATCCTTTGGTGTGCGGTCCTAACGGCGCCACCACGCGGCCTATGGCCTGTTCTTTGGAGCCGACCCGGCGTAAAGAGATCTCCTGGTCGGGCTGCAGGAATCGCGGCAGGGGCAGAGAGCAGCCGTAGAGGCTGACCGCGGTCGTCTTGGTTTTCACGCGGAAACGCTTCCCGGAGGGATCAATCCCCGAGGCCACCACCGGAAACGCGATCGGCAGGCGGTCGCTGCGCCGGCGAGCCATGGTGTTTTGTGGGGGAGTTTGCATGGTTTTGTGTAGCTTCCCTAGGCAGTGTGCCGGGTTTCAGGATGAGTTTCAATGGCTTAAGCCTTTCGTGCATTACTTTTGTTACGGTACTAACGGGTCCACGCTCAAGGGCTCTTTTGGCCCCGCTGTGACAGGGGCTGACGGGGGCGTGGATGGTCTCACCGTTTAGGTAGTTATCGCGCACTTTGCGATGCGTGGGATTCCAGCGCGGTGCCCCGGGGCACAAAAGTTCGGCCTTGAGCCTCCTGCCAACTTGTGTTCTCATTGGGGAACGACGCGGCCCGTGGGGGCGCGTCTGCGCGCTTAGACCTCAACCCTCAGCCTCATCTTTGAGTGGAACACCAGAGCGGAACACCGAAGCGGAACACCAGAGGAGAAGAATTATGAAGAAAGTCAGCTACATTCCCAAGGGATACAACACCGTTACGCCGTACCTCGTTATCAAGGGCGCCGCGAAAGCGATTGAGTATTACAAGAACGTTTTCGGAGCAACCGAAGTCATGCGCATGGCTGGTCCCGACGGCCGGGTGGGCCACGCCGAGCTGCAGATTGGCGATTCGCGCATCATGCTGGCCGACGAGTGTCCGGAGATGGGCTATCGCAGCGCCGAGAGTATCGGCGCGTCTCCGGTGAGCCTGCTGGTGTACCTCCCCGATTGCGACCAGGTCGTCGCCAAGGCGGTCGCGGAGGGAGCGAAAATCCTGAAGCCGGTCGAGGACCAGTTCTACGGAGACCGCTCGGGCTTCATCCAGGACCCGTTCGGGCATTTCTGGTCGGTCGCGACGCACAAGGAGGACTTGTCCCGGAAAGAGATGGAAGAACGCGCCAAGAAAGCGATGAAGGCCGCTTGACGACAGCTCTTGGCGGTTAGCTCTTGGCTCTTAGCTGGGCCGAACTCAGAAGGTTTCCCCTGTGCACCTCTGTGTCCACTGTGGTTGAGGATTAGAAGCTTGAACCACAGGGGGCACAGAGGTACACAGCGAAGCCAATTTTGGCTCAAGGCTTAAGAGCTAAGAGATCGGCGATTGTGTGCGCGTTCTCCGTCGACCGCGCAAAATCACGCCTACAACCTTAGAAAGGAACTTCCTATGCTCTCCGCTGGCAATCCGTTTCCCAATTTTTCGCTTCCCAACCAGGACGGCAAGATCAGCAAGCTTTCCGACTTTGCCGGACACTGGCTCGTTGTCTACTTTTATCCGAAAGACGACACGCCCACCTGCACCATCCAGGGCAAATCGTTTACGGCGACCAAGGCTGATTTCGACGCTGCCGGGATCAAAGTCATTGGCGTGAGCGCCGACGACGTTGCCTCGCACAAAAACTTTTGCAACAAGTTCGCTTTCACCATCGACTTGCTCTCCGACACCGATTCCAGCCTGATGAAGGCGCTCGGCCTCGGCCAGATTGAATGGAAGGGCATGAAACTCTGGGAGCGAACCACTTTTGTGGTTGATGCCAAGGGCGTGATCCGCAAGGTGTACGAAAAGGTGAACGCTGAAGGGCATGAGAAAGTGCTGCTCGATGACGTCGGGAACCTTTCGGCAAAGGCGGCCTGATGGGCGCTCTCAAAGGCCGACGCTGGGAAAGAGGATTTTTCCGCGCCGCAGTCTGACCGCTGCGGCTAAAGCCGGACCTGAGAACAAGCTGGTGATCGCAACGCTAAAGCGTTGCGCCACCCGAAATCAGGCGCGCGCGTTTTTTCGCGGCTGAGACGCGGCAAGCCGCGCCTCTACCATTCAGGCAAGCGGGTCAGTGGCGAACTTCGCTCCACTACTACTGCCGCTCCATTACTGCTGCCCCACTACTACTGTCGCCCCAGGGCCGGCGCAGCGTTCCAGCCAGGCCCTCGGCCATCACCGCGGGCAGGATGCGGTACAACCGGGAGCGCAAATCGCGGTAGCCCTGAATCCCGGCAAAAAGATCGCTCATCAGCTCACGGAAGCTCGCGCTTTGCGCGGTTAGCGAAACCATCCGCTCCCGCACGCTGTCTCCGAAAACCTGTCCGCTGTAGAAGCGCTCGGAAACGCGCGCCGCCAGCTTCAATTCGGCGAGCACCTCATCTTCCAGAAGGGCCTGGTAGTGGTCAGGTCGTCCGGCCAAGAGCGCGCTGGCGCACAACTCCGCGGAGCGAAGGGCGTAGTAGAGACCCTCTCCGGTAATCGGGTCCACCAGGCCCGCACTGTCGCCGATCATGGCCCAACCACCTCCGCGGACTTCGAGCGTTTCGAAGGTCTGGGCGCGGAACGACGGAAGAATGTGCGAGTAAAAGCGGGCAGCGTCCAAATGGACGATGTTCCCTTCGAGCCGCTGTTCTTCGAGCCACTGTTCGAGTATGCGGCGCAACTCGGCGGTCGAGGTTTTACCCATCCTGCCCGTAATTCCGGCGGAAACATGATCGGTGCGCGGGAAGACCCAGATGTAGCCGGTGATTCCCTTCAGAAACTGGATCTGCATCAGAGAACGATTGCCGGGAGAACCATGGCCAGGGATGAAGTAGCCTGCCGTGACCATCAAATCGCTGGGGAGAATCGGCGAGAGGAACTGGGAACGGAACGAATTGCGTGCGCCCGCCGCCAGGATCAGGTAGGAGGCTCGGTATTCACGCTGCGGCGTGAGCAGTTGCCAGTCTCCCGCGGTCCCGGCAATGCGCGTGACGCGCTCGTGGTGTATATCGACGCGCGCGTCAGCATGCACACCAGCGTGCACACCAACGCCGGCGCGCCGGGCTCGTTCCAGCAACAATCCATTCAGCGCCAGGCGGGAGAAGATCGCGACCGGGTGCGGCATGTGGAAGCGTACCCGCCGCCCTGACGGGCTGATCAACTCGCAGTGTGCAACCGGATTGCTTTCGCTCCGGGCCTCCGCCAGAAACGGATACTGCTGCAAAGCTTTGTGCGTGAGTGCGCCGCCGCAGGGCTTCTCCCAGGCAAGCTTTTCGTCGAAGAGACGGACGTCCCTGCCACCCGCCGCCAGCAACGCAGCTGCCAGAGCGCCCGCTGGACCGGCCTCCGACAATCGCGATGGGGTGTTGCGCGCACATGTTCGGTTGCGGATTTCGCCGCATCGGAAACAGGCCCGCCAGCGGGCAACAACATTCCGCCGCCGCTCTCGCGCGTTCTACCCGAGGCGGGACTTGGCCGGGATTCCCGCGAATCCGTGAGGCTCGCGTTTACTGCAGCGTGGTGGAGCTGGTCAGTCCCTGATAGATGAACAATCCCGCAATGACCAGGATCATGAGTCCCGACAAGGCGCCGAGCACCTTAACGATCGGTGTGATCTTTCTCATTTTGGCCAGAACTTCCACTTGATCCTTATGCATCTGGGATTCGGTTTCATTGAGAAAGATGGAATCGTCCTCGTGCATGGTGAGCGTACTTTTATAGATCAGCAGGATAATGAGAATCCCCGTCAGAATACCCCACGCAACCAGCAGCATGAACATAGGAGACATACGCCACCTCGGAGCTTAGATCGAGCCCATCCCCGACGTTGCCATCTTGGGCCCCAGCGAAAACGGTCCTGCCATCCGCTGGCGTTCGGGTACAAGCCCCTACTGCGCACGATTATAGACCCCTTGGCAAGAGGGGGCAGCGACTTCTTGCCTACCCGAAGCATCTAACGGATAGATTTGGAAGAAGTACCGGCTGGCGAAAAGCCTTGCCGAGCCGGCTGCAACGTTTGTTATAATAATGGATTGCAAGGAGATCAAAACAGATGGCGACCACCTCCGCACCCGAAGTACAGCCCAAAACCGCACCAGTTCTGACCCCGGCCGCTGTTGCCAAGGTCAAAGAGATCATGGCTTCGCAGACGCCGCTTCCGGCCGGATTGCGGTTGTCCGTAGTCGGCGGCGGTTGCTCCGGCTTTCAATATTCCATGGCCTTCGAGAACGGCGCCGGCATGATGGACAAGGTTTTCGACTTTGACGGCTTGAAAGTTTACGTGGATGCCACTTCCCTGATGTATCTGAGCGGAGCGCGTGTCGATTACGTCGAGACTCTGGAAGGCGCCGGGTTCAAGTTCGAAAATCCGAACGTGAAGAGCACCTGCGGCTGCGGCTCCTCGTTCAACGCTTAAGCTTTCACGTTTGGTGCGGATTCGCCACAGAAACTCTAGATTCGTTCTGGCGCTGAACTGTTAGGCGCCTCTGGTTTCACGCCAAGCCCCGCTCTCGATGCGGGGCTTTTTCTATGGCCGCTTTTTGCCGGACGAAGGTTACTGGGAATGCGAAGTCTACTGCTGGGGCGTCGGCGCTGGGGTCTGCGGAGTCTGCGTTTGAAGACCTTGGTTTTGACCGCTGTTCGGTGTTAAACCCTGTCCAAGTCCTTGTCCGAATCCCTGTCCGAATCCACCTTGCGCCGGCGGACCTCCAGTCAGTCCGGGAGCGGCGCCGTTTAAGTTCGGAGTGGGCATACCAGGATTCACCGGGCCGGTCAGCGTGCCGCCGCGGTCGAGCGCCGGCAGGTAAATAAAGAGCCAGTCGTTGTAATGGTTCTTGCCGTAAAACACGCGGATGGTCTTATCTTTCTTGTTCAGGCTGGCGACCCCGAGGATCGGTCCTCCGCCGAACGTCGGCCCGTTCAAGCCGGAGCTGGAATTGGAACCGGTATTGCCCGAAGATGGATTGCCGGAATCACCATTCAAATTCTGCACGCCGCCCGTCTGTTGAATCCCCCCCTGCATCGCGCCCAACACTCCCTGTACGGCGGCGAGCCCCGCTTGCCCCTGCAGTCCGCCTTGTCCCTGCGGTCCGCTTTGTCCCGCGGGGCCATTCAGGCCAGGCGTTTGTCCCAAAACCGGCCCGACGTTTAAGTTGATGTCGGTTTGATGGAGGAATTTGAAGTCCTTCTCCTTGCCCGTGGCCCGGTCAACGTTGAGCGGATCGGTATAGCGCTTGCGAATGAAACGGAGGTTGTTGGTATTTTCCAGTTCCTCGACGCGGTTTGGGTACCGTCCAAACTTTTTGTAGAAGTGCTGGATCGCGCGCATGTAGGCCGTACCCCGATGCCTCATCTCCTCTTCGCGGTCGCGGCGGACCTGCTGGCCAATGTCGGGGAGCACGGCGAGCATCGCAATCGTAATGAGCGCGAGGGCCAGCATCAGCGTGATCAGCATGTAGCCGCGCTGGGGATTTTGCAATTTTGTAATTCCGTAATTTCGTAACTTAAAACCACGCTGCATAACGCTCGCCTTCAAATTGCCAAATTCCAGATTACAAAATAACAAAATCCAAATCTATCCGGGAGCCCCTTGCGTTAGGGGCAGGCTCTGCCGGTTATTATTGACCATATCTTCCACGTCCACCGCTGTCGCCGAGATGTGCAAGACACGATAACGCCGGTCCACAATGTCGCCCTCAGCGGCGATAAAAATGTCTTCGCCCTGGGACAAGAACACCTTTTTCGTTTCCCCGGGCCGGTTGGCAAAGCCAAAAAACTTGAGCGTGATGGGCGGCGGCGGCGGAATTGGCGGAGGCATATGAAGGCTGGCATCGTGTTTGTCCGTGACACCGGGTGCCTTGGGCCTTTCGATCTTAGGCACCGACCCCGCGACAAAAATATTTCTTCCGTTGCCCGCGTACTTGATCTCCTCGCTTTGGCTGAGCAGCTTCAGGTCAAGCGTAGGATCGAGCCGCGGCTCAACTACACGCACCACTTTTCCTGAAGACGTGCGTCGCGTGAGGGGCTTGGCCGGCGTTGCTCCCGTTGGCGCGGTCGTCGCGGGCGCCGCCGCGGGCGACGAGGGCCAGAATTCATAGGCCACCAGCCCCACTGCCAGCCCGACCAATACAGCCAGCGTGATAACTTGCTTCTGGTTTTCGATTCCCAGTTTCACTCAGGCACCCGACCGCAGATAACTGTGTATCGTGATTCCCAGCTTGACCGGTCCCGCGCCTTCACCCGCCAGTTCCACGCCATCGACCATAAAAAACATCTTCGACCGTTCCAGCGTATTGATGAACCGCACCAGTTGCAGATAGTCTCCGGAAAAACCGCCATGGATTTCGACCGGAATTATGCCGGAGCCTTCCGCATCCTCCTGCTTGTATGACGCCTGCTGGATCCGGATGCCATTTTGTGCCGCTAGCTTCCCCAGTTCATTGGCCAGCTCGGAATCGGTTGCGGCAAAGCGGTCCTTATAGAAGCCGCCGATCTCATTCTTCGCCAGCACGATCTTCTGGTCCATGCCGCGCAGCGGTGCGACTTCGCGGTTCTTCTTCGTCAGTTCGGCGCGGAGTTCGTAGATTTGCAGCCTCCGCGAATCCACCGAACCCACGAGCGGCGAGAACAGAACTGCCACCGCGATTACATCGGCGGCCAGCATCGCCGCAATCGCAAATTTCAACTTGCGCCGCGATTTTCTCAAGTCCGGCATTACTTTGCGCTCCTGTCGGGCATGTCAGGTACATAAACTGCGATCACCGAAGCGGTTACCCCTCCTCCGACCTCTCCGCTCTGCGACTCTTGCACCAGTTGCGCTCCCTGGAAATGCCTCGAGCCTTCCATGCGATGGACCAGTTCCACAGCTGCGGCACGGGTTGCGCAAACCACTCTCATCTCCAGCTCCATCTGATTCTGGTCATTCAATTCCGGATGCAGCGAGACCACATGCAGGCTCGAGGGCATGACCAGTTC
>DATGZX010000155.1:0-45056 GCA_035296965.1 Gemmataceae bacterium
TTAAACAACCCCACGTGAGTAGTAGCAACCATGCGTTCCTCCGGGAAATAGGTGAAAGTCCGGAAGAATCGTAGGCCTGTACACTTGTCCCAATCAAGGCCCTCTCAATAATTGAGGTGGAGTTTGATGCGTTCGCCCTGCATTTGCGCTCGATTTGCTTATTTCCGAGCAGGCGAAGGAATCGCTTGAAAAAATGAAGGCGCCGCTTGAAGAACTGAACGCCCCGCTCGAAAAACTGAGGATACCTAAGTACATCAGCGAGGGACTCGCTTGGCTTGAGAAGCAGCTCAGTGGCAAACAAGTGGAAAGTCGGGAATCCGTGGCATGTCCTGAGTCTTCAGGAGTCAAGTGATGACGGCTACAACGAAGACAGTTGACGATTATGTGGACGACCACGTCGATGACGAAATCATCGCCTGCTTGAACATGGAGCAACCAAAGAGCTTTTTCCTGTTCGCCGGGGCCGGGTCAGGCAAGACACGATCTTTGGTCACAGCGCTGAATCGTTTGCGTGTCACAAGTGGGAAGCGAATGCGCTTGCACGGCCAGCAAGTGGCAGTTATCACGTACACGAATGCCGCCTGCGACGAGATCAAGAGGCGTCTGGATTTTGACCCCTTAGTGACCGTGTCAACCATACATAGCTTTGTCTGGGACCTGATCCAGGGTTTCAACGCGGACATTCGATCATGGCTGCAATCCAGCCTTGCTATGGATATCAGCGAGTTACAGGAAGAGCAGCGCAAGGGAAGGCCGGGAACTAAGGCCGCGATGGATAGGGAGCGGAGCATCGAGTCTACACACAAGCGTCTTGCCGCGCTCAGTACGATTAAACGGTTTGTGTATAACCCAAATGGTGATAACCGAGAACGCGACTCTCTGAGTCATTCCGAGGTGATTAAGATTGGAGCAGCCTTTCTTACTGGCAAACCGCTAATGCAGAAACTTCTCCTCGGCAGATTTCCGATCCTCTTGATTGATGAGAGTCAGGACACAAACAAGCTGCTAATGGAGGCTTTTCTTGCCGTTCAAGGTGCTCATAGAGTTCGTTTCAGCCTTGGCCTCTTCGGGGACACCATGCAGCGTATTTATGGGGACGGAAAGGTTGACTTGGGAAGAGATTTGCCTGCGGACTGGGAGAAACCAGCGAAATTGATGAATCACCGTTGCCCTCGGCGGGTTGTTCGATTGATCAACAAGATTCGGTCGGCGGTCGATGCTCAAGAGCAGCACCCAAGATCGGATGCTGTCGAGGGATACGTTCGCCTGCTTATTTCGGAGAATGGCAGGACCAACAAGGATCAGATAGAGGAAACGGCCAGAAGAAGAATGGCCGAATTGACGGGAGATGATCAATGGAATCAACCACGGCAGGTCAAGACTTTGACACTTGAGCATCATATGGCGGCAAAGCGCATGGACTTTTTCGAGATGTTCGAGCCGCTGTACGGGATCGACGACTTCAAGACAGGGCTGCGTGATGGAACGTTGCCTATCCTCCGATTTTTCTCCGAGTTGCTGCTGCCATTGGTTAGCGCGAAACAAAAGGGAAATGACTTTGCGGCAGCAGCTGTTGTGCGCAAGGGATCCCCTCTGCTGAGCAAAAGCGCCCTCCAGTCGGCTGGGACGGATCAGCTTGTCCAAGTGAGGGCCGCTAAGGCCGCGGTGGAAGAGTTGATGGCGCTCTGGTCAGACAATGCACAGCCGCGGTTCATGGACGTGCTGCGATCCGTGGCCAAAAGCAAGCTCTTTGAAATTCCAGATGCTCTGCAGCCGTACACACTCGCTGAAACTCAACCAAGCACCGAGATTGAGGAAGAAGAGGACACCACCGTCTCAGGAGAAGGATATTCGAAGGTACTCGAAGCCGTTCGCACTTTCTTGGACACGCGGTTTAGTCAGATCGAGCCATATGCGGCATACGTGAGGGGACAGACTGCCTTCGCCACCCACCAAGGTGTTAAAGGCCTTGAATTTCCCCGCGTGCTAGTTGTCATGGATGACGAAGACGCAGGCGGGTTTCTATTCAGCTTCGAAAAACTATTCGGTGCCAAAGACAAAACGAGTACCGATGTGAAGAATGAGCGTGCTGGAGTCGAGACTGGAATTGATCGCACTCGCCGACTGTTCTATGTGACCTGCAGTCGAAGCGAAGAGAGTTTAGCAATTGTCGCGTACTCCTCCAACCCTACGAGGGTACGGGAGCATGCGATTCAACGGGGTTGGTTCGATGACAGTGAAATCGAACTGGTGACCTAGCCGTGCACGAATTGGAATTCATAGTCCACCTACAGTTCGTTCTCCATCGTTTTTCGCCATCCTTGGCCTGGCAGGGGCCAATCAGTGGGCTGCCGCAGTCAGGCCATCCCTGGCCTTTGGTGCGGCAGCCGCCTGTGTTTCAGTCGTGCATACCACTTCAAGAAGCCTTCCACATCCGCCCCGGTGCATTTCTCCATGGACAGCACCGAGGAATTCTGCCGGGAGGGGCAAGAACCACGGCATCTGTGTCCGAGTGACGCGAGGCGTGCCTGTGCGGGAAAGGTGCTGGCTTGCTGGCATGTAAGCCAGCTTGCGAGCAACCATGATGGCATCCTGGCCCATAAAAGCAGATCGGGCGCCGCCTTTCAACTTTTCCGTCCCCCAAGCTGCGGCATCCATGACCGCACCTTGGGACCCTGCCGGAAAAGTTGGGGCGATGGTGGCGGCGGCGGCCATGAAGGGCGGGGAGCCTGCGGAGTCGGGGAGCTGCCAGCCAGTCACATCGAGCGTAAATGATCCGCCACGTCGGCAGAAAGCAGCACTGTCGCGACAGAATTGAGCCAGACGTAGTTGCGGGACTGTTCGCCGTGAATGGAATGCCAGTCGGTCTTCACCACAACAGCACTCAGGGCCTTGATCTTGCCCGCGAAGTCAGCAGCACTGTCGAAGGCTTTTTTCCGAAAGAAGCCGTCGTCACGCGCCTGGACCAACTTGCCGATTTCGAGAAGAGCACTAGGAAGATCGGACGGGTCGTGCGTGCTGCTGGTGATCCTCACTCCCAGGACGTTAGCCATACCTGGTCGGAGTTGCCCCAAGCAAGCAAACAATACGTCGCTGAACTTAAAGGACTCCCGCTGGGAATAGGCTACCGGTAGAACCTCGCCGAGGTAAGCCGTCGGCGAATTCGTGTCTTTCCCAGGGAGATTGGTCAGGGTGAGCCTGACTTCCGCCTCGAACCCGGCGATCGGCAGACTCACGTCCTGGTCCGGTGCCAGGGTGTCCTTGGACTTGCGAATCGCCTCGACGCATTGGGCCACCACGGCAGTCGTAGCGCCGCGCAGCCGTGAGATCAGCTCCAGGGGCGAGTCATCGTGCAATATGTCGATGCAGAAGCCCAGCCTGGACGGTACGCTACGGATACCGTCAACGATTGCCTGCCTAACCGCCTCCAAGTCGTTGGTCGCCCCGCTTTCCCGGACACGCTTCGTTTCGAAGTTAAACTCGCCCGCATGGTCCGTCTGGACGTGAAAATCTGGAGTCCGCCCGTCAGAGCTGCCGTACGACTCGTATGCGACCTTGAAGCGCAGGTCGGCCGTGATGAAGTACGCGAATTCGACCTCGGCGAAGATGTCCCTTCGATCTTCCGGTCCGCCAGCGTCACGCAGCTTCTTGCGGATTCTGTCCTTGTAAGTATCCGCGAAGCTCCGGAAGCCCCGATTCGTCGAGAGCCAGCGCCCTACCTGTCCCTCCAGATGGGGCAGGGATGGGCCGACCAGATAGGTAGCTAACTGGGTGTCAGTCATCTGGTTCATCATACGGTAAATAGATGGGCGCCATCCTGGGCGGGTTCACCCGATTCTGTATGGCGCGACCGAGGCGAGGGGCGGGCGTAGCCATGCTTAATGAAATGCAGGAAACTGCAGGAAACTCCGGCCGATCTATGGATTTTGTGGGTTCGCGAGTGTAAAATGTGGGAAGTGTAAGATTTGTAAGCCGTGAAGCGGCTTGCTTTTGCGACTTTCCGGCCGGCTACCGCCTGAATGGGGTTCAGGAGGTCGGAGGTTCGAATCCTCTCGCCCCGATACTTGCAGAGGGGACGTTCATCGAAATGATGAATGTCCCCTTTTTCTTTTTGCCCCTTCATCCATTCTTCGCGGGCCGAGGCCTGGCGCGCCTGACCCAGAGGCAGGCGCGCTCGGCCCGAGACGCGGCTTTGAAGGCAAGAGCACCGGCTGCAATTCCGTTCCAGAACGCGCGTCGGGTGTGGCGGTCCTCCGCGCGCTGCGGTCTTCGGCTTGCATGCCTCGGTCGATGGGACCTCCGCATCGAACGTTACGACACGAACTTACCTCGGTGTTTCGGACCGACGCGCGCAAGAGCCAGCACAAGGGAAGTGATTGCTGCGGAAATTCAGCGGCAAAGCGATGCACGCTGATTCGTTCAAATCTCGTCGCCCCGACTTGAAATCACCGAGCGTAGTCGCAAATCTATAGGGATGGTCGTTTCTCGTTTCATTACAGAGGTTTACGCGCGGACAATCGAGGTTCAAAAAGCCTCGCTCATGTGCCATCACGCGGCCCCGAAATACCGCAACTCATTTCCGGATGGGCACCTACCGAGTTCAAATCCAGTTCCCATCGTCTGCAAGTGGCTTGTGCGAATCTTCTCCTAATCATCGCCCAGTGCAAAAGCCTTTTCGGTCATGGCTTCTTCTCCACCTTCTTCTGGACCGCCTTAAGGCGACAGTGTGGCGTGGGCTGTTGTAGGTGTCCTGGCCTGGTTGGAATGCGGTAGTCTGATGCGCGAACAACCGAGTTGGGCACATTATTCGCGCAAAAACCCTCAAGATTTGAACTGTTTCATCCGATTTGGCACAAAATGGGTTCAGTCGTTAGCAACAGTCTCCCCTGTTTGAAACGCTCTGTGCTTTTTTCTTGTTCCTGGCCAAATCGGTGATCGGTGGAGTAATTTTCGCGGGAAATGAAGAACAAGCTCGATTTCGGATTTGCCCTTCGAGGCTCCTCGAGATGGCCCGAGTGATTCCAAGCCCCGGCTCCGGCAATAGCAACATTTTGGTGTTACCGTTTTTCGTTCGAAAGGTGTCGGCTATGTATGTTCGCTGGTGGAAGCGCCTAATCCAGGTGTGGATTCGAAAGATGATGGACCGGAAACGGACTCCTTGGCGGCGCGCGCCGTGGCGACCGCAATACGAATGCCTGGAAGCTCGCGTCGTGCCGGCCAATTCTCAGGTGATCCTGATCAATCCCATTTATCAGGAACTGCTGGGGCGGTCCCCCATCGGGGGTGAGAGCACCTCCTTTGGCACCTTCCTCCAAAATGGAGGAACGGCTGCCCAGATGTCGCTAACGATCACCGGCACGGTGGAATACAAGGGCGATGTGGTCACCAGCAGCTACGGCCAGGTGCTGGGCCGAGCCCCGGACCCCATGGGGCTCAGCAGCTGGACCAATTTCCTGAACCATGGAGGCACCGACGAACAACTCGAGGCAAACATGGCGGCTTCGGTCGAGTTCTTCACGGACCACGGCGGCACCAACCAGGGGTTTATCGACGGCCTGTACCATGTGGCACTGAACCGCACGGAATCGAGCGCCGAGCAAACTGGTTGGCTAAATATCATGGCCGGCGGCGCCACAAAGTACCAGGTGGCACTGGGATTTTTCACCTCCCAGGAGTTTTACCAGGATCTGGTGAGCAGCTACTACCAGAAGTTCCTCCAACGACCGGCTGACCCAGGCGGTTTGGCGTCGTGGGAAAGCGCTTTGCAGGCAGGCAGCACCAATGAGCAGGTGATCTCAGATTTCATCGGCTCGCCCGAGTATTATGAGCTGCAGTTGAATTTGCTGGCCAAGAGCGGGCCCCAGGGACCGCAAGGTGGTCAGGGTTCGCAAGGCCCTCAAGGAACTCAGGGCAGCCAAGGCTCGCAAGGCTCGCAAGGATCACAGGGCAGTCAGGGTTCGCAAGGCGCTCAAGGAACTCAGGGTAGTCAAGGTTCGCAAGGCTCGCAGGGCAGTCAGGGTTCGCAAGGCGCTCAAGGAACTCAGGGTAGTCAAGGTTCGCAAGGCTCACAGGGCAGTCAGGGTTCGCAGGGCGCTCAAGGAACTCAAGGCAGTCAAGGTTCGCAAGGCGCTCAGGGAACTCAGGGCAGCCAAGGCTCACAAGGCGCCCAAGGAACTCAGGGCAGTCAGGGAGCACAAGGCAGCCAGGGGGCTCAGGGAGCCCAAGGCGGCGGGGGCAGCTCGGGTTTTGCCGGTGCATTCCAGCTCGGTAGTGAGACGGTTTCTTCCGGGGGAGCCGTCGCATTTAATAACATCGAGCCCAGTTCCGGCATCACGGCGCCCGCCAGCGGTGGCACGACCTTCACGATCACCAGCGCCGGGAAGTATCTCATTCAGGCCGGGATTGGCCAGGTGACCCCCACCGCCACATTTACGTTTGCACTTAGCGCAAACGGGACGAATATCACGGGATCGACAATTGACAGCATCTCCGGGACCAATACCGAATCCTTGATCGTAAGCCTGGCAGCAGGCACCACCCTCAAGCTGGTAAACACCTCCCCAAGTAGCGGTACACTGCACCAGGTTATTGCCAACGAACCAGTTGCGGAAATCTCCATCGTCCAGGTGGGGTAGCGAGAGGGCTATTGGGCCACGGCCAATGGGATAGGCGCCTTTGCCGCCGGAAGTGACAAGGGGGCAGGCACGTTCTGCGGAAGGCGCCTGCCCTGTCTATTGTGGCGGGCCGGTCCGCCCTTGCTGACCGGTCCGCGCTTGGGGTATAAATCCCCCGTGAAGCTCACCACCTACACGCCGACCCACAATCCCAAGCACCTAGCCAGGTTAGCCGACTCCATCCGCCGGCAAACGTACCCGAATTTCGAGTGGCTGATCGTTCCCAACGGTCCGGTAACCCCGGGCGACATCCACGTGGACATGCCCAAGGCGCGCATCGTCCCCTACAACGGGCAAACCGCCAACGTGGGGGAGATCAAGAATTTCTGTTGCGCGCAGGCCGCCGGGGACGTCCTGGTAGAAGTGGATCACGACGACGAAATTACTCCAGACTGCCTGGAAGAGGCGGCCAAGGCTTTCCAGGAGCCATGCGATTTTGTCTATTCTAACTTCTGTGAGGTCCAGGCGGACGGCCAACCCTACCTGTACGACCTGGCCTACGGCTGGCAGTACCGGGACTGGCCATGGCAAGGCAAGACGCAAAAGGAGTGCGTGGGTTGGGCGCCGTCGCCGGCCAGCTTCTGCAAGGTCTGGTACGCCCCCAATCATGTCCGGGCCTGGCGGCGCTCCTTCTATGAACGGATCGGCGGCCACAACAAGACCCTGCGCGTGCTCGACGACCACGACCTAGCGTGCCGGACCTACATCCACGGCGAGGTCAAGCACATCGACCGCTGCCTGTACGTCTACCACCGCCACGAAGGCAACACCTGCCTGAACACCGACGACGGCACCAACCAGTCGATCCAGGAAAAGACCCTGGAAATTCACGACGAGTATATCTATCCCATGGTTGAGAAGTGGTGCCGGAAGAACGGCCTGCTCATGGTGGACATCTGCGGGGGACATTCCAAACCGCCGGGATACCTGTCGGTCGACCTGCACGACTCGGACATCGTCGCCAACCTGGAAGAGAAATGGCCCTTCGGCAACAACACCGTCGGATTGTTCCGCGCCCAGGATGCCCTGGAGCACATGAAAAACCCCATCCACACCATGAAGGAGATCTACCGCTGCCTGATTCCGGGCGGTTGGCTGCTGTCGGAGACGCCGAGCACCGACGGGCGCGGCGCGTTCCAGGACCCGACGCACATCAGCTTCTGGAACTCCAACAGCTTTTGGTATTACACGCGGAGGGAGCAGGCGGCCTACATCGGCACACCGGTCCGCTTCCAGGCGAGCCGTATCGCCAACTACTACCCGAGCCCGTGGCACAAGGACCATCAGATTGTGTACGTCAAGGCGCACCTCATCAAGATCGGCAGCGACCGCTTGCCGGGCCTGGTGGAAATCTAATAGATGGTAGTAGACTCGCTCGGTGGCAGATTTGAGGCCCCACAGCGATTTCATGCATGCCTCGTCGGCTAGGAGAGCCGTGGCGACTGCAGCGCCTCGAACAGGGGCCCTAGGTGCGCGGCATATCTTTTCCAACGCGCGATCGCGCTTTTGTAGATTGGCCGGCGGACTTGCAGCGTGCTCGCTGTGCGCACGGTCCGGCGATTGTCATGAAACGCCAGACAACGATCGTCCCACTCCAGCCCGCAGTGGGCAACTAGCTGCCGGCTGACCGCTTTCTGGTCGGCAACCAGGTCTTCGTAAACCACCTCAATGATTCGGCCCGGCAACACCTTGCCCCAGTGTTCCATCAGCCGTTCATATTGCTTGTACACAAACCCGATGTCGGCCAACGTCCAGGCAAAATTGAGGGTGCGAAAATCTTGAAAATAACAGGAAAGGCAGACATCGAGGGGATCGCGGCGACAGTGAATGATCCGGGCCTTCGGAAAGAGCACATGGATGAGTCCCACCCGGAGGAAATTCATCGGCAGCTTGTCGATGACCCTAGCCGGCAGAGCTGCTCCGGGGGCGCGCACGACGTCCGTCCGCCAATTACACCGCAGCGTGGGTTCCGGCGCGACAGCGGGGTCCGCCCCACGGCGACAGGTGCCGGCCACGGCTTCTAGATAATCGAGATGTCGTTTGGCGAGCGTGCGCGCCGCTTGCCGATCGAGCTGGGCCAGGCACTGGGGATACTCTTCGGCTGTCTGCAACAGCTCGGAAAGCTCCAAGGTCAACTGCTGGAAGGCGTGCAACTCGCCGGCGCCGACTACGCGCGGGTGGCTGGCCAGGATTTGCTCCACCAGCGTGGTGCCGGAGCGCGGCATGCCAATAATAAAGACCGGCATCTCGGCGTCCAGGCCAAACGCGGCGGTACGCCCGAAAAACTCCGCGTCAAAAGTTCGCACGATCTGATCGATCTGCCTGCGATAAATCTCGGCATTGAACTCGGTTCCCGAACGAAGATATGACAGTCTCCCGGCTTCGTTAGCCTGACGGTAATAGGCGAAGGCCTCGTCGTAGGCCCCCTGTTTGTCCAGTAAGCGGGAGAGTGTAAACAGGACAATCGTGCGGTGCTCAGGCGAGAGTCGGCCTCCTGCCAGGTGGTCTTGTAGCTGCGCTGCAGTCTGGCCGTTAGGCGGATATCGGCCTTCCAAGGACAAACGTGCCAGGCCGCATTGCGCCAGCGCGTGGCCGGGACGGAGGCGCAAGGCTTGCTCAAAACTGGCTACAGCCTCTTCGAGGTTCCCCTGCAGAACCAAGGCGCCGCCGAGGTTGACGTGGTCATCGGCATTCGTTGGCCTTAGCGTCAACGCCTGTCTATAGCACGCGGTCGCTTCGTTGAGGTACTCCATATCCGCCAGGGCGATACCCAGGTTGGCGAAGGCCTCGGCATAGTCGGGCTTGAGTTGCAGGGCGTGCCGATAATGGACCTCGGCTTCGTCGGGGTGGCCTTGCTCGCGGAGCACATAGCCAAGGTTGTTGAGCGCTTCGGGATATTCCGGCCTGAGGAGCAGGGCCTGCCGCAAACAGGTCGCGGCCTCTGCCAGTTGTCCCTGCGCGATCCGAACGGCTCCCAGGTTGTTGAAGCCCTCGGGCAAGTCGGGACCAAGCCGGACTGCTTGCTCTAGAACCGCCGCCGCCTCGTCGAGCCGGCCCAGCACGCGCAGCGTATTGCCCAAGTTGATGCCGATGGCGGCGCTTTCGGGCCTGAGCCGCTGTGCGTGACGGTAACAGACAACGGCTTCGTCCCGCTTGCCCAACTGTTCCAGCACCCGCGCGAGATTCTCATGTGCCTCAACCAGGTCGGGCTTGAGGCGTAAGGCCTGTTGATAGCCGGCCAGCGCCTCGGCCGGCTTGCCCTGGCGCTGGCATGTCACACCGATCATGAACCAGGCGGTGATGTTGTCGGGATCAATTACCAGCACGTCCCGGCAGAAGTGCTCGGCGCCGGGAAGATCGCCGGCATGATAGTGGCGTATGGCCTCTGCCAGAGCGGCGTCACTCATGGGGCCTCCCCCCCGGTTATTTCCCTTGCATCGTCGAGCGCGAACAGGTCACCGGCCTCCCCCACGACAGTCAGCTCCACCTCATCCAGGTCCCGGCGTTTCAGCCCGCCGCCGCCTTTCTGGGAACGCTTGTGGCGCGCGTTTTCAATCAGGATGCGTCGCATGGCCTCGGTGGCAGCCGCGAAGAAGTGGCCCCGGCTGTCACAGCGAGGCCTTTTCATGTAAAGGTGGGGCGGGTCGCGAACCACTCCTTCGTCCGCACACTCATGCGTCCGTAGTGTACGGGATTAAGGGCGGGAGCGCTTTCTACGCTCCCGCCACCCATCCACAGGTCACCCAGCAGACTCGACTGAATACTATCCTATTCACGCGCGAACGGTATCGGCAGAGGACAATTCAGACTGCCGCGCGTCCGCTTCGGCCGTCTGAACCACGGCGCTGTCGGCGGCCGTCGAGCGACTGGGCTCCGTGTCAGGGACTTCCGATACGGGTAGATGCGATTTCCCGTTCTGGGGAACCAATTTGAAACCCGTTACCAATGAGGCGAGCACCGCGTGAGCCAACCGATGAGGTCGGACCTGTCGCGAAGATGTGCGCTGAAATTCGTCGACCGCTTCCAGGTAGGTTTGTCGGACTTGCTGGATGGAATGCGACCAACTCCGCTGTTCGACCCAATCCCGCGCGGCCCGACCAAGTTGCAAGCGGACCAAATCGTCGTCAAGGGCCAACCGAGTTTGGCGCACGGCCTCGTCAGTGTCGCCAGGCGAAAACAGCATCCCCGTCTGGCCAGATTCCACAAGACTGGGTATGCCGCCGGCCTCGGGAGCAACCAACGCACAGCCCGAAGCCATTGCCTCTAGGACAACGTTGCCCATCGTTTCTGTTTCCGAGGCATAGACGAAGGCATCCGCCGAGGCATAGGCTGCTGCCAATTCTTCTCCCTTGAGATAGCCAATGAAGTTAGCCGGCTTGCCGGCAAAGCAGCGCTCGAGTTCGGGTCGCTGAGGGCCGTCGCCGACGATCGCCAGGCACGTATTGGGGACCCGATCCAGGACGTTCGCCAGGAAGGCGACGTTCTTTTCCGGGGCCAGGCGCGACACGGTTAGCAACAGCCTTTTGTCCAGGTGCCCTTGCGCCAGCCGCGCTCTCATGCGTGGGCTCTTCGCTTCCGGGCAAAAGAGGCGACTATCCACGGCCGGGGGCCAGAGTTTTACGCGCTCGAACCCCCGTTTGGCTAACTCCTCTTGCATGATGGTTGACACCGTGAGGTTGATGTTCGCCCGGTTGTGGTAATCGCGCGTCAACCACCAAAGGAGTTGGGAAAGCGGCGCGAGCAAGCGATAGCGCTTCACAAATTCGCCATAGAGCGTGTGAAACGAAAAGATACTCGGGGCACGAAAGCCGGCCCGTTGGAGAAGGTCGCAACATTGAAATCCGAATGCGAATGGATTGACATAATGCAGAACGTCGGGCTTGAATTCCCCCAAGATGCTGACGAGCCGTTGGTCGGGTGTGCCAATTCGATATTCCGGATATGGGGGAAACGGGAAGCTGGTGAACTCTACGATCGGCACCGGGGACTGGATAGTGGCGCCGGTCTGCGGGCACACAACCAAGACGTCGTCACCGGCATTCAATAACTGCCGGATCAAGTTCATCGTCCGCTGGACCACTCCATCGATCTTGGGTAGATACACCTCTGCAACAATGGCAATTCGCATCTATCGTCTCCACGAAAGAGGGAATTTCTCCAGCTACCAGGCAAGCTTGCTGGAACATGGCCGACCATACCCTGTGTCTAGTACCGCCGCAGCCCGACAGCTTTCGGGTCAGGGCTGCGTCCAAACGACGCGGAAAAGCCTGGGCAGGCGGAGGCTGCGGGGCAGTTCGTTCCAAAGAAAAGCGAGATTTCGACCTATTGTTCTCCATCGCGAGGAGCATCTATGGAGATGGATCCTGCACCGGCTTTTGGGCCAAAACAATTTCGATGTTGTGATGATCTTCCGCTGGGAAAACGAACTTATTCAGAAATAGCCGGACCAGCGGCCGCGCGTGTTGTAGACCCAGGGCTTCGATAAAGGGGGTGAGCCAGCCGCCCCAGTAGCCGAATTCCAGGAACTCATCGAAGTCGGCAAAGTGTAGTTCCGGGATAAACGTATCGCATCCCTGAATGACAAATCCGTTGCTTTCCAGGGTTTGAATTACTTCGCTCCGATCGGCTGGGTTAGTAACCTGGGCATCGACATCGATGCTGTTGCCGCCGAATAGCCACCTGAGGCTTTTGGCATTCGCTTTCTTCTGCAGCTCTGGAAAGCCGGCCTTGGTGCCTCCCACAAAGGACCAGTAACCGCCTTCGGCCAACTTGCTCCAGATCTTGGGGGCTAACAGGCTCATCGGTACGAAGCCCGTCATGAAGTGCGTGGAGATCAGATCGAACGATTCCGATTGAAAATACGCGTCCATGTTCGCAGCGTCGTCCACCGCGGTTACGAGTCCCGGGATGCGCGTCCGTGCCACATCGATCATTTTTTGCGACAGGTCCAGTCCAAACGGCTCAATCGACAAGCCCACCTGTGCCGTCAGCTTCTCCAGGAAGCGGCCCGTGCCCATGCCGATGTCGAATACCTTGAGCCGGCCACGCCTGGGCTCAATGAGCTGGCTCTCCTGGATTTGAGCAATGGCCCGGTCGAGTGAATCTCCGATGACCGACTGAGGATCGAGGTCGTAGTGGGGAGCGATTACTTCGTCGTAATGGCGTTGGATCACATGGGTATGCGTATGCATATTTGCCTGTTCTTTCCTGAACGGCGTCTTGCGAACGAAAAGGAACGGATTGAGAAACTTAGGGCCTATAATAGGTCCCAGGGCGGCCTCGTATGTTAAGAAATGATGAGGATTGGGTTAAATTCTGTCGAAAGAGCGCGGCTGCGAGGCATCAGCGCTCACGGCAGCACTTGTGAAGAACTGGTTAAATCTATCGTGCAAATCTCGACGCGCCTCCGCGAATGGCATAGCCTGGTTGGCAAGCGAGCTTGTGGGAAAGCTAACGAATGCCCTACGATTTTGACATCATTGTGGTTGGCAGCGGGGCTGGGGGAGCGACCTTTGCCCATGCTTGCGCGGTGGCGGGCAAGAGGGTTCTGCTACTTGAGAGAGGCAAAAAGTACGTCGTGGACGGGCAGACACTTGACGAACACGCAATGTTGATCGAGAAGAAGCCATACGACGACCGCTTGGTACGCATGAATGGCATACCCAAGAGGCTCTATACCGGCGGGGTGTTCGGTGGTGGGACGGCTTTATATGGGGCGGCCTTGATGCGACCTAGTCCGGAAGACTTCCATCCGGGCAATTATTACGGTCAGCGCATTCCGCGGACAATCTGGGATTGGCCGATCGACTACGACATTCTGGAGCCTCATTACACCGAGGCCGAGCAGCTCTATGGTGTGGCCGGCCGCAATGAGGATGATTTCGGGCCTCTGCCGAGACCGCGGTCGGGCTTCCCCAACAAGGCCATCCCACTCCACCCGATCAACCGAAGGTTGATGGAAGCCAATGAAGACGCCGGCCTGAGACCGTTCCAACTACCGCTGGCCATCGATTCCAAGCGCTGTCTTCGCTGTGAAGCCTGTCCCGGATATATCTGCCCGAACGGGGCGCGCCGGTCGGCGGCACATCTGGTCGAGAAGGCGATCACCTCCGGTGCCCCGCTACAACTTATGACGGACACCGAGGTCGAGCGTTTTTCCAAGGATGAGAGAGATCAGGTCGCGGGTGTCCATGTCTACGAGCGCACTACCGGACAGCGCACTGTTTATCGTGCCAGGCGCTATGCCCTCGCTGCGGGTGCGCTTGGGTCGCCTACGCTCTTGCTTCGCTCAGGAGTCGCCAATCCGCTGATTGGTCGAAATTATATGTGCCACCTTTCGCCGATCAGCGCCGGCATCTTCCTGCGCGGTACGGGAGCGGACCGGACTTTCGTAAAACAGGTAGGGTTCGCGGATTACTACCTGGGGACCAGGCAATTCGCGCACAAACTTGGGATCATTCAGTCGCTGCCCGTCCCGGGACCGCTGATGCTGGCCAAGGCAGGAAGCAAGCGGCTGCCGCGAACGATGCTGCAAATACTTCGAAAAAGAATGCTGCCGCTGGCGGGGATCGTGGAGGACCTACCCAATCCCGCAAATTGCGTGTCCCTGGGCCATGACGGCATCACGGAAGTGCAGCATGCTTTCATGCCCTACGACCTAGAGCGCGGCCGACGACTTGGCAACTTCATGAGTAAGATCCTGAGGAGAGCCGGTGCGCTATTCTGCTTATCCAAGCCATTCCCCTCGGACGAACATGTCGCCCACCAGTGCGGGACGCTTCGCTTTGGCAACACCCCCCAGCACGCGGTGACAGATTCGGATTGCCGCATGTTCGAGCAGCCCAACGTGTTTGTCGTCGATGGGAGTTTTTTTCCTACCTCTCTTGGCGTCGGCCCTGCGCTCACCATCATCGCGAATGCCTTGCGTGTCGCCCGCGTGGCGATCCGAGAGATTTAAGTATGAGGAAGCGACCGCTACGGACAAAGTTCGAAGAAATTCGCCAGGCGTCGAGCATCCATGGGGGTATGGTGAATTTTTGCGTGGCGGCATTGGGAGTGAAGCTGTCGCGCGTAAAGATCCCGTCCAGGCGGCTTAGGACGCTTGTCTATCGAACGATTTATGGCAAGAAATATACTGCGTTGGACGAGGCGGAACTGGAAAAACCAATTTGGGCCTACTCCTCTCTCAACGCCCTCTTCACTCGCGGAGTTCGGCCTGAATTTCGTCCGATCCCGCAGGCAACCGATCAATTACTCTGCCCGTGCGACGGCACAGTACAAGACGTTGGAAGGATCACCGATGAGCGGCTAATCACCGTGAAAGGAGTCACCTATACCATTAGCTCCTTGTTGCCGGGCATCGATGCCGACGGATTTCGTGACGGTCATTTTGCTATCTTGTTTTTGGCCCCCAACGACTGTCACCGGGTGTTTAGCCCGCAGGATGCCCGCATCGAGGAAGTCATACACGTACCCGGCTACCGGCTGCTCGTTCATCCGCCCTACCAGCGGAAGGAGTATCCGGTTTTCTCGCTCAACGAGCGTGTCATCCTGCGCCTGTCCACCGCGCTGGGTGCCTGTATTTTGGTTCTGGTGGCGGGATGGGGAGTCGGTAATATCACGTTGGCGTTCGACGCTCGCTTTCGGCCACGGGCCAGAAAAGTCTCGCGAACTCGCTACGACGTGCCCGTACTGATGAAAAAGGGCGAGTGGCTCGCGACCTTTGAGCTAGGCTCGACGGCAATTCTTATTACCGAACCGGCCCAGCGCGTGATCACCCATCTGACCCGTGACGAGAAGGTGAAATATGGACAGCCTGCTTTCTCCGTCGCTCGTTGAGGCGGTTGCCGTCGATTCCGTTGTGCGCGACAACGGGGAACCAGCCCACGATGAGTTCTTGTTGGTGGCGGGCTCCGACGACGCCATGCCGATCGAGTTCGTCAATTTTGTCAGCCGAGAGCATAGTCGTAGAGTGGCCTTCCTGTCGACGGCGCAGGTGTGCTGCCGGAGCCAAGAGCAGGCTGAAGCGCATACGCTCCAGGGTTTATCGAAGGCGAGCTTCCTGTCGCCTAGCGGCGACATCCAGCGCTTCTCTGTGGTCATTTTTGTCGGCCGGCGTCTGTCGGATGATGATAGGACCATACTCGACGCGGTGGCCGAGATCGCTGGCGCGAAGCGGCTGAACCGCATCATTCTGGTCGGCAGTTCTCTCGTGCATTTCGGAGACCAACAGGCCATCGAAGCCGAGGCCGAGGCCCTCGCGCGCCTTGGTGGTCTGGCTAAGAGAACGGTCATTTTTCGCCCTAGCATCTTGCTGAGCCCCAATTCCAGGGCCGGCACTAGGCTGCGGTCTTTCTGGTGGTGCTATCCGCTGGTTCCGAGACGTTTGACTGGCTGTTGCGTCGACGCGCATGAATTGTTTGCAGCGGTCGATCATGAATTGAAAGCGCGTGGCCCGCGCGGGAACAGAGTCTACACCTTGCTTGGTCCGAATCGTCCGTGGCGGAGCCTTCTCAAGCAAAACCAAGATGCGAGCCTTTGGCGACGCTGCCTCGTTGGGGCCGCTGCGGTTTTGGGATTGCTCGGCGTTGGGCAGCTTTTCGCCTTCATCATCCAAGCGTGTGCACGCCGGATGCCGCTACTGCGCCGCTGGAGTAATGACACGCTATACCCGTCGTCCGTACGGGAACTTCTTACTCTGTACAACCATTACAATCATCGACACATCAAGATCGTCGGTTACAACAATGGTGTCGTTCATTTCGGGCACAAATACCCGGCCAAGACCATCGTCTCGACCGCTCGCTGCAACAAAGTTGCGCGTCTCCAGGGCCATGTTGCTACTTTTGACTGCGGCGTGACGCTTCGTCAGGCGATAGACACCGTGAGCCAAGCCGGGAAAGAGTTCTACGTCCTGCCGAACTACTCTTACGTGAGCGTGGGGACTTCGTTCTTTGTTCCCATTCACGGGTCGGCCAGCGATTACTCGACACTGGGCGAGACGATTGAAAAGATCGTCTTGTACAGCCCCGACGAGGACCGGATCATGATTGCGCGGCGGGATGATCCCGTCTTCGCAAAGTATCTCTACAACTTGGACGCCGAGGTCCTGCTGCTGCGCATTAGTTTCCGCGTCAAGGCCAAGTGCCAGTATTACCTCAAGCGAACGAAGTTGCAAAAGGCTACGAGTGCGGCGCTTATCGACGCCTTTTGTGATGCGCGTGCAGCCAACGTGGAAATCCGCCAGCCGCGCGCCGACGAGCCGAGGGTCGATGTCTACCGGTACTACACAGCACCGCCTGAAATGAGCGGCGCCCTGGCATTCCCGCGGGACTCTCTCGGCAGAGTGTGGGACTATCTGGAGGCTAACCGGGTCCTGGCGGTATTGTTCCACTTCCTCATGAGACGGTTCGGCTACCACGTCGAGCTCTTTTTCAATGCGGAGGAGTTCGGGCTCTTTTGGGAAACCCACGCGTCCTTGCCTATTTCCAAGGTGCAATTGCGCTACATCAAGCAGGACGGCTACCCGCATTCGCCATTCCGCAACAACGATTGCATTTCGACCGACATGTTCATGCTCCGCAGGCACAAGGGAGCCTTCGAGGCGTACGTAAAGGAGACCTTCCGTGCGGTCCAATTTAACCGCGGCAAGCACAGCATGTGAGGCGAGCCCGAGCGCGCATCCACTCCTCGCCGACACATGCGCTCTGATGATTCGAGGGAAGATCCCCAATTTCTTCCGCCTCTACTTGAATCCCTATGTCGTCCAGGCATGTTATTGCCTGAGCAAGTACGTGTTGGACACCTGGCAGCAGCCTGCGTCGACCCAGCCTCTCTATCAAAGTTTCCTGGCGAACAGCTTCGATGAGGCTCTGAGTGGCGCGATCAAGCTGGCCCGGTACTGCAGCAACCTGGAACGACGTTCCACGGCCGGTCTCCTGGTCGATCCCAGCGGACGATTACGCAACTTTGCTTTAGTTTCGCTCGACGGCCAAGGAACGATTCAATTCATCCCCGGGCTGCACGATGCGCTCGGTGACAGCTTGGATCCGGATGCCGTTGTCCATTCTGGCCGGCGTTTTGGTCTGGTCGTTCTGGTCGCGTCACCGGAACTGTTCCGGTATGGCAAGCTTGATGCCTTGCGCACCCTGATCCACGAGCATTCACCCCTGGTCATCACCTGCGTAGATCGACAGAGCCTTACAGCCTGCCAACAAGAGTCAGCCGGCCTTGCCAGCGAATTGCCCCCGGATATTGTCGTTTTCGACGAGTCTTTTGTGCATCATGAGGTTCCGTTTGCTGCTTTTACAGCCAAAAAGTCTCTCTATGATCACTGGAACAAGATCGGACAGGGTGCATTTCACTCGACCACTTTCCAACCCAATACGATCTCGAGCCTTCACTTCATGAGGTGCTTGGAAGAGGCAGACCCTGAATTCCACGCGATGCATAAATCGATGTTGGAGAAGATCCTCCGGGAGTCGGTCTGCTGCACGTCGCTGCTGGGTTCCTTGTACAGCCCTTTTCTAGCAAAGACCATCGCCACGCTAGCATTGGATAACGTACAGGCTGAGGCGTCCGGTCATTATGTAACCGTCGAGAAACGGAAGATCTTTGACGGCGTAGCAGGTATCGCATGTAGTATCCGCGGGCACAATCCAGAGACATATGTTCCCGAGATCGAAGGTCTGGGCAACATCGGGCAATGTCATGAAGCCCTGGCCGACCGACTCAGGGAATTGACGGGCCTACCGCACATGCTTCCTGCCGTAAGCGGTGCGTCTGCCGCGGAAAATGCGCTGAAGGCCGCCCTGGTTGCACAACATCCACGCCGGTTCGTCTTGGCGTTTCAAGGCGGCTTCGGCGGCAAGACATTGCTTGCTCTTGCTGGCACGGCCAAGGCGTTCTACAAGTCGCATCTCGAGCCTCTTTACGAAGATGTTTTGTACATCGACCCCTTCTGCAGCAACGTGCTCGAAGAACTTGAAACGACGCTAGAGAAATATCAAGTCGCCGTGGTCCAAATTGAGTTAATCCAAGCAGTCGGCGGCGTTAGGCCGATCCCGGCCCATGTTCTGAAATACTTGGCAGACAACCGGCAACGATTCGGTTACTTACTGTTTGTCGATGAGGTGCAGACAGGCATGTACCGTACGGGGCCCTTCATTCTGTCGCAAGAGCTGGGACTCACGCCGGACATTCTCACGCTTGGCAAAGGCGTGTCGGACATGATGTTTCCGTTTTCGCTCACTCTACTTTCGGGAGAGGTGCAAGAACGGCTGGACAAAAGGTTGCCCGAATGGACGACAGACGTACGCAACAAATTTGGATACGAATGGGGCTACAAGACAGTCCTCAATACGCTGGTCCGGGCCCGAGAATGGAGGCTGCCGGAGAAGGTGGTCGAAGCCGGCCAACTGTTCTCGAAGCTTCTGTCCGAGCGCCTTGCCGACTCCAAGGTCGTGCGCGACATCAGAGTTCACGGTTTGCTGATCGCCATTGAGCTAGATACGACCGGCTGGCCCCGCCGCTGGTTCAAGAAGCGGCTCTCCTCTTTCTACCTCTTGAGCATGCTGAATCATCGCCCCTTCCCGCTGCTCATTGGCTACTGCCAGTATGAGCCGCATGTGCTTAAGCTGACGCCGCCACTATCGATTACGCCGGATGAAATTCGCCAGGTATGTGAGACGATTGAGACCGTATTGAATCGCCCGTTTTACAAGGTGCTTGCCACTGCACTGAGTACCTTGGCGAGAAGAGCAGCGAATCGATTACGTAAGCGTGAGAGCCTATCCGAATAACGGGGACAGGACCTCTAATTCAAAGGTCCTGTCCCCGTTATTCGGATAGGCTTTGAGGAGAATGAGTCATGAACCTACTCAGGATCAACTTTCAGGAGTTGTATGAGCGGCATCTGTGCCGTCATTCCCAATTTGGGATCAACGTGATCCACCTCGCTGCATTTGCGGTTACATACCTGGCCCTATTCAGCTTGGTTGCCATTCTCGTGGATAAGCAGCCACTGCTATTGCTGGCAATTCCAGTGCCCTACTTTGTGGCCTTGGCGTTCAACATCCCTGTGCGCGTCCTGGTCGCCAGTCTCGTCTTTGTGGCGCTGTTCTTCTGGTTTTTCTTCTCTGTGCCGTTGCTGCCGTTTTGGGTCTACCTTGTGGCGATCGTGCTGGCTCACCAGGTCCAGAACTGGAGCCATAAATGGTACTCCGTTGAAAAGGACATGACCGAATTCAACAAGAAGTACAAGAAGGGCCCGCTGCTTTTCGTGCTGCTGTTGCTCTACGAACTGCCCATCTTGCTGAACTACCTGGTCTTCGGTCGGAAGAACTGGGCCACTTGACTATTCCCCAATTCCTGGATGCCGCTGGCATCAGGTTCTTGGGTGGCACACTCCGAGCGAAAGCGAAACGCATCATGAACTATCGCTAGCCAGGTTTTCCCGTCGAACGCAGGAGCGACATGCACGGAGTAGCGTGCAGGAGGCATTGATCGGGTAGGGCCAGGTCGTCATTGTTCACCCAAGGTACGATGCTCTTCGTTGCTTAACTGGTTGGAGTTGCTGGTGATCGAGCGTTACTTCACCAAGCCGTACCGCTTCATTCCACCGTATCGCAGTACTTGGTGGTGCCGTCTAGCTGCGCCGCTGCTGCCTCTCTATCTGCGCCAATTGCTGCGCATTGCCCGCTGGAAATTCGAGGGAATCGACGCCTTGCGTGCATCGCTCGCGCAGGGCGCTGGCATCCTACTGACGGCCAATCATTGCCGTCGAGCAGACCCCCTCGTTATCAGTCTGTTAGGCATCCATTTGAGACAATTCTTCTACTACACAGTCGCTTACCACCAGTTCAAGCAGAGCCGGTTAATGGGCTGGCTCATGCATCGGCTGGGCGGCTACAGCCTTTGGCGCGAGGGCATGGACCGGGAGAGCCTGCGCATGAGCATCCGCTTGCTGAGCGAGGCTGAGCGGCCCATCGTCTTATTTCCGGAGGGCACCTGGTTCCGGCAAAACGACCGTCTCGGGCCGCTCCAGGAAGGAGCCACTCTCATTCTTCGTCAGGCGGCGCGGCTGGGCCAGCGCCCCGTAGTCGTTCACCCTCTCGCCATCAAATACTGGCTTCTGGAGGACCCTCGCCCAGCCCTTCATCGCCGCCTGGAGGCTCTCGAGTCCCGGCTTAGCTGGTCGCCGCAGGCTGACATCGGCCTGGTTGCCCGCATTGAAAAACTGGCTTCAGCATTGCTCGCCATCAAGGAATGTGAGCTTTGGAGTATTGCTCAAACCGGGACCCTTGACGAGCGTATTCAGCGTCTCGCGGACGCGCACGTCAGCATGCAGGAGGTGGTTCTTTTCGGAAAAGCATCGGACGGCTGGATGCTCAAACGCATCCGCCGATTGCGCCAGATCCTGGTGCGCCAGTTAGTGGAGGAGACCGACGCCAAGAAGATCATGGACGCTCGCCACGCGCTCCACCTTTTGGTTTTTTGCGAAAACGTCAGTGCCAACTCGCACGATTATCTGCGCGAAAGGCCGAGCTTCGAACGCCTTACGGAGACCGTGCTGCGCATCGAAGAGACGTTGCACGACGACATCGAGACCGCTGTCGCTCCCGTGGGAGTCACCTTGGCTGTGGGGCCCGCCATTGAGATACACAAATTTCCAGCCACGCGCAAGCCGGGCTCGGACCCACTGTTGAAAGAGATCGCCTGTGGTATTCAGGGACTGCTGGACCGCATGCTTGCCAGCGGTCCACCGCCCGAATGGGGCTGCCCTCCGCCTATCGAGAAAGCCTCAGCGGCATGGAGCGCCCGGTCAACAGTCCCGGAGTGACGTGCCTCTGTGCAATTAATGGCCTCCACCCGAGGGCCGTGTCGACCGCCCAATCCCAATCTTCGCCCGAGGCTCAAGCCATCCAGAAAGTCGACGGTTCCAGCAGCGGACGAATATCCGGAGCTGGGGCTGTCAAGACGCCAGCTCTTTCCTGATGGTGGTTGCCTGCCAGGTCGCGAGGTTGGGAGACCGCAGGAAAGGAGAAACGACGATGAAGCTCACCGACATCACCGTCACACGCACGATTCCGGCGCCGGCTGATAAGGTCTTCGACGTCTGGCTCGATCCGAAGAGCCCAGGGGGCCCGTGGTTCGGCGCGGACCGTGTTATTCTCAACCCGGTTGTCGATGGGTTGTTCTATCATGCCGTGAAGCATGAAGGGCGGACGTGGCCGCATTACGGGCGATTCCTGCAGATCGACGGCCCTCGCCTTGTCGAATACACATGGGTGTCCGAGGCAACCAAGGGGGTCGAGACGGTCGTCCTTTTCACGCTGGAATCAAAAGGGAACCAAACGGAAGTAACGCTTCGCCACTCGGGTGTGCCAGATGACGACATCGGACGGCAGCACAAGGAGGGCTGGACGTGGGTTCTGTCTATGCTCGGCGAACGATTCAGCTCACGCCAGCCGGCGCCGCCATCATCATGACCCAGTGATCGCGCCACTCGCTGGAGGCCTGTTTTGACGTGGTCTCCTGACCGCGCCACTCGTTTTGACCGGAGGTCTCCTTCCGCTCGGGAGACCTCTGGCCGGCGTGCGCGCATGGGGTTCAGGAGGTCGTTGGTTCGAATCCAGTCGCCTCGACTTTTTCCAAAGAAGCCCTTCGACCAGCAGTTCGAAGGGCTTCTTCTTCATTTACCAGCGCTTGTCGCACGTCGAGGCGAGTTCAATCCGCTCCGATCGGGAGGAGGGGTATTCTCGCGCGTTTGGCGTAACCCGCAGTTGGTCGAGTTCGCGGCAATTCACGCCAGTATCTCCTTCAGCAGCCGCGCCGGCTCGACTCCCGTCAGACGGGCGTCCAGGCCCTGGAACTTGACGCTGAAGCGCTCGTGTTCAATGCCCAGCAGATGCAGCATCGTGGCGTGCAAGTCGCGAATGTTGACGCCGCTGTCATTGACGACGTTGTAACTGAAATCGTCCGTTTCGCCGAGGGTGAGGCCGCCCTTGATACCGGCGCCGCACAACCAGATCGTGAAACAGCGTGGGTGATGGTCCCGGCCATAGTCCGTGGCGGTAAGCGTTCCCTGCGAGTAGACTGTTCGGCCGAATTCGCCACCCCAGACGATGAGCGTGTCCTTGAGTAGGCCGCGCTCTCGCAGATCGTTGATCAGGGCTACGGTCGGTTGATCCGTGTCCTGGCACTGGCCGCGGATCGCCTTGGGCAAATTAAAGTGGTGGTCCCAGCCCATGTGGAAAAGCTGGACGAACCTGACGCCGCGCTCCGCCAAGCGGCGGGCCAGCAGGCAATTAGCGGCATAGGTTCCCTTTTTGTGGACGTTGGGGCCGTAGCTGTCCAGAACGTGCTTCGGTTCCTTGCTCATGTCCGTAAGCTCGGGGACCGACGCCTGCATGTGGAACGCCATTTCGTATTGGGCGATGCGGGTGGCGATTTCCGGATCGTGGACGCGGGCTTGCTTTTCTTCATTGAGCTGGCGCAGCTCGTCGAGCATTTCGCGGCGCATGTCGCGATCCACGCCAGGCGGGTCGGAGAGATAAAGCACTGGCTCGCCTGTGTTGCGAAACCTTACCCCCTGGAACTTCGACGGTAGAAAGCCGCTTCCCCAGAGACGGTCATAGAGCGGCTGGTCATCGGTTCGGCCGGTTCCTTTCGAAGTGAGCACCACATAAGTCGGCAGACTCTCGTTTTCGCTCCCCAGGCCATAGGCTACCCACGCTCCCATGCTCGGCAACCCAGAAAGCTGCCGGCCGGTCTGGAAGAACGTGATCGCGGGATCGTGGTTGATCGCCTCGGTCTGCAAGGTTTTGATGAAGGCGATGTCGTCGACCAGCGTGGCGGTACGGGGCAGAAGCTCACTTAGCCAGGCGCCGCACTTGCCGTGTCGTGCAAACTTGAAGATCGAAGGCGCCACGGGGAACGAGGCCTGCCCGGAAGTCATGGTCGTGAGCCTCTGTCCCCGACGAATCGAATCGGGCAAGTTCTTGCCGCGGAACTTCTCCAGCTCCGGCTTGTAATCGAACAGATCCATTTGCGCTGGGGCACCAGACTGGAACAAATAGATCACGCGCTTGGCCTTGGGGGCGAAGTTGGGCAAGCCCGGCAGTCCACCGGCCGCTTTCATGCCTTGCCCCGCTGCAACCTCGCGGGCAAGTAGTGACCCCAGCGCCGCCAGTCCCAGTCCGGCCGCAGAACGTGTTAGAAACGTGCGGCGGTTCACGGCGTCTATAAATGCGCGCATCGGGTTATTCCTTGGTAACGGTTTCGTCAAGATTCAGGATTACGCTTGCAGTTATCGTGTAGGCGGCCAGTTCAGCCACGTCGAGCTGCTGGCTCCGCTTTGCCTGGCCCACTCCAACCAGTTTGGCGGCGGCTTCGGGATTGGCGCAGTACTTCTGCAGACGTTTCGCCACTCCCGCAGCCAGCACCCGAGCTTCCTCGACCGAGGGCTCCCTGGCCATGGCGTGGCGGAAGGCGTAGGCAATGCGGGCTTCGGGCGTTTTGCCTCCTTCCTCCAGCATGTGCTGGGCGAGCACGCGCGCCGCCTCGACGAAGGTGATTTCGTTGAGAAGCGTGAGAGCTTGAAGGGGCGTATTCGTCCGCGATCGCCGCACGGTGCAGTATTCTCGGCTCGGCGAATCGAACAGCAGCATCTGCGGCGGGGCAGAAGTGCGTTTCCAAATGGTGTACATGCTGCGGCGATAGAGCCCGTCGTCAGTATCGTGCTTGTAATTGCGCAGATTGCCATAGACGTTCACTTCATCCCAAACGCCGTCGGGCTGGTACGGGCGCACGGATGGTCCGCCGATTCTCGGCACCAGTAGACCGGCCACGCTCAAGGCATTGTCGCGGATCAACTCGGCTTGCAGCCGGAAACGGGGGCCGCGGGCAAGTAGCCGATTTTCCGGATCGCGTTCGAACAGCGCCGGCGTCACGACGGACGATTGCCGATACGTGTTACTCATGACGATCGTTTTCTGGAGCGCCTTCATGTCCCAGCCGAGGCGGATGAACTCCGTCGCGAGCCAGTCGAGCAGCTCCGGGTGGCTGGGGAACTCGCCCTGCATCCCGAAGTTCTCACTGGATTTGACGATGCCGGTGCCGAAGAACTTTTCCCACATGCGGTTGACCGCCACGCGCGCGGTGAGCGGATGCGCTGGATCCACTAACCAGCGCGCCAGTCCCAGGCGGTTGAGCGGCGCGCCTTCCGGCAGCGCGGGCAGAGCCGCGGGAAGCGCCATCGACACCTTGGGGCCCTTCTTGTTGTATTGGCCGCGATTGAGCAAAAAGCTGTCGCGCGGTTTGGACATTTCTTGCATCACCATGACGGTTGGGATCGCCGCTTCATACTCTTTGCGGGCTTGCCTGGCAGTCGCCAGCTTCTTGTCGGCGGCCGTCACTTCGCCCGCGAAGTGACCCCGAAAGTAAGCAGCGATCTCGGCCCGTTGCTGGGAAGTTCGCTTGGCCGGCTCCACGGTGAGTCCCCTGGCGACCTCTTCCGGAAGGCCGGATTGATCGCGCAGCTTGGGAACCACGGCATCGGTCACCGAAAGACGGAATCGGCCGATGACATGTTGATCGAGCGCCTCCGAGCGCAGGCGCAGCGCGAGCATCGCGCCGGCAGGTATCTCAATGGGCTTGTCGGGAATGAAGAGAGCCGAGCGCGGTACTCTCCGCGCGGGATCGTGCCCATTCAAGCCCCAACCCTTGTTCGGATTGCCGTCGAGTACCTGCTCGATGGTCCAGCCGTCCTGCGAATAGTCGGCTTTGGCCTGGATGAACTTGATCGGAATGGTGGTTGGCGGGCTGCCGGCCTTTGCTGTTCTCAGCTCTGCTTCAAAACCACTGAGGACGACGTTGCCGTTGCCGGCCCGGCCAAAACTCTTGGCTGCCAGCCTTTCATGGGGAAGCACGTCGAGGAGGACGCCGGTGATCCGGTTCAGGGGTGCCGGAGCCACAATCGTGTAAACATCGCGCGCGGGCTTCTTGCCGCTGGCCAGATAGGAACCATCAGGCAATCGAGTCAGCTTAGCGCCGCCGGCCGACTGGACTTCGCAAGGATGCAGCATCACCCAAGGATCGCGGGCCTTGGCCAGCTTCGGCACGTACGCGCGCTCCCAGGCGGCTTGAAGCGCGGGGAGGAGTTTTTCTTTCTCCAAGACGCGTGCCTGCGCGTCCGCAACGGCCATGTCAAGCCCCTGCAAGCGCCTGATCTCATATGGCCGGGGCGCCTTCATGAAAGGGACCTGGTTTACCGGCCGCTCCTCGCCATTGCCTGCCTCGGGAACATTATTGAAGAACGCGAAGAGCTGATAGAACTCCTTCTGCGTGAAAGGATCGTATTTGTGGTCGTGACAGCGGGCGCAGCCCATCGTCAAACCCATCCAGACTTGCGACGTGGTGTCGACGCGATCCACCACGTTTTCCACCAGCCATTCCTCAGCAATGGTCCCGCCTTCGGTGTTGATGCGGTGATTGCGGTTGAAGCCGGTCGCGATTTTCTGCTCGAGCGTCGCGTTCGGCAGCAGGTCGCCGGCGAGTTGCTCGATCGTGAACCGGTCGAACGGCATGTTCTTGTTGAAGGCCTCGATGACCCAGTCGCGCCAACGCCACATGTAGCGTTCGAAATCGGCCTGGTAACCGTTGGAGTCGGCGTAGCGTGCCCCATCCAGCCATTGCATGGCCATGCGCTCGCCGTAATGCGGTGACTGCAACAGCGTGTCGACGAATCTCTCGTAGGCATCGGGCGCGCGGTCGTTGACGAACTTCTCGACGCAATCGGGGTCAGGCGGCAGCCCGACGAGGTCGAAGCTCAGCCGCCGAGCAAGCGTTCGGCGGTCGGCCTGCGCCGAAGGTTGCAACCCCTGCTGTTCCAGCTTGGCCAGGACAAAGCGGTCGATTGGATTGCGGATCCACCGTTCGTTTATGACGGCCGGCGGCATTGGCCGCATCGGCGCAATAAAGGCCCAGTGGCCCGTGTACTCCGCGCCGGCATTGACCCACCGTTTCAGCAATTCCCTCTGTTGCGCCGTCAGCTTTTTCTTCGACTTGGCCGGCGGCATCCTCTCGTCCGGATCCTCGGAGAAGATTCGTTTGACGAGTTCGCTTTCGTCCGCTTTGCCGGGGACGATAGCACCTAACTTGACCGCAATGTCACGCTGATCCAAACGCAACTTGGCTTTGCGCGTGGCTGCGTCGGGTCCGTGGCAGGCGAAGCAAGTATCCGCCAGGATCGGGCGAATGTCCCGGCTGAAATTCACGTCGTTTGCCCGCGCGGCTTGCACCTGCGGTGGGGCGGCCCGACAGGACGGCGCGAATGACAGCAGCGCCGTCAATCCAACGAGTGGAACAGGAAGCCGAAAGAAATTCTTCATGGGTACGCCTTTATTTTACGTCGAGCGTGCCTGAGGAAGGTGTCGCAAAAATTGCAGAAAGCCATTGGCGAGGACGGCTGGCAGGCATTCTCTATCTATTCTACGCGAACACAACCGCCAAGCCCGAATCCTGACAGTTCCCGTTTCAAACTCGCTCCCACTGCAGGCCGACATTTGCACTGTTGTCCTCGCGCGAAACCAAACGATGAGACAGCTGTGCCGTTAGATCAACTGGGCGATAATGGCGCACTGCTGTCACTCTTCCGCACGGCGCCAACATCCAACAGCGGGGAATAAGCCTTGTTTGCCAGAACATGCGAATAGCGTTCCGTTCCCGGGCGTGCCGAACCTCGGAGCCTTGGCGCCCGGCGTCCTTGGGTCAAACGACGCCTCCGCATCGACGTGGCAACATTCACGGCTGGGGGCCAGGGACGTCTTTTTTCATAATCTGGCTGGAGTTATTATGCTCCGTGTTCCTGCCGGGCGGGTGGCGGCGAAGCAAGAAAACGGCAGTGGAGGCAAATTCCAAAGGGGAGGGAGACGGCGAGACGATGAAGCACTTTCCTTTATCAGGTCGGATGCTCGGCCTGCTGGCCCTGGGAGCTTGGCTGGTCCTACCGTGGACTTGGTGGGCAAGCCGCCGCGCCGTCCCGAGATCGACCATCTCTGTCACTGTACCCGATTCAGAATATGGGGCCTTCAGTGACGATGGTCGCATGTTGAGCGTGTTCGCTCATCCCCAGGACAAAGTCATGTATTGGGACACAGCCACGGGCAGGCAAATTAAATGTGTAGATCTTGGTGGGGACTCCGTCCAGGAAAGCACTTGGGCTGAGCACGGGGCTCCAACCTATACCTATACGTCTAACGGCCGGTGGTTGATCATGTTGCAGAAGGGCGGCTTCACGATGTCGATGGGCACGTTTTCTTGTCAGGACAGTGCCTTTTCCAGCGACCGGAGAATCAGGACGACTTGGGCATCCGGCAGCGTGGATCGTTGGTACGTTGCTACGGGACAACTCCTATCACGATGCCCTCTCCACGGTCACTTTGTTGCGCTGTCCCCCGGACACGACTTTCTGGTGTCAGCCCCTCCGGCGGAGCAACCTCGCCAGCTTCCCAAGTGGGTTCCGAATTTCATCGGCGAGCAATACGAGCAGCAATGGGAATCGAGCTACGCTTTACAACTTCTCAGTGCCTCGACGGGCGAGCCAATTGCCTCATTCCCCGGCGCCACCAATGCACGATTCCTCCCCGATGGGAAGACGCTGGCAACGTATCATGCGAGGGAAGGCGTACTCAAGCTTTGGGAGCTGCCACCCCGGACGATGGTGCCTTCTTGGTTGCCGTTGCTGGTGAGCCTCGGTGCAATGCTGCTTTCCGGTACCTGGTGGCGAATCTGCCGGCGGAGGCGCGCGACAGACCTGGTAGCGTCGCTGGGATCGAATCGTCGGAAGTTGTTCTTCGTTCGGCGAGCACCTCCGACCTCGCCGCTTTCCCCGACCGTCGGTTTCCCCAAGCAATGGGCAACCTGTGCAGACCGAATCTTAGTTCGCGACGGTGGCCTGCCTGGCGAAAACTACCGGCAACGCCACGAGACCGCGCAGCACTAGCCAGCGCCGCCAGCGCAGCCGTTTCGGCGGGCCAACCAGGCGCAAGTCCGGCTCGCGTCGCAGCAAAGTGCTGATCGCGATTTGCTCTTCCAACCGGGCGAGCGGTGCACCCAGGCAGTAGTGCACTCCGTGCCCGAATGACAGGTGCCGGTTCGACTCGCGCGCGAGGTCCAGGGCATCCGGGCGCACGAACTGCCTCTCATCGCGATTGGCGGAGGCGATCACCCCCAGAACGAGTTCGCCGCGCGGAATCGTGACCCCGGCAATTGCCACGTCTGCGCGCGCATAGCGCTCGGTCGCCGTTTCCAATGGGCTTGCGTAGCGCAGCAGTTCTTCGAGGGCAGGCTTGATCAGTGCAGGCTCGTCCCGCAGTCTGCGCATCTCCTCAGGATGTTCCAGGAGTGCCAGCATGCCGTTGCCGATCAGGTTGACGGTCGTCTCATGCCCGGCTACGAGCAACAGGAATATCATCGCCACCAGTTCATCTTCGCTCAATTGGTCCCCGGCTTCCTCCGCAGCCACCAGCGCGCTCACCAGATCGTCCTGCGGGGCCGAGCGCCGGATCTTAATGAGCTTGCGGATGTAGCGCAAGAACGCGATCAAGCTGGGCATTGCCTTCAACATCGCCCACTTGGTGGAGTTCGACGTCACGAAACTCAGGGACATGCCGGGCCTCCTCAGTGCAAATCAAAACCGGAACGCTTTGGCAGATCATACTCGATTATCTGCGCGCCAACCGCTGTGGGCTCGCGCTCGGCGAGGGTTTCCGACCCCGCCACTGCCCCGACCGTAGGTCTCCCCGCCAACCGGCATCCCGTGCAATAGAAGCCGAGTCGTTTTGGCAGGCCAAACTTGACGATCTGCACTCCAACGCCTGTCGCCAGCGGCTGGTTAGGCACCCGGAGCACCGGCGATCTTCCTCGGCTGGATATTGGCTGAACGAAGAGCAAGCGGCCAGCAGATTGTTGCTAACTTGGGTCTACCCGTGAAGGCAGGGGAGGGTGACCTGCGGTCGGGAGAAGCGGCCGTGTCGGCAGACGCTCGCCGAGAGCGGCTAATCTGCGGTACGATATGCATGCCGCGTCAAGCAGTTCCATCGGGCTGTTCGGTGGCTTGCTCCGTGTGAGAGTGATCGAGAGTCCCGAGGTTCTCACGCGGGAGGCACGATTCCCTCGGATAGGCGGCTGAGATGCGAGAATGGGATGCGCCATGAGAATCGAAGTTTACCTGGACCTTTCGGATTACAACCCCAAGCGGCCGCTATCGGAGTTTGTGATCGGGGCTTCGCGGCAGCTGGCAAATAGCGTCGAGGAGGCCAAAAGCAGAGTCTGGGCGAAATACCCCAAAGCCACATTTGGGAATCACTGGCAGCTGATAGCACCTGCGCATGCCGAACGTGGCGCCTACCTTTTTGCCTGGGACGACGGTGGCACGCCAGACGCAAGCGCAGTGCGGGTCGCACTTCTGCTTCAGCAAGGAGTGGAGAATAGTTAATGCTACTAGAGCGGTAACAAGCTCGTAGGCCGGCTTGGCGTCCGATGATCTCAGCAGAAGCTGCCGGCCGGACATGGGGCAGCAAGGTCGACGCCAGCGATCTGCGCCAAGGAAGGTGTAGGGAGAGACGTGCCGAACGCGACAGCCGAGCGCGCGCTTGCCTACGACCACCCGCTGGACTTCGCCGCTTGACCTCACCTGTCATGCCAGGAAGTGATGCCAGCAAGAATCCGCGGATCTGCGTGAGGCGCGCGCTGAGCGACTTTTCGTTTAACCGCGACCCAACGGGGAGCGCGTCGACAGAAGGGTGACAGGGTGCTGTCTGCTGACGCGCCCACCGCTGGCTCGCGGTTAAACGATGATTCGGACCTTAAAGGAATGGAAATGCCCCCAGAACACTACGTAATCGAAAACGACGCCAATCATGAAGACTCGCCTGTTAGCCAAGATACCAAACTCCTCGGTGCCTAAGGAGAGAGGAGGCTCGATGCTGCGGGTGGCTCATGGGCCGACCCCGGCTTGCAGAGGTCGCAAGCTGGCGCGTGCCGAGCCTCGCAGCTTGGCGCTGGGGATGCCTCTCCGCTTTGCCAGCGGATCCATGTACCAGCGGTAACCTCCTGTGTCACTGAAGAACAGGTAGGCGTGGTTCTCCTCACGCCAAGATTGCCAGCGCTCGGCTGTGCCGTCCGCGCCGGGGCCATCGGGGACGTAGCGCGCCAAGAGCACTCGGGACCTGCCGGCGCGGCTTGGATCGCGAAGGCCGGCAATCGCTTTATCGATGAATTCAGGCACTGCCGGAGAAACGCCGAAAGCCTGGGCTTCGGCATCCACGCGCAATAATCCATGCCCGTCGGCGTGTAAATAGCCGCGGCAGCGCTTGAACCATTCCCTCATCTCCGCGCGGGACTTGCCCTGGAGCGCTCCATAGGTTTCTTTATCCAGATAGTATTCCAGCGCTTTCAGGTCGGAATTGTCTTTCTGGAGGCGCCGCCCTAGCGCATCGCGGTCGAAAAGGCGGACCCCCTGCACGAAGACACACGGCGTATGCACGATGACGCGATCTTCGGTAAAGCGGGAAATGTACGCGATGCTATTGACGAGCAAAGCTCGGCCGGCATCGTTCATGGCATCGGGTGCCGGCTCGAAGCCAAAGTGCAGCAAGTTCCCTTGTCTCCAGACGGCACCGGCCTGCGGCGTCTTGTGATTGATGCCGCCACACAACACTTCGAGTTCCGGAGCCTGCGCGTGCTCATAGGTGTAAGTGCACCAGCCGGGAGAGTGTGGCCCCTTGGCGTCGCGGACGAGCGACAGTGCATCGACGCCACGCCCGGAAATCTCGGACTCCCAGCCGTCGGGGACTGGCATGGAGGTGGTTTTGGTGACGTTGATAGCGATCGGCGTGCGAAAAACTTGATGGTCGCGTAACCCGTACGCGAAGGGTTCGAGGCACGTTCAGCCGGCCCCGCCGAAGATTTGCCATTGTCCCGCCATGATAAGACCGGCACTATCCAGGAGCACCGTCGGCTTGGACCATTCCTCCACCTTGCCGAAAGGAGAAGTCGCCTTCCGCGAATCTCCTTCCGCTTGCGACCAATCGAGAAGGACGACGTCGGCGTCTTGCGCTTGTGCGGTCTTGAATCCGTCCCGACTAGCCATGCTCACCCGCGTGAAATGACTTTTAAGAAACTCCGCGAAGGCATCGACTCTCGCCTTCGGCCCGCTGCCGACGTAGAAGACATGGAGCGGCAGCTTCGGCTCCGCGGCCGGCGCCGCTGACGTCCATGGCCCAAGAATGCACAGGGCGAGCAAGCATGCCTGCAGTTTCATGGCTGTCTCCCGACGTGTTGAAGAAAGGCGTGACGTCAATTCAATCTCACGCTAATGCAAGTCCCCCGAGAAGTCAAAAAGAGTTCCGCCGGCCACTCAGCCGGGTAGACCGGTCAGGGCGAGGGAGGGAGGCCTACCATCAGGAGAAGCGGCTGGGGCAGAGACCCGCCGCGAGCGCTGACCACGCCACAACGCTGAAGAAAAGGAACAGGAGGAAACAGAGGAAACGGAGGGGCTGGCTCTGTTGCCTCTGTTTCCTCCTGTTCAATTCCGCGCTCGGCGAAGTTTTCCTGACCTCGCCGCACCCGCGCTTGGCGCAGGTCTCCTGACCTCGCCCCCCACGAACAAGATATAATACTGAAGGGCAGCCCACTCGCGGCCACAGCCTGCACGGAAGAACTCATGGACTTTCCCTATCGTTTCCCTCCTGAATCCGACAAGATCTACCGGGAAGCGCTGGCCTATCGCCGGTTGTCCCCGACCGAGCGATTTCTGCAGATACTCGACCTCATGGCTTGCGGCTTGACGATGTTGGAACAATCCCCCCATCGCGAAGCCGCCCAGCGTCTGTGCGATGATCAGAAGGCTGACTGGCAGCGGATTCACAAGGAGTTTTTCGCACGTTATGGCCACTGAGATCCCGTCCGTACCCCAGAACCTCACGACTGCCCTGCTCGAACTGGTGGAAGCCTTGGACCGGCTGCAACTCCGTTACGCATTAATTGGCGGCATCGCTGCGGCCTACCACAGCCGGCCCCGCTTCACCCAGGACATCGACGTTTTGGTGGAGATCCCGCAGATATTGCTGCCGCGACTGTTCGACGACCTCCATGCCCGCGGTTTCACTTTCGATACGGAGACTGCCAGCCGGGAATGGGGCCAACAGCACCTCACCGTCGTGTCGTTTCGCGGCGTGCGCGTGGACTGGTTGAAGCCGCTTATTCCCCTGTTTCAGCACGTCTTGGATCAGGCCCGTCCGGAGGCATGGCTCGGCCACACGATTCGCATTGCTTCGCCGGAAGGCCTCATTCTTACGAAGATCGTGCCATTTCGAACTCAGGATCAACTGGACATGGAAAATCTCCTGGCCGCGAACCCTGGCCAGCTAGACATCGACTGGATCCGACACGAGTGGCAGGCTGTTGCAGACCCAGCCGACCCCCGCTTACAACGTTTCAACGAGATGGTCTCACGCCATTACCTGCCGACGACGCCGGAGGAACCCTCTTGAGCCAGCCACTCAGCATTGCAGGGAACCGCCGCGCTCGGCGAGCAGTCTCCGACCCCGCCGCTGGCCTGACCGTAGGTCTTCCGAGGCAACCGGCGCCCACTTTATCGACAAAGCTAACAATCCTCGCCCCTTGGCGCTCCTCTTCTACTCATCGGCTGCGGTCAGGGAGGTGGCCTGGCTGGGAGAGCAGCCGAGGAAAAGGAACAGGAGGAAACAGAGGAAACGAGGGGCTGCCTCTGTTGCCTCTGTTTCCTCCTGTTCAATCCTCAATCCCGAGCAGCGGCGAGGTCAGGAGACTTTCGCCGAGCGCGGTCTCATTTCTCGGGCGGCTGGATGGCTCGGAGGTCGCCGAGATCGCAAGTTTTGCCGGGCTTCACCGTTGGCCTAGCAATGCTGACCTGAGCAGTGACGAATCTCTCGCCTTTCGTATTGGGTTGGCCGAGCAGTTGAACTTTCAAGTCGAACGGGACATCCGGGAGCAAACCGGTAATCCGAAATCGGCCCTGGTCATCGGTTTGCCCAGGGATCGAGTAAGGGAACATTGCTTGCATAGTTAAATCGCGGAAACCGCTGGTCCGCTCCTTGCGTTTGCTCTCCGCTGACGTGAGGAGGCGGTGGATAGACGACATGTATACAAAAACGCCTGGACGACCGGGACCGTCATCGAAAAACATTTGGAACGACGCTCCCTGAATGGGTTTGCCGTCCTGATCAAGGACTCGGCCGGTGATGGTGCCGGTAGGTTTCAGCTTCACCCTGATCGGGCCCGCTTCCTTTGTACTGACTAAGCTCGAAACAGCGAATTGCCCATCGTGACTGCTCAGAAAAAGGCGGCGCGTTTCGCCCGCGTCAAGGATAACTGTAGGCCTCTCATCCGGGTAGTACGAGGTTCGGCTATCTTGCGCGGCCGACCTTAAGCCGAGCACGGTAGCGCCATGCGCTTTGCCATCCGGGAATTCGAGGAGGAGTGGCCGCCTGATGCCTGGCGCCAGCGCAATCTCAACGTGGATGTCGCGTTTCTTTTGAACGCAGATGAATCGATAAGCGTGCCATTCTCCCGGCCAGGCGGGCAATGGCCGGCAGTCGATCAGTTCCGGATCCGCCGCGTCCGCGACTCCGTCCATTCGGTCAGCTTCTGCCAACCTGGCAGGGGGATAGTCCGTCTCGCTCCGAATCAACAACATTCCCGGACCTTCGAGGACGGGCAACATGAAGCGGCCGTCCTTGTCCGTGGATGTCATGGGTTGATACTGCCCCCCAAACCTGGGTGTGGCCAACGCGGCATTCGTCTTCAGGTTCAAGTTTTTGGCTAAGGGGCGATGTTCGACCCAAGCTTTCAACGGCTTGCCGGTCGCCTGGTCGGTTACACGCCCGCTGACCGCCGGCCGACGTTCGAGTCGGATGTCGAAGTTGACCGGTTCGATGCCCGGTTGGTCGGCGTTCACGCGGACTTCGGTCGCCAGATAGGGTGAATTGGCCGCTGGATCCACTCGGAGCGTGTGGACCCCGGGTGGCAGACCAATCAGCTTGTACCGGCCCTCTTGGTCGGTCGTGGTCTGGGCTTGTGGATCGTCGTCCCGAGTGAACTGCGTGCCCACGCCGACTCCGGCAAGCGGTTTGTCAGAATTCATTTCGCGGACCACACCCTGAATCGGTTTACTAGGCAGCACGGCATGGGTGAATGTGCTGCCATATAAAGGTAGTTGAGGCGGCGGCCGATTCGGCGGGCTAATGCCGGTGGCCCCCACCATGCTCGACTTTTGGGGCCGGGCGTCGAGTCGGGCCTGCATATTTACCACCGTTGGCCCACTTATGTAGAGCGTGTAGGCCCAGCCCCGGCCCAGCCCATGCAGGGTCACGCTTCCGTCCTTATCGCTAACCGCCACATTGCGTTTTTCGTCGGAGGGCACCAATCGGATCAAATCGTGGCGGCCGGGTTGAAACGGTAGATCGTATGGTAAGGGCTTATGGTCCTTATCAGCCTGGCCGGACCATAGGCTGGCGCTAACTTTTACTCCGGCCACTGGCTTGCCCTCCAGGGTGAGGAAGCGACCATGCACAACTTCTTCGGCAGGTAGCCATAGAGTCAAGTTTTCGCGCTCCTCGGCTTTCGAGGCCCCCAGGGCCACAGCTCCGCATTCGTCCGCGGTCGCGCCGATCATGACGAACCGTTCGGGAGGCGATCGACTGGGAGGGACGACTCCCTTATCCCCGAACTCATCCCGTCGGACCGTAAATCGAAACGCGCCGTCGGCCCCGCTGACCGCCCGCTGCCGGTATTCGATCACGCCCGGAGTCAGGCCGCTGATATACAGTTTCGCTCCCGCCAATCCCTTGCCGTCCGGGTTGAGGACCCGGCCGGCATACGTGAAGCTGACTTGTGATGGATTTGGCGGCTTTTTGGCGTCGGCCGCGGGCTTTTTCAGGTCAGTGTCGCCAAGCAATTGTTTGCTGGGGAAACCCGGGTCGCCGGCTTGCTTTTCCTTGGAAGCCTCGGGCTGCGGGCCGTCGTCAACGGCATGGTGCCGTGCGAGAACGGCGCCGCCGGCCAAGATCAGGGCTGTCAAGAACCCGGCGGCAATTTTAGCTTTGAAGCCGAACATTCCCTTCATAACCTCCTCCGCCAGTGTGATGGCTTGAGACGAGACGGACACTCCCGCCGTGATTTTGCCGGCAGAATACAGTGTCGCGGCTTTGACCGTATGGATCGTAAGAAGCGCAGGCAGCGCCGCGCCGGTCACGCGTTCTGTCAGCCCAGCAGCCAATGTGGCTGCAGAGAGGAATATGCCACGCTGAACGAGCCGTTTGCGAAGCACGCCTCGAGCTTGCGTCAGCCGGTTGGCCAGCGAGCTTTTGGGCCAGCCGAGCTCACGAGCAGCCTGGTCGTAGCTTTTGCCTTCGAGACAGCAGAGCACGACAGGCGCACGGTACTTCTCCGCCAGGGCCCCGATCTCTTCGTCGAGGACTGTGCGTAACTCTTGCCAGCTCAATTCGTCGAGCGTATCCGCGCGGGGTATGGGATCAAACCGTCTTATCCGGTCACGCTGGGCCGCGCTTTGTGCCCGCGCCCGCAAGGCGATGCGCTGGGCCACGCCATGGAGCCAGCTTCCCACGGAGCCGCGCTTTCGAATGGCGGCCGACCGGCGGACCAACACAAGGAAGGTGGCCTGGAAGGCATCCTCTGCCGCGTGCGAATCGTGGAGGATGCGCTGGCAAACACCCAATACCATCGGCCCATGCCTCCCAACCAGAATCGCGAAGGCCGTTTCTTCGTGCCGCTCCAGAAACCGCTTCAGCAACTCGCTGTCATGCAAATCGCGCGTGTCTTCTGCCTCGCAGAGCCGGCGCAAGTGCCGTAGCACGTCATTGAGTGTATCCTGGCCCATGAGTCTAGTATCTCCGCGGGTAAACTCTTTACCCATATAGTGCGGGCAGGGCAGCGTTCGTGCGAGGAATTTCCTGAATACCCTCGCATGCAGAACAGCCGCTCAAGAAGAAGGAACAGGAGGAAACAGAGGAAACGGAGGGGCTGCCTCTGTTTCCTCTGTTTTCTCCTGTTCAATTCCTTGTAACCAGGCTAAGAGGCGACCGACCCAGGCACGTCTCGAAAGTTCTGCGGGCGCAGTGGTATGCTGCTTGCAATACAGAAACCTGGAAATTCCAGGGAAGAATGATGACCATAATACTTCATCTCGCCGACGACGTGGTTTGCCAACTTCGGGAAAAGGCGGTGGAGTCTGGCCTGACACTGGAGCGCTACCTCAAGCAAGTAGCCCAGCAGAAGTTGCAAGAAAGCAACCACAGCCGAGATTCCGTCTCCCAGCTTACGGGGGAAGAGTTCGACCGGCTCTTGGACGAGCTGGCGTCTGGCGCATTGGTACGCCAACTGCCTCCCGATTTCTTTCGGCGCGACGCCTGAAACGGAGCGGCGTCTCCGAATTGTCGAGAGGCTTTTTCCTATACTCCCCGACCACCCGACAGCGTAGTCATGAAGCTTCACGTTGGTCTCCACCCATCGCTGGAAACATATCGATGCGACTCGTTGCGGCGGCCCTTGGGCGATGTTACAATCTTCCTTCGTCGGTGTCAGGACTCGCAGACTTCACTCGATCAGCTCAAGGACCCGTCGCCATGTCTGCTCTCCTTGCCTGTCCGTCGTGCCAGGGGAAGCTGAAGTATTCAGGACCTCTCATCCCCGGCAAAAGGGTAAAGTGCTCCCGCTGTCAGACGATCTTCCCCGTGAAGACCGCGGATGCCGTCATCGAGGCGGAAGTAGACGCGGCCAGCGAAGCTTTCGGAGAGCTTAGCGGCTTGGCTGGCGCCCTGAGCGTCGCGGAGCACAGGGAACCGGACGCACGCGCCAGCGGGCTCTCTGTTCGCCTTGGCAAACGCCCTCGCACAGGCCGCAAAGGTAAGAACACTGGACTGATCATCGGCCTGATTGCCGGCGGAGCCGGAGTCGTGCTGCTTGCAGTGCTCGGGGCGACTTTCTTCGTGCTGGCGTCGGTAGCGGAAACGGGTCCAACCTCCACTAGCCTTGATCCGGAAACGCTCGCACCCGCCTATTCCTGGCAAGAGTTTTCCTTGCTGGCCGGGAACTTTCGCGTTCGCCTCCCGGGAGATCGGCAGAATCTGGAAACGCCCAATAGCTTCGGTGCACGGTGGACGTCTCCAAGCGCGCAGTTCATGGTCCACTGGGAAGAGATTCCCGCCGACGTTCCGCGCCAGGAGATGGAGCGCCGCTTCAACGAAATGCGCGACAAGGTTGTTGCCCACAACCCCGGCATCCGCGTGTATGACGACCAACCCAGGACCGTTCAGGGATTTCTCGGCCGCACCTATCGTCATGCAGACCAGAACGGCGAGTTTTGCACCCTGATGGTGGCCGGCAACGGCCGCTTCTACAGCCTGGTCGCGGGCGGCGAACGCGTGCCAGCGGTCCGCAACGCCATGGAGCAATTCCTTGATTCCTTCGAAATACTCGACGACAGCGGCGCTCGCGCCGCCCCTGCGCGACCCATTACGCTCGCGCCGACGCCGCCCCCCACGACTAGCCAGCCCCCGCCAACGACAGACCAGTCGCCCCCGAAGACAAACACGCCGACGCCGAGGATAATACCGCCGGGGTCCAGGCTCAATTCACCTTCGAAGATGCTCAGGCCGCCGCTGCGCCGGCCGTGATCGATTGCGATCGGGTTAGGCGCCACAGGTTGGCCGAGGGGCGAACCTGCGCTGACGAAGCTGGCTCGTGGCGGCCAACCCGAGCTTCACGGAATATCCTGCTGGGATCAAGCGAACACGGGTTGGTCCAAACTCAGCCAACACTCTGCGCCGGCCCAAGAAGCTGACGGCTCAGCAGAGTTTGCCATGATTCGTTGCATCCGCCCCTGATCCGGGCTAGAATCCTTTCCAATCGAACCGTTGCCAGTTATGAACTATTGTTTCAAGCGACAGCGGATCGGGCCGCCGGCGCGTGTGCGCCCAGGAAACACGCAGCGACAGCCTACACCGAAGGCAACGTGCGAATCGAGGGCTCACGGGGACGACAGCGTGCATCAATCCGCCGACACGGTCATGGGCGGACCTGATTGTTGGAACCCTAGGTAAGCCAAGGTCTTTCGACGAACGGGCCGCAGCGCCATGACTCGAAGACGGCGATCTGCAAGCCCTGCGCAGGCCTTGGCACGGATATTGCCGAGATGTTCTGATCGGCGCGTGGTGACGTCTACCCATGGAAACGGCTCTGTCCAGTTCGACCCAGGAAAGCTCTCTTCTCCTGACCCTCGAGGAGATAAGCCAGCTCGTTTCTCATAGTCATCATCCCGGCGAGACGCTCGCCAACATCGTCAATCTGATCCAAAAGCGATTCCATACGGACGTTTGCTCGGTCTACCTGCTGGAGGCAGAGCAGGGAGAGCTGGTCCTTGGTGCGACTGTAGGCCTGAAGCCGGAGAGCGTCGGCCGGGTGCGCATGCGCATCGATGAAGGGCTCACCGGCCTGGTCGCCGAGAAGATGACGCCGGTGATGGTCAGCGACGCCTTCACTCACCCAAGATTCAAGTTCTTTCCTGAAGCGGGCGAAGATCCCTATCACTTCTTTCTCGGCGTGCCGTTAGTGGAAGGCGGCGCGCTGCAGGGAGTCCTTGTCGTTCAGACGCGCGAGCCGCGGACGTTCTCTCCCAACGAGACGCGCATGCTCGTGACTGTCGGTGCCCAGCTGGCCCCGCTGGTCAGCGAGGCCCGGCTCCTCGAGCAGGTGGTTGCCGTCGCGCACCTCCAGGAACCGGCGGCACGTTCCCCCGCCGACGACTTCGAGCAGATCACGGTCCACGGCACATCCTTGAGCCCGGGAACAGGCCGCGGCCGCGCTTATCTCGTGAACGGCTTCTCGGAATGGCGACAAACGACACAATCGCGCAGCAACGATTTTGCCGGGGAGCAATCGCGCTTGGCCGCAGCGATGGACGGCGCCCGTGACGAGATCACGCGCCTGAGTCAACGGATCTCCGCGCTCGTCGGCGAGGATCATGGTGCGATCTTGCAAGGTCAGCTCATGATCATGCAGGACAGCACGATTGAGGACGACCTGACGGCGTGCATGAAGGCCGGCTGCAGCGCCGAGGCCGCCCTGTTACAGACCCTGAACAAGTACGTGGAGGCATTCCAGAAGCTGACCAACCCGTTTTTCCAGGAACGCGTCTACGACATCAAGGATGTCTTCCGGCGGATCCTCTGGCATCTGCGGCCAGGGTGGGGCCAGGAAGAAGATCGCGGCGAGAAACTGGTAATCGTGGCCCACGAGGCCTCGGTGATGGATCTCTTCTCGGTCGACCTCGATCGCCTCGCCGCGGTCGTGGTGGAACATGGCGGACCGCAGAGCCACGCCGCGATCCTGGCGCGCAGCCTCGGCATTCCCATGGTCGGCCAACTGTCGGACCTGGTGAGCCGGATTCACCCAGGCCGCCAACTCCTGGTCGATGGGACCGCGGGTCAGGTCTATATCAACTGCTCCCCTGATCCCAACGGCGTGAACGGGCTGGCCGCCCAGCCTACCGCCATGGTGCTCTCGGAAACCCCGGTGGAAGATGATTTTCGACCGGGTACGCCTCGGATCGAAGCCAACATCAACCTCCTGTGCGAAGTGGCCCAGGCAGTCAACCAGGGTGCCAGCGGGGTGGGGCTTTACCGCAGCGAATTCTTGTTTCTCGCGCGGCGCACACTGCCGACCGAGGAAGAACAGTACGGCATCTACTGCAAGCTGCTCCAGGCCCTCCGCGGCCGACCCGCCAGCATTCGCACGTTCGACCTCCGGCCCGACAAGCTTGCCCACTATGCGCACTTGACCTTCTCGACGAACCACCCGCTGGACTGGCGGCTGGTGCTCGATTCGCCTCCATTGCAGAAGCTCTTCAAGGACCAGGTGCGTGCCATCCTCAGGGCCGGCACGGTTGGTCCCGCGAGGATTCTCGTGCCGCTGGTTATGCGTTCGGAGCAGCTAGATTTCGTTCTCGAGACAGTTGATCAAGCTCGCTTCGAGCTCGAGCGCGAAGGCCTCGCCTTCGGCACCGACGTGCCTCTGGGAATCATGATCGAGGTTGCCGCCGCCACCACCATGGTCGGCACCTGGGCGAAGCATGTCGATTTCTTCGCCCTGGGCACGAACGATCTGGCAGCCTCGGCCCTTGGCATCGATCGCGACGATCCTGTCGGCACCGGCGGCGCTGATCCGCTGCACCCGGGCCTGTTGCGCATGATCTATGACGTCGTGCTGTCCGCCCATCGCGCCGACCGGCGCGTGACCGTCTGCGGCGAGATGGCCAGCGATCCCGAAGGCCTCCTCGGCCTGTCGTCGATGCAGGTCGATTCCATCAGCGTCGCCGTGCAGCAACTCCCTGCCGTTCGCCATGCCCTGCACTCGTCCTCCGCACTCCCCGACGCCGATTTGGCCTCGGAGCTAGTCGGCCTGCGCACCGCCAGCCAGGTCCGGCAACGCCTGCGCTGCCACGCCAGGACCGCAAATCCTCTTCCGGCATTTTGAGACTCTTCAACAAGAAATCGGCCAGCCGCGCACAACAAAGCCTTTGCGAAAACCGCGTAAAACACGGGCTTTTTGGCGCACTGCAGAATATTGAGAATGGCGCCCGCCTAAAATCAGGGCTAGCGCCTGCAAAAAAGGCCAAAACACACGGGCTTTTTCATTTTGAGACTATTTTGGGACTCCTAAAAAAAGCGTGCCCTTGCAGCATGCCTTCCGGCCCTCGACATTTAAGCACATACTAGACTCGAATACGTCTTATAACTCCTATAACTCCCATGACTCACTCACCAGCCAGCCGAGACATCTTAAGCACTAGCTCCGATCCTCCACGAAGGAATACGCCCGATCTGCTGCGCGACCGCGAGCGCTCCGCGGCCTGGCTCGCCCAGCGCTTCGATGTCACTTTCTCGGCGGTATCGCAGCATCTGCGACTGCTGCGCGAGGCCGGCCTGGTCCGCGTACGCCGTTCCGGCCGGGAACGCTGGTATCAGCTAAACCCGGCCGCGCTCGAGCAAGTGGCCGACTGGGTCACCCAGTATGAACGTTTCTGGCAAGACAAGCTTGCCCGCCTTGACGAGCATTTGCGGAAAAACCCGTGAAACGCGACGTGCAATTCGAAATCGAGTCTCCTTACCCGCCCGAGCGCGCCTGGCGGGCCCTTACCGACCCTGCCGCGCTCGCCGACCGGCTCATGACCAACGATTTCCAGCCCCGCCTGGGCCACAAATTCACGTTCAGGACCAAGCCCGCCCCTGGCTTCGACGGCATCATCCACTGCCAAGTGATCGACCTGGAGGAACCGACCCGGCTCGCCTACACGTGGGGCAGCGGCGCGCTGTCCAGCACGGTCGTCTGGACACTGACGCCAAGCAAAAAGGGTACGACTCTCCGCCTCGAACACAAGGGATTCGATGGCCTGCGCGGCCTGTTCCTCAGCTTCCTGCTCGGCAGCGGCTGGAAGAAGAAGCTCGCGAAGAGACTCCCCGTGCTCCTCGCGCGTTTTGCGAATGAAGGCTCGCAACCAACAGAAAGGACATGAAGCCAATGATCACCAAGCTCGGCAACGTGACAATCCTGGTTAGGGACTACGACGAAGCACTCGCCTGGTACACGCAGGACCTGGGCCTCGAGAAGCGGAAAGACGAAACGTTCGGCCCCGGCGCCCGCTGGGTGACGGTCCGCCCTCGGGAGCAGAAAGACCTCGCCATCGCGCTGCAAAAGCCGGAGCCGGCCATGCACGGCGCCGACCGCGCCCAGTAGATGCTCCCCAGCGTGGGGCAGGGCACCACCTGGATGTTCGCGGCCGACAACTGTCAGAAGACCTATGAAAACCTGCAAGCCCGCGGCGTGAAATTCACAAGTCCACCCAAGACGCAGCCCTAGAGCGTCCGGGCGGGCGGGTCGTGGGAATCTCAAAGCGATTCCCGGTGAATTTGGTATTAAGCCGGCACGCAGCTCACATCCATAGGCGTGCTGGTCGGATCCAGCGTATTCAAGTACGTCTGCAAGCTATGCCAACAGGCGAGGGTGTGCTTGGTCTTGTCGTCGGAGTTGATCGGCACCTCTGCATCCACATGGACGTAGCCGGCCCAGAACGGCGGCAACTTCGGAACGATGTCAGGCGCGTTGGCGATGCGCCAGCTTACCGGGACCAAGCCGTCGTAGATGCCCGCAAAGACCTTGTCGCCTACTGCTGGGCTGGCAAACGTGTAGACCGTCGGCGTGAGGACATCGTTGCCAGCGACGTCGATTGCCAGAAACGTCGCGAGCGCCGCTCCCAAACTATGGCCCGTGATGCGCAGCGTTTTCACCGTGCCGTCGGCAACGAGCGTGCGCAGAGCTTCCAGCACTCGAAGTTGTGTGGCCGAAGGACCTGTGCGGAGCGTGGAGTAGAATCCTGTAAAGCCTTGCTCGGCTTTCCCGGCGTCCACGTACGGGAATGTGACCTGCGAAAACTGGACGTCGCCCAACCACTCGAAAACCGTTTCTGTGCCGCGAATGGCCACGACTGCATCGCTGCCGGAACGCGCGACGTAGCCGAACACAAAATAATCCGGAAGGTTATCGGTGATGTCGTCGGCATAAATCTTGGAAACGAGCTGGTAGCCAGCGGGCGGCGTAAAATTTGGCGGATCGCCCGCAAGAAATAAGTCATAGGCTGCCTGAACGAACCCGCCAAGCATTAGCGCTTCTTGCAGGTTGAATGCATCACTGGGCATTGCGTACTCCTAAAGAGAGCTGGATAAGGAACGGGCAGACGCTCACGTCTTATGGTGATGGCTCGAATCGAGGCTCGCCACCTTTAGCTTCCCCAGCGCACCCAACGACCAACAAGAAGGCCCCGACGAGATAGCCCTTAGCGCCCGAAGCGCAGCTCGTCGATGGCCCGTTCCTTTTCTGCCTCGGTCAGGCTCGAGTCTGTGCGGATCATCTCGATCTTGCTCTCGATGAAGGCACGCTCGGCCTCCGGGTCGCGCGGCACCTGACGCGAAAGTCGCTCGAATTCCGCACGCATGTCTGCCATCGGCACCGGTTTGCCAGTCTCGGGATCGATCATGGACAGAGACCGTGCCTCAGGGTTCCCAGACGGGAGGGGTGGTCGATTCGGAGTGGTCATCCTGCCTCCTTTCCGGCGTCAGCGAATCAGCTGTCCACAGCCCAGCTGAAGTTGGGATCGAGGAACAGCAGATGGAAGCCGGTGTTGTCGGTGCGGACGTAGCTATCCGACGGGCCCGGCTGGTGCCACGCGCCCCACTGGTTGTTGCTGTCCCGGCTGATCAACTGGGTGTTTAGCGCTCCCATGGGGTTGGTGCCCTGATAGGGACTTTGGAACGTTTCGACGATCGGCCCCCACGAACCGACCCAGACTCCTTGCTGCTCTGCCAGCGTGGCCGAATAGTCAAACTGGTAAATCAAGTCATAGTGATTGGTCGCGTGGTTCCACAGCCAGACTTGATTATACCAATGGTTCGCCGCGCTCTGGTAAGTGATGTTTATCAGCGGCAGCACCTGGTACGGATGACCGTGAGCGGATTCCGTCCGGACGTAGTTGGCGAGATTCGCGAAGGGAACGTTCGTCTGCCAAGGGGCCGCCGGGTAGCGTGCCCAGTCAAAGACTTTGAAAAACGTCTGGTTCTGCCCGTTGTACGCGATGAAGGCCTCGACGCCTTTTCCCGAGCGGTTTGTCGCCGTGAGGTACAGGTAGGTGTTGACGTTGCCACCCGGCGGCGTCGGGCAGATGATCTCCCAATAGATCGCCGTCCCTGTGGACCAGTTGGTCTTGAACGGTGCGTTGTAGAAAATGCCGTAGCCGACGCCACCCGGAATCGGTCCCGCGGGCGTCAGGATATCTGCCTCCTTTAGTCCTCGGGCGAGGTCAACGGCGGCGACTTGGCGCGCCGTCAGGTCGAGCGTCGGATGCGTCCTGACCATATATATCTTGCTGGCGAGAAAGGCATTCTCCGCTTTCTGGTCGCGGGGCGTCATCCGGGTAATGTCCGCGAACAGCGCCTGAACGTCTCCGGTCTTGTCCCCTGGTACGGCCGCAGCGGCGGTTTTGGCAGTCGGGGAGGGCACAGGGAGTTCAAGATTCGTTGACTCTTTGGCCATAGTCAATCTCCATTCTGAAGAAATGCGCTTTTGCTGACACTTTAGTGTCTTTCCGCTGAAGTTCTATGCCACTTGCGGAGAACTTTCTTGTTCATAGAATGAACTTCTACAAATGCCGCACTGGCGATTATTTCCCGGTTTTTCCGGGAAAACCTCACTCTATCAAGCGGGCCAGCAGGC
>DATGZX010000156.1:0-83446 GCA_035296965.1 Gemmataceae bacterium
CGCTTGCGTCAAGGGTTTGCAGCAGGTGTCGCCAACAGTGTTCTGGTGAAGGTCAATCAGATTGGCACGTTGACAGAGGCACTTGAGGTCGTCGCGCTTGCCGAGGAGGCCGGCTACCGGCCGGTAATCTCCGCTCGCAGCGGCGAGACGGAGGATTGCACGATCGCGGACCTAGCCGTGGCCACCGGGGCAGGACAAATCAAGATTGGCTCCGTCGCACGGAGCGAGCGCCTGGCAAAATACAACCAATTGCTCCGCATCGAAGAGACGCTAGGACCATCGGCAACATTCTCGAGTTGGAAGGAGCTAGCTCCACGAGGAGGTTAACGAAAAGTGTGTTCGGCGGCAGGGAAGGTTCCTTCGCGAACTTCCTGGCAATAGGCCTCCACCGCGCGAACGACATCCCGGCCCAACTCGCCGAATTGTTTGACGAAGCGTGGCCGAATGTCTTCGAAAAGCCCAAGCATGTCATACGAGACGAGCACCTGACCATCGCAGCCGGCGCCGGCACCAATGCCAATCGTTGGGATCTTCAAGGTCTCCGTAATCTTTTGAGCAATCTCGGCAGGGATGCACTCGAGCACGACGGCGAAGGCTCCTGAGCGTTCGGTCGCAAGCGCGTCGTCCATCAGCTTCTTTTCGTCGCGCTGCGCCCGGAATCCGCCAAAGCGGTGTATTGATTGCGGCGTCATGCCAATGTGGCCCACGACGGGGATATCCGCCCCGGCAATGGCGGCGATGGCCGCGGCGCTTCGTTCGCCGCCCTCCAGCTTCACGGCCTGTGCTCCCCCTTCCTTGATGAGCCGGCCGGCATTGGCCAGCGCCTGCTGCGGACTTACCTGGAAGGACATGAATGGCATGTCGGTGATGAGTAAGCTGCGCTTGACGCCACGCGCAACACAGCGCGTGTGATAAATCATCTCTTCAAGCGTAACGGTCAAGGAGTGATCGTGGCCCTGAGTGACCATCCCCAAAGAATCGCCCACCAGCACGCCGTCTACCCCAGCGGCATCGAGAAGGCGGGCCAGCGTGTAGTCGTAGGCGGTCAAGACGGTGAGGCGCGTGCCTCGCGCTTTGGCGGCCATGAACTCCGGCACTGTTAGGGGGCGGAAATCGTCCTTCCGCGGTCCTGGGTTGCCTCCTTGGCCCTTGGACGATTTGGTCGCTGCAGACATGAAAAACTCCATGTGCGGGAATGGGAGAGACGCAGCCGCCACTTGATCCAACGGAGCAAAAACGAAGTTATTCCATTATAGCGCCGACACAACCTGCGGGCAGGGGAGCTGGGAGTCAATCCCCTTGTTAAAATCGGCTAGCCGGTAGTATGGCCGCGGCCCGACTGGGAGCAGGAAACGGCCTATCTGCCGCGCAGCACCCTGGAAATCGCAGCATATCTTATGTGCCATGCCCCAGGTACTGCTGGAATCGTTCATAAGGTTCTTGCCAGGCTTCCGGATTTTGCGGGGCGTACTCGCGCACCTCAAAGGAGCGGCGTACGACTTCGCGGGCTTCCGCCAATGAACGGATTAGACCAAGTCCGAGCGCTTGCACCAATACGTTTCCTATGGCCGTCGCCTCGACCGGCCCGGCCACAACAGAGCGATTGCAGGCATCCGCAGCCAGTTGACATAGGAGTTCGTTTTGGCTGCCTCCACCGACGATGTGGATCACGGCGAGCCGTTGCCCCAGCATTTCTTCAAGGCGATCCAGCACCCAGCGATAGCGTAACGCCAGGCTTTCCAAAGCGCAGCGCACGACAGCACCCGGCTCGACGGGAACCGGCTGACCCGTACGCCGACAAAAATCGGCCATTGCGGCCGGCATGCTCTGGGGAAGCATGAAAGACGCATAATCGGGATCGACGAGACTGACAAATGCCGGCGCGGCCCCGGCCAGGCGGACGAGGTCCTCGTAGCCGTAAGCCTGGCCGGAACGCTCCCAGGCGCGCCTGCATTCCTGCACCAACCAGAGTCCCATGATGTTTTTGAGAAAGCGGATGGTGCCGCCAACACCGCCTTCGTTGGTGAAGTTATAACGTAGCGCGGCGTCGTTGATCAGCGGCGCAGCAAGCTCCGCGCCCATCAGTGACCAGGTCCCCGAACTGATATAAGCCCACGACGTGCCGCGTGCCGGAACAGCGGCCACGGCCGAGCCCGTATCATGCGATGCAGGCGCAATCACCAGGGCAGGATTTATGCCGGTTTCGGAAACGACAGAGCTTCGCAGCGGCCCCAGCACCGTCCCCGGAGCAACCACAGTTCCCAGGATTCTCGTGGGCAACTGAAACGCGTTCAATAGATCGTACGCCCATTCCCTGGAAGCCGGGTTATAGAATTGGGTTGTGGAGGCATCGGTAAACTCGTTGGCCTTGATGCCCGTGAAAAAGAAATGGAAGAGGTCGGGCATCATGAGCAGCGTTTCGGCCATGTCGAGGAGGGGTGACGCGGCCTGCTGCAAAGCTAGTAGCTGAAAAAGCGTGTTGAAACGCATGAACTGCAAGCCGGTTTGCCGAAACACCTCGCTGCGCGGCACACGCGCCAGGGCTGCACCCATAACATTTTCGGTGTATGGATCTCGATAATGGCGGGGGTTGCCCAGCAGGGTATTGCCACGCCCCAACAGCGCGAAGTCCACTCCCCAGGTATCGACGCCCAGCGAGTCGATTCCTCCATGCTCGGCCTTGGCCCGCCCTAGAGTCACGAGCATTTCCTTGTATAAGCCGAGCACATCCCAGTGCATACTGTCGAGCGTGCGCACCGGGCCATTTGCAAAACGGTGCACGACCTTCAATTCCAGGCGCTGGCCGTCGAAGAAGCCGAGGACACCGCGGCCGCTCTCGGCCCCCAGATCGAACGCGAGTAGTTTCTTGGTCGCGGACATGGCAAGAGTTTTCCAGCGGACAAGGACAAAGCACAAAGGACAAAGTATAAAGGACGAGAGGTCAGTCACCAAGAAGATCAAGCAGATGGGATCAATTCTTTCCCGGGCAAAGGAGCTTGCTGAAAAAGGGGTCTGACCCCTTCCACGAAGGGCGATAGCTCCCCAAGAAACTGGGAAACCAGTGAAGCTTCGTAGGAGGTCAGACCCCTTTTTCAGCAAGCTCCAAGGTAAGGGTGGTGGGCATGGGACGGCGTTTCATTCAACAGTTGGTCGATGGCGACACCATCGACGATGTATACCTTGTCACCGACAAGCAGTTGAGAGCCAATCGTAACGGCAACCTCTATTTGCAGACCGAATTACGAGACCGCACCGGCTCCATTAGCGCTCGGCTATGGAACGCCGGGGAACACCTGTTCCGCTCCTTCGACACAGGCGACTTCTTGCTAGCCAAGGGGAAGGTGCAGCTCTTCCAGGGCGCCTTGCAGGTAATCCTCAGTCACATCGAACGCAGCGAGGCGGAAAAAGTCGATCTTGGCGATTTCCTGCCGCATACAGAACACGACGTAAGCATACTCCTGGAAAGGCTCCGGGCCATTCTCATGAAGGTCGCCAGCCCGCATTTGCGCGCCCTGGCTGAGTGTTTCCTGATGGATGACGACTTCATGCAGGCTTTCAGCAAAGCGCCCGCGGGCGTCCGCAACCACCATGCCTACCTGGGCGGCCTCCTGGAGCATGTGGTGACATTGCTGGACGGTGCTGAGAGGATCATCCCCCTCTATCCTGAGGTCGACCGCGATCTGCTAACGTTGGGCATCTTTCTTCACGATATCGGCAAGGTTCGCGAACTCAGCTACGTCCGGGCATTCAGCTATACCGACGAGGGCCAGCTTGTCGGGCACCTGGTAATTGGCGTGGAAATGTTGAATGAAAAGGCCGCCAAGGTGCCTGACCTGACAAGCGAGCCGTTTCCGGTCGAGTTGTTGCTGCGCCTCAAGCACATGATCCTGAGCCACCACGGCTCCTATGAATTCGGGAGTCCCAAGCTGCCGATGACGCCCGAGGCAATCGCTCTAAACTGCCTGGATAACCTGGATGCAAAGGTGCACAGCTTCACAAGGGACATTCGGGAGGATCGGAACCAGACGTCTTCCTGGACTCCCTTCAATCAATCGCTGCAACGCCGACTTTTCAAGGGAGCCGGGGACGGGACCGAGGCAGCTTACACGCCGACGCTGGAAGGCGTCGAAGAACGTTAGCGGCTGAGACGTATGCCTTTGGCCCGTGGATTGATTTCCTCGCATGCCGAATCTTGAAGAACACATCTTGACGCTCCTGGCGCGGCCGGGCTACCAACCGGTCAAACCAAAGGTTCTGGCCCGTAAGTTAGGACTCCCCGATTCACGCTATACAGAGTTCCGGCAAACTTTGCGCCGGCTTGCCCAGGAGCATCGCATCGATTTCGGCAAGAACCATACCGTGTGCCCTTTGGCTCCCCATGGAGCGATCAAAGGCGTCTTTCGACGCACGAGCAGCGGTTTTGGTTTCGTTCGCCCTCATGCCGTGGACGGGCGCGCCGGGCCGGAAATTCTCATCCGCGAGGGGAACGCCCTGGATGCCTCTACGGGTGACGAGGTGCTGGTACGGATCATTCGCAAGCCCAAACGGCCAGATCTTGGGCCTGTGGGCGAAATCCTGCAAGTGTTGGAGCGCTCAACCCACCAGTTCGTCGGCACCTACTTTGAGCGTGATGCCCAGGGTTTCGTCCGCGTGGACGGTACGGTCTTCAGCCACAGCATTTACGTGGGCGACCCAGGGGCCAAGGGGGTAGAGCGCGACGATAAGGTCGTGATCGAGATGCTTCGCTTCCCGACGCCGGAAGATCCCGGCGAGGGGGTCATTACGGAGGTCCTCGGCCCGCGCGGCCGGCCAGGAGTCGATACACTTTCGATCATTCGCGAATTCGGTTTGCCCGACAAGTTTCCCGAGGACGTCCTGGAAGAGGCTCGCGCCGCGGTTGCCTCCTTCCGCGAGGATGATCTCGATGGCCGGGAAGACCTCACGGCGGAAGTCATCGTCACCATTGACCCGGTCAACGCGCGCGACTTCGACGATGCGGTGTCGCTGGTCCACGATAGCCGGAGCAAACATTGGCTCCTGGGAGTGCACATCGCTGACGTGGCCCACTTCGCGCCGCCTGGCAGTGCAGTGGACCGGGAAGCCCGCAAACGCGGCACGAGCGTATATCTGCCCCAGCTTGTCCTGCCCATGTTTCCGGAGATCATCTCGAACAGCCTGGCAAGTCTGCAGCAGGGGAGGGTGCGCTACGTCAACAGTGCCCTGATGGATTTCACGCCCGCCGGCAACCGAACAGAAGTCCGATTCGCCCGCGCTGCGATCCGGGTCAAACGGCGGTTCACCTATGAGCAGGTGCTGGCGATCCTGCAGGAGGACGAGCGCGGCGGCACTCCCACGGGCATCGAGCCCGAGGTACTCGCGCTGGTCCTGCGCATGCGGGATCTGGCGATGATTCTCAGGCGGCGGCGCTTGCGCCGCGGGGCCTTGGAGCTGAACATGCCGGAGGCCGAGCTGGAATTCGATAAGCATGGCCACGTTTCCGGGGCCCATTTCGTTCCTCACGACATTAGCCATCAGATCATCGAGGAATTCATGCTGGCGGCCAACGAAGCTGTCGCCGAGCACTTGGCACAGCTGGGCGCACCATTCCTGAGGCGCATTCACCCAGCTCCCGAGCCCACCAAGCTGGCTGCGTTTTCGGATTTCGCCCGCAGCCTAGGCTACAAAATCGAAGGCCATGTCGATCGATTTTCCCTGCAACGAGTTCTGGAGAAATCAGCCGACAAACCCGATGCTTACGCCGTCCATTACGCGTTGCTGCGCAGCTTGAAGCAGGCCGTCTACAGTCCGGAAGAGGAAGGACATTACGCGCTCGCGAGCGATACCTACTGCCACTTTACGTCGCCTATCCGGCGCTACCCCGACCTGACGATCCATCGTTTGCTCATCCGCTGGCTGCGCACAAGCCGGGCTGGCAGTGACGAAACCGAATTGGCCGCCCTGGGGCAACACTGCAGCAAGACGGAACGCCGGGCCGAGGTTGCCGAACGCGAGTTGATCAAAGTAAAGCTGTTGAACTACCTGAGCGAGCGCATCGGCCAGGAGCTGGAGGTGATCATTACCGGCGTGGCCGATTACGGCTTTTTCGCCCAGGCGGAAAATCTACCTGTGGACGGCCTGGTGCACGTGAGCACGCTCGACGATGATTACTATCAGTACGACGAAGCGAGCCATAGCCTGACCGGAAAGAGAACCCGGCGGCGTTATCGCCTGGGCGACAAGGTCAAGGTCCAGGTGGTGCGTGTCGATGTGCAGCGCCGCCAGCTCGATTTTCGTGTGCTCACGAAGAAAAAATGAGCGCCTCTGCCGACGTTTCAGGAATTCGGCCGCCTACGGGGCGGCGTGGATTCGCCCCAGATTCGCAAGCCAAATCCCTGCAGATCAATATCCTCCCCCTTGTCGGGGTCTTCAGGACCACCGCGTTCGAGGCTGATTCGCAAGAATCCCCAGAGGCTGAGGGGCTCGCCCGTGTGGTCGTAACCGTCGTCATTGGTGTCGGCCTCTAAGAGCCAGCGCCAGATACGCCGTTCGCTCCCCGGATTGGCTTCTTCTTGCCAACCTTTAAGAACGCGGGAGACCGCTTGCAGGGCGGCCCGCCAGGTCTTGGAGTCCGTCAGGACGATGCGCCATTCGTCCGGGCCTACATCAGCCTGCGTATTAGGAAGGCTTCGGACCGCCTGGAAAAGGCGATGCTCCAGCTCGGCGGCACGCCAGGGGGACCAGAGATGGAATGTGATTTGAGGTGTGTCAAAAGCTAGCCCGTAGAAGTCAACCCGCATACCATTCCCTCATTGACCAGCGAGAGCTAGGCCGGTCTCCTTAAGGTCATACTACAGGGCAAGCGTCTTTTTTAACAGTTGCAGCAAGGGCTCTCGTTCATTACATTCCAAAAGGTGATCGACTCCGCCAAGCATTACATTCCAAAAGGTGATCGACTCCGCCAAGCACCGCGTTGCACCCGGGAGGTCGAATGTCGGCAATTCGCTTCAAGTTGTGTCTGATGATGTTCCTGGAGTTTTTCATTTGGGGAGCTTGGCTGCCGCTGATCTTTGGCTATCTTGAAGACCTCAAGTTTAGCGCGATCGAACAAGGGTGGATTTTGGGCGCCTTCAATCTCGCTGCTTTCACGGCGATGTTTTTCAGCACGCAGTTCGCAGATCGCAATTTTGCAGCCGAGAAATTCCTAGCCTTCAGTCAGCTCGTGGGCGGCCTGGCCATTCTGGGATTGGCGTGGACGACCTCCTTTTGGCCTTTCTTCCTCCTCATGTTGGTCCATTCACTGTTCTACGTGCCAACTATTTCCATCACGAACTCCATTGCCTTTGCAAACGTCAAGGACCCGCAAAAGGAATTTGGCCCGATTCGGTTGTGGGGCACAATCGGCTGGATCGCGGCGAGCTGGCCGTTTGTCCTTATCCTGGTCGATTGGGCGAAGGTGCCTGCTTTCGGGAGCGTGTCTCTCACCGATTGGCTGGGCAAAGTTCTAGGGACAGCCAAAACCGGAACCGACCTGGGCAACGCGACCAGCTACACCTTTGTGGCGGCGGGCATCGCATCACTTTTACTTGCTGCATTGAGTCCTTTCTTGCCGCACACTCCGCCAAAACCCGCGCAGGAAGGCGCCGAGCGCTACGCGTGGCTGGAAGCGATCAAGCTCCTGCGCTACCCATTCTTGCTCGTGCTCTTTATCGTGACCTTCTTTGATGCGGCGGTCCATCAGTGCTACTTCTTCTGGACCGGAAGGTTCCTGGTACAGGGTGTGCACATCCCTGGCAACTGGGTCATGCCGGTAATGAGCATCGGCCAATTTGCAGAAATTGGCACGATGGCCTTGCTTGGTTACTTTCTAAAGCGACTTGGCTGGCGCACCACCATGATCATCGGAGTCTTGGGCCATGCCATGCGCTTCGCAGTTTTCGCGTTTGCGCCATTCCCGTTCCTTGCCATTACGGTGAATGTCTTGCACGGGATTTGTTACGCGTTCTTCTTTGCTACCGTGTACATCTTCGTGGATGAGTTCTTCCCGAAAGACGCCCGCTCGAGCGCGCAGGGGCTTTTCAATTTCTTGATCCTCGGCCTCGGCCCGTTTGTCGGCAATTTTATCTGGGCGTACCTTGGAGAGAGATTCAAGGTTGACGGGGGGGTCGATTTCCACAGGCTTTTCCTTGTTCCGGCCGGCGTGGCAGCGGGTGCGGCGCTGATGCTGCTTCTGTGCTTCTGGCCGCCATCGAAAGCAAGCGCCGAAGGCCATCTCTCTCCAGAGGACGTGCCGGTGTTGGTGGAGTGAGGCGGATCAAAAAAGGGGCCAAGGGCACTTCAGAAGGAACGTCGGCCGCTTTTATTGCATCTTCTGGGCGGCGGGGACCGATAAAACTGTGGTGGGACGGTCGTGTTCCGCGCATTTCCTCCAGCGCCCGTCATCGTCTCGGTCATGGCAGAATTACCGAACATCCCCGATTATGAGCTTCTCAAGTGCTTGGGCGGGGGACCATTGACCTGCGTCTATGCTGCGCGCGAGACCAGCACGGACCGAGAGTGCGCCATCAAGGTCCTTCGCTCCCGGTTAGAGGACCAATCCACCGCCGTCAAACTTTTCCAACGCGAAGCGCGCGCCTGCCTGACAATACGACACCCGCATCTGGTGCGTGTTCATTACGCCCACGCCACCCGACCGCCCTATTTCTTGGCGATGGAGCTGCTCCCTGGGGAATCTCTGCGCCGGCGCCTTCGCCGCGACTACCGCCTCGACCTGGCCACCGCGCTTTGGATCGCACGGCAGACAGCGCAGGCACTGGCGGCCGTCCACCGTGCTGGCTTTATCCACGGTGATGTGAAGCCAGACAATATCCGCCTGGTCGACGATGGCACTGCCAAGCTGATCGACCTCGGATTTGCCCACCGGCCTGGCGAAAATGCTGCCCTCCTCGGAGATGGTTATCTCCTGGGCACGGTCAATTATCTTGCTCCCGAATTGTGTGCCTTTGAGCCAGACTACGACCAAAGTACCGACGTGTTTAGTCTGGGCGTCACGATTTATGAAATGCTTGCAGGGCGCTTGCCTTATCCCCCAGGTTCGACCTCCAAGATGTTGCGGCGGCACCGCTGTGATCCGCCCGCGGACATTCGCCAGTTCAACAAATCCTTACCGCCTATCCTTATCAACCTTTTGGACCGGCTCCTGGCGCACAAACCTGCGGAGCGTCCACGCGCTCCGATGGTCGTGCAGCAGCTGGTGGCATTGGAGATCGCCGCTTTACGCGGCCGGAAATCGGCCTGAAGGACACTGCATTCTCCAAGCCGCAACCGTTCAACCGTGGCGAGGAAATCCTCCGCCTACAGCCCAGGCTCGAATTCTCACTGGCTCAAGTCGTTTTCTGTGAAAATCGTGTAGCCCTGGCGCGCAAGCGTATTGACGGCCATTTCGTGGTCATCCACACGAAGGGCCAGCGCTGCGCGGCCCTCCGGCCCGACTAGGAGGGGATAAGCATAATCGATGTTGATTTCCGCAGCGAGCAGGGCCTTGCAAACCCTGGGCAAGGGATGATCGCCTTCCGGCAGCTGGACTACCAGCAGGTCGCTCTCGGTTACGCGAAGGTTCGCCTGACGAAAGACTTCGAGAGCACGTTCTGGATCGCTGAGCACCATGCGAATGATGGCGCAGTCGCTCATGTCATTGACGGTCAGGGAGACGATGCGGATGTCCGTGGCTTCGAAGCGACGAACAACCGAAAGCAATGCTCCAACCCGATTCTCGAGGAAGACATTGAATTGGCGCACGCTTGGCCAATCCCGGCCGCGAAATGTGCCATACTCCACGCCCGTACCTTCGCCAGTACTCATAGCCTCCCCTTGCTTGCGTTAAGAAGGTTTAAGTATAGGGCATCGTTCGACGAACGGTCAATTGCGGCCTCGCGGCGACAACAGGCTGGATTATCGCACTTTTGCTGCGAAGCTGGCCTTGCAGCGGAGAAAAGACACGTTATACTCACACATGTACAGTATAACAAATTTGGTGGGTCGGGACTGCCTCTATCCGCCCGTAGAATAACGAATTAGAGTGCCCGCAGTTCTCCCCAGTTCTTCATAGAATGCCCAGGGCGAGAGCATTCGCAACCATTTTCCAAGCAGCGAGGACAGATCATGGCGGACCAGTCGTCGGATCGGGAACTGAAGAATGCCCTGGCACAAATTGAGAAGCAATTTGGCAAGGGAGCCATTATGCAGCTAGGCGAAGGCTCAGCCCTTGATGTGCCGGGCATCTCGACAGGGGCACTGAGCCTGGATATTGCCCTTGGCGGCCGCGGCCTGCCACGTGGACGCATCATTGAGATTTTCGGACCGGAGTCCAGCGGCAAGACCACAGTCGCTCTTCATGCCGTCGCCAGCGCACAAAAACAGGGCGGCGTGGCTGCGTATATTGACGCAGAGCATGCCCTCGATCCGGCCTGGGCCAAGCGCGTAGGTGTCGATCTCGAAGCCTTGCTGGTCAGCCAACCTTCCTCGGCGGAAGAAGCACTCAAAATTGCCGAGATGCTGATCAAATCGAATGCCGTGGACATTATCGTGATCGATTCGGTTGCCGCCCTAGTACCACGTTCCGAGGTCGAAGGCGAAATCGGCGACCAGCACATGGGCTTGCAAGCCCGTTTGATGAGCCAGGCGCTGCGCATTCTCAATCCGACGATCTCCCGCACCAAGACCTGCATGGTGTTCATCAACCAAATTCGCTTGAAGATCGGCGTGATGTTCGGCAACCCTGAGACGACCTCGGGCGGCCTGGCCCTGAAGTTCTACAGTTCCGTGCGCCTCGACATTCGCAAGATTACCGGCGTCAAGGATGGCGAAGAAACTATTGGGACCCGAGTCAAGGTGCGCGTGGTGAAGAACAAGGTGGCGCCGCCATTCCGGCAAGCCGAGTTCGACCTCATGCACGATCATGGCATTAGCCGGGAAGGCGACCTCCTCGACCTTGCCATCGAAGACAAGCTGATCGAAAAGAGCGGCGCCTGGATCAGCTACGGCGACATTCGACTTGGCCAGGGGCGCGAAAACTCCAAGCAATATCTGCGTGATAATCCGGCTCTCGTCGAGGAGATTACCCGTAAAATCCTGGAAAAACGCGGCCTTATCGCGCTCGCTGTGGCCCCCGATACAAACGGTGAAGCTCCGCCGCCAGCCAAGCCGGAGCCCGCGAAGAAGGAATCTTCCGGCCGGCGGCAGGCTGTTACAGCGGACTAGACAATGTTCAGGGCTTCCGACCGCGCGGCCCCACCAAAGGGGCCGCGGCGGTCGATTTCGAGCAAACCCTCCACATTGCGTCTGGAAAGACGCCGCGCCAGCGGGTAAAACTAAGAGCATAAACCGCATGGCCGGCGCCTATCGTCGGCCGTGCCATTGGCTTCTTCCCTTTCGGGGCTTGCCACATGTGCCGCCTTGCCTCGGTCCTTGCGTTTGCGCTCCCGCTCTTGCTATTTCCAGCGCATGTCCCCGCCCAAGATCGATCGCCTCTGAAGGATGCCCTGGTCGTGCAGCAGGCGCTGGAAGCCACGATCCAGGCAACTGAACCAGCCATAGCCTCCATCCTCGTCACGCACAGTGACGCATATCGCAAGTTTTTTCACGATGAGCCTCCCGCGGACGAACCGGGAAGGCTAGGTACGTTCACTCCTGGACAAGGATCGCATAGCCAGCAACACCCTCCTCCGCGTGCCCGTTGGCCCCGACCCAACGATAACGACCGCCAGGATGAAAAATACGATCTTGCTAGCCGACGATATGTTCCGGAATCCTATGGCAGCGGGGTGGTGATCGACAGCAGGAACCTTTTGGTCTTGACCAATTATCACGTTGTCCGTGACGCGACCAAAATCTACGTGCGCCTCCCAGGCGACAAAGGCAGCTATGCCGACATCCATGCCGCGGACCCCTATAGCGATTTAGCGGTGCTCCACCTTCTCAACGAAGGCATCCGGCCACTGAAAGAAATTAAGCTCGGGGATGCCAGTCAGGTGCGCAAAGGAGAGTTTGTGGTCGCGCTGGCGAACCCGTACGCCACAGGGTTTCGCGACGGAAGTCCTAGCGCCTCATGCGGCATCATCAGCAACATCCGTCGCCGGGCGTCGCTCGCTGCCTCGGAGGAGGAACTGAAACTCTCCTCGCTGCCGAGCAAGCCCGTCCTCCTTCAGACCGATGCAAAAATTTCCCCGGGTTGCAGCGGCGGCGCGCTTCTCAATTTGAAAGGGGAAATGATTGGCCTGACTACCTCAAGGGCTGCCTTGACAGGCACCGAGTCCGCCGGCGGCTTCGCCCTGCCGATTGATGCAGGTATGAAGCGCATCATCGAGAACCTACGCCAGGGAGCTGAGGTGGAGTACGGTTTCCTTGGCGTTAATTTCGAACAGGACTCTTCGGGAGGTCTGGAAGGAGTTAGGGTTGCTGCCATCCCGGGATCTCCGGCAGAAAGGGCGGGTCTAAGCCGAAACGAGGAGATTTTATCGATCAATGGCGTCCGCGTTCATGACCTCGATGAGCTTACAGTGGCCGTTGCCACGGCACTGGCTGGATCGGAAGTCCGACTGGAGATAGCCGGCAGACGGCAATTGTTGACTGCCGAGTTGGCCAAGACCTACGTTCCAGGCAAGGTTATTGCTTCGAAAAAACCTCCGCTGGTCCGCGGGTTTCGCGTCGATTACACGAGCGTGTTGTACACTCAGCAATCTGCCTTGCAGGGCCAGCGAGCCTGGGGGAGACCCTTTATTATTCAGGATGGCGTTGTTGTCCGCGAAGTGCAACCGGGAAGCCCAGCCGACGTGGCGGAGCTGCGCGTGGGAGAGGTGATTACTCATGTCAACGATCAGAAAGTGACTTCGCCCGCAGAATTCTACAGGGCATTGGAAAAAATTCTGCCACGTGCCCGGCTGGAGCTAACACTATTGGTTACTGAGGGCCACAGGGCCAGGACATCGACGACGTTGACGATTCCCTAGGCGACATGCATCTCGATTAAACTCTGTCTGCGGGCTCGGGCAGATAGACCTCGGACTCGGCACCTGCATGCGTTACGCTATCTGCAATGAAACCTTCGAAGGCTGGGATCACGCTAGAGTTTGCCGCTTGGTAGCAGATCTTGGCTACACCGGTCTCGAGCTGGCTCCTTTCACATTAGCGCCGCTCATCACGGAAGTCGCGGCAGACAAGCGCCGCGCTCTCCGCCGTCAGGCGGAAGATTGCGGCATTACCCTGTTGGGCCTGCACTGGCTGTTAGCACGGACGGAAGGTCTGCATCTCACGTCCGCCGACGTGCCAACTCGAAAACGAACTGCAGCGTACCTGGCTGAGTTGGCCCGGTGTTGCCATGATCTTGGAGGTGACATCCTGGTCCTCGGCTCACCTGCGCAGCGTCGTATCCCCGCTGGCGCCACAAAGCTGGAGGCCGGCGATTATGCAGCCGACACCCTCAGCCAGGCCTTGCCAATCTGTGCGGATCAAGGTGTGAAGCTCTGTCTTGAACCCCTCACCGCTCAGGAGACCGACTTCATCAATACCTGCGCCGAGGCCGTCGAGCTTATTGATCGGGTCAACCATCCGAACCTGATCCTGCATCTCGATGTGAAAGCGATGTCGAGCGAGGTGGTCCCAATTCCCCGATTGATCGACCTCTACTGTGGGCGCACCGGCCACTTTCACGCTAACGATCCGAACAAGCGCGGTCCCGGTTTTGGCGATACGGATTTCGTGCCGATCTTTCAGGCACTGCGCGCCAACAACTACCTCGGTTGGATTTCCGTTGAAGTGTTCGACTATTCTCCCGATCCCGTCACGATTGCCCGCGAAAGCATTCGTTACATGCAGCATTGTGCGGCGCAGGCCGCCATGTGACGGTGGCAGACACGGCTGTCTGCGGCTCGCACATTCGCATAAGGAGGTCGTCCCTTGACAGCAAGGTTCCAGAGTTGGGCGGCGCTCCTGGCGGGCTTGGCCGTAACAGTCTTGCTACACGCGCCCTCTTTTTCGGCAGAAGCCAAGGGGGCATCAACGCTCAAGGCAGGATTTGGAGAGGCGGACATCACTCCGCAACTCGGCAAGAAGCCCGTTTACATGGCTGGCTTCGGCCAGAACCGTCAGGCAACCGGGGTGCATGATCCTCTCAAGGCGCGGGCAATGGTGTTTAACGATGGTGGGCACAAGATCGCCATCGCCTGTCTCGATGTTGTTGGCTTCTTTCATCCCAATGTCGTTCATGTGCGCGCGCAGCTTCCCGGCTTTGCGTACGTTCTTGTGTCGAGCACGCATAACCACGAGGGGCCCGATACACTTGGGCTCTGGGGCAGGAATCCATTCGTGTCCGGCGTGGATCCGGCCTACTTGCAGTTCGTGGAGAGCCAAATTGTCAAGGCAGTGCACGAGGCCGACGCGACTGCCGCGCCCGTAAACCCCAGACTCGGAACTGCCCGCGGGCCTGAGCTGCTCCATGATGGTCGAGAGCCGTACATCAAGCACGATGAGCTGGTCGCATTGCAGTTCCTCGATCCCAAGAGCGGAAAGCCGCGCGGACTCCTGGTGCAGTGGAACTGTCATCCCGAAACACTTGGCGACAAAAACACGCGGCTTAGCACCGACTTCGTTGGGCCGACGGTGAAGTATCTCCATGAGCGATTTGGCTGCCCGGTTGTCTATTTGACCGGAACAGTCGGCGGCTTGATGACATCACTCAACGTCGATATCAGGAATGAAGCAGGAAAACCCTTGGCCGACGGAACGATGGAAAAGACCGAACGCTACGGCCATTTGCTTGGTGAGCTGGCCGAGCGGGCATTGTCCGTGAGCAAGGAAGTCAAACTTACGCCGCTCGCGGCCCGCAGTCGAAACATTTACTTGCCGCTTGACAACCCAATGTATCGACTCGCCCGTAAGATCGGCGTGCTTAACCGTGAGGGATTTTTGTGGGAGAACGATCTATACAAGGCGACCCCGACCAAGGATACGTCGCTCGAAACGCGAACATGTCTTCAGACTGAGATCGGTTGGATGCGGTTTGGCGACCTTGAAGTGGCCCTCATTCCTGGAGAGATCTATCCGGAACTCGTCCTGAGCAAGGTGCAAGACCCGCCCGATCCGGGTGCCGACTTCCCGGATGCCCCGATCGAACCCGGCATTTACCAGCAAATGAAGGGCCCTTATCGCATGATCGTCGGCCTCGCGAATGATGAAATTGGTTACATCATCCCCAAGCGCCAATGGGACGAGAAGCCGCCGTTCTGCTATGGCCGCAAGCGGGCTCAGTATGGCGAGGTCAACAGCGTCGGCCCGGAAACCGCACCTATTATCTGCAGAGCGTTCAAGGACCTGGTTGAAGCACAAAAATAACCGGCGGTCGCGTGCTCAGACCAGGCCGGCGCTACGCAGTTTGCTTTTTGCGTCCTTGGCCAACTTGGATCGCGGAGAGCGTTTGATCGCCAGCTGCAGCGCCTCCTGCCCGAAAATCCGTTCCGGCTTTTCGCCCTCGACGAAGTGAAATCCCAAATAGAAAAGATCCTCGGCCGTCAACCATCGGGCTTGCCGGAGGCGCTCGCCTGGATTCACCTCATGGCTATGAATCAGCCGTGCGAATTGTTGCAGACTTGGGTCTGCCTCGCGGGCTTCCAACCCAAGACTCTGCTCGGAAACCTTGAGGCCGCAACCCGCCAGCTCGAAGCGCAATTCCTCGGCGCAGGCCGGGTCACGGGTCAGGAGGCGAAGGTATAACAGGGCCTTGTCGTAGGCTTTCTTCTTGCGGTGAAGCAGCGCTCGTTCTTCCAGCTGATCCCGCAATGCCCGCGTGTCCCATTCGCGCAGCAAAAACAGCAATGCTTCGGCATGCCGGTCCCCGGACTCCAGAAGTGCACACATCCGGGCAAACACCTTCACGCGCAGGCCGGGCGGGCATTCAGCCACAACGGGTGCTAGCGCACGTGCCAGGATCCAGGCCTCCTCTGCCGATTCGGACTCCAGCAGTGCACGCGCGAGCGCTTCACGGCCATGCTTCATTCTTCCCAGGTACGCGATCGCCTCATCGCGCAAATTACGGTCCGGCCGCTCCAGTTGGCGGATCAAGGCTTCCGACACTGCCGCAGTGTCCGTGCCTGCGAGTTTCTCCATGCCGAAGCGCCGGGTAGCCACATCGGGTGCCTGGAGGAGAGACAACCAATCGTCCATGTTCCGATCGGTCACCGCCAGGGCTTTCAAGATCATGAGCGCAGGTGCCGCCACACGAAAATCCGTGTCCGCAGCAGCTGCGAACAGAAGTTTGCATCTGTCCTTGTTCGAGGTAAGCGGCAGGGTTCCCAGCGCCTGCAACGCCGAGGCTCTGAGTTCGGCGGGATGAGCGTGAGAAACGCGAGCCCAAAGTGCAGCCTCGGCCTTGGGATCTGCCAGGGCAGCAAGAACCCGTACTAAGGCAGCCTCGGAGGCGGCCGGTAGTTTGATGCCTTTCTTTGACTGTAACACCTCCAAAATGTGGTCTACCAAGCTGCGATGCTCACTTTTGGAGAGGGAGGGCACCTGGCCGATCAGCGAGCGGCCGGCGGCATCGACGACGCCAGGGTCGCTATCCAGCAGCGCATCGAGTGCGGCGATCTTCGCGGTGGAGGCCCCTCCTTCTGCCAAGGCCGCAGCAATGCGCCTCCGCAGACCCGGAGCTACCTGTCCCATCAATTCTTGAAGTGCGCGCGTTCCCTTGGCTCCCAGGCGCGCTGCGGCCTGGGCTGCGACCTGCGCCTCGGCGCCTCCTTCGCTAACCCTTGCGAGAAGCTGTGGCAGGGCCTGTTCGATGCGCAACGTGCCCACCGTTTCCAGCACCTGCGCTCGAAACGCAGGATCCTGGTCGCTCAAGGCTTCACAAAGGGCTTGCGCCAATTCGTCCGTGCGCGCGGCTACGTGGCCCAGGACTTTCGCCGCTGCGCACCGCAAATCGACGGCGTGCTCAGATTGCAGCAGTTGAATCAGCTTTTTGGTTGTCGCGTCGAGCATGCATGGCCCAGGCGTCTGTCGACGGGCAGGGGTGCGGAAATTTGTCCGAGCGATTTCACGTGGAGATCGTCCAAACCCCGCATCTCAGCATACCTGGCATTCGCCATGACTCAACCCGATTTCGCGCGCCATAGGCAACCGCTCCGCTATTCCGGCCACTCCCAAGCTCACTGGGGCGTATACGGCATGATTGGAGCCTGCGGCTGCGGGACCAGGCGCGGCGGAGAGTTAAGCTGCGGCACCGAGTTCTGAGGAACAAGTGGACCCGGAGCACAAGCCCCTGGGCCGACAGGAATAGGCGGAAGCGTTGCCGCATCCTCGACGATTGGACCGTCGTGGTCTCCGATGACGCCGCCTTCACAGCAGACGGGGCCGGTGCAGGTCCGGCGGCCGAACCATGAATGATCGGCAAGGTTGAGGCAGCCGCACAGCAGTACAAAAGCGGCCCCCGCGGCTAGAATGGCCAAACGCAGGCGGAACATAGGAGATTTCCTTTGTCTTGCGGATCCCTAGAAGGGAGACGAGATTTGTGCTTCGGAACGGGCGTCTGTCCGCACCACTATCATGCGCTAGAAGAGAGAAAGGGCAAACTGTTAAGTTATCAAAGGAAAAGCCCACGGGTCGATGCCCGTGGGCTTGAAGAGTTTCTAGCGTTTCTGCCAGTTACCTGAACCGCGACGACGGATCAGGGTGTCTTGGAGGTAAGGTTTGACGCCGTCTTGATCTGGCCGCGCAGGTATTGCAGTGCCATTTCCAGCTGACGGTCCTTGAACTCGTTCTTCTTTTCTTTAGGAGCCAGATCGCGTCGCGGAATGACCTCGGTATCGCGCTGGTATTCGTAGAGTTGATCGCGCTCCTTCTCAGTCAGGTTTAGAGTGAACCCCTTGTTGGGGCTGACGCCCCAGGTCTCATCATCCCGGCCCTTGGTGCTCGCCTTGTTGAGATTCTTCCCATTGGGCCGCCAGAATGAGGCGGTCGTCAGTTTCAGTTCACCCCCCTCAAAGGGTTGGATGCTCTGGACGCTGCCCTTTCCGTAACTGCGTTCACCCATGATGATGGCACGTTGGTGGTCTTGCAAGCAAGCGGAGACAATCTCGCTGCCGCTGGCGCTCATGCCGTTTACCAGGCAAACCATGGGGAAATTGAGGAGGCTCCCCTCATGAGAGCCCCTGTAAGGCGTTTGCGAGCCGACGCGCGGACGGATCGTGACGATCAACCCGTCGTCGACAAACATGTCGGAAATCTCGACGGCGCTAGACAGCAGTCCTCCTGGATTGAAACGCAGGTCCAGGATGAACCCGTTGATCCCCTTCTTGTCCAGCGACTTTAGCACCTTGTCTAAGTCACGCGCGGTATTGCGGGCAAATGTGGTCACGCGCACGTAACAGATTTTGTTGGCAGGGTCGATGTAATAGTTCCAGCGGTCATTCTCCTTCCGGTTGGCGCCCGTGACGGTTTCAATCTCGATCACTTCACGGGATATTTCAAATTTCAGCGGGCCATCGACTCCTTCGCGCTCAACCGTCAATTGAATCTTGGTGCCCGGCTTGCCCTGGATTTTCTTGACCGCATCGCTAGTCGTCATCCCATGCGTGGAGATCTTTTCCGAAATCTCCAACGGGTTGCCTTCATCGTCGACAATCCGCGTGATTTCCGTGATCAGATCGCCCGCCTTGATCCCGGCCTTATAAGCTGGGCTACCCAAGAGCGGCGTCACCACCTTAAGGATACCCCTGGAAGGGTCCTCACGAATCGTGATGCCAACGCCTCGGAATTTGCCGGTCGTATCCTGCTGGAAGCGGGCCAGGGTCTCCGGGTCGATGTAGGTGGTGTATGGATCGAGATGGGCCATCATGCGCTGCAGCGATATGTCAACGTCTTTGTGATTGGCAAGGTCCTCCCGCTGGCCGAGTGGCTCGCGTGCGTCTGCGAGAAGATTTGTCAAATCACTCTCGCTCAGGCTCTTGGCTTTCTCCAGCCGCTCACGAATGTTGGCCGGAATTTTCTCATCGACCTGCACATAAAGCCCGCGAATGGCCCAGCCTACAAGCTCACCCTGTGCAATGCTCTTCACGTACTCATCATGAATGATCTCGGTCGAGCGGATCACCTTCGTCGCGAAAGCGACAGCATCAGCGTGTTTCAACTTCATGCTCTTCAAGATCTTTTCGCGATCCTTGGTGAATTCCTCGACGCTCATCTTGCCTTCGACTAGCCGCTCGTAATCACGTCGCAAAGCTTGATAAGCCTTGAGCTTGGGCATACGGTTCAGCAATTTGCGGCCCTCGGCGGCCAGTTCCGAAGTGACTTTTTGGTCCTTCTCCAACTCTCCGAGCTTCGTCAACCGGGCCTCCATTTTGGAAGCAACCGCGGGGTTCCTGGTGAGCGCAAAATGGCTTGAGCGACTTTCCAGGACAAACGGCCTCTGTTGGCGTTCTTCCGTGCTTTTGCCATATTTCCGGGCGCGCTCGGGCAGCTCCTTATCAACGTACTCCATTAGCTCATCGACGGTAATCACGCCGTCCGGCTCAAAACCTTCTTTGTCGGCCGCACCCTTGAGGCCGTCCAGCAATACTTCCGTGAAGAGGCCATGCTTCTGCAGATCAAGGGACGCCGTCAATCCATTGGTGGCCAGAAAAACCGCTCTACCAATTGCGGAGAGTTTTTCTTCAGATCCATCCGTCCCGCGGAATTCCTTATAGGGAGAAGTGCCAAGTGAAGGTTCGGGCATCGAGACCGGGGTCTTCGCGAAGCCGTTGAAGTTGACGTCGATGAGCGCACAGAACCGATGGCTCTTCAGCTTGTCCAGTTCCTGCCCAATGTCGGCTGCGGCCACTGCATTCTTGGCCCGGTCCTTGAGGGTCGAATTGGAGGCAAGATAGCAAAGGAGGTTACCCGAAGGACTTAGAGGCGCGCCCTGGCCAATGAACACAAACAATACAAGATCATCGCGCTGCGCCTTACCTGCGACCCAGCGGATTGCCTTGATGATGTTCTCCTGGGTAGCCGGTTCGCTCTTTCGGCTGGCATCCGGGCTGCCTAGCAAGAGCCGCGCATGGTCGGCCTCGACGCCGAGGCGATCTTTATCGATGAACAAATCGTACAAGGCAGCAGCATCGGCCTCCGCGTGGGGCCGGGGAATGATTTGTTTGTCGCCGTATTGACTGATACCGATCACCACCGCATAGCGCTGCGGCGCAGCATCGCTTGCGTGCGCCGGTGCGAGCATGGCGAGCACCAGGATGAGACCGCTAAGCGCGCCCAAATACTTCGCCTTGGTCATGAAAAAGGATCCTTTCGGAAGGATATGCGGAGAAACAGCGGCATCCCCGCCGCCGTCTCCGGCAGTTGACATGGAGACAATGCACGATGCGGGATGAAACAGAGGCAGGCAACGAACCGAGGAGCAACCCGCGCAAGGAGACATGTTCTTGAGGCCTCCAGCTATTCACAATGCCTACTTGTTATTTTGACGGGCATTCCGAAGCAGTCAATGCCCAAATTCGGCCGGGAGCCTTTGGAAGGGGTTACCGCTCTCGAATTTGGGAGTGGCGGCTTTCTGTTCTCCCTCACCCAGCCCCTCACGGGGCTCGGCTCGCCAGCGAGCCGAGCCCCGTGAGGGGCCGGGTTTCTATATAGCAATGTGACTGAGGCAGGATACAAACGTTTAGACAAGTTTCAGCAGTCGCTCCAATCTGCGAGATCCCTTTTGCCCAGCTTCCTTGATTAGGCCAGCCTGTTCAAAACCTCTATCCCGCGCTCGATCGTCTGATCGTCTGCTGCATAGCTGATTCGAAAATGGCTGTCCCTGCAGCTGAAGATGTTGCCGGGAATCACCAGCAGATTGTTTTGGATGGCCTTGCCCACAAACTCGGTGGCAGTCCCACGCGGGACCCTGGGAAAAGCGTAGAACGCTCCTTGAGGTTTGACCAATTCAAATCGATCTTTTAGCCCTTCCACAATCCGATCGCGCTTCTTTCGATATTCCGAGGTGAATTTGGATGTATCGTAATCCCAGGCAACGACTCCCGCATGCTGCACGATGCTGGGAGCGCAGACATAGCTGAATTGTTGCAGTTTGATCATTTCCTCGATCACGCGCCTGGGGCCGTGCGCGTAGCCGAGCCGCCAGCCGGTCATCCCGTAAGCCTTGCTGAAGCCGTCGAAAACAAGGACGTTCTCATTGAACTCCGCGGGGCTGTGGTATGGATGGTCGTAACAAAAGACGCGATAAATCTCGTCACTGAGGAGCAAGATGTCACGCTCTTGCGCCAGATGAGCGAGGTCGCGCAAACATTCCTTGGAATAAACGATACCGGTCGGATTGGCCGGGCTGTTGACGATGATTGCCTTGGTCCGCGGCGATAATGCTGCACGGACCTTGTCCACGTCGATTGCAAAATCCGGATAGGTGTCGACGTGAACCGTCTTGCCGCCCGCCAGAGTCACAAGATGCGGGTAGATCACGAAATAAGGATCGAAGACGACGACCTCGTCTCCGGGATTGACGATGCAGCACATTGCCAGGAGGAGACCTCCGCTCGTGCCGCTGGTAATCACCAGCTCTCGGTTTTCGTGAGCATACTTTTTGCGAAGATCATCCAGGATCTTCCCGCGCAGCTCTGGGATGCCTTGCGTAACCGTGTAGGCATTGTCGCCCCGGTCGATCGCGGCGTGGGCCGCAGCCTTGATCGGCTCGGGTACGTCGAAATCGGGCTGGCCGATGCTCAGGTTAATTGGGTTTTTCAAACTGCGCGCCAGCTCAAAAACCTTGCGAATACCCGAGGACTCGATGTGGCGCATGCGCTCGGCAATCCAGTGGTCGTGCATGACGGTTTCTCCTCCCGGTTGTCTGAAGAGTGCGCTTGTGTTGAAAAAGGGGTCAGACCCCTCGGGAATCGAGGCAGTCCGCCCATCCCTGAGCCACTAGGCTATGCAGATTCGAAGGGGTCTGACCCCTTTTTCAACACACTCCGAGAATGTGGCAACTACCACTCCAGCTCTTCGGTGCATTCTTCGGGTGTGCCGGCAAGATCGTCTGCCAGGTGATCGAGAACCCCATGGATCTCGCCCATCCGCTCGGGGCGACGGTGGGCATCCTGCCAGAGGCAGCTATGGATCAACTCGCAAAGCTTGGCCGGGGCTTCCGAGTTGCATTCCTGCACGGGCTTGACAAACCGCTGCCAGGTCTTGGCGTCGACCTGCAATTTGTCGGCGATCGACGTTGGCGGCAGGCGCAGCGTGACCAGGCGATACATCGTAACGCCAAAGTTGTAAATGTCGGTTCGTTCGTTGACGATGCCTTTCTTTGCCTGCTCAGGCGCCATGTACTCCGGTGTGCCTTGCACTCGGCCCTTTTGTTCCCCCTTCATCCTCGCCAAACCAAAATCGATGACTTTCACTTCGCCCGCTCGTCCGAGCAAGATATTGTTCGGTTTCAAATCTGCATGGCAAACGCCACGGCGATGCATGTGGACCATGCCTTCCGCCACCTGCACGAAAATGCGAATTAGCTTTTGCATCGGAATGCGCGGAAACGTGTCCAGAGTTCGCCCGTTGACATACTCTATCAACAAGTGCACCTTGCGAGTGCGAAAACACCAGTCGCGCACGGTCTCCAGAGCGTATATCTTGATGAGATTCGGGTGGTCGAGCTTTTGAGCGATCTCAAATTCATGCTGAGCCTGAGCCAGGAATTTCATGTCTTCCGGGGAGCCGATAGGAACAACCTTGAGCGCGTAGGGCTTGAAATCGGCCTTGCGACGCACGTGCAGAATGGTGCTGTGAGCCCCGGTGCCCAGCGTCCCAATGACCTGGAATTTGCCTATCGACAGGACGCTCGTGGACATACTTTCCTCGGGGACAGCACTTGGAGTTACTAAAAAATGATAGTGTACGAAGCGGTAGGCACGCAAGACAGCGAAGGTTAAGCAGTCCTAGAAGCGAAAGACAGGGTGTGGATATTGCCCATGCCGCCGGATATTCAGCACGATGGCAACCTGGAAGCACTGGTCCACGATTTCGGGAAAGAAATCTTTGCCCGCATCGAGCAGCAGGCCCCATTACCCTTGAGCGCAGGTTGGTGGGACCAACGACTCATGGGCTGGAGCATGGCCGGCGAAGAACTGAAGGTGCAGCTCTTCCGGTTCGTCGATGCGCTGCCGATGCTCCATTCGACGCAGGACGTCAATCGCCATCTCCGTGAATACCTCACGGAGGCAGCGCCTTTCTTGCCAAAATGGTTGCGCTGGGGAGTCCGTCATATTCCCGATGACGGCCTTGCCGGCCGGATTTTCGCTGGCGCCGCGCGGCGCAATGCCGTGCGCATGGCCCATCGCTTCATCGCGGGGTCTGACCTGGCGGAAGCACTCCAAGCCATTGCCAGGATGCGGCACCGATCCTTAGCCTTCACCGTCGACCTCCTTGGCGAAGCGAGTATTACCGAGGTCGAAGCCGAGCGCTACCAGGCCGAGTACCTACACTTGATCACCGGTCTCAGCGAGTTCGTGAATTCGTGGGAACAGATCGATCTGATCGACTGCGGCCCCTCCGGACCGCTCCCGCGCGTCAATATTTCCGTAAAGCTTTCTTCGCTGTATAGCCAGTTCGATCCGATCGACCCTGCAGGCACGAGCCGGGTGGTTCGCCAGCGGTTGCGGCCCATCCTTCGAGCAGCCCAGGGAGCGCGGGCGTTCGTGAATTTTGACATGGAGCAGTATGCCTACAAGGACGTGACCATTCGCATTTTCGAAGAGATTCTGCAAGAGGCTGAATTTCGCGACTGGCGCGACGTCGGCATTGCGATTCAGACCTACTTGCGGGACTGCCTTCAGGATTTGGCAGGTCTTCGCCGCTGGGTCGACCGGCGCGGAACCCCCGTGTGGATTCGGCTGGTAAAGGGCGCTTACTGGGATTACGAATCGGTCGTCGCCGGGCAACAGGGCTGGCCCCTTCCGGTGTTCCGCGAGAAGTGGGAGACCGATGCCCATTACGAAGAAGCGACGCGATTCTTGATGGTGCATCACGAGAGTTTGCACCCAGCGCTTGGCAGTCACAACGTGCGCAGTCTGGCCTATGCATTCGCTGTCGCACAGAAGCTTGGCGTACCTTCTGGTAGTTATGAAGTGCAAATGCTCTATGGCATGGCGGAGCCGATCAAGGATGCTCTCGTAAGCATGGGGAAGCGGCTGCGCGTCTACACGCCCTATGGACGGCTGCTGCCAGGCATGGCCTACCTGGTGCGCCGCCTCCTCGAGAATTCCGCCAACGAGTCCTTTTTGCGAGCGAGCTTTGTCGAGCATATACCCGAGGAGCAACTTCTCATGAATCCTCTGCTGAAGGGCAGGGCCAGCAATGCAAAGAGCAAGAAAAACAGTGCGGTCGCGGCGCGTGAGAGTCCATTTCGCAATGAGCCTCTGACCGATTTTAGTCGCGAGGAGTCGCGCCAAGCGATGCTTCAGGCTCTGAACGATGTCAAAACGCAATTTGGGCGCACCTATCCGCTGGTTATCGACAATGCTAGCGTTGCAACCAGCGCGACTATCGATTCATTGAACCCGTCGCACATTCAGCAGGTTGTCGGTCGTTGCGGCAGGGCAACGGTCGCGCATGCCGAGCAAGCGATCGCTGGGGCACAGTCCGCGCTTGGCAAATGGCGAGACCTGGAGCCGGCGAAGCGGGCAGAATACCTGTTTCAAGCGGCAGCAGTGATGCGTCGCCGGCGTTTCGAACTCTCGGCCTGGGAGGTTTATGAATGCGGCAAACAGTGGCGGGAGGCGGATGCCGACGTCGCCGAGACCATTGATTACTGCGATTACTACGGCCGGGAAATGCTTCGCCTTGCCAAGCCCGTGCACCGCGACGTACCCGGTGAAGAAAACATCTATTTCTATGGGCCGCGCGGCGTCGCGGTGGTCATCGCACCCTGGAACTTTCCGCTGGCCATTTTGTGTGGCATGGCCTCGGCGGCGCTGGTCACTGGCAACACCGTCATCATGAAACCGGCTGAGCAATCCTCGGTCATCGGCGCCAAGCTGATGGAAATCTTCCAGGAGGTTGGCTTGCCCGCCGGGGTCCTGCAATATCTGCCGGGCATCGGCGAGGAGGTTGGACCGACACTGATTGGCCATCCTGACGTGGCGATGATTGCGTTCACCGGATCGAAGGGCGTGGGGCTCATGATCAACCGCACGGCCGCCGACACACCGGCCGGCCAGGAGCATGTCAAACGAGTGCTCGCGGAGATGGGTGGCAAGAACGCGGTAATCGTTGATAGCGACGCGGACCTGGATGAGGCGGTGGTCGGTGTCGTTGGCAGCGCCTTCGGTTATCAGGGACAAAAGTGCTCCGCGTGTTCGCGCGTGATCGTCCTCGACGGGCTGCACGACGCCTTTGTGTCTCGACTCATCGAGGCAACACGAAGCCTGAAGATCGCGCCGGCCGAGGACGCTGGCTGCGTAGTGGGACCGGTCATCGACGAAGAAGCCCGGCAACGCATCCTGCACTTTATCGCTGCGGGCAAACAGGAGTCGCGGCTGGCATATGCCGGCGACGCCGGGCAACTCGCTCAGGAAGGGTACTACGTCGGCCCCCATGTTTTTGTCGATGTTTCCCCGACCGCGACCATTGCTCGTGAAGAAATCTTCGGGCCCGTGCTCGCCGTTCTCAAGGCACGCGATTTGGATCAGGCCTTGGAAATTGCCAACGGCACTCCCTACGCATTGACCGGTGGGTTCTACTCGCGAAGTCCGCAAAACATTGCACGGGTCAAGCGCGAGTTTCGGGTTGGTAACCTCTACATCAATCGAAAGATCACCGGTGCCCTTGTCGATCGCCAGCCGTTTGGTGGGTTCAAACTTTCGGGTATCGGTTCCAAGGCGGGCGGGCAGGACTATTTATTGCAGTTTGTGCTGCCGCGAACTATCACGGAGAATACCATGCGACGAGGGTTCGCTCCCCTGGCCGATGTCGAAGGACAGGGCGCGCCCTAAATGACCGGGCGGGATTCGGCAGTAGGTCAGGTTTCCAACCTGACCGGACAGATTGGGAAATCTGGCCTACGCCGCTGCCGAATCAAGCACGGTGATATGGCTTGCTGACGACGGCTCGGGTCCCACATCTAGAGGGAGAATCATGATATCCCGATACTTTCTCGTCCTGATCGCGATGGCGAGTACGGTCGACGCCCAGGCGCAGCCGCCAGCCGAGTTGAAGGGGCACGCAGGGCTCGTCTATAGCCTCGCGTTCAGTCCCGACGGGAAGCTGCTCGCAACGGCCGGCTTCGACAATCTCGTCAAGTTCTGGGACTACCACACGGGCAAAGAGCTGCAAACGCTCACAGGACATACGGCGCCGGTCTACTCGGTTGCATTCAGCCCTGATGGCAAGCAGCTTGCTTCCGCGAGCCAGGATCTGACAATCCGCTTGTGGAACGTGAGCGACGGAAAGGCGCTGCGCGAACTCAAGGGGCACACGGGCATTGTCGACAGTATTGCCTTCGACCCCAAAGGTACACTGCTTGCCTCCGGCAGTTCAGACAAGACGGTGCGCCTGTGGAATCCAGCCAACGGCAAGGAAGTGAAGAACCTGGGCAGCCACGGCAATTCGGTTTATGCGGTCGCATTCAGCCCGGATGGCAAGATTTTGGCCTCCTCGGGAGCAGACGCCTTGATCAAGCTTTGGGACGTCGGGGGGCAGAAAGAGATCAAGACGCTCAAAGGGCACGAAGGGCCCGTTACAGGCATCGTCTTTACGCCCGACGGCCAAAGCATCGTTTCGGTTGGCTTCGACAGGTTCGTGCGCATTTGGAAAGTCGCGAGCGGAGCAGAGACCAAGAAACTGGGACCAACTGCCGACGATCTTTACGGAATTGGATTCTCGCGAGACGGCAAATTGCTCGCGACCAGCGGTTATGGGGGAAGCCTCATCTTATGGGATCTCCTTGCCGGAAAGCGGGTTCAGTCTCACAAGCTGAAATATGGGGCATACTGCCTGGCATTTACGCCGGACGGCAAGGCAATCGTGACCGGGCATGACAATCACATCTGTTATATCACGCAGGTAAATCCTGCGCGCCCTTGAGCCGGCGAGCCGGCCGAGTCCGCCCCTTGGCACTTGACCCCGTTCCTCCAATCCTGCTATCATCGCGGCCCGCGCCTTGGGATCTGGTTTGCGAGGCTGCGCAAGGACGCGGTCAAGCCAACGCGGTGGGGAATGGAAGCATGAACCTGCTCGTGATCCGAGGTGACTTACAATCCCACTCTGGCCATTCGGCTGCCGCGCGGGACTATTGCCGGGCGGTCAACGGTATCTTCGACAAGGTGGTCGGCGTCGACATCCACTATTCACCCGACCGGCCCTTCGAACCGTTTACTCACCCCGTCACGACGGACACGGAAGCGCAACGTCTCGCCGCGCGAGCGGACTTCACCCTGGTGTTGACCTACACGACGCCCGGTCATTACGCCCGCTATCCGGGAGCCGCCAATGTGGGCCTGACGGTTTGGGAGACGGACCGCCTGCCGCTCCAAGGCGAGCCGCGCTCGCCCTGGGTGGGCCAGATCAATGAGATGGACGGGCTCTGGGTGCAGAGTGCGCACTCAAAGGCCGTTTATGAGGCCGCCGGCGTGACGACTCCCGTCTGTGTAGTTCCCTGGCCGGCCAGGGTCACCGCATCCTCCCAAGCCGGCCTTCCCGAAGGCGAGGTTTACGACCTCGACCGCAGGCCGTGGCTGGGTCATAGGCTGATCCGATTTGCGCGACTGCGGGGCTACCGTTTTCGCTGGTCGCGCTGGCTCATGGAACGAGCGGGGCCGCGCGCCGTCGCGCACGTACTGAATTCGCTGCGCATTTCTTCTCAGGCCATTGAGTCTCCTGCGGAACGCGCGCTCGTCTGCGTTGCCCAGGACGTGCCTCGCAAAGGTTTGCTCCTCTTCCTCTCCGAATGGCTGGAGTTCAAGCGCCGGCCGGAAGCAACACCCTGGTATCTGATCTTGAAGACGACCCCGATCGACCCGCGGATGCCCGCTTTCGACTTTGTGACGCACTTCTGGGGCCCGGTCAACGCCTTGAAGCGACAATTGCGCGTCAAACGTTCCGGAGTCTACCTCTGGACAGGCAACCTCGACGGATCGGGGTTTTCAAGGTTGCTCTCGAACACGCATGGCGCGGTGGCCGCCTCGCTCGGCGAAGGCTTTTGCGGTCCCGCGGCCCAGGCTCTGGCCCTTGGCAAACCCCTGGTCACCCCCCGGCACACGGCATTTGCAGATTACGTCCCCGAAGATTATCCCTACGCCTACGCGAGCCGGCCCGTGGCTGTCAGTTTTGTCAACGATCCGCTTCGGGTTTACGATCCCGCTTCGCGCTGGGAAGTCCCGGTTCCATTCGCGATCGCGAACGCACTCAGTCGCTTTGCGAAAGACACGCCCGCAGAACGAGCACTTGTAGGAGCGCGGACCCGCGCATATGTCGAGCGACAATGCGGTCCAGGAAGCGTGCGAGAGATAATTGCCCAAGAGGTGCGCCGACTCCGAGTCATCGTTGGCGGCCGCAAGGCAGCCTAACCAGGCGTATCCCCGCGCGACCGAGACTTCTTGGCAGCCAGAAGGATGAGGGTACCACTCGGTGAGCGATTCCACGACTGGACCCGACTTGGCGCCAGAGCTCGAGGAAGGCCAGGATTCTCCTGAGCCGGCCTGGTTTTCGGAGTTGTTGACCTGTCCTGATTGTGGTCGCGGTCCCCTCGAATCTGCTACGCATTGTCGCTGGTGCCCTGGCTGCGGCTCTCGGTTTACAGTCCGAAACGGCATTAATTACCTATTCTCGTCCGACTTCAAAGATACTTTTGCGAAGAACAGGCTCGCCTGGAACGGTTTGAAGCGCGCACGCGGCGACCGGCCGCTCAGCCCGGAGGACGCGCTCAAGCTTCCCGAGGATGCGCAGACAAGAGATTTGCTTTTTTGGTTACGAACCCGGCTGGCTGGAGACGGCCCGCGCAGGGTGCTCGAATTGGGAGCTGGCCGTGGCTGGGCGGCGCGCACCCTGGTGGAAGATGGGCACCAGGTTATCGCCAGCGACGCACAGGATGATGACGAGATCGGCCTGGGGTTTGCATCACGGCTGCGCAGCGACAGCGCACATTGGTACGCCTGCGTCGTGACCGGCGCGGAATCGCTCCCCTTTCAATCCGGCTCCTTTGACTGTATCTATTGCTTCTCGACCTTGCGTTACATCATCGATCTGGAACGTGTTCTGCGAGAAGTCAGTCGTCTCCTGAAGCCCGGCGGCCTATTCATCGCTTTGCAAGAGCCTTTTCGCGGCCTGCTGACAACTTCGCTGCAACGGCTGCAAAATAGCGACTGTCATAAGCTGGCGCGTTGGTGGCACATCGGCCCCCTTCCGGATGGGACCGCATCGACACTAACAAACTTCAGGACGATTTTCGGCACCCTCTTCCACGAAGTGGCCCGCCGCGCCCCGTTTTGTGTGGCGAGCGCCCGAGAACTGGGTCTGCAGGCCACGGTGTTGCCGGTGGACACTCTCTCGACGATTCCCCCCGACGGCGACCATCCAGAGAGTGAGTTGCTGCAGCGGCGCGGCTGGCTTGATGCCTTTGCTGCCGCCCATAGTCTGGAGCCTGCGCGTCTGCGCGAGACCCTCGAGTTGACCCCGCAAGACCAGAAGAGCCAACTGCTTTCGGAATTCCTTGGACACTGGGTGCATGTCGGCAACATAGAGGGCGTTCTCCTGGCCCGAAAATTGGAGCAAAAACATGGCCTTCCCGGCCATCCGCGTGCAAATGACGTGGGGCGTTGCCGCCAACTGGAGCAGCTTCTCCTCGCTTGTTCATCGAACAATTTCCTGCCCATCTACGGCTTCTATCCCGGGCAGTCCGACGAGCAGGGGACCTACCACTGGATGCAACCGCGCGCGGGGCTGATCATCCCCGGCTGTCAGTCCGTTGAGATCACGGTGGTTATTGCGGCACGCGCGTTTTGGAGCCAGATGGTCCGGGTGGACCTGCACCTGGAGGATGCTGGTATCCCCCTTCTGTCGTTCGTAGCCAGGCCTGGCGCAACCATTACTGTCCGGGTGCCCATTCCCAAATCCGCATCGGAGAGGCCTTCGCTGTTGCTGCGGCTCAATTCCACGATCGCCTTCATGCCCAGCGACTATGGCCCTGCTCTGGCCGCAGATTCCCGATTGCTCGCGTTGCAACTTCGCTCGGTGCGCCCAGGCAATGTGCAGTCGTCGTCGATCGCCTCCCTTCTCGAGAATCTCAGGCCGGCAGCCTGAAGCCGAATTAAAGAATAAGAAAGTTGCTTCAGGCGCGTAACAACCGTCTGGAAAACCGATCCTGGATCATAGAGGCAGTCTCGACCGCGGTGGGAGACAGCGTCGTCCGCGCGGATGTTGCCGGTCGTTGACGCAAGAACGGCAGCGGCTTAGACTTCGAGATAGTCCTCTCCACCGGATCGGGCTGGTGCTCTGTTATTCCTCTCGCGCTGAGTGCGTAGTTCGGTGAAGCTGGAATTGCAAGCTCAGCAATTCCGACCTGTGAGAGCACCGTGGACGAACGTGGATGGCGGACTTCTCAGAAGGGGCGAGGAGGCGCTGCGATTGTGATGTCCTTACCAGGCCATCCGGCTAATCGTTTGCTGGGAGAAGCGCGCGCTGGGCGAAGCGAGAGCCTGGGCTCCCTGCTCGAGCTCTATCGCGAATACCTACGCGTGTTGGCTCGAGCCCAGCTCAACCCGCGCCTCCAGGCGCGTGCCAGCCCGTCCGACCTTGTTCAGGAAACCTTCTTGCAGGCATGCCGTCACTTTGAGCAGTTTCGCGGCAGCACAGAAAAAGAATGGTTGGCCTGGCTGCGGCGTATCCTCGTGCACAGCTTGGCGCAGCTCGTGGAACGGCAGGTGTTGACGCAAAAGCGCGACATATCTCGGAATGTCACGACGGGACAAGGTCAGAGGACTTCCAATAGTTCCTCCGGCGCGGCAGAACCTGCTTTGATCAGCCCTGGGAGTTCACCCAGCGCGCAGGCCCAGCGCCGCGAACTTGCAGCGCTGGTGGCGGATCAACTCGCTCGGCTGCCTGCGGACTACCGCGAAGTCTTGATGCTGCGCAACATCGAAAGTCTTCCGTTCGAGGAAGTGGCCCGGCGCATGGGCCGCACCTCCGGGGCCGTGCGCATTCTTTGGTTACGGGCGCTCGGCCAACTTCGGGAGATGCATGCAGGGGAAGGGCAGGCATGAACATGGAATGCGATGGCACAACCCCGTCAGCCGAGATCTCGTCGCAGCAGTCCACCCTCGTGCTCGGCATCCTCGAAGAGTACCTGGAAAATCGCGAGCGCGGTGACGGCCAGCGGCCCCAGGAACTGCTCGACCGCTATCCTGATCTTGCCCCAGTGCTGGAGCCTTATCTGGAAACCCTGGAAGCCCTCGATGGAGCCGCCGCCAGCTTGAAAGGTGCGGCACGCGAATCCGAGCCAGCACCGTCGGCCGCGCCCGCCGAACAAGATCGCATTGGTGATTTCCAAATCCTGCGCGAGGTTGGTCGAGGCGGCATGGGCGTGGTTTATGAAGCCAAGCAATTATCGCTCGGCCGCCGCGTGGCTCTCAAGGTGCTCCCGGTTGCGGCCGGCATGGACGCAAAGCAGCTCCAACGCTTCAGAAACGAGGCCCAGGCGGCTGCCAACTTGCATCACAACCACATTGTGCCCATTTATTTCGTAGGCAGCGACCGGGGCGTCCACTACTACGCCATGCAATTCATCGACGGGCAAACCCTTGCCGAAGTGATCGCCGAAGTGCGCCACTTGGCGGTTGGCGGCGCCCAGGGCAGGCAGGACGAAGTCGCCGCCGTCCCCGAGCCTGCCGATTCGGACAAGCCCACGCCGACGGTGGACATGCCCACCCCCCCGGCAGTCCCCCTCTCGACGGAGCGATCGAATCGAAGTCCCGCTTTCTTTCGCTCAGTCGCTCAATTGGGCCGGCAGGCCGCCGAAGCCCTCGAACACGCTCATCAACTTGGTGTGATCCATCGCGACATCAAGCCTGCCAATCTCCTCCTCGAGGCGACAGGCCACCTGTGGATCACGGATTTTGGCCTAGCACGTTGGTCCACCGAGCAGAGCCTCACGGTGACCGGCGACCTGGTCGGCACGCTTCGCTATATGAGCCCAGAGCAGGCCCTCGCCAAACGAGGTCTCGTGGACCATCGCAGCGACATCTATTCCCTGGGCGTTACGCTCTATGAAATGCTGACGCAGCAGCCCGCGCTTGCGGGAACCGACAGAGCAGAATTGCTGCGGCAGATAGTTCACGAAGATCCCCAAAAGCCAACGCGCCTGAATCCGCGCATCCCCGTGGAACTCGAAACGATCGTGCTGAAGGCGATGACCAAGGAACCTGAACACCGCTATGCGACGGCGCAGGAATTGGGGGATGATCTGCAGCGGTTCTTGGACAATCGGCCTATCCAGGCCAGACCGCCCACGGCGCGCGAGCGAACAGCCAAGTGGGTGCGTAGACACCAGCCGCTGGTCACTATTGCGGGGGCCCTCGCGGTGCTGACCATGCTCGCCCTCTTTGCCACGACGCTGCTGATCTGGACAAAAGAACGGGAAACCAACGCGCAACGCCAGCGCGCGGAGCAGAACTTCGACAAAGCCTTGAAGGGAACAAAGGACCTGTTGCTGAAACTGGAAGACCCACGCTGGAAAAACGTGCCTGGCAGCTCCGCGATTCTCGATGATATCGTCGGCAAGGGACTGGAGATTTTGCATGGTTTCGTCCACGAAGACAGCCCGGATCCTGCAGTCCAGTTCGAGACGGCGCGGACCCTGGTTCTGATTGGCCAGGTCAACATGGTCTGGCACCGGGTGAAGCCTTCCATCCAGGCATTGCGAAGGGCGTTCGCCCTCTTCGAAAGGCTCTCGGCTACCGACCCCGCGAATCCCGCCTACAGGCTCGAGTACGGAAATGGCCTGCTCCTGCTGGGGTCGCTCGATATCTCGACCAAGCAGCCTGAGCAGGCTGCCACGCACTATGCCCAGGGACTGGAGCAATATCGCCTCCTATTGCCGCACGCCAAGGGAGGCGAAGAACTCAACCGCCTGGCGTGGCTCCTGGTGACCTGTCCGGTAGTCTCACTCCGGGAACCCGCCGAGGCCCTGAGACTTGCCACGCAGGCCGTCGAGCGCGTGCCCAATGAGGCAAGGTTTTGGAACACGCTGGGGGTAGCCTGCTACCGGACGGATGACCTGACGGGTGCCCGGGCTGCACTGGAAAAATCCATGGGCCTCGGCAGCGGCGGCGATGCCTACGATTGGCTGTTTCTGGCAATGATTTCCTATCGGCAGGGCGACCAAGCACATGCTCGTCAGTGGTACGACCGGTCGGAAGAGTGGATCGAGCAGCACCCACCACTGGCATACGATCTCGCCCTCTTCAAAGAAGAAGCCAGGGAATTACTGTCGCGGCAAGAGACGCAAACAATTGGGAAACAGTAGCGGGCCCTCTACAAAGTTCGCGCGCCGCACCGTAGCCCGCTGATCTTAAGTCCAGTCTCCCTGTACAGGGAGCACGAGCGCATCACTCGGAAAGCCCAGGATTCACCTTGGCGCTGAGAGCCTACCCGCTCTCACGCGTTCGGGTTCGCGCCGCCCATCCAGGAACATTCTGCGCGCTCAGCATCGCTCCACGGTCAAGGTCTGCGCGCATGGAGCGCTGTCGACTTGTCATACCGCAGACCCATCCTCCTTAGGAGACGCAAGCCATGTTGTTCGCATCGATTCTCGATTCCCTCTGGCGAATTCCCAGCGGTCACGCGCGACAGCTGGTCCATCGCCCATCCTCTCCGCCGCGGCAGCGCCCGCGCCGACGAACCTTCCAGCCGACGTTCGAGTCCCTGGAAGACCGCACCGCTCTAAGCACCCTCACGGTGCTCAATAACGCGGACAGCGGTCCCGGCTCCCTCCGCAACGCTCTTGCCATTGCCAACAATGGCGACCAGATCTTCTTCAACCACCACCTCGCTTCCGAGACGATCACTCTTACTAGCGGTCCCCTGGCGATCAACACCAGCGTCGCCATCACAGGGCTGGGTGCAAACCAGTTAGCGATCAGCGGCGATGCCGCCAGCCGGGTGTTCTCCGTCAGCGGCGGTGTGACTGCATCGATTACAAACCTCACGATCGCGAACGGACTTGCGGACCAGGGCGGCGGTATCGACAACGCTGGAACGTTGACTCTCAGCAACGATACATTGGTCAACAACGAAGCCCTGGGGGACTCGAGCACGACGGGATTGGGAGGCGGCGTTTTCAATGAGCCAGGGGCCAGCCTCGCGGTCAAACACACGACTTTCATGGAAAATCAGAACGCGGGCGGGACGGTCGGATTGGGCTTTGGCGGCGCTCTGATGAATGAGGGCACGCTGACCATCAGCGCCAGCAACTTCACTGGGAATACTGCTACGGGCGGGGGCAATGGCTACGGGGCAGGAGGCGCCATTTCCAATCAGGGGACCGCGACGGCGGTCATCGACCAGACGACCTTCTATGCCAACCAGGCCATCGACGGCGTCGGCTTTCTCGCGGCGGGCGGGGCCATCGACAACGAATCGGGAGCCACTCTAAAGGTGACGAGTTCCATCTTCTCGAGCAACGAGGCCAACGGCAGCAACACCTACACTCTTGGCGGGGCCATCTTGAGCTATCAGGCAACATTGACTGTTGCCAACACCTGCTTCATGAACAACACTGCCCCCGGTTTCAGGTTTGGCGAGAGCGGTGCCATCGATAACGAAAACGGCCCTGCAACGATCATCGGTTGCACTTTCACCGCGAACGTTGCCAACGCCGTCGGCGCCGGCGGGTACAGCAATGCCGGTGCCATCACCAATCTGTTCGCCACGATGACAATTAGCAGTTCGTCCTTTATCAACAATCAGTCCGTCGCCGGCAACGGCGCCAACGAGGTCACGACCTTTGGGCAATCCATTGGCGGCGCGATCCTTAACCAGGGGGCAACGCTCACGCTCAACAACTGTACGCTGAGCGGCAACGTCGCCAAGGGTGGCGACGGCGGCGTCAACAATCCCGATTTCGCCGTCGGCAGCGCGCTTGGAGGCGGCATCTTCAATTACAACAACGCCACGCTCAACGCCACGGGCTGCACCTTGACCAACAACAAAGCCATCGCTGGCAGCAGTGCCGCCGGCTTTGGAACGCAAGCGGATGGCGGCGGCATCGACAACGACGTTGGTTCCACGCTCACCCTCGTCAACAGTAAATTGACCGGCAACCAGGCTATCGGCGGCCCAGGCGCGGCCGGATACCACGGCGGCGACGGCATCGGCGGCGGTATCGTCACTCAATATGGATCGAGCGCGACGATCAAAGGTTGCGTGCTCGCCGGCAATGAAGCACTCGGCGGAGCCGGCGGGGCAGGCGGCAGCGGTGGCAGGGGCTTCGGCGGCGGCATCATTTGTGGCCACCCGAACAATGCGAATCCGGACGGCGCTACGCTGGCGATGACGAATACCTCGGTCCTTGCCAATCTAGCACAGGGCGGGGCTGGAGGAACCGGCGCCGTGGGCGGCGACGGACTTGGTGGCGGCATCCTCATCGAGGCTACGGCCAGCGGCACGGTCCAGGGTGGCACTGTTTCACTCAATCAGGCTATAGGTGGTGCCGGCGGCTCAGGAGGCAACGGCGCTGACGGCACAGGAGGGGGCATTGATGCCGATGGCGGCACCCTCAGCTTGAACTCCGCAATCGTTGTGGCAAACCTCGCACTCGGCGGCGCCGCGGGCAACGGCGGCAGCTCAGGCCAGGGATTAGGGGGAGGCGTTTACGTTGCAGCAAGCTCCACAGCAAGCGAGACGCAATCGCTAATCTTTGCCAACTTCGCCTCCACTAGCGGCAACGATGTGTTTGGGATCTTGATGAGGCATTGATTGAAAGTGGCTGTCCCCAAAGCCCCTCTCCCACGTGCTCGCGGGAGAGGGGATAGGACCCATGCGGCCTAGAGGACCTATAACCCTTTATGCCGCGCTCGCCCCGACCTTTTCCGACCAAGGCGCCTCAGTCATCCATACTCCCCCTACGTAACGTTCGGTCGACAGATCAAGGCCTGCCAGATAGGTGCCAAGACACTGATGAACTTGCCGCGGCGTGAGATTCGTCAAGCATTCCTGCGTGTGACACATATTCACAGACGCCCGGCTAAATTGCTGGCAAGGACTGCATAGGTAGCGGCGGGAAAGAATGGCATTGAAACGGCCAAGCGGCGCGAACCGCCTCCAGGGACTCCCGCCAAACAAGGACAACACCGGCCGGGCCAGAGCGGCCAGATGCGCCGTACCCGAATCGGTGGCGACGATCAAATCTACTAGTTGGTGAAGACGTCCGAGGGTAGTCCCGAAGTCGTTGCCGCCAATCACTATTTGCGGAAAGTAGCCAATCGACCCGAGCAATGCGTCGCCGAGAATCTGCAGCCGACCTCTTTCTGCCGGCCCACCCACCAGAACGGTTGCAATGTGGTCGCGATGGAGCAGCTCCGCAAGCTCCAACCAATGACACAAAGGCCAGGCATTCAGGCGAAAACCGGCCGAAATGCCAAGGCCAATCGCTTTGGGGTTGGTGGGCCGACGATTCGTGGCCGGCAAGCTCGGATAGGTATAAGAGTCCAGGATTTCATAAGGCCCGGTCAACGATGCGACGATGTCTCGGTGCTCCGCGGCAACGTGCCTCTCCGAGTCGGCAAGCGAGGGAGCATGATATTCGATATCGGGAATCGTGAGGGAACGCTGAATCTGCCCGTCCCAGCGCAGGCAGATCAGCAGGTCGATCTCTTCGCGCAGGATCTGGTGGCGGGCCTGCTCCCCAAGGTCGCGCCCGCGATCCTTATCCAGGTGTGGAAGGAGCATGGGGAGCGCCCGCAGACCGGGAAACAGGTGACCGGCTAGCGGCACGTTCCTGGGATGACACAACAAGGTCAGGTCGGTGAAACGGCGGCGCAGTGCGGCAATGGCCGGCGCGGAAAGAATGAGGTCGCCCAGGTGGTCTGGTTTGAGGATGCCGACTCTCACGCCGATTTCCTCAGCGGTTGCGCGGGTGGACTTTCGGCGCTCTTGTGCGAGTTCGCATGGAGAAGTTCCAGCAGATGCTCATTGATCAGAGACTGGATGACTGCATTCGTAGAGGTGAGCTGCAGCAAGGAGATCATGGCGCGCTCGAAGTCGGGCCACGATTTGCTCCGGTCGAAGTTTTCCTTGGCGGACAGGTATTCAAGTCGAACTTTCTCTTGAGCGAGGACCAGCGCACCTGTGCCTGAACGCGCCAGGTTTTCGAGCTGCCCCAGGCGAATGATGCCGCGTTTGGATCGGAACCCGCGTCGGAGGATGTATTTCAAGAACCAGTAGATCATTCTGGAGGACCCTCGTTCGCCAGTTCGTCAGGCCGCGGCCTGGTATTGCAGCACGTCCGCTAGTCCGTCGTAAAACTTGGGCCAGGTGAATGCGCGCGCGAGTTCTTTGGCGCGCTCGGACAGTCGGCTGCGCTCGGCCGGACTCAGTTCCACAATCTCGCGAAGTCCCTGGGCGATTTCCGACGGAGAGTAGGGATTAACGTAAAGGGCAGCGTCTTGGGCAATTTCAGGCGAAGCGCCCATGATCGTCGACAAGCACACGCAGCCCCTGTGCATGGCCTCGAGCAGCGGCAGTCCGAATCCCTCGCAGAAACTCGGGTAGATGAAGGCCAGGCATTGTTCATAGGCGGCAGCTACTTCTTCATCGGAAACGAATCCCAGCACGTCTACCCCCGGCGTGGCCCTCGCCAATGCCAGCACGGGGTGGTCCTCCGGAGGCAGGCTGCCAATGATCCGCAGCCGAATACCACGAGTGGCAAAGAGCTGCGATTCTGCGTAGGCGCGGATGAGCCCCGGCACATTCTTGCGTGGCTCGAGGTTGCCGACGAAAAGCAGAAACGGCTTGGCCTTCGAGTGCGCTTCCTGGGGCGCGGGCATCGGAAACGAGAACAAGCCAAGTGGCAACACCGTGATGCGCGAAGGCGCGATCCCCCAGTTCACGCGCATCTGATCGGCCGTGTTTTGACACGACGCCACAATATGGCAGCGCGACTGGGCCATCAGCTCGAACGCCAGGTTATAGAGCCGCGTAACGCCCGCGCCATGCCAGCCGGGGTCGCTCACTGTCGTGATATCGTAGACGATCACGACACCGTTGCCGGGAGAACCGTAGAAAACTGTGTAAAGGGGATCGAGAAAGAGAGAGACGCCGCCGGCGCGCCAGCGTGGCACAGGAGCGGTTGCAAATCTCGTCTTACAGAAGATTTCGGGTTTCGTGGAAGCCCAGTGCAACCATTCTTGCGATTTACGGAACAACCACTGGTTCCACCATGTCTTCGGTTCGGCATCCTGGGCAGCGACACGGGCCAACAGAGCAGAACAGCTCACGCGAAAACCGCGCTGCTGCAATTGCCCAGGAATCGCCCGGCACATCTTGTAGACCGCCGTGCGATTCACCAGGACTGGGCCGAGTTCGCAGTGTACTCGAGGTGGCTTCCGCGCCATGCACTTACCCATCCATGGGAACTATAAGATTGTCCTGCGACCAGCTTGCTGAAGGCCGCCAGGATTTAAATCACCTGCATTCCGGACTGCCGACTAGCCTCCGCATAGTTCGGGCAAAATGCGTGGAGCTGAATCTTAGCTTGATCGATGGTGCGGTCAATGCCAGAAGAAGTGCGCTACATGGCGGCTCGTACGGCATGATTAACTATTCGTACTTTATTATCTCTCGAGCGAATGATCCGCGCTACCGCCACTCCTTCTCCTCGGTCCTGGGCTCCATTCGGGATCACCTTCCGCAAAACTCCGTTTGGCGAACAACGTGCGACATGCGGTCAACATAGCTCCCCCCATTCCCAGGCTGCTCTGAAGGCGTCTCATGTTTGAATTCCGCAGTTCCCCCAGCCTTCCATGCGAGGGCTGCGGTTCGCCGAGGCGAGGCTCATTGCAAATCCCTGTGAAAAGAAGGTTTTCGCCCTTTGAAGCATGAGACAACCTCACATGATAGTTGGCAAGGACTTACTGGACGCGCTTGACTTATTGCCCAGAAAGTGCCATGCTCGGGCCAGAGGAAAGGAGACTTGGGACATGCCAGACTATGCAACCCGCCTCGGAGCGAGCAAGTCGGCGGCGACTCTAATCGTTCTATACGTGCCGAGCAAGGATCGCATGGATCAGGGCATTGACCAGAGTTATTGGGTGGGCGAAGCTCTAAGAATGTTCGGGGAGTGTTTCGGAGGCGCGACTGCGTTCCCGCAGGGGCGTGGCGTGTGGCGGGATGACGCGCAAGGCGGCAAACTGCTCTTCGATGAGCCAGTTGTGGTTCAGTGTTACACGAGCGAAGAAATGTTGGATCAGCAAGCCGAGCGCCTTCGGGAGTTTTTGCTACGGCTGGGGACCGAGGCCCGGCAGGGTGCAGTCGGCGTAGTCATCGACCGAGATTACCTGGAGATCCGCTTCCCCTTGCAAGGCAAGCTGGACCCCGGGACAGAAGGAGGGACAAATCATGGCTAAGAACATTGAGCGGATTGCTCGCAAGCTGGGAGCCGAAGTTGTGTGTGAGGTACCGGAGGTTGGTGGCGGCGCGTTCGGAATGGCCCGTTTGGCCGGGATCATGGCGGCATTGCAGCAGCGTTTACAACCGGGGCAGGGACAACGACCAGGGCGGCCGACGGATGCGCAATGGGTGCATCACCCCAAGGTGCCGATGAGTGCCGAGACAGAAGAACGGTTGAGCCGCCTGGCGGCATTGGCGAGTACGCCGGAGCGCAAGGTGAGTCCGATGCAGTTGGCGGCCCAGCTGCTGGAAGAGGCGGTCGCCCGCGTGGCTGAACAGGTTGGCGACGGACGGTAGATCTGAGTAGGTCTAAGAGGGCGTTCAGTTGCGGGGCCGGCAAGAGCGACCGAAGCGCACTGAAAACCCACATGCCGGCCCAGTCAAATGCGACGCGTCGCTAGACCTGGACTCGACAGTTGCTCGATTATTGGCCGTAGCAGCCCCTACTCAAGCTTGGCTGCATCCGCCATGCGCTCTTGCAACTCAGCAACTTCAAGGAAACCCCGCCAATAGAGTTTCCGAAGAAATGCCTCGGCGGTATCGACCCCATCAGCTCGACTTGCGTCACGGATTGGCGATGACTTCACTAGCAGGACCACGAAACAGGACCTCCAGGCGATTCAGAACGTCTCGGCCCAGTATGCCGTTTCGTTTTTGCGTCGATCGGCGTGGATTTGCCGGGCGATCTCGGAGGGCAGTTGGTCAGCAATGCTCTTCATTGGATACCTCGGAATACTTCGAGTCCTTTCCCCTATTCTACCTCGTGGCCGTTCTGTCAGGCGCGACTCCCTCGAACACAACCATCTTGCGCGGCGGACGACCCGCTTGGGCGCGCGCTTGCCTTTTGCGTAGAATCTCGGCATCGGACGTCCATACCTTGGGAGGCTCCAGCCGTGCGCACACTCACTATCTCCGCGATCTTCATACTCCTGTCGGCCTGCGTCACCGTTGCCGCGGACCCTCCCGCGGTCCCTACGACGGTTGCGAAACCGGAGGCCTTTCCTACCTTGGTGAACCCGGCCTGTTCGCATTGCCGGGACGAGGCGAAACGGAGAGCGGCGGAGCTTCGAGCAGAAGACCGAATTCTCGCCTGGACCCGCGGGTATTCGGAAGGCGGGGCCATCCCCATTCGGTTCTTCCTCGCTCCTTACCGTGTCATTTCCGATAGCTATGGAGTTTTTGTTTACGACCCGGATGCGAGCTTCTTGCGCGCTTTTGCGCCATCCTACGAATTCCGCTTTTACGGCTGGCGCAACGGCATCATGGTCATGCGGCACCGCGACGGCACCCTCTATTCGTGTCTCTCCGGGGTCGCGTTCGACGGGCCGCGGAAGGGTACTCGACTGGAGTCGTTGCCAAGCGTCGTCAGCGATTGGGGATGGTGGCTCCAAAAGTACCCCGGCGCCGTGGCCTACCATATGTTTGACAAGTATCGGCCGGTCGAGCCGCCCACCAGCGAGAATCCCAACTCCATCCAGTCGCGAGGAATGGCGGACCCGAGAATGAAGGCGATGGAGCCGGTTCTCGGCATCTGGACGGGAAAAACGGCTCGCGCCTACTCGAGCGAGGCGCTTGCAAAGGCGGGCTTTATCAAGGACGATGTGGATGGAGAACCGCTGGTCGTCCTCTGGGAACCGGCGACCCGGACCGCGTCGGCATACCGGCCGGTTGCCTCCCAGCCCCGAAAGGTTAAGGCGCCGGAGCCGGATAGCACCGGCGTGTCCAAGCCAGATAAGGGCGTTCCCATACCGCCGGGAACGCCGATCATCCCCGCCCGAAAGCTCACGTTGGGCCTGGCCGCGAAAAACTCCGCCGGCCGATTTCAGGACGCGGAAACAAAATCCCATTGGGACGTGGCCGGCCGATGCGTCGGGGGCGAACTCAAGGGCTACACGCTCACCTGGGTTGACAGCGTTCAAGTGAAATGGTTTGCCTGGGCCGCAGAATACCCCGCGACTTCTGTTTATGCCGATCAAATACCCGCAGCTCCGGCGAAGGCGGTCGATACCAACAAGAAGGTCAAGGCGATTGCCGGGACGGCGGAGTTTCTCCGGCTGCTGCCCAAGCCTCTCGGCACGGTAAAAGCCATCGACCCAACCTCACGAACGGTCACGCTACTCCTCGACGGAGAGAAAGTGGCGAAGGTTTGGGTTCTGGAACCGGACGCCGAGGTGAAAGTCCGCGGGTGGTGGGGCCGGCTCGAACAGTTCAAGCCGGGCGACCGCGCCTGGGCGTGGCTGAAGCTTGACCGGAAGAAGAACCCTGTTTCCATCGCCATGCTCGCCGACGAGGCAACCGCACGGGAGGTGCATGGGCGCCAAGACCCAAAACCGACGTCGAAGACGGCACTCACCCCAGCGCAAACGGCAGGGGAGATGGCCGAGCAGAGAACCTGGCTTCAAAACCGCTGGAGGACTGAAGGCCTTCCGGGCACTCTGACCTTCCACCACGTCTTTAGCGGAGAGTTGGAACTCACTCTCGATCACGAGGGCATGCGCTGGGGCCGCTCCCTCCGTGCGGGCGACACGGTGCAGTTGCGCGCCGATCCACCGATCCATGCAGTCGTAAAAGCCGTTGTCCCGTGGCGAGAACGAACCGTAGTCCGGCTCGTGGTCGGTGAATTGGAGTCCTCGGAGTTGAGGATCGGCCAGCGTTTAGGCCTTTTGATGGCTCCGCCGGTCGAAAGCGCCGGCAGCGCTGACTATCCGCTGGATATCGGCCGAGAGCGTTCGAAGGCCGAGCGCATTGAGTGGTTCCTTGCCAGCACGTATTGCACCTGCGGAATAGACAAGGAGATCTGCACGGGCCAGTTTTACACATTGGCGAGCTGCAACCCGAACGGCTGCGGCATGCCCAATCATCGGCGGGCAGAAATTGGCAAGATGATCGACCGCGGCATGACCGACCGGCAGATTCTCGACGAGCTTGTGAAGGCCGTTGGGCCGAGTCTGCTGCGCCCGCATCTCTTGCCATGAACGCGAGTCCGTTTGACTAGCACCTTGGTACATTGTGGACCCGTTGCGGTCGCAAGTCACGGGCTTAGGGCCTTACAAAATAGACGAAACAAAAGCGGCGGAAAAGCGCCGCAGTCCAAAGAAATCACTTCTGGAGTGCGGCGCTTTTCCGCCGCTTTTGTTTTCCCTTCCTCAGCAATTCACTCCGCCAACCCTCTAAAATCTGCGAAACTCGAACTAAGGGAATGAGTAGGTTCCGCGAGACAAGCGGCTCCTGGTCCGGCTCGGCTCGCCGGACCTACTTCTTGCTTTTTGGGACTCTTCGTGACAGCAGGGTTGATCTCAATCCTGCCGCCTGACCAGCCAAACCGCCTTGATGCGGTAATGCGGACGTGATTCCGATGCGAGCTCTGTCGGCGAAGATGCGGCCGGTAGAAGCTCGCCCTCCACGCGAATTACATCGCCATTGCGCAACTGGGCCAGTCGCGCATCTGCCTCCAGGATTACCCTGCCATCCCAGACATCCTTGTCTGCGAGTTTGCTGAACTGCAGTTCGGGCCGGGACGAGACAGCAAGGTCCAGCTTGCCTTGCAACCAGGAATAATCGCCGGCATGCCCAAACTCTTCTGGTGCCTTTCGGCGCGACACAGGAATCGCTTCGACCGTGTTGCCGGTTTTAGGCTGCGCTTCCGGTTCGTTCGGGGGCGAGATCTCGACCATGTCGTTCGGATGCGAATCATCCTTCTTGTTTTCGGCAACTGCCGGGTCCGATGGACTCAGCGGTGCATCTTTGCGGTGGCGCGGTGCAAGGACAAATGCTTCGTTTGGGAGTGGAGGCGGAGAAGGCTCCCCAAATGCGATGAGTGTGTCCTCTGCGGGTCCTGGTTTGCCTTCGACGGGCTTCTTGGCGATCAGCAGCGGATCTTCCGGGTATCCAAGTTTGCTGGAGGCCGACGCACAGCCCAATAGGCCGGCGCACAGGAGGGTTGCCCAGCCTATCCATCTTGCGAGCGAATGCATTTTGTCTTGCCCTGTCTCGAAACCTGGTCCTGCGTCTCCTCAACATCGGCAAAGACGGAAAAAAGCTGAAATGAATTGGGTGCAGCTGGGTCGCCAACGACTTCGACGATCCCCGAAGAATTGCGAATAGTGGACTAGTTTAGAGTGCGGCGCTTTTCCGCCGCTTTTGTTTTTTCTTCCGCAAAGGCTCTATGTCCTCGGACGCACTCACCCTACCAATTCATAATCATCGCCTTGATAGAGGATATCCCAAATAGAAAAACTAAAGCGGCGGAAAAGCGCCGCACTACAAATAGGGCATTGCACGGCTCCCCACCGGACGGCTCCGACACCGATTCGTTGTCACGATCTTTCGATGCATCACTCGGGCACAGACTGATCCCACTCGGAAGCGCTCGCAGCCTTCCGGGGTCCGGGGGCACCTGCTTACTTGCCGCCGGGTGCTTTTGGATTTGCAAGCAGCGCTACTGCTTCGCGCAAGAAGCCCTGCGCTTCGGCATCTTCCGTCCAACGAGGGTCCTTCATCCTCTCCCGCAGGCGCTGGAACTCGGTCTGTGCTTCCTTGACGTGGCCGAGTTGCTGGTGCGTCATGGCAAGGAAGGCGAGGTCGGTGGGGATTAAGGCTCTTAAGTGGCCGAGTTGCTGCTGCGTCTTGGCGTGGAAGAGGAGATCTGCGGGGAGTGAGCCGAGTTGGGTCTTATTGATCTGCTCCGAGCGCAGGAGCGTCGCCAGTGCCTTTTCAAAATTGCCTACGCGGTAGTAGGCCACGCCTAGCGTATTCAGGTAATAACCATTCTTCTGTTCGACCTGGCAGGCTTCCTCGCTGTAGTGGAGAGCCTTTTGGTAATTAGGCATTCCGCGACCGGGGAGCCTCACCAGTTCCCAGGCGCGATGGGTGAGTGCCATCGGATCGTGGGGATACGCCTGGGCGATACTGATGGCTTCCTGACGGCGGGACGGGCTCATGCCGGGCAGTGTTCGCAACCTCTCCAGGACGTCGGCGCGTAGGAACATCAGTCGGAAGAGATCGGCTACCATTTGGTTGGTTGCCCGCCGGTGCTGTATTTCGGGAGAGACGCTCGTCTCCCACAGATCGATGAAGCCCGAGTTCCCCGAAGCCAGGCGCTGGCCGTCCGGGCTGAACACCACGCTCCAGACCGGACCGGCGTGGCCCTTATGGCCCTTGAGGGTGAGGAGCTGCTTGCCGGTCGCGGTGTCCCAGATCTTCACCGTCTGGTCAAAGCTCCCCGACGCCAGGCGCAGGCCATCCGGGCTGAACGCCACGCTGTTGACCGTATTGGCATGGCCCTTAAGAGTGAATAGCTCCTTGCCCGTCGCGCTGTCCCAGATCTTCACTGTTTGGTCCCAGCTCCCCGACGCCAGGCGCAGGCCGTCCGGGCTGAACGCCACGCTGGTGACCGTATTGACATGGCCCTTAAGAGTGAATAGCTCCTTACCGGTCGCGCTGTCCCAGAGCTTCACCGTCTGGTCAGAGCCCGCCGAAGCTAGGCGCTGGCCGTCCGGGCTGAACGCCACGCTGGTGACCGCACCTGCAGGGAAGGAGAACAGCTGCTTGCCGGTCGCGGTGTCCCAGATCTTCACCGTCTGGTCGAAGCTCCCCGATGCCAGACGCTGGCCGTCCGGGCTAAACGCCACGCTCGTCACCATATCGGCATGGCCATCGAGGGCGAATAGCTCCTTGCCGGTGGCGCTGTCCCAGATCTTCACCGTCTTGTAACCGCTCCCCGATGCCAGGCGCTGGCCGTCCGGGCTGAACGCCACGCTCCAAAACATAGGGCCAATACTATCGGCATGGCGCTTGAGGGCGAACAGCTCCTTGCCGCTCAGGCTGTCCCAGATCTTCACCGTCTCGAAACCGCTCCCGGAAGCCAGGCGCTGGCCGTCCGGGCTGAACGCCACGCTCCAGACATGACCCTCATGGCCATTGAGGGCGAACAGCTCCTGGCGGGCCAAGCTGTCCCAGCTCGTCACCGTCGTCACGTATTCGCTCGAATACAGGCGCGGGCCGTCCGGCAAGAACGCCAGGCGACCGACGAATTGGGCGCCGCCCTCCTGGAGGAGAAGAGCTGTTTGCTTGAGGGAGAACAGCTCAGTGCCGGTGGCGCTGTCCCAGATCTTCACCGTGCTGCTCCCCGCCCCGTCAGAGCCCGCCGAAGCTAGGCGTTGGCCCTCCGGGCTGAACGCCACCCTGTCGACCCCACCGGCATGGCCCTGGAGGGTGAGCAGCTCCTTGCCGGTCGCGCTGTCCCAGATCTTCACAGCCTTGTCCATGCTCCCCGACGCCAGGCGCTGGCCATCTGGACTGAACGCTACGCTCATCACCCAACCGGCATGGCCCTTGAGGGCGAACAGCTCCTTGCCGGTCGCGCTGTCCCAGATCTTCACCGTCTTGTCGTCGCTGCCTGACGCCAGGCGCTGGCCGTCCGGGCTGAATGCTACGCTCCAGACCCCAGCCGCATGGCCCTGGAGGGTGAGCAGCTCCTTGCCGGTGGCGCTGTCCCAGATCTTCACCGTCTTGTCGTCGCTGCCCGACGCCAGGCGCTGGCCGCCCGGGCTGAACGCCACGCCGTAGACATTAGCGGCATGGCCCAAGAGGGTCAGTTCGTCGCGATGGCACAAGCGGGACAGGTAGTACCACTCGAACCCGCGCAGGTTTCTGCCGGCGGCCTCCCTGGGCACCTCTTCTAGTAACTCACGGGCGCGGACGATATCATTCTCTTCCCAGGCGCGCTGGGCCAGATTCATCCCGGACGCATATGCCGTTAGAAGAGCCTTATCGCGCTGTTTGTCTGCCTCCAGCCTTGCTTCCAATTCATGTTGCTTCGCTGCATCCGAGGCGATTACTTGCCGGTCCGCCTCATGTTCGGCCGATGTAGCCCGCACAGCCAGCACTATGCTGGTCGCCGCGAACGCGACCAAAATCACCGCGAACGCCGCCACGGTTATAAGAGCCTTCTTGTATTTGTGGGCAAATTTAGTCAGCCGATAATGCGCGCTCGGCGGACACGCCTCCACGGGCTCATCCGCCAGATAACGCTCCAGATCGCGGGCCACGCCGTTGGCTGTTTCATAGCGCCGCGACCGGTCTTTTTCCAGGCACTTCATCACGATCCAGTCGATCTCGCCACGGACCAACTTCGATAGCCTGGCCGGCTCGGTATTGCGTGCGGCTGCGATCTTCAGCAGGTTGTTCGAGCTGCTGAGCCTTGCGCTCGGCCGCGGCGCTTCCTCTTCTCGGATCAGCCGCACCAGCTCGTCCAGGGCCGCCTCACGAAGGCGCTTGCGTTCCAGCGGTGTCGTCCCGGTCAGCAGTTCATACAGCAGCACGCCCAGCGAGTAGATGTCGCTGCGCGTATCCACGCCAAAGGCGTTCATCTCCGCCTGTTCGGGGCTCATGTACTCGAAGGTACCCACCAGTGCGCCGAACTGGGTGAACATCGTCTTTTCCGTGAGCCGCTGCTCGATCGCCTTGGCCACGCCGAAGTCGATCACCTTGGGCACCGGCTTGTCGTCGTACATGGTCACCAGCACATTGGACGGCTTAACGTCGCGGTGGATGATCCCCTTCTGGTGGGCATGCTGGATCGCATGGCAGACCGGCACGAACAGCGCCAGCCGTTCGCGCGGCGTCAGCTTATTGTCGTCGCAGAACTTCGTGATGGGCACGCCGTGGACCAGCTCCATGACAAAGTAGGGGCGAGAGGCGGGGGGCGAGGGGTGAGGGAATTGATGCCCATGTGCCTCGGCACTCGGCCCTGGCCCCTCGCCCCTCGCCCCTTCCCCCGTGGTGCCGGCGTCGAGCACCCGCGCGATATTCTGGTGGTCCATCAGCGCCAGGGCCTGGCGTTCGGCCTCGAAGCGGGCGATGACCTGGTGGCTGTCCAGGCCCGGCTTAATGATCTTGAGCGCGACCTTGCGGCGGACCGGTTCCTGCTGCTCGGCCATGTAGACGACGCCCATGCCGCCTTCGCCGATTTGCTGTAGCAGCTTATACGGTCCGATGACCGAACCGGGGCCTTCCGTCAGGGGACGGTACGCGGTGGTGGTGGGAAGGGCAGAGGGCGGGACATCCAGAACCCCGCCCGAAGCCTGATGCGCGGCCAGCAATGCCTCGAGTCGTGCCCGCAAGGCGAAATCGCCCCCGCAAGCGCCCTCCAGGTAGGCCGCGCGTTCGGCCCGGGTCGGTTTTTCCAGAGCAGCAGCGAAAAGAGCTTCTTCTCGATCGGCAGTTGGCATGGCAGCACTCCAGAAACGAGTTTCTTCCTGCTCTTCCATGCGCATTTCGCCGGAGAATCGTACCACGAAAATCAGAATTGAGATGCGGGAATAGAAAAAGCGGCTTGGTTCGTCCGGCCGCCTTCTGACTGCTGGCCGAATCCTGCGAGACGAGCCTCACTTGTCATCCAACACTTCGAGCTGGTCTTCAAGGACCTCGATGTACATGCGCCGGGGCTTCCTCTGGACAAGAACGCGGTAAACGCGCGCACCCTTCGGGCCGAGCGGTCCGAGAAACTCCGCGACTTGGGCGCGGTGGAAGCCCGAATCGCGGATTCTTACGAAGGTGCCATCCTTAAGGGGCTCGATCAGGTTTGGAGTCGTCATCTTCAGATCCTTTCTGTCCGGACGTCACCAGGGCGCAACGCCCATCATGCGGAACAATTCAGCGTGCATGATAGAAAGGGTTGCCCGGTGGCTCAAGGGATTGAGCGATCCTCGCCGCGCCGAATCTCCTCGTGCAGCCAGGCCCGGGTGTAGCTCCACCAGCGGTTGGCCGTGGTGACCGAAATGGCGAGAACTTCGGCCGCCTGTTCGATGGTCATGCCCGCGAAATAGCGGAGTTTGACGAGCTGCGCTTTGGCCGGGTCGCGGGCCTCAAGCCGATCCAGGGCCTCATCCAGTGCCAGCAGCGGCTCGCTTCGCTCGACCTCGATAGGTTGCTCCAAGTTTAGATCGAGTCGCCGGCGACCGCCGCCGCGTTTGAGGCTGCACTTGCGGCGGGCGTTCTCGACCAGGATCCGTCGCATGGCCTCGGCCGCCGCGGCAAAGAAGTGACGGCGATTTTCAAACCGTTGATCGCCCACCAGGCGCAAATACGCCTCATGCACGAGCGCGGTGGCATCGAGCGTGTGTCCCGGCTTCTCGCGTGCCATCTGCGCTGCCGCAAGCCGGCGCAACTCGTCGTAGACCAGCGGCAGCAGCTTTGCCGCGGCCTGGGGGTCGCCTTGCCCGAGTGTGTCCAGAATGCGGGTCACCTCATTCATTGGTGGCACCGTATGACAGGCGAAGCCCAGCGCAAAATGTCCGCGGAGTTTCCTCCAGGTGATCCGTAGAGCGTGGCCATGCCCCAAGGCTATCTAGAGCTGGCGAAGTTGGCAACAAATCAACCCGACCATTTTTGTCCGGCCGGGCCAACCGCGCTCCGGGAGAGCCAGTGAGACGGAGGAAGCTGGCGACATGCAAAGAGCCGTAAGGTTAGTTAAAATGGAATGCAAGCTGAACGTCACAGGGGGTCGTTGACCGGCACCTCCTTCAGGCTTTTGGGATGGCTGAGCAATGAGTAGATTATTCGGCACCGCGGAAGTGGTTGAAAAAGAAACCAGTGCCTCGGCAGCGATTCCCAGCCCTCACGAAGTGAGAAACTTCTGGAATGAGATTATTCGCGATGCGGACAAAGTAGAAGATTTGCTGCACGGAATAAGGATGTACCTCAGAGTGCTGAAGAAATGGCGGCATCAAGGGTTTGTCACCCAAGATGAGATTGAAAACGCCAGTGAGTGGTTTTCAACGCGGGCAAGCATCTTGAAGTATCTGCTCATCTACCGGAGCGAAGGTGCCTTTCTTGAAGAGACCTTCTGCGATGGCAGCGGGATATGATCGGAAAGCACAAAGTGTCACGAACCATTTCAGATCCTGGCGCCGGCAGGAAGTGCTCAGAAGCTTGGATCCGAAATGGTTCCTGACACCTCTGTGCCGACCCACAGCAAGTGCAGTTTATCTGACAAGCGTAACTAAAGGCGTCCCCTTTTGCCTTCTCGACAGTCACGTCCTCGAGGGGCGAAAAGGGGTCGGGAGTCGTTTGTTTTGCCGACCCGGCCTGGTTCGCTTAGACCCCTGCCCATGCCAAGGCGTCTACGCTGTGCCAGTGGCGGCTTCGCCTATCATGTTCTCAACCGGGCTGTCGGCCGCGGCCATCTCTTTGACAAAAACGCCGACTTTGCGGCCTTCGAAAAGGTGTTGCGGCAGGCGCAAGACTGGCGGCCCATGCGACCGCTGGCCTATTGTGTCATGCCCAATCACCGGCATCTGGTTCTGTGGCCGCGTGCCGGCGGCCACCTCTCGGTGTTCCTGCGCTGGCTCAGCGTGACGCACACCCAGCGTTGGCATTCCCAGCATCACACCTCCGGCAGCGGGCCGCTCTACCAGGGGCGTTTCCAATCCTTTCCGATCGAGGCGGATGACCACCTGCTGACGGTCTGCCGTTACGTCGAGCGCAGTGCGTTGCGTGCCGGCCTCGCGGGCCAGGCGCGAGCGTCGCGCTGGAGCGGTCTCTGGCAGCGCGCCCACGAGAGCGGCGAGGGATTGCTCAGTGCAGGTCCGGTGGCTCTACCCGAGGATTGGGTCAAGCACGTCAACCGGGTGCAAAGTCAGGGAGAACTGGAAGCCGTGCGCCGCACATTACAACGCGGGAGCCCGTTCGGAATGGCCGATTGGCAGGAGCGCACGGCGAAGCTCTTGGGCTTAGAATCGACCCTAAGACCGCGCGGCCGCCCAGCGCAGGAGAAGCCGGAGCACGAGCACTTTTAGTCCCGACCCCTTTAGCTTTTCCCAAGACAACTATGCAGCTGAATGGCTGCCTTGTATGGGCTAAATTGGCACCTGCGCGGATGCACGCCAGACAACATGCCTGGGATGGACTTTCGATCCCATGATGACCGATGGGATGCCCACCTGAGCATTTTTGCTGATTTTTCCAGGGAATTTGGCTCGTCAAGAGAAGCGGTGCGTCCGAATATGAAGAATAAAAGAATCCCTAATATCGCGTGAAAATCGTCTCCCAAACACATTTTGCGCCAAGGGCCTTTTTAGTCCCAAAATGATCAACACGCAAAAAGCCCGTGTTTTTGACACTTTCTGGGGCGTCGACCTGGTATTTCGCGGGGGCCCCATTCTCAATATGCTCAGGCGATGCCAAAAACCGCGTTTTTTCCGCGATTTTTGCAAAGTCCAGAGGGAGACCTGCGGTCGGCAGTTGGATCGCAAAAGGGTGTCAAGACCCTTTCAGATCGAAGATTCCGCACACTTCAGTCCTTCCGGGACCAGGATGTGAAAAGGGTCCTGATAGCCTCTTTGCTGATTTATACAGGATGGGAAGTCATTTCTTCGCGAAGCCGTTCCAACGCCTCGCATGCATGGAGTGCGACGTCGACGCTCTCGGTGTCTGCCAGCCGGTCGAGATCGGGCCACAAGAGCATGATGCCCTCGGTGGCAACCGTCTGGATGGTGTCGTGGACGCGCTGTGAATCTTGGCCTGTCAGGGCTTGGCGGAACCATTGCAGAGCCGCGATTTCTCCCAGCCGGGCGAGAGCTGCCCGGGCCGCATGACGGATCTCGGAGTTTGCATCGCGGCGCGCCTGTTGCAAACAGCGAGCGACGTGGTCGCGCGCGCATGGTTCCCACCAGCCGAGGCTGCTGAGCGCGGCAACGCGGCAGGCGACGTCGCACGTCTGCGCAGCTTGAAGGAGAAAGCTCTCTGTCTCTGCAGAGGGATGCCCTCGCAACGTCCGAAGAATTGCCTGCAATGGCAGATCCTTTGGTACTGCCTGCTTGCGACCCGGCAAGAACGAGCGCATTCCGGCGGACTGCCGCACGAGAGGCATGCGCCGGTGGACCCACTCGCGCAACCACGGCGCGACGCCAGGATCGCGCGACCAGGTGAGCACGGCGACCGCCAAATCGGCGTGAGGGAACTTCGGATCCGCGAGTACAGGCAACAAGACGGACGCTGCGTCAGCACGCAAATCATTCAGGGCCACCAGAATGTCGCGCTGCATTGCTGTCGATGCCTTGGGCAGGTCCTCGCAGAGCTGACGCGGTGCCTCTTCGAGGTAATCCACAAGCACCGATTCGAGAGAAGCCAGGTGCGACATCTGCCAGCTGAAGGCTTCCTGTTCGGATTTCTCCTCAGCCAGCACGATTTCGGCATGGGGAGCTCGCCTGAGAACACGCAGTGCCTCGGCGAAGACACGCACCACAAGCGGGTGAATGCGGTCCGGCCGATAATCCCAAAGCTCTTCGATCAGTTCGCCAAGCCGAGCTTCAGCGACGACTTGTGGCTGCAATCCGCAGCGCAGACCTTCGAGCGCGCGATGCAGCACGCGCAAGGCGGCGTCTCCGAGCGGCGTGTCCGGCTGACGCATGTAACCCGCAAAGCTCAGAAAACAAACCGTCTCGGCGGCGAAAAAGTGGGAGAGGGGGTGATCGCTGTTGGAGTCCGCGCAGCGCAGCAGATGCGGCAAGCTTTCTTCGCGATTGAGATTCCTTAGACCATTGGCCAAGTCGATCCAGTACCACGATTGCTCGATGGCGTCCGTCGTCAGATGCCGCTGCAACTGGCGTTCGAGAATCCGGCCGGCATCGTCGGTGCCGAGTTCAGCGAGTGCACGCACCTGGACGACGAAGTGTGTGCCAGGGCGTAAACTTGCCTCAACCGCTTCAACTTCACCGCGCTCCAGCAATTCCCGGAACTCGGCCTTGGCCGACTCGACGGCCGTTTCGCTTAACTGGCCGCCTTGAAACAGGTCGATGTGCTGGCGCGTGACCGGGGACAGATCCTGGCCGGATTCCGTGCGCCGGCGTAGGTGTCTGCCCAATAGAAATGCCGCCGCCAGAAGGGCGGACAGCAGCATTGCCGCTAGACCAATAAGAACTGCGTGCACCATGGTGTCCAAACCGCTGGTTCCAGGGCGGGGTTGCCGAGGAGCAATCCTTCTCCTGCCTTCTCTGTTATTCGCCGCGGACCTGACCGTCGCCGTAAATGATGTACTTGTAGGTAGTCAATTCTAGCAGACCGCAAGGGCCACGTGCATGGAATTTGTCGGTGCTGATTCCAATCTCGGCACCGAGACCGAATTCGTGCCCGTCATTGAAGCGCGTACTGGCATTCACAAAAACTGCTGCGGAATCTACGGCACCGGCAAAATGTTGCGCCGCAGCCAAATTTCCCGTGATTATTGCATCGCTGTGTTTTGACCCGTGCCGATTTATATGTTCGATGGCCTGTTCCAGGTCATCGACAACCTTCACCGACAAGATCAGATCGAGATATTCGGTTTCGTAGTCTTCCTCGGTAGCCGGGACGGCATCGGGCACCAAGCGGCGCGTCAACTCGCAGCCCCGGATCTCGACGCCTTTCCGCTTGAGCGCCAGCCCGGCCCGCGGCAGGAAGGCAGCCGCGATTTCGCGATGGACGAGGAGGCTTTCGGCGGCATTGCAGACGCTCGGCCGCTGGCACTTGGCGTTCACAAGGATTCGCTCCGCCATGTCGAGGTCGGCCGCCCGGTCAACGTAGACATGGCAAATTCCCTTGTAGTGTTTCAAGACAGGCATGCGGGCTTCTTCGGCCACGCGGCGGATTAGCCCTTCGCCGCCGCGCGGAATGACCAAATCGATGTAGCCGTCGAGGCGGAGCAGATGCCCGACTGCAGCTCGGTCTGTTCTTTCAACCATCTGAACGGCATCTGGAGGCAGTCCGGCACTGCGGAGGCAATCGCGCAAGATCCCGCACAGGGCCGTGTTCGAATGGTACGCTTCCTGGCCCCCGCGCAGAATGATGGCGTTACCGCTTTTGACGCACAGGGCTGCTGCGTCAATGGTGACGTTCGGCCGCGATTCGTAGATGAAGAAGATCACGCCCAGCGGCACAGTCACTTTGAGCACATTCAGTCCGTTCGGGCGAACATTGCCGTCCAAAACCTTGCCAATGGGCTCGGGCAAGGCAGCCACCTGCTGCAACCCGGCGACAGCGGCTTGGAGACGCTCGGGCGTGAGTTTGAGCCGGTCCAGGGAAGACCCAGTCAGATCGCATTCCGCGGAGGCCGCCAGGTCTTGGTGGTTGGCCGCCAGGATTTCATCGGCCCGCGCGGTCATTGCGCCGCTAACCGCGCTCAGCCAATCGTTCTTCTGCGATCCTTTTGCAGTGGCCAGCAGGCGGGAGGCGTCACGCGCACGGCGAGCCAGTCCGTCGCAATAGACGGCCAGTTCAGGAAGTGCTGGAGCAATCAGGCAATCAGCCATGTTCGAAGCGGTTTTCGGAGCATGCAGACCCGCGCTTAAAGTGAGATGCCAGGCCAAGGAGCGCATCGAATGCTTGCCCGCATCTCGGTGCTAAGGGCCACGAACGACACCGGCGGCCTTGGTTGTCGTTTCCGCTGTCGTAAGCTGGAACGCCACGAGCCGGGGGGAGTTTTGAGCGACCTGGTACTCCTTGGGCAACTGCAGCTTCACGGACTCCTCGTAGAGCCCCGGCTCCCATTTCCGGCCGCTGAGGTCGATAAAGGCGAGGACGGCCGGCATTTCCTCGCCGGCAGGTCCCAGGATGCGCAAGTTGATCTTACCAGCGCGCTCATCGGCGAACAAAGGCCGCAAGGGAAAGTTCGGCGGACAGAGAAACTGTACGGGCACGTCTGTCAGCTCGTAGACCTTTTGCTGCGGCTGGAATGTCAAATGTGCGGTGACCTTTTCAGGTACGGTACGTACGTGCCGCCCCTCCAGCTCCCGGACAAGCGGAATGGCCTCAGCCGTCACTTCCTCGTGGCCCGATGGGCCCGCAGAATGGGGAGGCAGCGAGAAAGGTTGAGCCGGTATCGCACGAACATGGTCGAGCACGTCCTGGGGACCGCGCACGAGCACGTTGGCAGGTTCGAAAACGACCTGGGAGATGCGCTCCTCCGGCGAATGCTCCAGGCGTACGGGCAGCCGGCGCTCGACGAGTCGGTGGATCGTGATGGGGATGCGGTTACGGCCTTCGAGAATCGTCGGCGTCACGCCGGGAGGCGGGTGCACGTCCGTGGCGTCGACGCGCACCGTGTCGAGATAGTGGCTCTCCTCGGGCCAGTCCGCCGGGACGGCCACCATCGACTCGACGTGGAGTTCGCCGCGCTGCAGAACGCTTCGCAGCTCGCGAATGCGCGAGGGCGGCCCCATGAACGAGACGGCAACTTGGCTGGGCCCGGTCACTTCCAATTCGTACTGGTCCGCCTGGCCGGGCGTCAGCGCCACCTGCACGGCCACCATGACGTTATCCAGAATCTCCTGATCCCGGCTGCGCACGTAGAGCCACACGAGGAGCGCCAAGCAGAGAGCGGCCAGCGATGATACGAGGCGGTCGAGCATGTGGTTGTTCGCTTAGGTTGCTGGAGCCAAGGCATGGGACGCTGCCGTTGGCGTACTGAGCAAATCCGCTAGCCGTCGAGAAAGGTTGTCGCGCGCGACGGCCTCCAGCCGTCCGCCAACTGCTAAGGAAATCCGGCCAGTTTCTTCGCTGACGACGAGCACGACGGCATCGGTGTCATCGCTGAGGCTGAGAGCCGCGCGGTGGCGCATGCCCATGTGTTCGCCGGCTCCGTCGGGAGGCTGCCCCAGGGGTAACTGGCAGGCGGCGGCGTGAATCCGACCGTTGCTCAGGATAATCGCCCCATCGTGGAGAGGGCTGCGCGGGCTGAAGATTGTACGCAGCAAGGGTGAGCTGATTTCCGCATCGACCCGCTGTCCCGTTTCGGCATAGGAATCGAGCGGCATGTCACGCTGGATGGCAATCAACGCGCCAACACACTCACGCGCCAGAGCTTCCGCAGCGTCGGCCAACGGGTCGGCAAGGGGATGGTTCTGGCCCACAATGTAGCGCACCATGCGATAACGGCCAAGCACCATGAGCCCGCGGCGCAGCTCAGGCTGGAAGATCACGACAAGACCAACGAGCACCGTGGTCAAAAGGTAATCGAGGACCTTGCCCAGCTCGGTCAGATCAAAATTGGCGATGACGACCTGGGCAGCAAGAAAGAGTCCGACAACCACAAGGCCGAGGCCGCGTACCAGGCCCGAACCGCGTGTTTTGCCCAGGAATCGCAAGATGCAATAGATGAACACAGCCAGGATGGCGATCTCGACGAGGTCGCGCTTGCCGACCATTTCATAGAGCTGCGTCAGCCGTCTTGCCAAGCCTATCCCCTCGCTCCAAGCGACCCTGGCTCCCCAGTATTTCGATTTGGGTCCACAAACCTGTCAACCGCTTCGAAAAGGCTGACAACGTCCCGTGTTTCCTGCACATCGTGAACACGCACGATTTGGGCGGTTTTTCGGCCCAGCGCATAGCTGACGGCTGCGAGCGAGCCGGCAAGCCTCTCGGCCATCTCTCGGTAGAGCATCCTCCCAAGGAAGCCTTTGCGAGATGCCCCGATGCATATCGGGCGCCCGAGAAGTTGAAACTCGTGCAAACGCGCCAGAAGCTCCAGGTTGTGTTCCAACGTTTTGCCGAAGCCGATTCCTGGATCGAGTACCAATTGCTCCTTGGCTATACCGAGATTCGTCAAAACCTGCAACCGCTCCTCGAAGAACTTCGCGATGTCCGCAACAACATCCTGGTAATGGGGATTGGCCTGCATGGTCGCCGGCGTGCCTTGCATGTGCATGAGGATCACCCCTGCACGCTCGGTACGAACGACCTCCGGCATCAGGGGATCACCTGCCAAAGCAGTTATGTCGTTGATAATTGCCGCACCAGCCACCAGGCACGACCGCGCCACTTCAGCCTTACAGGTGTCTACCGACAACGGCACGGGCGACCTCTTTGCCAGCTCCTCCACCACAGGCAGCACTCGGTGCAGTTCTTCGTCCAGAGAGACGAATGCCGCACCCGGCCGGGATGACTCTCCGCCAATATCAAGAAGGTCCGCACCCTCATCGATCAGCCGCAGGCCATGCTCGACCGCCGCTTGCGTCGTAAGGAACCTGCCGCCGTCGGAGAAGCTGTCGGGAGTGACGTTGACGATGCCCATCACCAAGGCGCGCGGACCGAGGGTGAGGGTACGATCGCGCAATCGCCATGAAAAGCTGTGTTCGGTCTCGCAAAAAGCCATATGCGCCCAACTTACGGGCATTTCGGGCGCGAAACAAGCGTTAGCGTACCGAGCTGATTGCTAAGAAGTGCGAAAAACAGGGCGTTTTTGAATTTTGAGACTTTTTGGGACTGGTAGAGGGGGGTCTTTTGCTCATAATTAGTGTTATTACGTATAGATAAGCCCTACCACGGCTTCTCCATCATCGAAACGATCTGAACGGCAAGTCGGTCGACGTTTTCTTTCTGAGCAGACGTCAGTGATTGACCCAATTCTGGGATGAAATGGCCGACGGATGTGACTAGGACAGGCGGTGGGGGCGGCGGCGGCTGACCAGGCTTGGGCGGCGGGGGCGGGGCTCCGCCGGGCGTGGGCTTTGGCTTCGAGATGATTTCGCCCGTGCGCAGGTCCTTCCAAACAATTTCCACAGCCAAGACGGTCTCGGCTTCGCGAACTTCGTTGAGCTGATTGCGGTTCAGGATATTCTTGTTGAAGGTCACGATCGTGCCGAGCAGCTCGGTGTCGGCGTGGCCCGTTTCCGAGACCACCTTGAATGGCGTGATGGCCTCGATCTGCTGCACCACCGTCTGTGTCAATTCAAATTCCAGGCCACGGTAAAAAGTGCGGTTCTTGAAGATCGGGACTCGTACCGTGTGGATTCGGGAATCGTAATTCGGCCGCGTGGTATAGCCTAGAATGTCGAATTGGCCGTCCCAGCCACAGGAGGGAAGAAGGGCGCAACACGACACCATCAGGATCGCCAGGCCGCGTGCGAACCAAGTCATGCATGACCTCCTTCCAGTGTCGCGAGGCAAAAAGGTGTCAGGACCCATTTCAGATCCAAGTTTGCAACCACGTCACGCCTTCCGGCGCCAGGATCTGAAATGGGTCCTGACACCTTTTTGCCTCACTGGGGCGGGGGTGCATTCGGCGACCCACGCTGCAAGAGGCTCGAGCCGAAGGGCCCCCCGGCTGGCGGCGTCTCGCGATCGTCGGCCAGGTCCGCCTTGGGTAGCGGTTCGGACTTCGCCTTTTCGAGCTTGGAGCGCAGCGCCTGCATCTGCTCCGACGCCATGTCGAAATACTTCGTGCCCGGATAACGGCGTCGCACAATTGCGTAATAGAAGTAGGCCGAGCAGGGGTGGTCTGTCCGCCTGTAGAACTCGGCAATGCCAAAGTCCTTCGCAGCCTGCTGCATCGTGACGCTGAAGAGCTGACGGTTCAGGAATTCCGATTCCTTGGAAGCCAATTCAGGGTAATTGCGGTAGGCGGTATCGATCATCTTCCGCGCTTCGGCCACCTTGCGGCCGTCGTAAGACGATCCGCCGGTGCTCATCTGCTTGGCAATGATTGCCTTCTTGATCGCGTCATTAACGAACGGGCTGTTCGGGTGCATTTCCACTAGCTGGCTATAGCAATGGTCCGCCTCCTTGAAATCCCCCCGATACATCTTGACGCCGCCTTCCAGGAAGAGCGCCTTATCCGCATAGGGGCCGGTCATGTCGTTGTAACGGACTTGCTCGAGCTTCTCCAGCGCTCGTCCTTCTTCATCAAAGAGCGGCTTGCTCTTCTCCATGTGGACGATTTCCCAGGATTCGGGCCAGACGACCCAGTGCTTCTCATCCTCTTTGTTCTTCGATTCCATTTCCTTGCGCGTGTCTTCCAGCCAGTAGTTCGCAATCTCGAACATGTGCTGGACCGCTTGTTCGCGATAGGCGCCGGATGGGAAGTCGTTCAACATCCGGTTGTAGGTGTCGGCGGCCTTGGGATAGCACTGTTCCTGCCGCAGCGATTCAGCCTCGTAGTACCGGGCCTCCTCCGCAATAGGCGGCGGATTCTTGGTATTCTCCGCCACCTTGTGGAAAACTTTCTCCGCTTTCTCGTACTCGCCGCGGCGGTAAAGCTCGTGAGCCCCGGCCAGCTCGGCGGCCGCACTGCCTTCCTTGGGAGCGGTCTCCGCCTCGAACTTGTCGCCGCGCAGCGTCAGGCTCTCGGCAGGGGGCGGGGGCGGTGGAGGTGGCTTGAACCAGGTCCAGTCGTCCCATGCGCAGCCGCCCGCGGTAGCAAGGCAGAAAGCCCAGGGCAAGAGGGAACCCACGACCCGCCATGGGCCACGCCTTTTCCCGGCTTCGCTTCCACTTCCTTGTTGCGTGCTCACCACCATCAACTCCCCAGATAGGGCAAGAGGCGTGGCTGACGACCCATCAGGTAAGTCACATAGTGGCCCAGGACCTGACGCACCTCTGTGCGAGCGGCCGGGCTCCACGCATGCTGCCACGCTTCCCCCGATTCACCAAGTGCCCGCAGCGCTTCCCAGGTTTCGCGCGTCAAGGGGCGGCGCTCGCGCTGCCCCGGTTGACACGATCGGCAAACCACGCCCCCGGCCGCGGAGCTGAAGGCGAGGCCGACCCCGACAGCGGGTTGTTGGCATACAGCACAGTTGTCGAGCGCTGGGCCATAGCCAAATTCGCGTAAGAGAACGAGCTCGAACCGCGCCAATCGCAAGCCTGTGGTCGACTGCTTTCCCGGTGTCGTGCCGCTTCCCAGGGTGCGCAAGGCAGCCAACGCTTCGTCAAACAGAGCTGGGTGAGGATCGTAATCTTCAGTCCACTCGGAGAGCAATTCCGCAATGTAATACCCTGCATAGAGCGCGGACAAATCGGTACGCAAATGCGCAAACCGCTCCACGACCCGCGCTTCTGTCAGCAGGTCGAGATTACCCGAAGATTTGCGGAGGAGGACTATACTGCACACGGTGAGGAGGTCAAGTGCAGATTCGAAGTTGGATTTGAGCCGTCGGCCCCCCTTGGCCAGCACGCGCACCCTGCCAAACTCGCGCGTCCACAAGGTGGCGATCCGGCTGGATTCGCTCCAGTCCGTCGTCCGCAGCACCAGCGCTGTCGCCTTTTCCGCCGCCACGAGCTTCCCTCGCAAAAAGGTGTCAGGACCCATTTCAGAGCCAAGTTTCCGGCACTTCACGCCATCCGGCGCCAGGCTCTGAAATGGGTCCTGACACCTTTTTGCTCCCTTACTCTTCGACGACCGGAGCAATATCCGGTAGCCCCAGCAGCCGCAGATAATGCCGTTCGCGCTGGTGCATCTTGATCGCGTCGGCGGAACTCTTGTCCTCATAGCCGCACAGATGCAAAATTCCATGAATCACATAGAGCGCCAACTCGGCCTGAACGTCATGGCCCTGAGCTTGCGCCTGCGCGAGCGCCACCTCCGCTCCGATAACAATCTCGCCAGCCAACTTGCGCGAACTGGGTTCGCTCAGAGGGAAGGTGAGCACGTCGGTCGGCTCGTCGTGCTGAAGGTAGCGCTTGTTCAACTGATGAATGGTGGCATTGTCCACGAACGCCAGGCTTATCTCCGCTTCCCCAACGTCCTCGCCTTCGAGAACGGCGCGCGCTATCTGCCTCAAGGGCGCACGCTCAACCGGCACGATCTCCTGCGGGCTGGCAACGGACACACGGAGCATGAGCTACCTCTGCCCTGAAACGCCGATAATGCTTTGAATCTCAGTCATGTGCATTATGGAGGCAGGGCCCGGCCGGCAACAGGGAGGTTGAAAGTCACGCCAACGAGTGGAGCGAAAACTTAAAACACCGCGTGCCATGCCACAGCTTTGGGGGGGCAGGCGAGTGACAGGGAAGCATCAGAAACTCGCCATCCCAGCCAGCGACGGACTTGCAAAGGGCACGAGATACGTAGCCGTGCTCACGCGCCGACGGCTGAATGACGAAGTATCCCCACGAACCACCAATCGCAACCCGGCGGGAAACTGAATCCATCACGGGACAAGCCAGATGCCTTGATTGGGCACGTCCGGATCTGTGGGAGCCCCGGGGAGCAATCCCCGAGGCGACCCGGTCCATTCATCTTCAGGGCCTTCCGTCATGCAAGCAATTCACCCATTTCTTGTTTCAGGCGGCGGAGCACCCGCGACTTGGCCTGGCGGATAGCTGCTGGACTCATGCCTAACTGCTCAGAGAGTGTCGCTGGCGTACGATCCTCGACAGCACTGAGCCAGAAAGCTTGCCAGGTGTGTTCCTCGAACTCGCAGCGCACCTGTTCCAGGGCACGCTTGTACAGAAGGCTCATTTCGATGGTTTCTTCATCCCCGATATTGGTAAGGGGATCAGGCACATCCTGAAGATGGCGCCAGGCATCGGAGCCGCCCTCCGCCTGCGGGCGTCCCTGGTTGCGGCGGAAATGCAAACGCACCTGGTTTCGGGTGATGCTCCGCAGCCAACCCCGAAAAGTGTCGCCTGGCTGGTCATGGTGGAACGAATCCAGATTGGCCGCAGCCGCCGCAAAGATCTCCTGGACCGCATCTTCCGCATCGGGGCCTTGCAGGCCGCCTCGGGAGCACCAGAAGCGTACGAGCGGCTGGTAGAGCTCGATCAGGCGCCGCCAAGCGTCAGGGTCGCGCGTTCGGATTCGCTCCAGCAAGCTCAGGGGGGTCGTGGAGATGGCAAGAACTCCCTTATCGAGGTGCAGCCGAGGTAAGGGTGCGGTCGTCGCCTTCTTGTAGCTCAAGTTGCCAGCTTGAGCTACTCCGAATGGTGTCACGCACGGCACAATCTACTATAGTGGGTAATCGAGAGCGCCGGCAGTTCCATTGTAGGCTCTCTGAACGCCTAGAAGAGACAAGGGAGCCGACGCGGCGGGGACGTCCGAGGTCCGTACGATGGGCGATGTCGGTTGTGTCAGCGAGGCTGAGTTACGTGCATTGGTAATCGGGGAATTACCGGAGCGAGTTGCGCGCCTGGTCACGCTCCATCTCGAAGGCTGCGCCGACTGCGAGGCGACCGCCCGGCGACTGGATTCTCTCGCCGACCCTTTTCTCCACTCCTTGCGCCAGGCGGTTCATCCTTCCTCCGTGTCGTCCGGGCGGACGGAGACAGGTCGGCCAGGAACGAGTTCGGCTGCAAACGCGATCATTCCACCGGCATCCGAAAACAGCCCGGACACCTTCCCTGACCTGGCGCGCGCTCGGCAAAAGCCGGAGGATCCCCTCCCGCAAACGCTCGCCGGCTATGAGATTCTCGAGGAGCTGGGGCGAGGCGGCATGGGTGTTGTCTACCGCGCTCGCCAGCTCCGGCTGGAGCGCGTGGTCGCCCTGAAGATGCTCTTGTACGGGGCGCACGCATCGATCGATCGGCGCCTGCGATTCCGGGCCGAGGCGGACGTCATTGCCCGTCTCCATCATCCCGCTATTGTCCAGGTCTACGACGTTGGCGAGCATGAAGGCGTGCCGTTCCTCGTACTCGAATACATGAGCGGTGGCAGTCTGGAGAAAAGGCTTTCAGGCAAGCCGCTACATCCGCGGCAGGCGGCCGAGCTGGTGGAGACGCTGGCCTGGGCAGTCGATCACGCACACGGCCACGGCATCATCCATCGGGACCTCAAGCCCGCCAACATCTTGATTAGTGGCGAGGGGCGAGGGGCGAGGGGCGCGAGAGAACAAGCGAAGGAAGTTGGACTCGCTGGTTTCATTCCCAAGATCTCCGACTTTGGGCTGGCCAAGCAAGAAAACGCCGATCTGACCTCTGTCGGGAACGTCCTGGGAACGCCTTCGTACATGGCCCCGGAACAGGCTGCCGGAGCAGTTAACGCGGTTGGCCCGGCCGCCGACATTTATTCTCTTGGCGCAATCCTGTACGAGATGCTTACGGGCCGGCCGCCATTCGTGTCGGCGAGCGTTTTGGAAACGCTTGAACAGGTGCGCACCCGCGAGCCCATTGCACCGGGAAAGCTCACAATCGGCATGCCGCGCGATCTGGAGACGATCTGTCTTAAATGCCTGGAGAAAGAAGCTGGCAAGCGCTACGCCACTGCGCGAGCTTTGGCCGAGGACTTGAGGAGCTTCTTAGATGGCCGCCCCGTGCAGGCCCGGCCCATTGGGACCTTGGGGCGCTCCTGGCGTTGGGCGCGACGCAACCCCGGCTGGACTGCGATGATCGCGAGCCTGGCAGGGCTGCTCTTGATCAGCGCCGTGGGTGGGACCGCCCTTTCGGTGTGGGCTTTACGCGCCGAAAGTCAGACCCAGGAAAAACTATTTGAGTCCAGGGTCTCGGAGGCACGGGCTCTCAGCCTTAGCCGTCGTCCCGGCCAACGTTTCGAGAGTCTCGCGCTGCTGGACGAGGCCGGTCAATTAGCAAAATGGCTGCGGTTGCCAGCGGACAGGCTCAACGAGGTGCGCAACAGCACACTCGCCGCACTCGCCATACCCGACCTGTATCCCGATAGGACGTGGCAGGGATTTCCGGAAGGGTCCGCCTACGTCGACATCGACGACGGCCTGGCGATCTATGCGCGCACAGACCGGAGCGGCAACTGCAGCGTACGGCGCGCCGTGGATAATCGCGAGCTCCTATCTGTTCCGGGTTCGACTCAAGCTGGTCAGGAAAACTGGCCGTTTCTCAGCCGCGATGCGCGTTTCCTGGCCGTTCGTCAAGCTCACGGTGGGCTGGAAGTCTGGCAGATCGACTTGGAACAGCCCAGGAAATTATTGACAGAACAGAAAGTTACCTGGGTCGATTTTCATCCTAGGCTGGCACAGGTCGCCGTCGCCCATGAAAACGGTTCTATCGTTCTTCACGATTTGAATTCCGGCAAAAAAACCAGTCTCCCTCCCGATGAACTGTCGCACGACGTGGCGATCGCCTTGCACCCGAGCGAGCCACTGGTCGCCGTTGCAGCCTACACGGCCAAAGTGGTCAAGATTCGCGATTTTCGCACCGGCGAGGTCATCAAGTCCTTGGACCTACCTTCCTCTAGCGGTTTCCATGTAGCCTGGCATCCCAAAGGCCACAGCCTGGCCGTCAGCGGCGGCGGCGTCATCCGCCTGTTTGACCGGGAAACTTTCGCTTGCCGACTCACCTTCGCCGGCAACGTAGGAGGAGGCGAACGTCTTTACTTCAATCATGCCGGCGACCGGTTAGCGACCTACGGCTGGAACCACGCCATTCAACTTTACGATGTCGCGACAGGGCACGTCGTATTCCGGGTCCCGAACGCGAAACCGATCTTTGCATTGCGATTCGACCAAGACGACCGCCGGCTTGCAGGTTTCATCGAAGGCAATCGCCTTGGAACCTGGCAAGTCGCCGACGGCAGGGAATATCGCACGCTTGTTCGTCGGTCAGCGCCGGGGGAAGGGGCCTATTTCGGCGCGTCGGTCAGCCCCGACAGCAAGCTCCTGGCAGTCTCCATGTCCGATGGTGTCGGCCTGTGGGATCTGGACTCGGGGAAGGAATTGGAATTCTTGCCACTAAAGCGAACACGTTTCGTCCATTTTGAACCGGGGCCATATTCCTCGTTGTTGATTGGGGACGAGAGTAGCACGTTTCGTTGGCCGATCCAATCCGATTCAATTCAGCCTGGCGTGGAGCGCATCGGTCCACCGGAGGCGCTGGCTCTGCCCGCCGGCTCTCCGCCTGGCCAAAGTCGGGACGGTCGTGTGCTAGCGAGCGCATGTCGAGCGGTCGGCACTATCGAGCCCTGGGCGGGCGGCTGGGTCCTCCATGCGGACAGGCCTGATGCACCGTTGCACCTGGCGGCAGGCACCGACCTCTGGAATATGGCCGTCAGTCCGGACGGCCGCTGGCTGGTGACCGGGCGACAAAACGCTGGCAGCATTCAGTTGTGGGACGCAGCCACCGGCGAATTTCAGCGCGAGCTGCCTGGTGAGGATGCCTCGCCTCAGTTTAGTCCAGACGGCAAGTGGCTATCGGTGGGCGGTAAGCAGGGCCGGCTCATTCAAGTGGAAACTTGGCAAGATGGCATCAACCTAGGCAACACTGGTCGCTTTGCTCCGGACGGCAAGATGTTGGCAATCTGGACCGATACCGCCGCCCTACGCCTGGTCGACACCGCCACGGGCCGGGAACTCGCGCGACTGGAAGATCCTGATTTCGAGATAGCTCATGAAATCCTCTTCACGCTGGATGGTTCTCGGTTGATCACGCTTCATCACAGCAAGGGGATGCATCTGTGGGACCTGCGTCTCTTGCGCGAGGAGTTGGCGCAACGTGGGCTGGATTGGGATGCCGCGCCGCCCGCGCCCGCGCCGACTCGCGGCGAAGCGCTTCGCGTCCAATGGGTGCGCGGCGACTATGAAAAACTCCGCGATCTCCGGAAGACCGCGAACTACGACCTCGCCGTGCGTGCCGCTCCTACACTCGCGCAGCGCTGGTTCTTCCGAGCAAGCTATCGCCAGCTGGCCGGCCTGCATGAACAAGCCATTGCAGATTACCGCAAAGCCCTGGAGATTAGGCCTGATGACGCAATGCTTTCCAATGCGCTGGCCTGGCTCCTCTGCACAGGCCCCGAGAAGATCCGTAACCCGCGAGAAGCGGTCAAACTAGCCATGAATGCGACTGAGCGTCGCCCCGGTGAATGGAGTTTTCACAATACCCTGGGCGTCGCCCTCTACCGCGCGGGTCGGCTGGCAGAGGCAGTGAAGGAGTTGCAGCTAAGCCTCAAAGGCAGCGCAGGTCAGACCGATGGGTTCGACATGTACTTTCTGGCGATGGCCTATTACAGCAAGGGCGACACGGGGACTGCGCACGACTATTTCTCCCGGGCCGTCACCTGGCAGCGGGCGCAATCCAAATTGCCCGCCGACCAGGTCCGGGAACTCGACGCATTTTGCGCCGAGGCGGCACGGACACTCGGCTTGCCTGAGAAAGCGGCGCGGCCTAAGCCGTGAATCCTCGCGCCTTTGGAGCGGAGTTTGGTCGTCAATCTGCATGCAACGCGCCGTCAGGAGAGCGTGTCGAGTAAGAATTCATTGGACGACTCAATGCCATCGCGAATCATTGTCGCATCGAGGTTGGAGGATTCCCAGAACTCGAGGCCCGCTTGCTCTGCCGTCCGATCCAGCAAGGCAGTGTAATAGCCTTGGACCAGATCAGTACGATATTCCGGCGTTGCCAGGAATTGTGCAGCGACCGCCTGTTGACCAAGCTGCGGAAGAGCCGCCACCCAACTGCTTACTTCTGTCGCGCTGCCAGTGCGATTGAGGAGCAGCTTGTAGAAAGCCTCCACCAGTCGTTCCTGTGAAGTTCCTGTCGCAATGACGGTTTGTGCATGGTTGAGGAATTCAGTGCTGCCCAGGATGGCGCTGAGCGTCTGTTCTTCGGTTTCGCCTGCAAGCAGATCCTTCACCCAGACCTGCTCTTCGTTGCCGGCCGCCGGTCGTCCCAGGTACGTCAGATACCAACCCTTGACCAGGTAATCCCGGGCTTCGGCCGAAGTCGCGATGTCGTTGGCCACTGCGGCCTGGCCTCCGGGCTGATGCAGCAGCGGGAGCCAGGAGTCCAACTCGGAATTGGAGCCGGATCTGCCAAGCTCCTGCAGATACAATGCGTTGACAAAAGGCTCCAGGCCGGTGAGCTGTCGCGCCGGGATCACACTCACGGGCGTTGTCGTTGACAGCGGCAACGGTGAAGCAGCTACATTCTGGACCTGGACGGTGATGTTGGATACCGCCGGCAGCGCTGCAAGATAGGTGTGGCTGGCGCTCACGGCAAAATGTGCGCCGGTGCCATCGACCGAGGTCTCGACAATCGTCGTGGCCGAATCTGTGCTGCCGTCGCCCCAGTTCGTGACTGTGGCCTGGAAATCGCTGGGCTTACTCATAGTGTTGGGGTCGGTGAACTGTGCCACCTGGACATTGGTGAGTGGGCTGCCAACAGTTCCTGACACCGAGGGCGAACTATCAAAAACGAAGGGGTCGGAAATCGTCACAGGACCGGTTTGTTCACTGAAGCCCTGCCCGCTATTAAGATCCTGGACCGTGATCGCGATTCCGCCGGCGATGGTCTGCGCTTTCTGGTAGGTGTGGGAGCCCGAGAGTTGGAATATGCCTGCGCCTACAGAAGTTATACTGGCCGCGGATATTGGGCTGCCATCACCCCAATCGATTGTTCCCTTAAAATCAAAAACCGAGTCAGCAGTATTTTCGGCAGAATCGGCGAATTCGGCCAACGCAAGGTTGACCATCGGAAGTCCGGTCGTTGCCTTTACGAAAGGCAGAATGCCATCTGTTTGCAATAGTGCAGGTGCCACATCGACCGAGCCATACGCCACGGCAGTCGAACCATCGGCAGTGTCAGAAACATCGAGCTGAAAGGTCAATGCGCCCGGCCCGTATGTGGTAGGCGTATAGGATGCAGCCGTGAGGGAGTACTCGGGCACTCTGCCCAAGCTTGGTACGTACTCGTAGCCGACCATAACAACAGCACCCACGGCCTGCATGGGGCCACCATTGAAGGATACACTGCCCACAACGTCTGTTATCGGGTCGGCGCACAAGACTGTCCCCAAGACCGCGTTGGCAATAGGGACTCCCTGCACGGCCGGCGGGTCGAACCCAGTGGCTGCAACCGGGTTATAGATTGACAGAAGGCAACGCTCATCCAGTCGTTCGACCAGCAGGGGGAGCTTGCCCTTGGACTTCTTGGGTTTGCCCTTGCCGGTAAAATTGCTCACACCGTGCAGCCATATTGAGAGACTCATGAGGATGCCCCTTGGATTTCAATTGCGGATGTAAGTATCGCCAGCCCGCGATCCTTTCAAGTTGTTGCCCGGAACCACGCACTGGAGGCTTTCCAATAGCATGCGAGGCAGCGAAAGCCACCGACGGATCTGATAACGAGAATGCGCGGAGTGTGACAGGAAACTCGAATGCCTGATTTGAAAGGATCGTTTACGAACGGAGAGATTGGCTCTACACTCGGGCCGGCTACTGAGTAACTACTTAATGATCGACGGGCTCGAGCGGGTATGCCGCTTAGCGACCTAACCCTCATGCGGCGTCATGGCCTGGGCAATTTCCTTAGCCACGACAGCGATTTTGACCGTGTGCCGAGCATTACGCGGTGCGTCCCGGCACAAAACAAGCTTCAATTTGTGCAACAAATAAGTGTCAATTCAGTTTATCCCCCACTTCCGCGGCCGTCTGCGTGGCCGGGCCCTCAGGTCGAGCCCCAACCGCTTGGCAATGCCTTCCACCCGGCGCTGGGAGCCGAGCGCATGGTCCGTCGTCACGGGCCGCCGGAGCACGCCCAACTCCCGCTCCGTGAAAAGCGTATGCACTCAGCTCCTCCAGGCCTCCTACCGCGCCCTCGCCGTCTTTCCTAGCCGCGACCAGACCGGGGCTTCGCTCAACAGCGCGTTGTTTGGGCCCAAGCCGTGGAAGCGTTCCGCGTTTATAAATGGAGAAGTCATGGCCCGATGCGCAGACCAAGCGCCGCGGAATGCCAAGGTAGTGAGAAACTTGCTGCCGGCGAGAACTCGCGGGCCGCCTTGTTCTTCTCGTTCGTGGCTCGATCCAAGGCCTGGCCCAGTTGGAACCAGCGTGCTAAGCTCGCATCAGATCGACCAACTTGCATGTTCGGAGTCTCCTTATGTCCATCACCGTCGAAGCCATCTACGAAAACGGTTGCCTGAAACTGACGCAAGCATTGCCGCTCAAGGAGCACGACAAGGTCCAAGTCACGGTGCATCCTCCGTCAAACTGGGTTCGGGAGACCGCCGGCATTATCAACTGTTCCAACCGCCAACTCATCGATTGGGCAGCCATGGATCCCGAGCTTGATTTCCCGCCGGCGGAGGGCTCATGATCTTTGCCGACATCCAAGCTGGAGCGCCGGTGTTCCTGGATGCCAACGCGTTCGTGTATCATGCCACGCTCGATCCTCAGTTTGGCCCCGCTTGCACCGACTTGCTCGACCGCTGCCAGCGCCAGGAAATCACAGGATTCACTTTCACCCATGTTTTGAGCGAGGCTGCTCACCGGCTGATGACCCTGGAAGCCTGTGCGGCGCTTGGCCGCCCTCAAGCCGCCATTGTCTCGTACCTCGAGAAACACCCGGCCGAAATTCAAAAGCTTACAGGATTTCGTAAGACCCTCGAGGGCATCTCGCAAAGCGCCATCCAGATTCTGACGATTTCACCAATTCAGGTCGTGACTCTGGAAACGATGACATGACATCTTCTTTGGCAGCAGTGTTCGAGGGGATCGCGGGACAGATTGAGCTGCGCCGGCTGCCAACGCCCAAACCGCGCGGTTCCGAGATACTGGTCCGAGTCCTGGCGTGCACCCTTTGCGGCAGTGATGTCCATACGTTTGCGGGGCGTCGTTCGGTCGCTGTTCCTACGGTCCTTGGGCATGAGATCGTCGGCGAAATTGTCGAGTTCGGTGAAACGGCGAATACCTCTGATCTGTCAGGCCGGGAAATCCGCCCTGGAGATCGAGTGACCTGGGCGATCGTGGCCAGTTGCGGCGCGTGCTTTTTGTGCCGACGCGGCTTACCACAGAAATGCCTGCACGCCGTGAAGTACGGTCATGAGCCGCTACGGCCGGGACGAGAATTACTCGGTGGACTTGCGAGTCATTGCCTTCTGGTGCCGGGCACTTCGATCTTGCGCTTGCCTGACGATCTGCCGCTGGCGGTGGCCTGTCCGTCCAGTTGTGCGACCGCGACGATCGTGGCGGCGCTCGAAGCCGCCGGCGACTTGCAAGATCGAAATATATGTATCTTTGGAGCGGGCATGCTGGGAATTACCGCCTGCGCTATGGCCCGGGGGCAGGGGGCTGCCGAGATTGTATGTGTCGACCCAATTTCAACGCGACGCGATCGTGCATTGTTGTTTGGAGCCTCGCGTGTCGCGGCTCCGGACGACCTCGCTGTGGTCGTCGATAGCACAGTCTCGACTCTGGGCTTCGACGCAGTGCTGGAACTCTCCGGCAATCCAGCTGCCTTCCACGCTGCTTGGCCTCGGATCCGACTGGGTGGTACGCTCGTGCTGGTAGGCTCGGTTTTCCCTGGGGCACCGATTCCTCTGCCGCTCGAAGAAATTGTTCGCCGTCACTTGACGATTCGCGGCATCCACAACTACTCCCCGCGTCACCTACTCGCAGCGGTCGATTTCCTCTCCTGCCATCACCGCCGGATCCCCTTCGCGGGCCTCGTTACGCACTGGTTTCCACTCACATCGATTGCCCCGGCCTTCGCCGAGTGCGGTCAACGCGATGCCATCCGCATTGGCGTCTATCCCGGCGACGTGCCACCGGAATGACATGACTCAGTTGAAGGAAGGCGACGAAGAATAGGTCATGATGCGTGTCTTGGTCCCTGGCATGTTCCTTCTCCGCGATGACGATCTCTTGGCCCATGAAAGCTATCTCCTCTCTGAACTGCCACCAATGAAGGACTTGCGACAATAGCGTTGCCGGCCCCTGCTGGAATCGGCACGGTCACGACCCCCTCCACCGACTCTTCGCCAGTGAAGTCCTTGACGCGGGCGAGCCTTCATAATACCTTCATTATTATGCGGAGTCGTATTACCGCAACGCAAGTCTTGCTGCCGTAACGTTGTCAAATCATCCGGAAAGCTGGAAAGGGAGAAGCCATGCAGGCTTTTGCCCTGAGCATCGTCGATGATGTCCGCCACCCGCTCCTGATCCTGGATGCCGAGATGTGTGTGCGGGCGGCCAACCCTGCGTTCTATCGCACCTTCGGGATCGGAGAGAAAGGGACCGAGGGCCGGCACCTGTCCGCGCTCGGCGGGATGTGGCAAATCCCCCGGCTGCGGACCCTCCTCGAAAGCGCGCTCCCTGGCGGTTCTTTCGAGGACTTTGAGGTGCGACAGGACTTCTCCGGCGTCGACCGCAAGATCATGCGGCTGGACGCCCGCCGCGTCGTTCGTGACGACGGCACGCCGATGGTCCTGCTAACCATCGAGGACGTGACGGAGAAGGTGCAGGCCCGCGGATAGTTGCACCGGCTCAACTGGGAGCTGGAGGATCGCGTCCGCGACGGCCAGGAGGCCCTCGACTACCTCTTCGGCACTGAGGCGCATTGCGGCCGCAATGGCAAGGTACTCCCTCAGGTGGTGCCGCTCGACCTCAAGGTGCCGACGGCGGACGGTCTGGAAGTGCTCCGCCGCCTGCGGGCCGACCTCGGGACCCGGCGACTGCCCTTCGTCGTGCTCACCTCGTCGAGGGAGGAGCAGGACCTGATCGATAGCTCTGATTTGGGGGCCAACCGCTACGTCCGCAAGCCGGTGGACTTCGCCCGCTTCACCGAGGCTATTCAGCCGCTGCCGATGTACAGGCTGGTAGTCAACGAGGCCCCCTTGCACGGAAGGTGACAGCCCATGCACGCCCACCCTCGCGTTCTGGTCGTTGAGGACAACCCCAACGACGCTGAACTGATGATCCTGGAACTGTCGCGCGGCGGGTACGCCCCGAACTGGAGGCGGATCGAGACGGCAGAGGAGATGCGGGCGGCCCTAGCCGAGGGGCCGTGGGACGTGGTGCTTTCGGACTGTACTCTGCCTGGCTTCGGGGTGGAGCAGGCCCTGGCCCTGTGCCGGGAGGCCGATCCGGACCTGCCGTTCATCATCGTTTCCGGCAGCGTCGGCGAGGAGCGGGCGGTCGCGGCGATGCGGGCCGGGGCCAGCGACTACGTCCTCAAGTGGAGCCTGGGGCGACTGGCCCCTGCCGTCGAACGCGAGCTGCGGGAGGCCGAGAGCCGCCGGGCAGGCCACCGAGCGGAGCAGGAGGCCTTGCGCCTGGCAGCCATCGTGGGTTGCTCTGCCGACGCCATCATCTCCAAGACGCTGGCCAGCGTCATCACCTCGTGGAACTCCGGCGCCGAAAGGCTCTTCGGCTGGACGGTGGCGGAGGCTATCGGCCGCCCCATCTCCTCCCTGATCGTCCCGCCCGATAGGGTGGAGGAGTTGGCTGGGGTCATGGAGCGGCTGCAGCGGGGCGAGCGGATCGAGTACTTTGAGACCGTCAGGCTCCGCAAGGACGGCACGCGGGTCGATGTCTTGGTCGCCGCCTCCCCCGTCTGGAGTCGGGACGGTCGGCTGATCGGTGCCGCCGCGGTCACCCGCGACATCACTACGAAGAAGGCCGCCGAGAAGGCCCTGCGGACCAGCGAGGCCAGGTTCCGGGGGATGTTCGAGTCGAACATGATGGGCACCTTCTACTGGCGGGAGTCGGGAGCAGTGACCGACGCCAACGACGCCTTCCTCACGCTGGTTGGGTATTCCCGCGAGGACCTCCGGGCGGGCCGGGTGTCGTGGGCCGACATGACTCCGCCCGAGTACCGCCCACTGGACGAGGCAGGCTTGGAGGAGGTCGCCGCCACGGGCCGCTGCACCCCTTTCGAAAGGGAGTACATTCGCAAGGACGGCTCACGGGTGCCGGTCCTGATCGGGGGTGCCATGCTCAACGGCGACGACGGAGTGGCCTTCGCCCTCGACCTGACCGAGCGGAAGCGCGCCGAGGAACGACTGGTCCGCGATGCCGTCCTTCTGGCCAACGTCCGGGAATCTATCATGGTGGCTGACCTGGACGGCGTCGTCACCTACTGGAACGAGGGGTCCACGAGGCTATTCGGCTGGACGGCCCAGGAGATGCTGGGCAGGTCCGTGACTGAGCGAGTTCCGGAAGGGGTCCGTGGCGAGATCGTAGCCCGCCTTCAGATTTTGAGACAGGGGGAGGAGGTCGCGGGCGAGCGCGAGGACTACCGCAAGGACGGCTCGCGGGTTTGGGTCGAGGGCCGTATCAGCCCGATCTGTGACCCGGCCGGCAGAACAATCGGCTTCCTCGGGTTGGCCCACGACGTGACCGACCGGTGGCTGGCCGAGGAGGCCCGGCGTGCGAGCGAGGCCCGCTTCCGGGCGATCATCGAGAAGAGCTGGGACGGCGTGGCCCTGCTCGACGCCAACGGAATCCCCTTGTACGCCAGTCCCTCGATGGGCCGTATCCTGGGCTACGCCCCCGAGGAGTTGGTGGGCCTGAACGGCCTGGAACAGGTCCACCCCGACGACCAGCACGGTGCCTCCGAGGTCCTCGCGCGGCTGCTTGCCAGCCCTGGGATCTCAATCACCTCCGCCAACCGAGCCCGGCACAAGGACGGCTCCTGGCGATGGCTGGAGTCCACCGCGACCAACCTCCTGGAAGACCCAAGCATCGGGGCCATCATCCTCAACACCAGAGACATCACCGAGGCCAGGCGTCTCGAGAAGCAGTTCCGCCAGGCCCAGAAGATGGATGCGTTCGGGCAACTCGCCGGGGGCGTGGCCCACGATTTCAACAACTTCCTCACCATCATCAACGGGTACAGCGACCTGCTCCTCCACGACCTCTCCCCGACAGACCCTGCGCGGAATCTGGTCGCCGAGATTCATAAGGCTGGGGAGCGGTCAGCCGGGCTAACTCGCCAACTCCTGGCGTTTAGCCGCCAGCAAGTTCTGGCCCCGCAGGTTCTCGACCTGAACGAGGTGGTGACCGAAATCGACAAGATGCTCCGCCGGCTGATCGGGGAGGACGTCCAGCTGACGACCACGTTGACCTCCAAGCTGTGGGCGGTCCGGGCCGACCCCGGGCAGATCGAGCAGGTGCTGCTAAACCTTGCGGTGAACGCGCGGGACGCGATGCCCAAGGGCGGCCGACTGACGATCGAGACCCGCAACGTCGAGCTGGACGAGAAGTACCTTCGGACCCATGCGGAGGCCCGCGCCGGCCCGCATGTCCTCCTGAGCGTTGCGGATACCGGGAGCGGAATGTCGCCGCAGGTGAAAGCCCGTATTTTCGAGCCATTCTTCACCACCAAGGGACAGGGCAAAGGCGCCGGGCTGGGCCTGGCCACCGTGTACGGGATTGTGAAGCAAAGCAGCGGTCACGTCGCGGTGAACAGCGAGGTCGGGGTCGGCACGACAATCAAGGTGTACCTGCCCCGAGTAGAGGAGGCCCCCGAAGCCTCGAAGGCCCCGTCCCGGATTCTGACTCCCCCGCATGGCACGGAGACGGTTCTGTTAGCCGAGGACGAGTCCGGGGTGCGGACCTTTATCAGCCACATCCTGGCAGGCTACGGGTACAAAATGCTGGCAGCGGCCGACGGAGACGAGGCCGTGCGAGTGGCCGCCGGACACGACGGGCCGATCCACCTGCTGATCACCGACGTCGTCATGCCCGGAGCGGGCGGACGGGCCGTGGCCGGGCAGGTGGCTGAGCGGCACCCCGAAGTTCGGGTATTGTTCATGTCCGGGTACACGGACGATGCGGTGATCCGGCACGGGGTGCTTCGCGAGGAGGTGAACTTCTTCCAGAAGCCATTCTCCCCAGTCGCCCTGGCCTTCAAGGTGCGGGAGGTGTTGGACACTCCGAAACCGGATCATCTCAGCTGACTAGCAGGCGATTTTGAATCTCAATTCCTTCCCCCTGAGGTGTTACCATGCGGATACTGATCCTGGATGACGAAGTCGATGTCCGCAAAGCAATTCGGGTGATGCTGGCGGGCGCGGGGTTCGAAGTCGTGGAGGCGGGAACCGGCGAGGAAGCTCTCCGGATACTCGACGACCTGGGAGCAGATCTGCTCCTTTGCGACATATTCCTGCCCGGAGCGGACGGCTTGGAGATTATCCGAACCGTCCGTCGTCAACACCCCGCGGTAAAAATCATTGCCGTGAGTGGGGGCGGTCCCCAGGCCGCGCATGACCTGCTTCCAGAGGCCCAATTACAAGGAGCTGTTGGAGTCCTGTACAAACCAGTCGATCAGACGGTGGCCCTGGCGGCGATCAAGCGGGTTCTGCCGGCAGCTCAGGCGAGGTGAATCGAAGACAAACAATCGAAGAGGTACAAGAAGCTGCCGTTGAAGAGGAGGCTAATCGGGTCGTCGCCGGCCCTGGCCTTCATGGTGCGGGCAGCGCTGGACGCATCGGCATCAAGCAGGTCGAATGTCAAACAGCGCCTCCGGCGACATCCGGCCATGATCTACATCGAGGTGCACGATTCCGCAGATACTAGCCCGAAGCGTTAGCGAGGTCCTCGCTGACGCTTCGGGCTAGTTTCAGCCGATTTGCACACCGTCATTTAGCAGCTAACAGAGTTCCGGACGGCCCTTGAAGGGATTCTCCAGGGTCGCCTGCAAGGTCCTTAGGATTGCCGCGTCGCTCCTCGTCGATGCTGACCAAATCAGCCAGCAAAACGGGCTACTTAGCAATGATGCGCTGCTGGTCGCTGTCATGCAGGCGCACGGCCTAACGAAGCTGGCCAGCAACGAGCCCCCTTTCGCTTCCGGTCATTTCGCAATGGCAGGTTATGTCAGGTAAACAGGGGGTACCCAGACTCCGTGTCTGACAACAAATCTACATACTCAACATCAACAGTATCAATAGGTTATGTCTCTTCCGATTCGGCGGAATCCTGTCAGGTTGACCTGCCAAATGTCGGTAGTGGGCGATCAGTGTGTTGATGCAGCCTGGAGTAGGTCAAGGATAGTCCAGAGTCGATCTGTCACGCCTGCTGCCATCGCTGGCGTTGTCTTCTCGCCTGTCTGTTTGGTCAATGTACCATGTGGCCTGACAAAGTTGTATACAGCGAAGTATAGCCCCAGTGCAGCTTCGTGGTTCGCCCATTTCTTGCTGAATGCGTTCGTCAAGCGAGTCAACCTGCGATTCTGCATTCTCATGCTCAAGTTATGGCGCTCGACATGGCTTGTGCAGATCTTGTCTGGGTCAGGATTTCCACAGCAAGGCGTCTTGTGAATGCCAACGACCTCTGGGGGCGAATACTTGCGCTCGTCTGGCGATGGGCCATACTGCTTGACCAATTGAGCAAAATCAACTGGCCTCTCCTCGAATGCCATGCTGACCGCGCTGGGATAGTAAGAAAAGCCATCTGTCGTTAGCTGAATGCGCCCGCGCGTTGACTGTTCAACATCCTTGAGGAATGTTTCAGTGCTCGCCCTGTTTCGCTTGCCCAGATACCACGCCAGAATGAGCTTGCTCGTGCGCTCAATCGCCACGAAGCAATAAGCATCCCCAAGCCCATCGTCCCTGATTTGCTTGTGCTGCTTGGTCTTTTGCTTCATGCCCACGAAGCCCCAGATTTCATCGCCCTGAACGTCGTGCGCCTCGACCTGCTGGAGCTTGTTCCGCAGGAACGATTCGCACCTCTCGCCAACGCAAACAAGCAGGGCAATCACCGTGTCCTTCGCCACGCCACTAAGGCGACACGTAGCGCGGATGCTGCATCCCTCAGTCAGCAGCTCTAGGCAGCGTATCGCCTTGTCGAGAGGAAGGCGCATTTCATCCAGGGGCTTGGCTGGCCTGTCAGAGAACGTCTTGCGACAGCTCAAGCACTGGTAGCGCTGATTGCCATAACGATCTTTCCCAAATCGTCTGGCCTCTTGCTGGCAAGTTGGACATTGCATGGCTCACCTCACTATCAACACTACAGTGTTATTATGCATGAACGCTCACGCAATGGCAAGTGCAGCTGTCAATAAAAATAGGATTGTCTTGGATTTTCAAGCGAGTACAATTGAGGAGGGGCATCCTTGCCCCTCTCAACTTGGCAGCGCTATGGACGGTAGACGCAGCCAACGCCTATCCAAGTGGCTAGCTGCCACTTGGAGAACGTGGACAGGAACTTCATAACAAGTTCCCTCCTGTTGAGAGCGAGCCAATCGCGTTTGAATGGGTGCAACCACTCGAACGCCCCACGCTAGGCCATCTAATGGCTCGCAAGCTGATGGGTTTTATCGTGTGAAGCCAATGGCGAAAGCCATTGGCTTCATGTGTTTCGCCTTCGCTGCAAGAGGTCCACTGCGGCCTTCAGTGCGCGCAGCCTCTCCACGACTTTTTCAGCCTCACTTTCAGCAATCCCACGATGTTTTCCAAATTTGACTGGCCGGCAACCAAGTAGGCCGCGGTCAAACCAACGACGAGCGCGCCAATGCTCGACATTGGCCATGTCTGCGATGATTGAAAGAGGGATTGGGTCAGCAATCGAAATTTGATGAACCACAGGGGGAAGTCTCCACTAGGCCGGACTATTACCGGCGTAGTAGAGGTGCTCATCTCCCCTACGGCGTGGGGTCTGCTGGCTACCCTCGAAAGAGGGCGGCGCGGCGCTCAACCCGCACCATTAAAGCTCCCACCAGCGTACTTCTGGGTGACTACTAAATTCACTATGCAGTTGTAAGGGTATATTTAGTAAGACGAGCGTCAAGAGGTCTTCGCTTTATTCCATCTGACTCTTGCTGCTTTGCGGGCCGCCTCACTGAGTTTTTTCTTGCCAAGCTTCTTCGCCCGCGCTGGCCCGCCCTTGAGCCCACCTTTGCGGCCAAGCGCGACCGCAGCCGGATCTTTGCCGTTTTGCTCTTGGATTCCTTTGGGCGCGTCTACTGTGTCGCCTGTAGATTCGATGACATGCCGCAAGATCCCGAACGCGAACGCAGCCGGGTCTGGCGTTTTTGGTTTGCGTGTTTTCTTCGCCATGCTGCCATTATGCGACGATTGCGTACAATTGCAAGAGCGGTCACGCATTGCCCAATGCAGGAGCACGTTCCATGTCATTTACCCCAGAGATCGTCACGCTTTGTCATTCTGCTGTGCGCTACGGCGACCAATTGTGCATATTGGGTGCATTCGCCTCGATCACGGTGGACGCGCTTCCCTTCAAGCATCCACCTTTTGCATTGGTATGTCGGCTAGGATTTGATGAGGAAGAAATCGGTGATCACGTTCTGAAAGTGACGGTACTGGATATAGACGGACATGTTCTTGGTCAGTTCCAGGCACCCATTCATATAACCCAAGAATTGTGCCGCCTTCGATGGAGATTGAGCATAATCTTCCCGATAAGTGGGATGGAACTTCGATGCGCTGGCGATCATGCGATTGACCTGACAATTGATGAGAGGGACCCCCTGCGAAATTTATTTCAGGTTCATCGAAAACAAGCTTACCCATAGCGCGGCGCCCTTTCGCAAGATCCAATCATCACCTAATTACTCAGGTGTTTCTTATCAACACACTGTTCGCCCACTACCAAAATGTCATGTGTATGCACGTACAGTTCTCCATGCTGTTTTCGAGGCGGTGCTCGATGTGCTTGGCCATCGATGGCCCGCCACACCAGGTTCGCGAACCGAAAACCCCTTTCGTCCCCAAGGGCGCGAAGCCTCAACAAATGATGGCGCTCTTTCGGATCACCAACGCCTGATACGGCATCATGGGGTCGCTCCCATGATTTACCAGTATGGCGAAACCGTGATCGATCCAACGAGAGCGGCAGGCTCGTAAAGCCAGCGTACGGCGCTCTCCTTACTCGTCTCTTGAAACCGTTCCCGGACGGTCGCGTACACCGTCCGTAGATACCCGCTCATCTCTTTGGTGCATGGCACTCTTTTGTCCTCGAACTCACCAGCGCCGTCTACTCCCTCGTGCTGCGGCGTGGGCTGAGGGACTCGTGGTCAAGGCGGAGTTGGGCTTGTGGAGGGCGCTGGCGGAAACGGTCAAAAAAGTGCGCCCGCCGACGACGGAAGCGAGCAATCTCATCGCCCTGGCCACGCACGGCCGGGGTGGCCTCAAACGGCTGCTGCTGGGGAGCGTTGCCGATAAGCTCGTCCGGGGTGCCGCGTCACCCGTCCTCGTTTACCTCCCGACGAGCACGGGACTCGGACTAAGGATGATGAGCCAATTCGGGTCTGGGTGTGCGTTTTCGCGCAGTGCGTCCTCAAATTAAACAGAGGGAACGACGCGAGTCGCTTTCTACTAAGCCCATGTGCCGACAATCAATGGACGCCTTGAACTCGGCATATCAATTGCAATGGGTGGCAGGAAATAGAGCGATACTATGCCGGCCGGGTCAACCGAGAGTTCGCCTAAGCGGGAGGGGGAGCCGTGCCTTTGTTTCAGACGCGGCCTGCCTGGCGTTTCACACCTTGCCGCCCCGGACGGCGCCCTGGTCGCGACATCGGCCGGGCAGGAATCCACCAACAGGGGTGACTTATGAGCGATCAGCACATCATGGAAAAGGCTGGCACGTCCGGCATCGAGAAGAGAGATGGCGCGGGTGGTCCGGTGCAGGCAGGACCTCACGGAGCCGTTTCCACCAGAGTCGGAGCTGCGTTGACCAAACGAAAATGGTTGCTGCTGCTCGCGCTGATCGTGATTGGCGGTCTAGCCTACCTTGGGTGGAAGCTCTTCCAGCCCGCGAAGCTGCCGGCAGGTTTCACCAGCAGCAATGGCCGCCTCGAGGCGACCGAGATCGACATCGCCACGAAGATCCCAGGCCGCATCCTAGACGAACTAGTGGACGAAGGAGACCCCGTCAGCGCCGGCCAAGTCCTTGCCCACATGGACATCGAGACGCTCCAGGCCCAGCGCCGGGAAGCCGTGGCCAAACTCGGGATGGCGAAAAGCGCCGAAGATGCGGCGCGGAGCCAGCTAGCGCAGCGCGAGAGCGAGAAATCGGCGAACGAAGCCATCGTGGCGCAGCGCCAGGCCGATTTCGACCTCGCGACCAAGAAATACGAGCGCGCGCAGCGACTGGTTGGCTCGGCTGCCATGTCGCAGGAGGATCTCGATACGCAGCGCTCTGCTTACTATAGTGCCAAGGCAGCCGTCAGCAGCGCCCGGGCGAATGTCGCGGCCGCGGCCGCCGCCATCGCCACGGCCCAGGCGCTCATCATCGCCGCGCAAGCGACCGTCGTGGACGCCCAGGCGACCATCGATCGCGTCCAGGCGGATATCAACGACAGCACTCTCAAGGCCCCGCGTGCCGGTCGCATTCAGTACCGCGTCGCTCAGCCGGGCGAGGTGCTGGCCGCGGGCGGTAAAGTCCTGAACATGATCGATCTCGGCAATGTCTACATGACGTTCTTCCTGCCCACGGACTGGGCCGGCCGGGTCAAGCTCGGGACCGAGGTGCGGCTCGTGCTTGATGCCGCGCCGCAGTTCGTCATCCCGGCCAAGGTCACCTTTGTCGCGGACGTCGCCCAGTTCACGCCCAAGACGGTGGAAACGGCCGAGGAGCGCCAGAAGCTGACGTTCCGCATCAAGGCGCACATCGCTCCGGACCTGCTCAAGAACTACGTCCGCGACGTCAAGACCGGATTGCCGGGAGTGGCTTACGTGCAACTCGACCCGCAGGCTGAGTGGCCCGCCAATCTGCAGGTCAAACTGCCGTCCCCGTGACTAGGAGTCATACAAATGGGTACAACATCGAATAGTGAAGGGAAAGGGCGACCCATGACAGCCTCGAAGTCAATCGCAGGCCTGATCGGTCCCACTTTCGTGGCCGGAGCCGGCGCTGTTTTGCTGAACCTCGACACCTGGCCCGCTCTGGTCGAGCAGGGTTTCCGCGATCCGGCACTTATCTTCGTATCGGGCTTTCCTTTGTTCGTCGCCGGGCTTGCCATCGTGCGCGCACACAATCGCTGGGAGGGCAGGTGGCCGGTGCTCGTGACCGTTGTCGGCTGGCTCGCCCTTCTTGGCGGTCTTTCACGAATACTGTTTCCGACCCAGCTCGCCCCGGTCGCGGTTGGAGCCGTTCAGATCACCGGCGTTCTCCCGGCAGTGGCGACTGTGTTTCTGGTGGTCGGTGCCTTCCTCTCCTTCAAAGGCTATAGCCGCGAATGAAGGTGATGCCCGTGAGCACGCGGGTGAATTCTGGCTGCCGAAACCTGGAGTTAAGAGAGGATATTCAGGATTAGTTATAGTTCGAGCGCATAAACGGGCGCTCAGGCGAATAACTCAATCCTAGGTCTGCAAGGCATTCGCCAAGCCAACCGGTGAGCCGCTGCCCCCGTCGAAACCGGTAGAGCCGATTCGAGGAGGAGGGAATGACGGACTGGACCACGACGGAAGGGTCTCCCTTTCCCCTGGGCGCTAGCTGGGTCGAGAAAGAATCGGCGTGGAACTTCGCCCTCTACTCCGATAGCGCGGAGGGCATTGCCCTGCTCCTCTACGCGGAAGCGGACCTGGTCAATCCCGTTTTCAACTACCACTTCGATTACCTCCGCAATAAGTCCGGAAGGACCTGGCACTGCCGGGTACCCTTGGCCCTCCTCCGCGGCGCTCGCTACTACGCCTATTCGGTGGCCGGCCCCGAGCCGCAAGGCGGATTTGCCTGGCACTGCTTTGATTCGGACAAGGTCCTTCTGGATCCCTACGCGAAGTCAGTCTTCTTCCCCCCGACTTTCGACCGGGCCGCCGCCTCGCGTCCCGGCTCCAATGCCGGCAAGGCACCCCTGGGCCTGCTCGCCGGCGGTGCCCCGTTCGACTGGGGTGAGGACCGGCGGCCACGGCATCAGACGGACGCCGTCATCTACGAGCTGCACGTCCGGGGGTTCACGAACAACCCCAATTCCGGGGTGAGTCCCGAGCGGCGCGGCACCTTTGCGGGACTGGTCGAGAAGATCCCTTACTTGAAGGAACTGGGCGTCACCGCGGTGGAAATCATGCCCGTCTTCCAGTTCGACCCCCAGGAGGGGAGCTGCTGGGGTTACATGCCCCTCAACTTTTTCGCCCCCCACGACGGCTACAGCAGCCGCCGGGACGAACAGCACAAGGAGTTCCGCGCCATGGTCAAGGCGCTTCACGCCGCGGACATCGAGGTCATCCTGGACGTGGTCTACAACCACACGGCCGAGGGTGACCAGCGCGGGCCGGTTTACAGCTTCAAGGGCATTGACAACAGTACCTACTACCTGCTGTCCGGGCAGGCCGGAAACCCGTACATGGACTTCTCCGGGACCGGCAACACGCTGCGCTGCTCCAAGCCCGCCGTCCGCAAGCTGGTCGTGGACAGCGTACGCTACTGGTTCCAGGAAATGCATGTGGACGGTTTCCGGTTCGACCTCGCCTCTGTCCTGGCGCGGAACGACGACGGTTCCCTCACCTGGGAGGACCCGATCGACCTGCTTCCGCCGGACCCTTTGGGCGTCCGCTTCATCGTGGAGCCCTGGGATGCCGCGGGGGCGTACCAGCTCGGGCGCTCTTTCCCCGCCAAGGCCTGTCTCCAGTGGAACGGCCGCTTCCGGGACGACGTCCGCCGCTTCGTGCGCGGCGACCCCGGCCTGGTGCCGGCCCTCATGCAGCGGCTCTACGGCAGCGACGACTTGTTCCCGGACGACCGGGTGCACGCCTTTCACCCGTTCCAGAGCGTCAACTACGTCACGTGCCACGACGGGTTCACCCTGTATGACCTCGTCTCGTACAACTGGAAGCGCAACCAGGCCAACGGCCACAACAACGCGGACGGCCCGGAGGACAACTACAGCTGGAACTGCGGCTGGGAAGGGGACGAGGGGGTCCCGGCGTGCGTGTTGGAGCTGCGGAAGCGACAGGCGAAGAATTTCTGCTGCTTACACTTGCTGGCGAACGGGACGCCGATGTTCCGCGCAGGCGACGAGTTTTTGCAGACTCAGGGCGGCAACAACAACCCTTACAACCAGGACAACACGACCAGCTGGCTCGACTGGGACCGGCTCCGTGTCAACCAAGACGTGTTTCGGTTCTTCCGCTGCATGATCGGCTTCCGCAAGGCCCACCCTTCCCTGTGCCGGAGCCGGTTCTGGCGCGAGGATGTGCGCTGGTATGGTACGGGCCCCACGGTGGACATGGGGCCCGATTCCCGCACGCTGGCCTTTTACCTGCGCGGCGCCTCGCAACAGGACACCGATCTTTACCTGATGATCAACGCGTCCGAGAGCGATGTAACATTCGAGATCCAGGAAGGGCGGCCCGAGGAATGGCGGCAGGTCTTCGACACCGGCCTGGTGAGTCCGGACGACTTTCATGAGCCGGGGGGCGAGGCCTGCGTCCGATCCTCAGCCTACGTCGTTCGCTCGCGCTCCGTCGTCGGACTTGTTCGCGGCCGGGCGTAAGGAACTTGAGGACTGAACCCGAAAGGACTAGGAGTGTGAGAAATGGCAACCACAAGTACCGCAGTGAAACGAAAAATCGAAGATGGCGTCCAGGCCGCGGCGGCCGGTCCGCTGTCCACCGAGGAGCTGTGCCAGATGCACGCCTACTGGCGAGCCGCCAACTACCTGTCCGTCGGCCAGATTTACCTCATGGACAACCCGCTCCTCAAGGAGCCGTTACAGCTCAAGCATGTCAAGCCGCGCCTGCTCGGCCACTGGGGAACGACGTCCGGCCAGAACTTTCTTTACGTCCACCTCAATCGGGTCATCAAGGAATACGACCTGAACATGCTCTATATCTCCGGCCCCGGGCACGGAGGGCCGGCGCTGGTGGCTAATGCCTACCTGGAGGGGACCTACAGCGAGGTTTACCCCAACATCGGCCAGGACGAGGCCGGCCTGAAGCGGCTCTTTACCCAGTTCTCCTTCCCCGGCGGCATCCCCAGCCACGTCGCCCCGGAGACGCCCGGCTCCATCCACGAGGGGGGCGAGTTGGGCTACGCCCTGTCGCACGCGTACGGCGCCGCCTTCGACAACCCGGAACTGATCGTCACCTGCGTCGTGGGCGACGGCGAGGCGGAGACCGGCCCGCTGGCCACCGGCTTGCACGGCAACAAGTTCCTCAACCCGGCCCGCGACGGTTGCGTGCTCCCGATCCTTCACCTTAACGGGTACAAGATCGCCAATCCCTGCTTCCTCGCCCGCATCCCGAAGGACGAGTTGCAGAAGTTCTTCGAGGGCATGGGCTACAGGCCCTACTTCGTCGAGGGACGGGAGCCAGATGCGGTCCACCAGCAGCTCGCCGGTGTGCTCGACACGGTCGTGGCCGAAATTCGGCGGATCTGGGATGACGCCCGTCAGAACGGGGTCGTGAGGCGGCCGGCCTGGCCGATGGTCGTCTTCCGCACCC
>DATGZX010000157.1:0-3659 GCA_035296965.1 Gemmataceae bacterium
GTCGTCGGCCATGCGCTCACCGCCCCACGCGGCCATTTGCGCGCCGATGGCCCGGCCCTCCTCTGACCCTTTGTTACCGCCGGCAAGAAATCCGCAGAAGCCTGCAATCCCGCCCGGAAAGGTCTTGTAGCAGTTACCGAAGCCAAGGCCGACTCCGCCTCCCCAGCAACCATAGGTCTCGCGACTGAAAGCGCCGATACGGCCCTTGGAGGCGACGGTGGCGAACACCGCCATCACACAACCCCATCGTCCCGGCTTAAAACTGATCGCAGGGTCGGGCAATGTGTCCGCCCAGGTCAGGGCGACAGGATTCGTTTTCAAACCAATTGCATTGGCTATTTTGCTAATCATATGCTCGTGCTTTGCACGTCGAATGCCGTACTTCGCCTTCGACTCTGCAAAAACTGCACCTGAAACCGCGCGGACGGAGACGACCCTGGCTCCTTTGCTCTTAACACGATGAATCGGGCCGCAGACGTATCCACAGGTTGCTTCTATAGGTGGGTGCCGTTTTCTGTCAGAATTGGGTCCCATGTAAGCGGGTTACTCTGTTGCGGCGCGCAAATCCATGGGTTTTCTGAAGCTAGCCCAAGTTCGTCACGAAACAGGGTAAACGCCGGTTAACGTCTTCAGAATCAATCAGGCGGTTGCCGAGTTTACACTACATTCGAAGTTCAAATCGAGGCGCTCAGGAAGTGCAATTCCGAGTGTTCTGAGGACCTCGGTCTGTTCGGGGGAAGGTGTGGTCACGCGGCGGAGTCGAATCTCGCGACCGTCGGTCGTGGGCAGAATGATGTCGGCACTCTGCACACTCGCCAGTAGGCTCAGCACTCGGGCAGGCGTCAGCGGGCTTTGCTTCCGCCGCAACAGGTGTTTCAGCGTGACCCAGAGGGCGTAGCCCAGAAAGGCCACCAGGATGTGCGCCTTGACTCGGTGCTCAAGTTGATGGAACAAGGGACGGATGGACAATTCGCTTTTGAGCACTCGGAAGGCCGCTTCCACCTCCGTCAACTGCATATATTTCGTCCACAACTCCGCCGCCGATTCCGCCTCCAGGTTGGTCCGCAGCAGGTACGCCCCTTCCCGAGTTTCCTGCCACCCTCGCCGATCCGCCAGCATCTGCCACTCCACCCGCAGTCCCGCCGGAATCTCGACCACTCGCGCCTGGTATAGATCAGCGACCGAGGGATAGCGCGCTTCGATCCGTCCCAAGCGCCGTTCGATCTTGTCCCGATCTTTCAACTTGCCCGTCGCCACCCTTTGGGCCAACCCCTCCAGCGCCTTCTCCATGTGGGTTGAGAAACGGCTGCGGATGGCTTTCTCCTTCTCCCGCCGCGCCGTGGTCCGGCACAGCACATAGGTCTCCTCGCCACCTGGCATGGGCACACGCTTGACCTCTACCTCATCGCGTACCCGCTCCCAGCCCCCGCTCAGCAACTCCGCCTCGAACTGCTTCAGCTTCGAGCGCGGCGTACCCACCAGGTATTGTCCGTTCCGACGCCGCAACGCCGCCAAGTTCTCCTCACTCACCACACCCCGATCAAACACCCACACCCGCCGCGCCCGCCCATACTTGCGCTCCACCATGCGCATCACCGCTTCGACCGTGGTCACGTCGGCGCGATTGCCGTCGAAGGTTTCATAGCTCAAAGGGAAGCCTTCTGTATTCACAATCAGCGCGATCACCACCTGCTTGCAGTCCGCACGATGATCCCGCGAGTAGCCCCGCTGTAACAGCGGATCCTTGGCCGCCGCGCCCTCCACATAGCTGCTGGTCAAATCGTAGAGCAGCACATCAAACTCCGCTCCGAACAGCTCCCCATAGCGCTGGCGCAAATGCCGCTCCAGCTCGGTCTTGTGTGAGATCAGCCGATCCAAACAACGATACAGCCGGCTGTCATTCACACTGCCTGGCGGAACCTGCAGCAAGTCATCCAGCGCCGTCGTGGGATACCAGCGCTCCTCGATCGCCAACTCGCTGCCCGGCGCACAGAGCCGATTCGTCGCCAGCACCGCCGCCACCCGCGACCAGGGCACTTCAGCAGATTCTTGATCCAACTGCGCCCGCCAGAAATCATCCAGCCCCAGCCGCTTCCAAAGCTCCAGCGCCAGAAAACAATTTCCGAACTGACGCGGCCGCTCCAGCCGTACCTTCTTCAACAGCACCCGCGCCACGTCTCGGTCATTCTCGGGCGGCTCCACCTCGGAAGGAAACAGCTTGAGTTGCCGGCTCTCACCTTGCTCGTTGAAAACCGCAATGCTCTTTTGCCAGCGCGCTTGCGCCGACGTGTTCAACTCGCCCAGGTAACACAGCGTCCTCTGCCGCGGTCCCTCCGGCGTCCGCACCGTCTCCACCAGCGACCAGTAGCTGTGCTCCTTCCCATCTTTCTTCGGCCGCAGTTCGCGCAGGAACATGCGTTCAACTTGCCAACATTTTCAGCCCGAATCAAGAGGGTAGGTTTACACTACACGCGCTTTCCCCAACCGGTTCATTGAACGCCAAAGACTTGGCAGCTAAAAATCCGTGAAAAAAGTTACAATCGCATCTTCCGTGACGAAGTTCGGCTAACGCAGCCTTGCCGAAAGCTCACTTGAAGCGGGCGCCGGAGGGTTCTGAGGTAGTACAGGACCGTACTCGAGGGGGCGTAGCTGACCGTGTGAGACTGGAGAACGTATTTGCCGTCGGGACCGCGCAACGTCTCTATGGGCAGCCTCCATAGGGTACCGTCCGGCACGATCGTCAATCGGGCGGTCCGCCGCAATTGCCGAACAGGGCCGAGCAGCACGTCGTACAATTCCCTCGCGTCTGCATTGTCACGCTTCTCTGCCTCGACCTGATTAAGGTAATGGTCCGTTGCTTCCTCGATTGCCTTTTGACCCGCCGGAAGCGATACGATGACTGTGCGCTTCTGATCAATGACCAAGCAAAATGAAGTCGGGTCGGCCAGGACATATTCCAGTAAGACCTCATCGGGAAGTAGAACGGTTCGCAGCTTCGCGAGGTCAACAGGGTGGGCCTGAAGGGTCGCGCCTTGCATCGCATTTATCGGCGGGGCCTGCGCGCCCATCAACTGTTCAGCCACCAACAGTTTATCCAGGAGTGCTCCTCGTTGGACCCGATCAGAAGTATCCATCAGAGTGCGTTGGAGGTTATTGAATTCGCCTTTGGCGGACATTTCGCCCTCCGAAAGCTCGCTCTCCTGCGGTCGGGGCCGCCTAAGCGGATCGGCGATGGAGCGCCCGCGTGCCGTTTCGACTATTCTGAAAGCATCGACTGTATGACCCAACTTGGCGGCCAAACCGAAATTGCCCTTGTAGGTATCGCTCATAGTCGCGATGAGCGAACTTTTCACCTGCTCGCTCGGACTGTTCGCGAGGAGGCTCTCAGTGACGTCCGCAGCTTGGTCATAGAATTCCTGAGCCTTTGCAAGGTCCCCTTCTTTGGCTTTTAGATCAGCAAGCATGGCCAGGTGGAGCGGCAGGTGATATTTATCCGCGACCTCGCGCATGGAGTTCATCGCCTCAGTTTCGCACCGCTCCGCGTCGGTGTAATGGCCTACATCACGATAAATTTTTGCGGCTTCGTACATGCTCCAAGCAATTGAGTGAATGAATCCACTCGCCCGACTCAGCCTGCCCGCCTCTTCAAAGTACTGAGT
>DATGZX010000158.1:0-4672 GCA_035296965.1 Gemmataceae bacterium
GAACAGACGCTGAGCTATGTGCCACGCATCCTGGCCGTGAGCGCCATCATTCTGATCACGCTCACCTGGTCCCTGCAGACTGCCATCCACTTCACGGTCCGCATGCTCTGGCACGCGGCGGAGGTCACCCGGTGATTGCAGCATGGGTCGTGTCGTTCAGCATGGTTCTCGCCCGAGTCGGCACGCTGGTGAGCGTGCTGCCGCTGTTTGGCGGGAATTATGTGCCCAGGACCGTGCGCGTCGGGCTGATAGTGGCCTTGAGCATTCTCTGGTTTGATTTCTCTCTGGCACCGAGCCACCAACTCCTGGGTACAGCTTCCGAAATGACCTGGCTGAAGTATGGCCTGTTGCTGGGGCGTGAGGCGGTCATTGGTGCGGTGCTCGGCTATGCACTGAATCTCTTCCTGGTGCCGGCGCAGATCGCCGGCGAATTCCTCACGCAGGAGATGGGACTGTCGCTGGGTAGCATTATCGATCCGACTGCACGCAATCCGACGGGGGCCTTGACCGAGATCTTTCAGTATCTTGGCATTCTGGTTTTCTTCGCGGTCGATGCCCATCACGGCCTTCTCGCGATCCTCCATGCCAGCTTTCAGCGATTGCCGATCGGCGGCGGCGGCACGATGCCTTCCGTCAACAACCTGGTAAGCGGCGCTGCTCTCACGGAGGAGTGGGGCTTGGTCCTGGCGGCACCCATAGGAATGTGCCTGTTTTTGACGACGGTCGTGCTGGCCCTGATGGCCCGTGCCTCCCCTCACATGAACATTTTCTCGGTCGGTTTTGCATTGCGTATCGGATGCGGATTGGTGGCAGCGCTGTTTCTATTGCCCGATGCAATCGTGGCGCTGGTTCAGGTATACCATCGCTGCGAAGACTTGCTACTCAGGTCGATGTGACTTATGGCGGATGAATTCGACCAGTCTAAAACAGAAGCTCCCACGCAGCGACGCCGCGAAGAATCTCGCGAGCAGGGTCAGGTCGCATTCAGTTCCGAATTGACAGCCGGGCTGCTGCTCATCACGGGCCTGCTGGCGCTCTGGCTCGGTGCGGAAACCCTGATCAAGGGATTGCTGACGAGCCTGCGCATAGCGATTCTCATTCTCGCCGCGCCTGGGGAGTTCAGCCTGGAGCGCGCGCAAGATTTCATGATGGCGATGTTGCGGCGCGGGGGCGAGGCACTTGGCTTCTTCTGGGGTTTGATGTTCCTGGTTGCCCTGGCCGTGGGCAGCGCGCAGGTCGGCTTCCACGTATTCCCCGAACTCATCGGCCCGCATTGGGAAAAGCTGTCGCCGGCGCGGGGATGGAGTCGGATCTTTTCTCCCGCGGGAATGATGCGTGGCCTGATGGCCTTTCTGAAGATCGCCGTCGTGGGGCTGCTGGCCTACTGGGTCCTTCGCGGGCGTGGTGCGCACATCGTGAGCCTGAATGGGAGTCCTTTGTCAGCCGTGGCCGTGCAAGGATGGAATATCGCAATCCGCCTTGCGCTGGTCTGTGCCTTCGGGCTTTTGCTGATCGGCGTGGCAGACTACGGGTTTCAACGCTGGCGTCACGAGCAGTCCCTGCGCATGTCAAGGCAAGAGTTAAAAGAAGAGATGAAACGCGAGGAAGGCGACCCGCAGATGCGTGCGCGCATCCGCAAGATGCAGCGTGAGATGAACAAGAAAAGGATGTTGCGCGACGTGCCCCGCTCCACGGTCGTGATCACCAACCCGACACACTTGGCCGTCGCCCTGCGCTACGACCGAGGCATGATGGCTGCACCACGAGTGGTCGCAAAAGGAGCAGGATTTGTCGCGCTGCGCATCGTAGACCTGGCTCGGCGGCACGCGGTGCCGGTCGTCGAGCGCAAACCGGTCGCCCAGGCGATCTTCAAAGCCGTCAACGTCGGCCAAGAAATCCCTGCGGCACTCTATCAGGCCGTCGCGGAGGTGCTGGCTTACATCTATCGCCTGCGGCAGATGGTGTAACGGTCCCAGTGACGCGGACCGTCGATGATGCCGTTGCGTAAAACTCCACCTTGAATGTGAAGGAGGCTCGCCCAGTGGCGTGCAAGCCGGCGACCAGGAGCGTGTAATAGTATGGCAACTTCCGTGAATCCAGCAGCAACTTCAAGTCTGTCGGTTACGCAGCGCAGCGAGATGGTCCTCTCCATCGCGCTCATGGGCGTGCTTGCGGTTCTGCTCGTCCCCTTGCCGCCACTCTTGCTCGACCTTCTGCTGGCCTTCAATCTCAGCATCACCATGCTGCTTCTGCTCGTCACCTTGAGCGCCACCCAGCCTCTGGATTTTTCCGTCTTTCCCTCCGTGTTGCTGCTCATGACCCTGTTCCGCCTTGCGCTCAACGTAGCCACCACGCGGTTGATTTTGCTCAAGGGCAGTGCCGGCATGATCGTGGCTACCTTTGGAAATTTTGTCGTCGGCGGCAACCTGGTCGTCGGCCTCGTAATCTTCCTGATCCTGATCATTATCCAATTCGTCGTCATCACTCGTGGTGCCGGTCGCGTGTCGGAAGTTGCCGCGCGCTTCACCCTTGACGCGATGCCCGGCAAACAGGTCGGTATCGATGCTGAACTTAACGCCGGCACGATTGACGAGACCGAGGCGAGACGCCGCCGCCAGCACCTGATGCGCGAGGCTGAATTCTACGGTGCGATGGACGGTGCCAGCCGCTTCGTGCGCGGCGACGCCATCGCCGGCCTGATCATCACGGCTGTCAATTTGATTGGCGGGGTGATCATCGGCCTGGTCCGCGGCAATACCATCCAGCAGGCAATCCACACCTTCTCGATCCTCACCGTCGGCGATGGTCTCGTTTCCCAGATTCCTGCTCTGGTCGTGGCTACCGCATCCGGCATCTTGGTCACGAAGGCCACATCCCAGACAAGCCTGGGCCAGGAAATCGGATTGCAGTTCGCAAACAAACCGCGGCCGCTCGCCATCGGAGCCCTGATCCTTCTCGGCCTGGCCGTTACTCCGGGCTTGCCAATGCTGCCGTTCCTGTTGCTGTCAGGCGGATTGTGGTTGGCCTCACGCAGGCTGCAACCCAAGAAATCGCAAGAAGCCAGGGATAAAGAAGCCGCTGCGGCTCCGAAGGCAGCTCCTGAAGTTCCCCTGGAGGAATTCCTTCAAACCGATCGCGCCTGCATAGAGATCGGTGCAAGACTCATTCCTCTCGTGGACCCCAAGCGTGGCAGCGGGTTGCTGCAACGCATAGGCGGCCTACGCCGAGACCTGGCAAAGAAGAGCGGTCTATGGGTGCCGCCCGTGCGCGTTCGAGACAACATCCAACTCGATCCCGACGCCTATCGAATTCTCGTCTGCGGCCGCGAAGTCGCGCGCGGCCACATTCGGCCCGACTGCTGGCTTGCCATCGACCCAGGCGGCGTGCGCGTGCCGCTTCAGGGCGAGGTCGCGAAAGACCCCGTATTCGGGCTGCCGGCGCGCTGGATCGTCGAGAACGATCGCCAGCGTGCCGAACTTGCCGGCTACACGGTCGTCGATGCGCCGAGCATAGTCATCACTCACCTTGGTGAAATCGTACGGCGCCATTCTCACGAGCTTCTCAGCAGGGAAGACCTCAGAGCGCTGATCGACAAGGTAAAGGAAACCGCGCCGACTGTCGTCGATGAATTGATCCCAAACGTCATGACCATGGGAGTGCTCCACCACGTACTCTCGCTGTTACTCGAGGAACGCGTTCCCATATCGAACATGACGCGCATTCTTGAAAGTCTGGCCAACCATGCGCCCACGATCAAGGATCCGGTAGACCTGACCGAGCGCGTGCGCGGAGACCTTGGCCGAACCATCTGCGATCGCTTTCGCGATCCTCAGGGACGACTGCACGCGGTGGTGATCGATCCACGCCTCGAGGTCGAGCTGCGGCGGGCGATGCATGACAAGAACCTCGTTCTCGAGCCCGCCCGTCTGGAAAGCCTAATTGTGCGTTTGACCAACGAATGGCGCAAGGCGACGGCGCGCAACCAGGAAGTGGCCCTGTTGACGGACAACACGATCCGACGAGCGTTGCGGCGCACCCTGAGCCGCTCGCTCCCGGAACTTGCCGTGATCGCTTACCAGGAGGTGCCCAGCGATCTCCAGCTAGAACCGGTGGCAATGTTGAAGCTGGAAGACCTGGGAACGCGCGCCGAAAACAGTTCCTTGGACCTGGGCGGTGGCCAGACGCCAAACCGGCAAGGCGTGGCTGCGACGGGTAGCGTTCAGGCGTCGGGTAGTCGGGATTCGGGGGGACGTGAGCGGCCTGGGGGTAAGGCGCTGGCGGCCGCCTGAGAGCGTTGGTCGATGATACATGAAGCGCAGCCAAGGGACGACGCATGCAACAGGCTCGGCGCGCCGGAGAGAGCAAACGACCGTGGGGCAAGATCGTGGCCGTGCTGGCCGCTTGCCTGGTCACGCTGATTGGTGTCGCCGGCAATCTGGCCCCCGAGACGATTTTCGTAAGGGCGTCCTGCGCTGCCATGCTCCTGGGCAGCGCGGCCGGCGTCGCGAGTTACCTGGTGGAGCGGTTCCTTCATTCACGGTGAATCCCGTGGAAAACGCTGTGCAGACATACAATCAGGTCGCCGCCAAAAGCCAGCGTGATGCGTTGATCCTCGATCACTTGACTCTGGTGCGTCACGTGCTGGGCAAAATGATAGGCCAATTTCCCGCGG
>DATGZX010000159.1:0-10538 GCA_035296965.1 Gemmataceae bacterium
CAAAGGGAACCGTGTACTGCTCACCTGCCTGCTTGCAAAAGACAGGCGCAATTGGTTTGTGACAATGGAGGCATTATGGCGCGCAGATCCGGTTCGGAGGGAGGGGGGACCGAACCCAATCGGTCCTCCCTACCCCTATCATCAACCCTGGGCCGGCATGAAGTAGAAACGAGCGTGAACCTCCCCGGCTCAAGGCCGGGGCATCCAAAGTACCGCGGCTGCGGGTTCAATGTTTGACCGCGGACTCGTCTTGGGTTGACTGTCTGCCTAGAATTGCAGAGATACCTTGTGGGTCGCCCGCCGGCACGGGCCTCGGCGCCCCAAGGACTCACTCTTGAAGCGAGGTGTCTCTCCATGACTGCCAAGGACGCGATCAAAACAGCGCTGACGTCGACCCAGTTCCTTATGACCAAGTACATCGAGGACCTCTCCGACGCAGATCTGCTGATTCGCCCCGACCCGGCTGCGAACCACACCGCGTGGCAACTCGGCCATCTCATCAGCTCCGAGCACTCCATGGGCCGGCAATTCCCGGGCGCTTCCTACCCGCCGCTCCCTGCTGGCTGGGACGACCAGCATGGCAAGAACGCCGCTAGCATGAATCCACCCAAAGGTTTCAAAACCAAAGCCGAGTACCTGGCACAATTCAACCAAGTCCGCGGGGCAACGCTGGCAGCGCTAGCGAAGATGTCAGACGCCGACCTGGACAAGCCCACCACCGCCCCCATGTCGCAGTTCGCTCCGACCATCGGAGCGCTGCTGATCCTGACGTCGAACCACACACTGATGCATGGAGGTCAGTGCACTGTCGTCCGCCGCAAGCTGGGTAAGCCTGTGTTGTTTTAATGCAGCGAATGTCGAATGATGAATGGTAGGCGGTCCATCGGCTACCGTTCATCATTCAGCGATCTGCCACCATGACTGCAGCGACTTCCACAAGCGGAATTGTCGAGCACAACGTCACGGGTGTGGATTACAGCGACAGGCAGCATCTGCGCTACACCGGCCTGCCGCTTATCGACATCCATGCTCATGTCTTGCAAACACGGCCCACCGACCCTGCTAATGGACCGCCATCCGGCACCGGACCCGGAGCGAGCCTTGAACAGGCAGCGCTCATGCTCGAGGTCGCCCAGGAATTCAGCATCGGCCGGACCTACTCGATGTGCTATCCGGACGATATCACGCCTCTGCGCGAGCGTTTCGGTGCTCGCCTCGGCTTCAACGGCTCGATCATGAAGAAACCGGACGAGCCGGATGACACCGCCTATCGCGCACTCGATCGATTTTTGGAGCTTGGCGTCGAAATCATCAAATTCTGGTCGGCGCCGCGCGGTAGGGAGCGTGGCTTGCTGGTCGACGCCCCATGGCGCATCGAGGCGGCTCGGCGCGCTCGCGCAGCGGGCGTGCGCGTCGTCATGGTTCACGTTGGCGATCCCGATGTGTGGTTCCGCAAGACCTATGCCGATACCGCCAAGTTTGGCACGAAGCCGGAGCAATATGTCGGTTTGGAACGCATGCTGCAATTGTTTCCCGACATGACCTGGATCGGAGCGCACATGGGCGGCGACCCCGAGCATGCCGATCACCTGGAAGCATTGCTGGAGCGTTATCCTCATCTCTATTACGACACCAGCGCAACGAAATGGCAGGTGCGTGAAGTTTCGGCGCACCGCGAGGCCATCCGGTCCCTCGTGTGCCGTCATCCGCGACGGTTCCTGTTCGGCTCCGACCTGGTGACGCGCCATGGGTTGCCGCGGGAGCACTACATCAGCCGGTACTGGTGCCAGCGCACCCTTTGGGAAAGTAGCTGGGAAGGTCGTAGCCCCATTGCAGATTCCGATTACTCCCCTGGCCCTGATGAGCTGCCGACGCCGCGATTGCGCGGCCTTTATCTTCCGGATGACGTGCTCAAGCAGGTCTATCACACGAATGCCAGCCGGATACTGGCGCACTCCGCGCAGAATAAGGCCTGATCCACGCGTCAGCCGTGGCAAGTTTCCCTCCACCTCCAGCGTTCTTCCCCTTCGACGGCGGCGACATTGGGAATCTAACCCACTCAGGCACTCAGCCTAAATTGCCCAGGCACGCCTGGCATCCCGAATCGGCCTGAGTATGTGAAGAATTCGCATTGCTCGATTTGTCAGGGAGGGCTATCATCCGAATCCGCGGGAATAGCCTTCGGGCCCCGCAGTGCCGACCGTCTCAGTCAAGGAAGAAAGGACGATCGCGCGTGAGTGTCACCCTTCATGAACTCGCGGAATTAGTCCAGGGGCAAGCTCTGGGTGATCCTGACCTGATCGTCAAGGCGGCCCGGCCGGTCGGCGCGGCGGAAGAGGGCGACATTACCTTCGTGGAAACCGACCAGCACGCACATCTCCTGCACGGCTGCCGGGCTTCGGCCGCCGTGGTCCCGTCTTCCTTTCCCGGGAATGGCCTGGCGCTGATCCGGGTCACAGATCCCTTGAGTGCATTTGTGACCATTGTCCGGCATCTGCATGGTCAAGCGGAGGCGCCCCGCCACGGCATCGACGCACGAGCTTTTGTCGATCTCTCGGCGACGATTGGAGAAGACGCCAGCATTTATCCGTTCGCGAATATTGGCGCGGAAAGCAGCGTCGGCGCCCGCTGCCGGATTCATGGGGGGGCTGTCGTCGGGCGACTGTGTCGCCTGGGTGACGACGTGGTTTTATATCCGAACGTCGTTCTCTACGACGGCACGATTTTGGGGAACCGCGTCACCGTGCACGCCAACGCGGTAATCGGGGCTGACGGATTTGGTTATCGGCTGCAGAACGGCCGGCACGTGAAGGTTCCGCAACTCGGCCACGTCGAGATTGGCGACGACGTCGAAATTGGAGCCTGCACGACGATTGACCGTGGCACGTTCCAGGCCACCAAGATCGGCGAAGGCACCAAGATCGACAACCTCGTGCAAATCGGACACAATTGCCGGATCGGCCGCCACAACTTGTTTGTCAGCCAGATCGGCATCGCCGGCTCGAGCAGCACCGGCGATTATGTCGTGATTGCCGGACAGGCTGGGATCGTGGATCATGTGCACATCGGTGACCGGGCCATCATTGGCGCCAAGGCGGGGGTGACCAAGGACGTGCCAGCCGGCCTGCGCATGCTAGGCGCGCCAGCCACTCCGGAGCGGGAGCAGAAGCGCGTCCTCATGACGCTGGAAAGGCTTCCCGAAATTCGTCGCGACGTGCAAAAGATCAAGCAACGCCTGGAAATCACGGACGAATGACGCCATGCGCGGCCGGCGACATCATGAGTCATTTTCCAAACAAACCAACATGACGCCTGTTTCTTTGCCATTGAATCGCTCTATTTCGACTCAAAATCGTCAAGCGATCGGCCTGCTCGCCGGCAGCGGCCGGTTTCCGATCGTCTTTGCCGAGAAGGCCCGCAGCCTGGGCATACCCGTCGTTTGCGTCGGCGTCCGGTATGAGGCCGCCCCGGAACTCGCCGGCATGGTGCACCGTTTTTACTGGGCCGGCGTAGCGCGCATGGGGCGAATGATTCGCTGTTTCAAGCGCGAGAAGGTCGAACGCATCGTGATGGCCGGCAAGATCACCAAGGCAGTCATGCATACACCGTGGCGAATGCTCTCTCTGCTGCCGGATTGGCGTACGATTCGTTTTTGGTATCGCCGCAAGCCCGACAATCGCGACGATACGCTCCTCCTGCGCATGATCGACGAATTCAGGATGGACGGCATGCACTTCGAATCCGCACTGGATCACTGCCCGGAGCTGCTCGCGAGCCCGGGTTTGTTGACACACCGAAAACCGACCGTGAGCGAAGAAGCGGACATCGCCTTTGGTTGGGAATTAGCCAAGGCGATGGGCCGGCTCGACGTTGGCCAGAGCGTGGCCGTCAAGGAAAAAGCCGTGCTTGCCGTCGAGGCGATCGAAGGCACCGACCAGGCGATCTCGCGGGCCGGCACCCTGTGCCGCGCCGGCGATTTTGTCGTGGTCAAGGTTGCCAAACCGCAGCAAGACATGCGCTTCGACGTGCCCACCATCGGCTGCACGACGATCGAGACGATGCACCGGTCAGGCGGTCGCGTGCTCGCGGTGGAGGCTGCAAAAACCATTATCCTCGACCAGGACAAGACGGTCGCCCTCGCCAATCGGTACGGCATTACGATCGTTGCACTTTCGTGAGTGCGGCTGCATTTTGGCGCGTGCCGCCGTGGCGCCGGCCCTCATACGCCCCATCTCGTGCGCCCGCGACTCGAGCATGTCTCAAATAGTTCAAGGATGATCAAGAAGGGGGATGCACGCGCGGCGTGGACCAACGCTCTGCCTGCGCGCAGGCAATGGATCGAATCGGAAATGCCAATACGATATACTATTATGGTTGCGCTTGCAGTTGCGCTGATGCAGGAACGAGCTAACCGCCAAAGCTGTCGGGATTCGTTCTAAAGACTATGGGTACGATGACCTTCTATTTGCCGTCCGGATTGAGCACAGAAGCTGCTCGAGAGTTGGAGCGTGCCTGCATAGCCGGCGGCCCGGACAACATGCCCTGGCCGTCCAAGGTTCAGATCGAGTCGGGCCACTTGACCGTGCGCCGCGACGTGGACGAAAGCGGCTATCTGGTTGTGCCCTGGGAGACGCAGCAAGCGGGCCGGCTCATGGGCGCGACAGCCACCTTGATGGAACGGTCCCATCCTTACCAACTCCAGGTGGAGCTGGCGCGTGGCAAAGTGAACCAGGTCCGCTCCCAGGCGGCCGACTGGCAGGCGGGCGGGCTCAACGTTCCACGAAAACTTGAAGAAGAGATCCGGACCGTGAGCCTCACGCTGGGGCATGCCCTCATCGAGCCGGCACTCGATCAGGCCGCGCGTCAGGCGCAGACCGTGTTGGGCGAGAGCTATCAAGCCGCCGAAGAGCTGGCCCGCGTCTATATGGGACAGGTGTTCCAGGTTCGCCACCAGCGCGAACAGCGGTTGCAGACGGTACTGGGCTGTCGAGTTTACGCTCCCCTGGATCAAAAGATCGGCAATATCGTCGCCGAGAGCTGCAATAGCATTTGCATCCCATTCGTCTGGAGCAGCATCGAGTCGACCGAAGGAAGCTACGACTGGAAGCACCTGGACGCTCTGCTCGACTGGGCGGAAAAGGCAGGCCTTACCATAACGGCAGGGCCGCTCGTCGATTTTTCTTCCGTGCAGATGCCCGATTGGCTGTGGCTGTGGGAACGAGACCTGACCAGCTTGGCCAAGTTCATGTGTGCCTACGTCACCGCGGCTTTGAAGCGCTATCGCAGACGCATTCGCCGCTGGCATTTGACCAGCGCCAGCAACAGCGCCGCGATCCTTTCCCTGGGGGAGGAGGAGCTTCTCTGGTTAACGGTCAAGTTGGTCCAGGCGGCCAAGCAGGTGGACCCGGGCCTCGAAATCATTGTCGGCGTGACCCAGCCCTGGGGAGAGTACATGGCGCTGGAGGATCGCACACACTCCCCGTTCATCTTCGCCGATACCCTCATCCGCTCCGAACTCAACTTGGCGGCACTCGATCTGGAAGTGGTAATGTGCGCCGCGCCGCGCGGCAGCTATTGTCGTGACCTGCTCGAGACTTCGCGCATGCTCGATCTGTACGCTCTCCTGGGAGTACCGTTGCGCGTAACGCTTGGCTATCCGTCGGTGAATGCGGCCGATCCCAAGTGCGATCCCGAGTTGCGCGTCGCCGCAGGGCACTGGCATGAGGGCTTCTCATTGAATAGCCAGGCGGATTGGGCTGAATCATTCGGGGGCTTGACCGTTTGCAAACCATTTGTGCAGGCTGTCCACTGGACGCATCTCACGGACGCCGACGTCCACCAGTTTCCTAACTGTGGATTGATCGACGCCAAAGGCCAACTCAAGCCAGCATTCCAACGTCTTCGCCAATTGCGTGAACGGCATCTCCAGTAACCGGCAGCTCGGGTAGGGCACATAGAGACCCAATTTGTTGTGCATCTCCCTTCCACGCAGAATTCTCAAATTCGGCCGAGCTCTTTGCCCCGCCCATCTTCTTGCAACCAGGCAGAGCCGGCAGAGTTCACGTAACCTGTAAAACCCCTTCTTCCGATAGGTTTGGATTTACCCATATTCCTGTCAACTCCGGCAGCGCTTCCGTCCGAAGAATAGACTGGTCCATTTTTAGAGGATTCTCCCAGTGCGCTAGCCGCTGAACGGCGGGGCGATCCTGGAAATGCGAGGAGCGCATGAGCACGAAGCCGGTCTTCTCTTGTGCCCTGATGGTGGCTCTGGTCGCAGTCTCCGCCCCGCGCGCCCAGGATCTGCTTCCTCCCCCCACCCAGATCGCGGAGAACAGTTCGCCATTCAATGAACCAGAGCCCGCCCCTCCTCCGGAGACACGGCCGCCGGCGACACTTTCCAGTTGGTTAGCTTATCCTCGGCCGGAATGCTGCGGGCCCATCGGCGGCAGCGGGCCGATTCAATATGAACTGTTCGTACGCACCGGCCCCTCCTTGCCGGTGGAAGGCGCCACCTTCGGTCACGTCCTGGAAACCGGCTGGAAGGTCGAGGGCGGCGGCCGCAGTCTATTCTTCAACCCCACGATGGACGCTGCCTGGAACATCGATCTAAGCTTGGACAACACCCGCTTTCAGGGACAGCATTCAGATATCACAATTCCCTTAAACGAGTTTAACTCCAGCTCCACCACGCACGTGGTGCCGGTAACCCTGCGCAACTTGAACCTCACTGATGTGAATGTCGCCTTTGGCCGCGAGTGGTATATTTGGGCCCCGGCGAACGGTCCTGGCCCGCGTTGGCGCATCGGTTTGGATGGCGGTGCTACGATTGGAAGCGTTAAAGCGGAGTTTCACGAAATCCAACACCGCAATGACATTCTCGGCGGCGCCTTCGTGAGTCTGCACACCGACCTGGAAGTGCCCTATGGGTGCTGCACCTTCCTGGCGGGCTTTCGAACGGAGTGGCGTTACGACTGGATGGACATCCTGCAATCGCAGAACAATTCCGACCTGGAAGAGCTCAACTTTCTGGTAACGTTTGGAGTGCGCTTCTAAGATCGCCGGCGACTCATGCCGCCGCTTGCGTCGAGCGCCGGGCCGGCCGCTGCTGGCAAGCATCCAAAATGTAGCGCGCCGCCCTTTCGCATGCCCCAGGGCTGGCGAAGCGCTCGCGCAGCTCGCCTAGCTGGCCGCGCACCGTTTCATAAGCGGCCCCGTCATTCAGCCAGCTCAGCACATGTCCCGCAATAGCCGGGGCCTCACACCGGTCTCTCAAAAATTCCGGAAAGATCTCCTTGCCGGCAAGCAAGTTGACCAGACTGATGCAAGGCGCTTTCATCAACAGGCGAAATAAAGGCGTGTGATAGGCGCGGATGCGATAAATGACTACTGCCGGCTTGCCGTGATAGAGCAGCTCCAAGCCTACGGAACCGGAGACTGCAATGCAGGCCGTGGCGAGATCGAGGATCTCCGCCGTGCGGCCGACAAAGGGCTTGATATAGGGCATGGCGCGGCCTTGTAAATACTGCTCCGCGTACTGGCCATGCGCTGGCTTATAGCAAGCCAGCAGAAAACGCGTGTCGGGTCGGGCGGCATGAACGAGCGCAGCCGCCCGCGCCAGAGTGGGTAAGTTCAGCTCGACTTCCTGGTTGCGCGAGCCGGGCAGCAGGCCGATTATCTTCTCCGTTCCGACCCTTTGCTGGTCGACAAATTCACGATCCCAGGTCTGCTGGGTCAGTTCATCGAAGTAAGGATGGCCGATGTACCGGGCGTCCACGCCCCGCTCGCGATACCATTCCTCTTCGAACGGGAGACTGCACAGTACGTGGTCCACCCAGCGGCGCATCTTCTTGACGCGCCAGCCGGCCCAACCCCAAAGCTGCGGCGGCACAAAGTAGAAAACGGGGACGCCGCGGAAATGAGCGCGCCGCGCCATCCACCAATTGAAGCCCGGATAGTCGATCAAGATGACGGCGTCGGGCCGCTCGTATTGAAAGAATCGATCCGCTTTGACAAGCAGGTCCAGGAAGACGGCCGCGTTGCGAAAGACGTGCAAGACACCCATAACGGCGAGACGGCAAAGCGGGTATAGGAGCCGGCATCCCGCCCGCGCCATGCGGTCCCCGCCGTAGCCGACACACTCGACGTTCGGGTCCAGCCGGCGCAGCGCTTGCACCAGGTTGGCGCCGTGCAGATCGCCGCTCGGTTCGCCGGCACAAAGAAAAATGCGCATAGGCCTCCTGCCTTTCGCGAAATGGCGCCGGCAGGATAGCAGGAAGCGCGCACGCGCTGCAAGGGCGCTTTGCCGGTCCGCACGTCTGCGGTTAACTTACGACCGCGGCCCGCCACTCACTGATGTCGGTCCGGCTATGGGGTGTGAAACTTTCGATGCCGGACATCTGCCGGTAAGCCTCATAGGCCAGCGGACCCAGTTGGCCCAATTCTGCCAGCGCCAGACGCGGACTTTCCCGGTAGAAGACGATGTCGTTGAGACCCGCGGTGGCAATGATCTTCAATCCGTTTGCAACTCCCTGGGCCAGTTCCTGAAAGCGCTCGCCGGCTTGACCGGGAGGAGTCGCCAGGACGCGCAGCTCAGACTGCGGAGGGATATGCTGGCCGCTCAGTTGAGGCGCCGCGGACTCGAACATCTCTTCCAGATCGCTCTCGATCTGCTCATCGTTGCTGTGATGGGCCATGTAGAGGTCGGTCACGTTGATATCGGCCAATCGAGTGGCTACAAAGCCTTCCGCTTCGTGCTGCATGGCCATTTCCAGGTTCTGCAGCAGATTGGAAGGGGTCATGCACACATGGACCAGCGAGGTGAATTGTTGGCGGATCACGTTCTGGATCTTGCAGTCAAGTTCGTAAGCTTCGCTGGGCGAAATGCCCTCGAGAAGCCGCTTCACGGTTTCATTCAGGTTACGGCAGCCGAAGGGGTAGACGCTGCGGCCACAGCTACCTTCCTCGTTGATCGGCGCGTTTCTTTCCGGGTTTTCGAAGCCGCGCCGCAAGTCGCCCAGGCGATCGCGGCAATAGTTGATCTCGCGAAGCTGGTCGGATAGATGGCCGCGCAGACTGACGTAGATGTTCAGGACGCGCTTGAGCAGCAAGCTTTGGTAGCGCCAATTCGGGTAGATGCGAAGCAGCTCGATCAATGCCGAGGTGGTCGTGACGATTTTGCGGCGCTCGGTTTGAGTGCCCGCCTGAAGCGTCGCCAGGATCGACCAGATCCGCCCGTGGGCTTCGGTCGTTCTCTCCGTGAATTCCTTGCACAGACCTTCATGATGTTGCAGCGACTGTTCGAGGATGGCAATCATCTGTCGCATTGCCTCTTCGGTCCCGGCCAGGCGGAACTGGGGATGTTCGACGAGACGGACGGCGAAAGTCGCCAGCCGCTGGCTGTGGGTGGCGATCAAGGCATCGGCCGCGGCATTGAGCGGGCCGTCCAGCTCGCCGCCCCGATTGCCGACGCTGGTCTCGGGCCGGCCCAGAAGGCGTTCGAACTGGGCGAGCAAGGAAGCCGCCGCTTCCGGAAGACCTTCGAGGCTGCGCTTATCAAGTTCCTCCAAAGGCGCGGTCAACTTGGAGAGGATCGTCTCGGGCTTTTCGCCGAGAGCCTCTTTGCAGACTGCTTGCAAACGCGTCAGCAGGTTTTCGCCGCTCAGTTCTTGCTTTTGCCAAACCTCGGCGACTGCTGCCTGCACCGCTTCGCGCACCGGCCCAGCGTCCTTGGACATCCAGTGTTGCACGACCCGCTGGCACAACCGGCGCGCCACGTTGCGCAGCAGCGCCTGGCGCGGCCAGGAAATGCGATAGAGGCCGAACGTTTGATAGGTCGGGCCCGGGCATTGCCGGCCTGGGCTCGGCATGTTGGCACGGTAATCTTCGGTCACGCGCCCGAGCGGCGAGGCGAGTTCCCGGAAAATATAATCAGCCGACAGATCGAATAGCTCCTTCGGCGCTTCCTCGCTGATGCCTTCTGGAAGCTGGAGCATCAGCGTGCGGGCATAAGGAGGCTCCGGATCGCTCAGCGGTTTTTCCTTTTCCTCGTAGCGCGCCGAAAAGGTCGTGCCTGGAGTGGAGAAATGGTTGAGTTCGGTCAAGGCCGCGAAGGCGTTGCCAAGCGCAAGCACACGTCCGGGATGGCGGTCCACCGCCGGCAAGAAGAAGACGCCGTTGACTTCGGCTTGCGAGCAGCCGAGCTCCTTCAGGAGATGCTTCACCACGTAGGCAAGATCCAAGAACATGCCGCTGCCGGTTCCGCCCCCCAGTCCGGTGACCACGTAGACGCGCGGAACAGTGCTCCGCAAACCCAGTCCAGCCCGTTGCGCGACCTTCGCCAATGTGTCGGGATCCGCGCACTTCAGCAGCTCCTCGCGCAGGCGGCGCGTCAGCGCGGCATAGTTGTCCAGCAACGCCAGTCGCCCCAGGGCGCGCAGGCCGGTGGTTTGCAGGTTCCGCGGAATGCGGTAGAGCATTTTGGGATTGAACCAGGAATCGATGCGCGCCCTTCCTTCCCTGGACCTGAGGTAGTGGCTTGG
>DATGZX010000160.1:0-3574 GCA_035296965.1 Gemmataceae bacterium
TAACAACTCGGGGCCGCCGCATCATGAGCGACGCGTTGCAGACGTATCGCCGTTATCAGTCGCAAGTGGCGTGAATAAAATGGGTTTCAACGGCTGACCTTCTCCGCATCTTGCGGAGAAGGTCAGCCGAAAGATACTAAAGGGGTTCGGGCTGAGAAGGGCTTGACGCACTTGAAATGTTCTCACTTGTACTGGCTTGTGGCTTTCTTTGGTACCGACGCCTTGTCTTCGGGGGATTCTTGCGGCGAAAGACCCAGGTGGCAAAAAGCAGGAGTGTTACGGAAAGGATTACTGTTAGTGATCCAAAGATGTAGTGACCCTTTCGATAGTATTCCAGTTCATCCAATGCAGCCAGGTCTGAAGCCTTAAACTGGTGCGTTGCGTACCGACTAGCATACGTGATTGAGTCGGTGACCAGGAAAGGGCGATTGATCCAGATGAATACGGTCATAGCATCGCCTCTCGGAAGGTTTCCAAGAGGAAAAACCTGGGCAGGGCCATAGCTGCGGATTAGGTTATCTTTGGTCCACACTTCAATGATTGCTTCTGCCGGGACATATATAGTGATGTCGGGTTCGTCCACATTACTTATGTTGTGAATGCCTAGTCGGGCGTGCCCTTGGGCCTTCTGAAAGAACTGCTGCAACGTTTCACCGGACTTGACGTAAGTTTGAGGGAATTGGTACGGCGTCCCAAGGCAGTCAAGAAGTATATTTCCCAGTTTTACTTCATCTGACCTTGGGAAAATCCAGCCACGGATGATGTCGCCATATACAAGAACGGTCAGAAGTGAAGCTAGGAACAGAATTAGCGTTGCGATCCGCTTCCACTGCTCTTTGAGCCAGTCAATCACTCGAGTATCTCCAGCGTCGGGGAACGCGTGGCAAAAGCGTTATCCTTCCCTCCAATTGGCGGCATGCCGTAAGCCGCCGACCTTATCTGAGAATTATATCGCACCGCGACAAGCAATGGGGCAGCTGCCCTGAGTCGGCTCATCAGGGTTAAGGAGCACGCGGTGCTGACGCGCAAGGATTAGATGGGCAATCACGAATGGTGTTGAGCGTGCACCTGGGGGACGGGTCGCTACGGCTGGGTTGCTGCTGAGGTACTCGGGTAGAGCCGGACAGAGCCTTCCGTGAATTCGGAGAAAAGCCATACCTGCTGGAACGGGCCTGCGGCAAAGTCAAACACTGTGGCGGCAATTTGCTCGCGCAGGTGGTCAAGGTCGTCTCTTTCTCGCGGAAAGATGTGCGACTCCAGGTCGTTGTCGAACTCCGCGACGATCAGGAGCCAGAGGGGCCGGCCCTGCGTATCGTACCTTTGCGCCTTGGCTTCCTTATCCCTGAGGATGCGGGTGAACTCGCTGGCCGTGGGACTGTTCCAGCCGGCGAGCATTCGGGGACAGGACCAAGGCGGCCACTCCCAATCGGGGTGTGATCGCAAGCGGATAACGCTGAAATGTTCCGCGGCCACGGGGAAATCCTCCGCGGCCAGGAGCGTCATGTTACCTAGATAAAGTGGACACTTGGCTACTGTCTCTCGGGGCTGAAAGCTGACCTCAAGGGATTGTCCAGGGAGGATGCGCGGGATCGCCGCCCCGACAGCCCTGATCAGGTCCGCGACGATCGCTTGATCGTGGCGTTTGGAAGGAAGCCGAACATCTTTGAAATTGATTTGGGCGGCGATGCTCTTCATGGCGGGGTTCGCCTTCCTCGCGGTGAGGATCGCCGGCAGCAGTTCTAGCTGCCAACGCGAATCATTCTCGGTCCGGCGGAAGCCATCGCCATCGCTGGCGGGCGGATGGTACCCCGTCACTTCGACGTAGAGGGCCGAAACCCCTTCGCCGGCGACTTCGCAGAGGCGAACGCCTTGAACAATGTTATCCGGCTCGGGCGGGTCGCGGCTATCGACAACGATCCCGGCGTCGTTGCCCCAGAACAGGCTGCGGAAAAAACTCTCGACCTGACGCTTCTCGGCAGCTTTCTGGATCGCTCTCGTCATGGGTTGTTCTCCTGGGGACAAATCCGGCCGGGTCGCGCCAGGGATTACTCCCTGGCGCTCCCGCAGATCCGGACGTGCCCAATTAAGGCATCCGGCTCGTCGCGTCATGGCTTGGCTTATCCGCTTTGCTGTCCGGAGGCGTTACGTTGACCTAAGACTGGGGTACAGAGCCCCCGCTAGGTTGCCCGCCAACGGGTCCATGACGAGCATCGTCCTTCCCTCCTCAGGGTCCCCGCGGTCCAGGTTCCCCTGCTTCACCGGTACTATGACGATGTCCGACTCCCTGTGTCCCTCTCGCCCGCTCCGTTGCCTCGCGGTGCGATACCATGCGCTGCGTCTGTTCTTTCGCTCCCTGCGGTCCAGAACGCACAACCGCGGGCCGGGGGTTGGTCATCCGGTCCCCTGCCGGACAGAAACGCATGGAGACGAGCAGGGCCTCCCAGGTTTCTGGAGAACCCACATGTGCCTACGCCCTGTTCCTCGACCCCGGCCGGACCGAACACCCCTCGCCCAAACGGAGTGCCGATACTGCCCCCGCCCTGACAACAACGAAGGCTCCCGCGAGGATTTATTTCGAGGCTCCATCACACGGGCTTGGCACTGGCTGTCTACGCTTCGCAGAGGCCATTGCTGGCCGCCACGCAAGACTCGCTTCCGGCTGCTGGCTAGGCTTTACCGGGTGGGGTTGGCTACCCACAGGGTTCCAACGAAAGGTTTGATGCTGTCAGAGCAGCACTCCGCCTTTCCCAAACTTCGCCTGGCGCAATGTCAGTTCATGTTTTCCCTGGCTTGGGCCGAAACACGATCTGACACCGATTTCCTCGGGCTGGCCACCCGCAGCGACCCGGCCCTTTTACTCGTCGTCGGAAGATCTGTGCTCGCGGATGCGTGCCGGCTCCAGAATCCACAGTTTGCCGCGGATCAACTGGTTCTCGCAAGCCGTCAAGAACGATTCGAGCACGCTCGCGAGCAGTTGGCGTGACGCTCGCCGTCCGAGTCGAACGACCGCAACGCCGGCTGTTGCCTCGGGAGGGTAAAGCAGCACATTCGTGAAATCCCGATCGAGAGTGACGAGAATCCGATCCTCGGCCACAGTTGCAGCCAGGATGGTCGGATCGTCGGCGCCGCCAAGACCTTCACCGAGTACGGTCTGGCAATCCAGTCCACGTCGCTGAAAAACCTCATGAACCGTCGGGCCAAAGTTCTGATCGAGCTTGCACTTCATCGCGCACCGCTCTAGGGAACCGGAATGAAACGATCACTGGCTGCTTCGGCGCCGAATGCAATGCAGGCCAAGACGTCTTCGCGCGTTAGTTGTGGGTATTCCTGCAAGATCGCTTCGACGGTGTCGCCATGGGCCAGGAAATCCAGGATCAGCGGAACCCAAATCCTTGTTCCCTTGATGACTGGCTTGCCGAAGCAAACCCTCGGAGTAAGCGTTCACAGTGGTATTCGACTGCGCAGTCAGCGCAGAGTATTGCCCAGGTCGCGCCCCTGCTGGGGAACGAACGTAGTGTCTTGTAGGTCCCACCGTTGGTGTATCCAGGGTGTTCTTATATATGGCACGTGTCCT
>DATGZX010000161.1:0-22398 GCA_035296965.1 Gemmataceae bacterium
TTAAGCCTGCTCAAGCGGAATCCGGCCAAAACGAGCATCGCACGGAAACGCAAGGCGGCTGCCTTGGACACGGGTTTTCTCGAGGAAACCTTGGCTGGGGCACGAAACCTAGAGAAAGTTTGATGCGTTCGCCCTGGCGCAGACGCCCGGTACGGGGATTGCTTTAAGGGAGCGCATGAAGCCGTGCATTCCGGTCAGAACTAAGAAGCAATGGTTGGCGGCTCAGGATCCTCGGCACCTGACCGAGCGGGATCTGCTCCAGGCAATCCTTGCAAACTGAGCTCCACCAGTCGCGTCGTGGGTGGAGCAGAACTTGCGATCGCGCCATCCCGGAAACTGCCCGACCTTGGCCGTTGCAGGATCTGTCAGGCTTGCGGGTTTGCTGCCGATGGCGAAGCTCCTACAATCGTCTTGCGGGGCCCGGCCTGAGACTGGGAGTAGGAGAATATCGATGACTAAGTTTGATGAATTCTGCGATTCCTTTTGGGTCGGCAAAGCCAAAACCGAGGAAGGATGTCTGGAACGGGAGGATGAACTGCGCCGTCTCCCCGTAGCCGTTAGCCAAGTCTTGCAACGCATGTGCTCCTTTCTTCAATGTCCGGAGGGTCATGTCCACTACGTGGATCTTGAAACCAATGCCGTAGCCGGTACGGTTGAGAGCAGTCTGCCGCCGATAAGCTTCGACCATAAAAGAGGCCGAAACATCATCGGCCTGGAAATCAGGCTAGGCGAGCGACCCAGCAGAAATCAATACCCGGTGTGGCTCCGCTTCGAGTTTGTGCCCATCAAACATGGCGGGTTGGAATTTCAAGTGGGGCCGGACCTTTTCCAAGTGCCTGAGGAAGAGGAGAAATTCTTTAGCCGCGTCGCAGAAGCAATCAATCACTCATTGCGTCAGGGCTACACGGCACCGACACGCACCATTGTGTTTTAGGCGATCCGCCATGCCGGCCAACCATAGGCTGGACGTTGAAAGCTGACGTGCGCTGGACCTCCCCTGCTTGATCGAGGCCCTGTCAGTCCCAGCAGCATACCGGTATCCAGTCGGGGCGGTAGAGGTCCGCCAGACTCACATCTCGGCGGTGTTCCTCGCCGGCCCTTACGCCTACAGGGTGAAAAAGCCGGTCAACCTGGGCTTCCTGGATTTCAGTACTCTGGAGAAGCGGCTCCATTTCTGCGAGGAGGAGGTCCGCCTCAACCGCCGCCTGGCACCGCACGTCTACCTGGGCGTGGTGCCGGTGGTGGTTATTGGAAAAGGGTTGCAGTTCGAGGGCGAGGGCGAGGTCGTAGAGTGAGCTGTGAAGATGCAGCGCCTGCCCGACGAGGCCACCCTCCAGGAACGCCTCGGGCATAGTGAGGTCGGCGTCGAACTGGTCGAGTCGCTGGCTCGCCGGATCGCTTCCTTCCGCCGCGGAGCCGAGGCGAACGAGCGGATAGCGGTTTTCGGGCGGTTAGAGGCCGTGGCCGGGATCGTTCTACGGCTTAAGGAGCACGTTGACCTTTGCCCCCTTCACCGCCGGCTGGACCAAGCGTTGGCCATGGTGGAGAATGCCTTGCAGGAATCAACAATTGCAGAGCTGATCGCAGAATCGAACCCTGGCAAGGGAATTCCCAAGCCTCTTTGTCCGTGGCCTACCAAGCCAATTTCATCAGCGCTTACCGTTTTGAAGTCGAAGTGAAGCCAACTGGTCTAACGGCCATTCGTTCGCAAAGCCAATTTCCAAAAGCCCGGCAGGTTTGGCTTCGTGGCCAGTATTATCTCTAAAATCGTCCGGCGCGGGCTGCAATTCAGGAAATCTCGGGGCGCCCTCGTACATGGAATTTCGTGTTGACGGGATGATCGGCCGATAATAGGATAAAGACATGTGATTATCATTTGGAGGCAACGCGTGATCACCAAGACCGGAATTCACGCAGTGCGGGCGATGGTTGTGCTGGCGGGGCTACCGCCGGGCGCGCTCGCTGGAGCTGCGAAGGTTGCGCGGGAAATTGGTGCCCCGCAAAACTATTTGGGCAAGCTCTTGCAAACCCTGGCGCGCGCTGGGCTGGTGGAATCGCAGAAGGGATTGGGGGGCGGCTTCCGGTTGGCCCGAGACCCCCACGAGATTTCGCTGCTTGATGTGGTTGAGCCCATTGAGCACATCAACCGCTGGTCCGGCTGCATCCTCGGCCGGCCTGAATGCTCGGACGCGGCGCCTTGCCCCCTACACAACGAGTGGAAGAAGGTGAGGGACGCTTACATGCGAATGCTGCGCAAGACGACCCTCGCCGAATTGGTGCGCAAGGGCGAAGCGTCCTTGTTGTCGATTTAGATTACGCGCACGTAACCAACCACAAAATACGGGAACCCATCCATCCGTACTCAAGCCAACTGGAGAAAGAATCATGCAACCCACAGACATTCTCAGAAATGAGCACCGCGTCATTGAACAAGTACTCTGCTGTCTTGAGCGCATCGCTAATCAGTTTGATTCGGAAGGAATCCTGGACAAAGATGCAGCTCGCCAGGCCATTGACTTCTTCCAGAATTTCGCGGACCGCTGTCATCACGGCAAGGAAGAGGCGTACTTGTTCCCCTTCCTGCAGCACAAGGATTTCCGCAGGTTGTCCCAGCCTGTCGCCCGCATGCTCATGGAGCACGACGAAGGTCGAGATCACATCCGGGCGATGATGGCAGCCCTCGATGAGGCGGAACCAGATGTGCGCACGGCCGTCACCCGTTTCGCAGCACACGCCCGTGCCTACATCGCGCTGTTGCGCGAGCACATTAAGAAGGAGGACCATTGCTTGTTCCCGATGGCTGAGGAAATCCTGAGCGTGCTTGATAAGCAGGCCCTGGACCGCTCCTTCCATCAGGTTGAACACGACGATATGGGAACCGGTACCCACGAAAGGTACCTGAAACTGGCCAACGATCTGGCCGACCATCTCGGGGTCGAACCATCCGTTGTTGAACATGCGGTCGGCCAGGGCTGTGGCTGCCACAGCAACTGACCTGCTGTAAAGCTGGAGTTTTCCATGAAGCATCTGCCAGGATCGATAAAGCGCGTGCGGTTTCGCACAGAGAAAGCCATCGTGGGGCAGAGAAACGCCGCCAAATCAGCCGTGGACGACATCATTTCAGCCATTTTTACCGGCAACTTTGCACACGAGGGTGGCCGTGAGCCCGTCCTGGCATCTCGATTGCATGGGCGAGGTTTCCGATCGCTGGAAGCTGCTCCAAGCCGCACGTGATGGGGAGGCAGAACGATGGCCTTGATGAATCCTTCTTCCCGGGGTGCGGGCGTTCGGCGGTCGTTGCTCTTTGCCTTGGCCGGTGTGGTTATCGCGCTCGCCGCCTTGATCGTTTGGATGAATCGGCCCGCAGGCGCGCCTCCGGTAGCGGAAACGCCGGCGCTACCGCCCGCCCAGCCCGAAGAAAACCGATTGGCCAGCGGCAAGGAGCTTTACGGCAACTATTGCGGCGCCTGCCACGGCGAGAAGGGAGACGGCGCGGGTCCGGCAGCCAAGTTCCTCTACCCCAAGCCGCGAAATTTCGGCGAGGGTAAATTCCGCATCATAAGCTCGGGAAATTACATGCCGTCGGACGAAGACCTATTTGGCGTGGTCACGCGCGGCATGCCTGGTTCGGCGATGTTCCCTTTCGGACATCTGAGCGAGTCCGATCGCAGCGCACTTATCGCGCACGTTCGTTCCTTGATGCGTGCGTCCTACGAGGAGCGGCTGCGGCGGGAGGAAGCGGAACGCGGGGAGCAGGTCGATACGGAGGAGTTACGTAGTGACATTCTGCGAATGCTGCAGCCGGAGCAACCACTCTCGGTGCCCAGCGAGATGCCTGGAGATGCCAACGCGATCAGTCACGGCCGGCAGGTCTATCTCAAGGTGTGCGCGGCTTGTCACGGCGAAAGTGGTAAAGGAGACGGCTCCCAGGACCAACGCAACGCGGACGGAACTGCCACCAAGCCACGCGATTTCACGCGCGGCATCTTCAAAGGAGGGCGCTCCGCCCGTGAGCTATTCAAGCGCATCACCCTGGGAATGCCAGGGTCCCCGATGCCAGCTTCGCTAAACACTTTGACACCGGCCGAGGTCGGCGACCTCGCGACGTTTGTGCTGTCTCTGTCCGATGCGGCGGCCCAGGAGAAGGTGGAGCACCGGCGCACGACCCTGGTCGCTCGGCGGACCGACACTTCCCTCAAAGATCCAATCCCCGAATCCACCTGGCAAAAAACACCGGCCCTGCCCATGGTGGTGAGTCCGCTTTGGTGGCGAGATTACGCGGAGCCCGACCTCAAGGTCCAAGCCCTGCATGACGGGCGATCTCTGGCCGTCCGCCTCTCCTGGCAGGACGCCACGCGCAACGACAGCCCTATCAGGCCGCAAGACTTCGAGGATATGGCGGCGGTCCAGTTCTTCAAAGGTGCTGTGGAACCATTCCTGGGGATGGGAGCCATCGACAGATCGGTCGACATCTGGCATTGGCGGGCGAGTTCGCATGGTTCACCAGCGCGCTTCGCCGATGTCGATACAGCCTGGCCCAATATGGCGGTCGACATGTATCCCTACGAACAACCAAGGCAAGGCCCTCGCATGCATGCCCCCGAGCGCCAGCCCCGGGACTTTGTCACCGCCTGGGCCGCCGGGAACCTACGCTCCGATCCTACGCAACCATTCACCGGAAACAGCCTCCAGGCCAAGGGCGTGGGAAGTGTCACCATGCGGCCACGAGTCTCTCAACTCGTAAACGCCACCGGGACATGGCAAGACGGGCGTTGGACGGTCGTTCTCGTCCGTCCTCTCGAGGTAGATTCGCAGGGCGGCGCACCGCTGGCGCCGGGGGACAGGCTTTCCGTTGCATTCGCGATCTGGGACGGTGCCGCAAGAGATCGAAACGGACAGAAGTTGGTCTCGATCTGGCACGATCTGAAGCTGGAGTAGCGTTCCGAGATATGGTCCGTTGACCCAAGGGGAATTCCAACGATGAACCGGCGCGACTTCATGAGAGCGGCCCTGGCCGGTGGTGGCAGCCTCCTCGCACCCAAACTGTGGGCTTTCGATGTCGTCAGTGTCGAGAACCCACTTGGAGTCTACCCCAACCGCGGCTGGGAACAGTTCTACCGCGACCAGTATCATTACGATTCCACATTCACCTGGGTCTGTGCTCCCAACGACACCCATATGTGCCGGCTCCGCGCGTTCGTCCGCAACGGCGTAGTGCTGCGCAGCGAGCAAAACTATGACCATGATCGCTACGGCGATCTTTACGGGAACAAGGCTACGAAAGCCTGGAATCCGCGTGGCTGCCCAAAAGGGTTCACGATGCAGCGGCGTGTGTACGGACCATACCGGCTCAAAGGCCCCGTTTTGCGCAGGGGTTGGAAAGAATGGGCTGACGCCGGGTTTCCTTCGCTGTCCGACAAGCCGGAGCTGCGCACGCAATACAAGTTCGACGATCGGGGAAACGACTCCTTTGTCCGGGTATCGTGGGACGAATCCTACCGGTATCTGGCAGCCGGCCTGGAAGCGATCGCGCGTACTTACAGCAATGACCAGGGGCGAGCGCGCCTGGTCAAAGATGGCTACGACGAGCTGATGATCGACCAGGTCCAGGGAGCCGGCACCCGAACGATCAAGGTCGGTTCCAATCTGCCCATCCACGGCGTCATTGGCAAGTTCGGCATCTACCGTCTGGCCAATGCCTTGGGACTGCTCGATCATCACGTCCGCGGCGTGCCCCCGGAAAAGTCGCGAGGGGCGCGCGATTGGAACGAGTACACCTGGCGCGGTGATCAGGCCCCTGGACACCCCTATGTCCATGGGCTGCAGGCCGCCGATATGGACATGAACGATCTGCGCTTTTGCAAGCTCGTGATTCAAGTGGGCAAGAACCTGATTGAAAACAAGATGCCGGAGTCCCACTGGCTCAACGAAGTGATGGAACGAGGCGGGAAGCTGGTCGACATCGCCCCGGAGTACAACTGCCCCGCTACCAAATCCAACTACTGGATCGGCGTGCGCCCGGGCCTGTCGGATACTGCGGTATTCCTGGGCATTACCAGAATCTTGATGGATGAGGGCTGGATAGACGCCGACTTCGTGCGCCGGTTCACCGATTTCCCGCTCCTGGTGCGCACTGACACCCTCAGGCGCTTGCGTCCCGAGGAGGTGATTCAGCGCTATCAGCCAAAAGACCTGAAAGGTGGCCCCTCTTACAAGATTCAGGGATTGATGGATGAGCAACGGGCGAAGATCGGAGATTTCACCGTCTGGGATGCGAAGGCCGGCAAGATCATCGCCATTTCGAGGGACGAAGTCGGCCAACACATGCCGGCCGAAGCGGCGTTAACCGGTACTTTCTCAGTAACACTTGTTGATGGATCGACGACCGAGGTAATGCCGGTCTTCGAGATGTACAAGCGCCACCTGGTCGACTACGACCTCAAGACGGTGGAGGAAATCTCGGGAGCGCCCGCGACCCTTGTCCGCCGGCTGGCCGAGGACATTTGGCAGACGACCAAAGCCGGCCATGCGGTGTCGATCCACATGGGCGAAGGAGTGAACCATTACTTCCATGCCACGCTGCACAACAGGGCCACCTACTTGCCGCTGATCCTGACCGGGAATATCGGCAAGCACGGCGCAGGGGTGTACACGTGGGCCGGCAACTACAAGGGCGCTCTGTTGCAAGCGTCACCGTGGAGTGGACCGGGCGTGGGCTCCTATGTCTATGAGGACCCTTTCAAGCCGGTTCTGGATGAAAACGTGCGGATCACTCATGAGCACCTGCGGCATTTGAAAGATGGTGAGGACCCGTCCTACTGGGCATGTGGGGAGAAGTTGCTTGCCATCAAGACCCCCGGAGGGCGCAAGGTCTTCACCGGCCGCACGCACTTGCCGACGCCCACCAAAGCCATCTGGTACAACAACGCCAACTTCCTCAACCAGTCAAAATGGATTTACAACATCATCGTCAATGTTCTTCCGAAGGTGGACCTGATCGTCGACCAGCAGATTGAGTGGACGGGATCGGCCGAGTACGCGGACGTGGTGCTCCCCGTCAATTCGTGGATGGAATTCGAGGACTACGAATGCGGCGCCTCCTGCTCCAACCCGTTCCTGCAAGTGTGGAAGGGCGGCATCAAGCCGGTTCACGATTCGCGTGACGACGGCGAGGTCTTTGCCGGCGTCGCCCGCGCACTCAGCGCCAAGCTGGGCGATCCGCGTTTTGCCGACTACTTCAAGTTTATCACCGAGAAGCGCGCCAAGGTCTATCTGCAGCGCGTCTTCGACAACTCAACGACCACGCGCGGCACGGATGGACCGTACGAGATCGACAAGCTCCTGGCCGGGTCGTATGGGGGCGAGCCGGGCGGCGCCCTGATGCTGTTCCGCACCTACCCGCGCGTACCGTTCTGGGAGCAGGTCCACGATTCGATTCCCTTCTATACCGACTGCGGCCGACTGTGCAGCTATACCGACATCCCCGAAGCCATCGAGTACGGCGAAAACCTGGTCTCTCACCGCGAAGGGGTGGAGGCGACGCCGTATTTGCCGAATGTGATCGTATCGTCCAGCCCGTATGTACGTCCCAAGGACTATGGCATTCCTCTGGACGCAACGGACGCAGACCTGCGGCAAGTGCGCAACGTGAAGATGCCCTGGTCCGAGGTTCGAAAGACGGTGAACCCCCTTTGGAAGCAGGGTTTCAGTTTCTACTGCTCGACGCCCAAGAGCCGGCACTCTACACACTCATCTTGGTCTACGGTCGACTGGCACTGGATCTGGAGCGATAACTTTGGCGATCCGTACCGCGCGGACAAGCGTGCCCCCGGTGTCGCGGACCGCCAGATTCAAATGAACCCGCGGGCGGCCAGCGACCTCGGACTCCATGAAGGCGATTACGTCTACGTGGACGCCAACCCGGAAGACCGCCCCTACGTCGGCTGGGCTCAGGACCTCAAGAACCCACGGCACCGCGCCTTCCGCTGCATGGTCCGCGTCAAGCTTAACCCGGGGCTGCCGTACAACTTCACGATCATGAAACACACCGGCTGGATCGCAACGGAGCGGAGCGTCCGCGCCCACGAGACGCGCCCCGATGGCCGGGCCCTCTCCCCCGAGACCGGCTATCAGGCGAGTTACCGGTACGGCTCGCACCAGAGCATCACGCGCGGCTGGATGCCGCCCATGCACCAAACTGACACGTTGTTCCACAAATTGACGGGGTCGATGGGGTTCACATTCGGTTTCGACGTCGATAACCACGCCATCAATACCGTGCCGAAAGAAACCCTCGTCCGTATCACCAAGGCCGAAGACGGCGGCATCGGCGGCAAAGGAGTCTGGGAAGCGGCGACACGCGGTTATGGACCTGGCAATGAGACGCCACAGAACAAGCTCTATCTGACTGGCGGTTATGTGAAGATAGTCGGCAACGCGTAGATACAAAGGAGCGCGATGGATACCAACCCCCAGCAGTGGGTCCCCAAGGTACACCCCGCTACCCGTTCGGTGGAGCCGGAAGACCCCATGACCTTGCACGCGACCGCCGTTCCTGGCGATCCGGAGGTCATGCTGCGCTGCCTGGTTCAGGAATTTGCCTGGATGGGTTGGGACGCCGAGCAGATTGTGCCCTTGTTTCGCGACCCGTTTTACCCGGCGCTCAACAGCTTGTGGTGCGTACATGGTGAGGCTGGCATTCGCCAGCGAGTCCAGGAGGCGCTGCGCCAATGCGCGGTGCTGAACGTGACCGCGACCGTTGTCGAAGAGCCCGAATCGTCGGAGTCGCAGCCCGAATTGATCGAGCTGGGGATCCGGACCAATCCCCATGGACCGCTTCAAGAGGGAAGTCATGTCAAAGGTATATAACTGGCAACTGGGCCGGGAAATGCTTTACCCCTACGAGGAGAAGCATCCCCAATGGCAGTTCGCCTTCGTCTTCAACACCAACCGTTGCATTGGTTGCCAGACCTGCACGATGGCTTGCAAGAGTACCTGGACCTTCTCACGGGGTCAGGAGTATATGTGGTGGAACAACGTCGAATCGAAACCCTACGGAGGCTATCCCCAGAACTGGGACGCGAAGCTCCTGGCCATGCTCGAGGCGGAGAATCCCAGGGCACAGATATGGAACTCCGCCAAGGCCGATGGGGACGGCAAACCTTATGGCGTCTTCGAGGGCAAGACAATCTTCGAAGCAGCGGAGAAGCGCGTGGGACCAGAGGGTTTCCAGGGAGCCCTGGGTTACCTTCCCACCGATGCGGAGTGGCGGCATCCTAATATCCACGAAGACACGGCCACTGGTGGGACTTGGCGTGAGGGACAGTTTGGTGGGTCCACTCAGCTGCCCGAGCACCGTGTCTGGTTCTTCCACCTGGCCCGCATCTGCAATCATTGCACCTATCCCGGCTGCCTGGAATCTTGCCCTCGCCAGGCCATCTACAAACGCCCCGAGGACGGCATCGTCTTGATCGACCAGGAGCGCTGCCGCGGCTACCGCAAGTGTGTCGAAGGCTGCCCGTATAAGAAGGCGATGTACCGCGGCACGACGCGGACAAGCGAAAAATGTGTCGGTTGTTTCCCACGCATCGAAGGTAAGGACGACACCCTCAGCCACGAGGGCGCGCCCCTTGAAACGCGCTGTATGTCCGCGTGCGTGGGCAAGATCCGCCTGCAAGGGTTGGTGCAGATCGGCACCGATGGCACGTGGACGCACGATCCTGCCAACCCGCTCTACTTCCTGATCCGAGAACGCAAGGTCGCCCTGCCGCTCTATCCCCAATTCGGAACGGAGCCTAACGGCTACTACATTCCGCCCCGCTGGGCGCCGAGGGGTTACCTCTTGCAGATGTTCGGACCGGGGGTCGAGCACGCGATCGAACAGTATTCGTGTCCCGATCGTCAACTTCTGGCGGTGCTGCAGCTCTTCCGGGCCCAAAGACACATCCTGTTCCGCTACGAGATCAAGGAAGGTCCGAAGATCGCCGAGATCCCTGTCACGCTTCCCTCGGGCAAGGTGAAGGTGCAAGAACTCTTTAACGATACAGTGCTCGGTTTCAACAAGCTCGGTAAAGAGGTTGTCCGCATCACGATCGAGGAGCCGACGTTCGAACGCTCCAAAGAGCAGCACGTGAATTCGATTTGACGCAATCCATTCGGGACACTATCGACAGTCCCGGCGAGCCTCACGACGGAGAAGCGCGATGCACAGCCTTGACAAGATGCCGGAAGCGATGGCGGACGACCTGGCTCGCGAGTGCCTCTACCGCTATCTCGCTCTGGCCCTTGGCGATCCCCATTCTTCGGAATGGCAAGCTATTCTCGACGCGGACAACCAACGTCTTGCCTGCCAGTCGGCAGACCTGCTGCGGGCAGAAGCGGCCTGCGATCCTACCCCACTCGGTTTCGGTGAGCTGTCTCCCCAACACCTTGATTTGCGTCCCGTTGTGGATGAGTTGCGCAGGCCGCTTGGCGACATCCGCGACGACTACAATAGGGTATTCGGGTTGGTGCCTGCGCGCGAATGTCCTCCCTATGAGACCGAATACCATTCCTCCGTAGAAACGTTTTTCCGTTCCCAGCAATTGGCAGATATTGCCGGTTTCTACCGGGCCTTCGGTATCGAACCCGGACGTGAAGCCGCGGAGCGGCCGGATTTTCTGCCCCTCGAACTACAATTCATGGCCTTTTTGCTGCTGAAGAAACGGCTGGCCGCGGTGGACGCGGATATGGGCGCTGAGGAGCATGCCCGCATCTGTGCAGAGACCGAAAGTACTTTCTTCCGAGAGCACCTGGCGTGGTGGGCGCCGTCCTTCGCGGCGGGACTGCGCCGTAAGGCAGTAGAGGGTCTGTACGCTTACCTGGCAAGCCTACTGGCTGCATTCCTCACCATCGAGCGGCAGCGCTTCGAGCTGCCGCCCCCGCGTGTACCGCTGCAGCCCGCGATCATCGAACGCCCCGAAGAGCAAGCAAATTGTGCCGCCTGCTCAAGCTCCGTCTAAACAGCGCCGAGGGAGAAGTGCGATGACTGCGAAAGCGCTTCAAGATGACATGGGCAAGGTAATGATCCCGGATCTGCTCCGTTCCACTCCGCGCGCGCGTCCCGTCCTCGACCGCTACGGTCTGCGCGGCTGCGGGGGGCCGATGGGGCCGGTGGAGTCGCTTGAATTCTTCGCCAAGGCCCACGACGTGGCGCTGCCGCAACTTCTCCAAGAAATCCGTGCTGCGCTCGCCCAGCCAGAGGCCGTTGCCGTAGGGCCCGCCTCGAGCAATCAGGACGCATTGGCGGATGGGATTTATCGGCCCTTCTTCAAAGCGGGAATCGTCACCGTTCTGACTGCCGGGGCCGTCTGGGGCGCCTATCTGCTCTTGCGGATTGGCTTCGCTCGGTCTTTCACCACGGCGGGCCTGCACGACGTGAACGCTCACGGTCATGCCCAGATATTCGGCTGGGTCGGACTCTTTGTCATGGGTTTCGCTTACCAGGCCTTTCCACGGTTCAAGCACACGTCCCTATCCCAACCGCGCCTGGCGCTGACCAGCCTGGCGCTGATGCTCACGGGTCTTCTGGTCCGCTCGATTTGCGAACCCTTGTCCAGCGGTTTAGATGGAATGGGAGTCCTTGCCGTCAATGCCGCCGTGCTTGAGGTCATTGGCGTCGGGCTCTTCGTGTGCATCATTCTCCATACGTTCGCCACGGCCGGGAAGCAGTGGGCTGCCTACGACTACTACATTGTGTGCGCCCTCGGCTGGTTCCTGGTACAGGCTGTTTACGAGGCAATCTACCTGGCAGCCACCGTATCGGTAACGGACCCGGAGAAGCTCCTGCAGCTCGTCAGCACCTGGCAAGGGCCGCTGCGGGAGATCCAAGTTCATGGCTTCGCCATGCTAATGATTTTCGGAGTCAGCCAGCGTATTTTCCCGCATTTCTATGGACTGTCATCCCCCAGCTCGCGTAAAGCGTTCGCTGCACTCCTTGCCGTCAACGTGGCGATTGTCGGTGAAGTCGTCGGTCTGTTCCTCATGCGTACGGAAGCCCATGTCTGGGCCGTTCTATGGTACGGTTGCGTGCTTCTGCTGACGGGCACGGTGATCGCGTTGGTTTGGAGTTGGCATATCTTTGCAGCAACTGCAGAAAGCGATCGCAGCCTCAAGTTTCTCCGTGCGGGCTACATCTGGTTATTCGTTTCGCTCGTCATGCTCTCACTTTTGCCAGTCTACCAGTACGGGCTCTTGCGCATTGTGGCGCCTGAGAGCAGCGCGGCTCATTTGGGTTTTTCCCATGCCTACTACGGCGCCGTGCGGCATGCCGTCACGGTCGGGTTCATCAGCCTGATGATTGTCGGGGTCGCAGCGAAGGTGGTCCCGACCCTGAACGGGGTGGATGTGCGCCTCCTGTCGCCTTTGTGGGGCCCGTTCTTGCTCATCAATACAGGATGTGCACTGCGCGTGGTGACCCAGATCTCCACCGATTTTACTGAACTGGCTTTTCGAATCACGCCGCTAAGCGGTTTGCTCGAGGTATCGGGGCTTGCGCTGTGGGGTATCCATCTCTGGCGAATCATGGATGGTAAGGCCAGAATTCGCTCGGCTCCGCCTTTGGACGCTTCCGCATATGCCTCCGTCGTGCCCGGTGAACCTGTTGTGGAGAAGCACCGGGTCGGCGATGTGCTCGATCATTATCCCGAGCTATTGACTGTTTTTCTGGAATTCGGTTTCAAGCCATTGGCTAATCCGCTGCTTCGGAGAACACTCGCCCGCCAAACGACCATCGAAAAAGGGTGTCGATTGCTCGGGATCGATGCCGCAGTTTTGACCGAGGCGCTGAATGCAAAGCTGAGGGAGCAATCCTCGCGCAGACTTGCCTTGCCAATGGCAGCAAGCGCCTCGCATGCGCCACACTCGCAAACAGGGACTGACTGGTAGCGACTGTTTGGACTTGCAGCACCGTCCTGACGTTCGAGGGTTCGCAATGCAAACTCCCGTGGAATGCACACAGAATGGCGCGGCAGCACGCCAAAGTCACCGCGCAGGAGGAAGGCCAACCGCCACCAGCAGCCTTAAACGATTGTTCTTTCCGCAACCCGTGCGCGTCCTTCCTCACGCACGCGCGTGGAACATAGGCGTTCGTACTGTCCACATTGCTGTCACGGGAATCTTGCTCGGAGGACACGCATTCGCTGTGCCGGAGGATCGGCTGCGTCCGATGTTTTGGTTGACCCTGGCAACCGGTCTAGCCCTGATCTTCCTTGAGGCCTATCCAAGTTGTCGCTGGTTCTACCAATGCCGAGGGGCCCTGGTCCTGTTGAAACTCGCGCTCCTTGCGGCAATCCCCGTGTTTTGGGAGTTTCGCGTACTACTGCTGCTTGCAATCGTAGGCATCGCATCTGTCGGCTCGCATATGCCCAGGCGTTTTCGCTATTATTCCTTGGTGCACCGCCGGGTCCTCGAATGAGAGTTTCCCTTAAGCGCTGCTATGAGAGAAGTATCATGACGAATCCATTGCCTTGCCGACCCGGCTGGTTGCTTTACGACCGCAACAGCGTTGTCAGAAATCTCACTACGGTACTCCTCATCGGCTGCCTGGCTTCATCGCTCCGCGCGGCTGATCTTGATGGGGAGCCCATCAACTACGCCAAGGCACCAGCCCACAATGCGGTCGCACGACTCCAGGAACGCATCGAAGCAGGAAAGGGCAAGCTAACCTATGAGAAGACTTTCGGTTACCTGCCCTCTTTGCTGCGGGAGCTGAACGTCCCTGTCTCATCGCAGATGTTGGTCTTTTCGAAGACCAGCTTGCAGCAAGCTCGAATCGGGCCACAGAAGCCCCGGTCGATCTTTTTCAATGAGGACGTGTACGTTGGTTTCTGTCAGCGCGGCGACGTGTTGGAAGTCAGTGCCGTCGATCCGAACCTGGGTCTTGTCTTCTACACGTTGGATCAAAAGTCGCCCAGCAAACCCGTGTTCACGCGCCAGCAAGATGCCTGCTTGATTTGCCATGGCTCATCGGCCACCGAGGGCTTACCTGGTAATGTCGTGCGCTCGTTATATCCGGATAGTGACGGTTTCCCAATCCTTGCCTTTGGATCCACGCGCGTCGATCACTCCACTCCGCTCAAACAGCGATGGGGCGGGTGGTATGTTACGGGCACGAGCGGCAAACAGACTCACCTCGGAAACCTGATCCTCGAGGATAAGACACCACCCGAGCAAATTGATAACTCGGCCGGCAGCAACGTTACTGATCTCAAGGACCGGTTCCCCCTGGCCTCGTATCTGTCCCCGCATAGCGACATTGTCGCCCTGATGGTACTGGAACATCAAGCCGAGGCACAAAACCGAATAACCCGCGCCAATCTGCTCACGCGCCGGGCGCTGTACGATGAGACAGAGATGAACAAGGCACTGGGCCGGCCAGAGAACTACCATTCGGAAAGCACGGAAAGCCGCATCAAGAACGCCGGCGAGCCTCTTGTGAAGTACTTCCTCTTCAGCGACGAGGCTCGGCTTACGGAAAAGGTGCAAGGAACCTCAGGGTTCGAGCATCAGTTCCCCCAGCGCGGTCCGCGCGATGGCCGTGGCCGGTCCTTGCGCGATTTCGATTTGCAGCACCGCTTGTTCAAGTATCCTTGCAGTTACTTGATCTATTCCACGGCCTTCGATGCACTGCCGGTGCTCGTGAAGGATTACGTGTACCGTCGGTTGTGGGAGGTGCTGAGCGGAAAAGATACCAGTGAGAGCTTCGCCCATCTTTCAGCCGGCGACCGCCAAGCTATCCTGGAAATCCTGCTGGCGACCAAGCCAAACTTGCCAAGCTACTGGAAGTCTGGGGTCAGATAGTGAACGCATGGTGCAGTGCCTGCAAAAAGCGCTGTGGTTGAACTTTACCTTTCCAGATCTTTACCACCTGAAACTGTACTGGACCGCGCAAAGACTCGGAGAGCCTCGGCCGTTCTCCGTGAGGAAATCGCCCGCGTACAGCTTGCAATACTGGACCCAAATGTCTTGGTGCGCGCTTAGGTGGAAGTTCGTGTAAAAGGTCAGCTCCTCGCCGACGCTGGTTGCCTCGCCATTCACAGCTTTCGCGGGGCCTGCAAGGGTTGTCCCCAGAATTGGCGCTCCGGCCGAATTGTAGAGCGAATCTTTGGGGCTATCCAGGTGCAAAATGTGGTACTGCACGCCCGCTACCATCCACTTTGTAGGCCAGAAGTAAAAGTGGAAATTCAGGTCGTCGATGTTCTGCCGGCCGACAAGGTCGATCCCTCCGAAGTAGTAGTGGCCGAATGGGAACAGCTGATTGAACGTGCGATGCACGGAGCCGACGCCGGGATGCGGATCGCCCTGGGCCCAATCGAAATAGACCCAGAAGGTGGGGTCCATCGGCACATCGGCGCGGTGGTAGCCGCCGCCCACAGTTGCGGCGCCGGCGGCCGTCACTTGGTTGGCCCAGCTGCCGAACTGAAACATGCCTTCGCCGTCCCAGAGGAAGTTGTGTGAATCGCCAGCGTAGCGGGTGCCAAACGTGCTTACATTGAAGCCGTCCACGTCTCCATACTCGCCCTTAGCAACCTTGTTGGTGTTGTCCAGGTTGAGATAGTACAGATCCACTACCTGGCCCTTCTCCGGCCGGTACGTTGTCCACAGGCCCTCGAAGTTCTGTTTGCCATCCCCACCATCGTGGTAGTCAGCCAAGTTCAAGATCACGGGCTGCACCCAGAATGCATCGATGTCAAGCTGGTCGGTGTGCCAGAACCCCTTGACGCCCTGGAACGTCCTCTGGGTGTTGGCCCAGTCCAGAGGAGAAATCAAGCGCTCCGAGCCGTAGAGCAGCTCCTGGCGGCCGCCGCGGATGTAGATGGGATTGTCGTCCAGCTCGAACACTTTCAGATCGAAGAACAAGTTCAGCATCGTCGGACGGACCTGGTCGATCGGTGCTGGGGGCAGGTTCTGGTTGGAGATATTGGCGGAAAGGAATTCGGCGTAGACCCGGAACACGTCTTTGTACCAGAGGTCGGTGTAAACGCGCGTACGCATGAGATCGTAATTGTTGTCCGCGCCTGCCTTGTTCAAACGACTGTCCACTTCGTTCATGTAGCGAAAGCGCTCTTCGCCGCCGACCGAAAGGAGCCAATCATCGCCAAGGTGAATTCGTTTGGTGAAGTCGAGCCAGCCGTGCTGCGTGTTATTGGTGTCGTCCAGGTAACGAAAATCAGCATCGAAGAAAGGGAACGGACAGACGCTAATTGGGCCGTAGGGAAACTTTGGAGGATTCTCGCGCTCGTAGCCCAACAAATTGTCCCACGCGGAATAGTATCCAGGGCCCGTGGGGGCAATAACGAAATTCCCCAGTCTGGGGAACAGCGTGACCGGAGGATTCTTCGCCCAAAATGGCTTCTCGTCTTCGCCGGCGGGACATCCCTCCGGTCTAGACGCTGGCGGCATGGGATCCGAACTGGCGGCAGGTTGGGGTTTTGCGGCTGCTGCCTCGGCCGTTGGAGCAATCGTTAGCTGGGAAGGTGGTTGTCCCAGGCAGACTGTCGACACTACTAGAAACCCGGTGGCGTTGAGGGAAGCTCTCATCCATCCATGGATTCGAAAAGTTGCCGATAGCATGCTTGCCTCGATCTGTTGGCCTCCCTGCCTCCCGGCGCCAGAGGCTCTGACTGTGCCGATAAGCACGGTTGCCAAATGAGAATTCCTTCTCTCTCCCGCGTATCTTCACATATCGGGCAAGCAATGGGCGAGGGAAGAGACTGATTGAAGGGAAATGATGGTATTGCTGCCTTTAAGGACCATAAAGTGGGAAGAGTCTATTTGATTCGAACAGCGCCGAGTACGACGGGGTACAGGGCAATGTGACGATCACCTTCCGTCCCGACAGCCTCCCATGCCTGGCAGCCGAGGCTGGTGGCCCAAACCAGGAGACCAATGCATGACCACGCCGCATACCATCGAGTGTACTCTCCCGCTGCGCCGGCGCGGCCGGGCAGGTCACCAATCATTACCGGCAGAGCCGGCGGCGCCGCCTTCCTCCCCGACCGACCGGACAACGCCCTTGCCCGGCCGGGTGCCGCGCGGCGCGCCTCATGGCTCTGGCGCTACGCTATGAGCAACTCCTCCGCAGACGTCAGGGCCCCATGTTGTCGCCGCTCGCGGAGGCGTGGTTGAAAATGATGAACGTAGCTGCATCGAACGTGAACGTCCCCAGGCTGTAGACGAAGTCCTTCGAGCCCCGTGGATGGGCCTCAGTAGGGGTAAGGGTCGCCAGGTCGAGATCGCCACAATCGCGAGCCAGGCGAATCACTTGTCGTCGAGCACTCTCACGGTGGCGATCGACTTGAGCAAGTCGTGATTCGCGAACTTCCACACCACGCGCTTATCGCGGGTGACCTCGAATGCGTGGGCGCCTTTCCCTTCCTGGCCGCGCAGGAAGTTACCCACCAGATAATTGCCATTCTTGAGGATTTGCAGGCTGCTGATCCAGGTCAGGTTGAGTTCCGGAGCGTCCTTGGCGCCGAACTCCCAGACGATCTCGCCCTTCGGCGTCACCTCGATGATCCGCTTCTGGGTACCGCACGAGACAAGCGTGTTGCCATTGGCCAGCCGCCGAGCGTCGCCCGAATTCGTGACGTTCTTGTACTCCCAGACGACCGCACCTTGGGGATCGACTTCGCGGACGGCGCCTTCCCCTTCGTGGGCGGCCAGGATGTTGCCGTTGGCGAGCTTGTGGAGGTTGCGGACCTGGAGGTGGTAGCCCTTCTCGGTCGTGGTCAGCTTGGTGGTACGCACGACTTTGCCGTCCGGATCGACTTCGACGGCCTGGCACGGTCCTTGTTCGCCGATGAGCGTGTTGCCGTTGGGCAGCCGCTCGCAACCGAGGACTTGCTGGCATTTGCTGACGTACCTCCAAACGGTTTTCTTGTCACGATCGATCTCGGCGACTCCGGTGGGGTCGCCGCCGAATGCGTATACGACGTGTCCATCGGGGAGGACGTCGAAGATGACAGCGATGCTAGGGAACTTGTATTCCGAGACAAGTTTGCCGTCGGCATCGAGTTCGACGAGCCGATTCGGACCCTTGCCGTACTCCGCGACCATGAGGCGATGCTTAATGGGGTCGCCGCCGAGAGCGTTCGAGGCGATCGCGAGAACAACGATAACTGAAAAGCTGGTCAACTGGCGCATACGACACCTTTTTGCTAACGATGAAAAATGGCCGCCTTTTCCTTCGCTCACTGCGCTGAAGCCTTCCCAATGGTCGGGGATTCGCCGAAATTACGACCCATCTTCGAAGGGCCTAAATCGTCGTCCGCACTTGCAGCAGGATTCGCCAGATTTCGAGTGCTTCAGAAGGAACCCGAAGACCTAGATCTTTGGGAATTCATCTCTCCTCTGCCACCGAGGACCAATCCGACAGTATACAGGCCGGCTGTATACCGCCGAGTTGGATGAATCCCCCACTATTAAATAAGACAACGCAAGCCGGGAAAAGTGTGACATCTCTCCGACGCCCAAGGAAGATACCAACTCGACATGCGGCTGCGTGGACCGCTCGTGCAGGAATGCTTCCTCGCGCTTCTACCGAGTTGGTGTCAACCCCTTTTTCTCCAGCTTGGCGATAAACTACTGGATTCGGAGCCACCTGGCGGCTCAAAAGGGGCTATGGCATCGTCACGGAAGCTCTCCAGGCCATGGGGAGAGCGGGTCGCACATCATTCCGCTTTGACGCGAATGTCGCCCAGGTCGAGGGTGCTGCTTGCCTTTACCGCTTTGGGGTGTGAGCGCGTCTCCGGCCCCAGCCTTTGGCGGTCCCTGGCAATGGCGAGTTCGAACTCCAAGCCGGGGACGATCCCTTCAAGGCGGAATCGGCCGTTGTCATCGGTCCGTAGCGGCTCTTGAACGCCGCTGAGTTGCCTGCTCAGGTCGCGCCCCAACGTTCCTGAATAGAGCACCGCCACCTCGGCTGCTGGGATTGGCCGTCCTTCTGTATCCAGCAACCTGCCGGTGACAATGCCCGTAGGCCCAAGGCGCGCCGCCAGCGGGCCATTCTCATCGCCTCGAACCGTGACAATCACGGCCAACTTGCGCTCGGGGTGCACCAGCAGGAGTTGCCGGGGTTGCTCTGGGTCGAGCGCGTAGACCGGACAAGTAGCGGCCTCCACGAAGATTGCCTCCGGCCACATGCTGCTGACCCCCGCGGCAATCGCTCCCGCAAGCGGCTTCCCCTCGGCATCCGCAACGCTCACGCTTACGGTCCTGCCCCGGTCGAGGACCAGGTCGCGTGCCAGGTTGGATCCGCCTTCACCGATATCCACCACTCTGGCTGCATTGTAATGCGACAGCGACGCATTGCCGCCGTTGCCCGCCAGAAACGAAAGATCGCCTTCCGGATCCGTGTGAATCTGAACGCGCTTGCGGTCCTCCGCGTCGAACTTCGCTTTCTTGTACAGATTGATCCAAACATTGCCGGCGCGGCGGCGCGAGTCGATGGCACGAGCCAGGAGTACGCCGGAGCCAGGTAAGGCCACGAGGCGAAAACGCCCGCTTGCATCGGTCCGCGCGGTGAACCCGAGATCGATCGGCGCCTGCTTCAGGAACTTGTTGTCCGGTAAGGGCATGAGACTGACGTCGATCTTGTCCAGACCCACGCAGGTCGCCTTGTCGACGACACGGCCCGTGAGGAGGACACCGTGCGGCAGCTCGATATCAGCCTTGACCGTAGTGAAAGGGCCCGGGCCGGAGGCCAATCTTACCCAGCGGTCGATCAGCAGCGCATTCTCCGGCGGCATGACATGGAGCGTGTAGCGCTCGGTCTTGCGTAAACCACGCAGACGAAAATGGCCGCGGGAATCGGAAATCGCTCGGTCGCCTGGCCCCTGGATGGTTGCTCCCACCACCGGGTTGCCGGTCCCGGCCTCCCGCACCGTTCCCTCCACGGGCGCGATGGGCTCCAGCACGTGCGCCAAATTCGGCCCCAGGAGCGTGGTTCGCCAGCTTTCCAGGCCGGCCGGACTATCCTTCGCCAGCTTTCGATTGATCGTTCGAAGATCCAGGCTTTCGCTGGTGACGACGATCACCGTGCTTTGCACGTAGTCGGGGTGTTTTACCTCGAGGGTGACAAATCGGTCGGCGCCGATACCCGGGATCTCCACCTTGCCTTCTTTGTCGCTTACCGGCGGATGCAAGATGGGAGCCAGCGGCAACATCAACCCTTTTCCAGGTGCAAGCTCCGTGGCGCGCGGGCTGCGCTGCCAGGCCTTGAGAGATTCCTCGAGCTTGTCGGGGGCCATCACTCCGCCGACGTTGACTGCCACGCCTGGAATTGGCTTCCCCTCCGTGCCCACGATGCGAATGCGGACCGGCATGTCCCTCACCAGGTGAAAGGTGATCTTGTTCGGCAGGCCGTCTGCCGGCAGATCGACCCAGTCGAGGCCCAAGCCGTCCGCGGCGGCGATCAGCGGAACCGGCTGGCCGCGATTCTGGTGGTGAGCGTCAGCGGTCGGCAGTTGTAGCGAGAAGCGGCCGTCGCTGGCGCTGGTGCCGCGCAAGAGCATGTCGACGTCGCCCGCGACCGCTCCCTTGGGCCAATGGAGCAAATAGAGCCGAGCGCCAGCGACAGGTTTGCCTGTCGGCCCAAGGACCTGGCCGCGGACTGCTACCGTCTTGGCCGAAGCGCTCTCGGCTTCGGTTGCCTGTCCCCGGTCGGCTGTCTGCGTGCGCGGTTGTGGCCATTCAGGCTGGGCCGACGAATTTTCCAGCCCCGTGCGCTTGGCAATCAAAGCATGGCAGGCCAGCACTCCCGTGCCCGTGAAGATGGTTACCAGTATCAGAATGACGGTCGCGATCTTCATCTGGTTCATCAGCATGCTGTGTAACAGTTTGTGGGCGAGGCCGGCCGCACCTGCAGAAATCCCGCAGGGCCCGCCTGCCCGTCCAGCCGCAAAGGCCAGCGCAGCCTTGATCATGCTTTGGATGAAGATCGGCGGAACCGCAGCCGCGGCCGTTGTTCGGCCCAGCTCGACGGCGCACAGGGCGGAGGAGAGTGCGACGCCACGCCGGATCAGCCGGCGTTGCAGCTCCTTGCGCGTGCGCGCCAGCCGGCTGGCAACAGTTCCTTCCTTCCAGCCGAGTTCGCGGGCCGCTTCCGCCTTGGTTTTGCCCTCGAGGCAACAGAGCACGAACGCTGCACGTTGCCTTTCGGGTAAGCGATTCAATTCTTCGTCCAGGATCGCCTGGATTTCCCGGAGGGAGGCGTCAGTCGCCGGCTGTTCCCGGGCGCTGGCTTCCTGCTCGGTCTGTCTTTCGCGCCGCCGTAGTCTTGCTCGTTTGGCGTTCATAGCGGTTCGGTGGGCTACTCCGTAAAGCCAGCTCGCCACCGCAGCAGTCTTGCGAATGGATGCTGCCTTGGTGGCCAGGACCAGGAACGTGGCCTGGGAGGCATCGTCGATGTCCTGTTCATCGCGGAGGACGTTTCGGCAGACCGACCGGACCAGCCTGCCGTGGCGGCGCACGAGCCTGGCGAACGCGTCCTCATCTCCGCCGGCGACATAACGTTCCAGGAGTTGGGAATCTGTCAGTTCCGGAGTCGCAGCGGATGCCGTCGCTCGGCGCAGGTGGTGCAATGCGCCTACCAATTGCACTTGGGCCATCGTGAATCCCCTCCCAAAGGTGCCTTCATACTAGATTAGTGTCTGTGGGAGGGTTACTGGTCCGGAAATTTGGAATCCTTTGGCCACAAGGTCGAAGGGCTTTTCTGTTTCATTTCTCGGCGCCTTCCCCACGTCAAACCCGGTCCAATAAAATGTTTGTTTCGGCAGGGGGTGATGTGAATCGTTCGACTTACCGCGCTTCGGCGGTCGAATACCTGTCCTGCCGCCGGGGGACAAGGCCATCGTTAGGACTCCGCCCAAGGGCCGTCAAACACGCAACCGGGTGATGTCTCACAAAGGATGACATCATAACTCTCAAGCATCGGCATGGCGATGGACTCGAGTTCGTTCTTCCACAGCTCCCCTTCATAGAAGGCGGTCCTCAGTTGGTCGCGCTCAGCAAGCGAAGGGAAACTGCGCAGCCAAACGAACTTGTTGGGATTCTCGAGATCGAGCAAAGGACCGAGGACTTTCATCCCATGCGCGCGCAGCGCAGGCACGGCTCGCGTTTCGAAGAACTGGATGAACTCCGCGCGTTGGCCCGGCTTGATCCTGTAGCTTCGAACCTCTACGATCATTGTCGTCCTCCGAAGGTGGCGTGAAATAATCTGTAAGCGTTCACAGTGGTATTCGACTGCGCAGTCAGCGCAGAGTATTGCCCAGGTCGCGCCCCTGCTGGGGAACGAACGTAGTGTCTTGTAGGTCCCACCGTTGGTGTATCCAGGGTGTTCTTATATATGGCACGTGTCCT
>DATGZX010000162.1:0-2565 GCA_035296965.1 Gemmataceae bacterium
ACGGCCACACGTGAATTTCTTTCTGCCATCCCGGCTGAAAAGGCCAAGTCTTGCGATATTGGGTCTTAGCCGCCGCCGCATCGCCTTCCAGTTGCGCAATTAACTGATCATTGGCGTGTGCCTGCTTCCATCCCAGATAGATATAGAAGGCGAGCAGAGGGATCAACGCCACGATGGGCACGTTGTCAGGGGCGGAGGCTATGTCCCACAATTGCTTCCAGTCCATAACTATTTGCGCGAACTACCGGCGCGCCTCCTTGATTTCAGATTCCAGCACGACCGGCGCCGGGCCAGAGATGCCGCCGTCCTTTCGTACGCGCCAGAAGTGCACGATCATCAGCACCGAAGCGACGATAGGAATGCCGATGCAATGCCAGATGTACGAACGCAACAGCGCGTTCGCGTCCACGATCGACCCGCCCAGCAATCCGAAGCGAACATCATTGTAGGGCGTCATGCCCAACATGTGACCGAAGGGGCCCTCATGTCCGAGGAACGGTGTAGCGCGAGCCATGTTGGTGCCGACAGTAACCGCCCAGAAACCAAGTTGATCGTCGGGCAGCAAGTATCCGGTAAACGAAAGCAGCAGTGTGAACACCAGCAGCAGCACCCCAATATTCCAGTTGAACTCGCGGGGCTTCTTGTACGAGCCCGTCAGAAACACCCGAAACATGTGCAGCCAGACGGTGATCACCATCAGGTGTGCCGCCCAACGATGCATGTTGCGTAACAGCTTCCCAAAGGGCACGTCATGCTCCAGGTAGAGCACATCCCGGAAGGCTTGCACTTTGGTGGGATGGTAATAGAACATCAGCAGCACGCCCGTAAAGGTGAGCACGATGAACAGGTAAAACGTGATTCCTCCCATGCCCCAGGTGTAGCTGTAGCGCACCGCATCGCGGTTGATCTTGGCCGGATGCAAATGCAGGAAGACGTTCGACAGCACGCCCAAGGCGCGATTGCGCGGGGTGTCGTCGTGCTTGTGGCGAAAGATGGAGGTGAAAACCTGAGTCTTGGTCGGGTCCTTGAGAAGATCAACCTGTTCCTTGGCCTTGGCCGGCAAGTCAGTCTTGAGTGACTGCACATCGGCCTTCACCCCTGTGGCCACTCGCTCCAGGATGCCGGTTGTCTTCCCGTTCTTTCCATTCTTCCCGTTCTTGCCGTTCGAGCTATTCTCTTCTGCCATTTTCTCTCTTTTCTGCTGGCGCATCTGGCGAGTTCCACCAATGGGCCGTCACGCTCAAGCGAGTCTCAAGTCACGCTTACGTCGACAAATACGCTCCCGGGTCATTGAAGCTGCTCGGCTGGCCCTTAGGCCACTGATAAAGCCGGGAGGTGTCCACGACGATTTCCCCGTCAGGAGCCAGTTGCACAAAGGCGCGATCCATAGGCCGGGGTGCAGGCCCTTCGAAATTGATCCCTTCATCGTCATAGCCGCTTCCGTGGCAAGGACATTTGAACTTGTTTTCGCTGGCCTTCCAGTCCGGCGTGCAGCCCAGGTGGGTACAACGAGCGTAGATGACAAAGATGCGATCGGGCCTGCGATCAACCCAGATGCGATACTTCTGCTGCCATTTCGTGTCCACACCCAACCCGTAATCGGAGGGATAGCCGATCCTGAAGATGGTGGCTGGCTCGAAAAGAGTGCGGGGCAGAAAAAAACGGAAAAAAGCCAGAAACCATGCCGTCAGAAAAGCTGTGACAGACACCCACACCAGCCGGCGGCGGCGCTGGTTGACCGCACTGTCTTCCGGACCAACCGCGGCCACGCCCGCGGAGGCGGCCGCCTTTGAGGTGCCCACCGCACCCGAACCAACATGAGGAGTAGCCGCTCCTCCTCCAGCAGCAGGGGGCGTTTTGGGTGCATCTGGGCTTTCTGCCATGATCCTCTCCTGAATCTGTCTCCTGAATGTGTTTCTCGTGGTTCAGTCGGCGACCATGGACTGCGCCGCCGCTTCCCTTTCCTGATCCTGAATCTTTTCCTCTCCCTGAATCGATGCTCCCGATTCACCGATCGTTGCCAACACCGATGCCGCGAGAGCTTGAATGAATGTTGGCGAGTCATTGAGGCCTCGCGTCATTTCAAAGCGCTCGATGCCGAGAAGCCGGGCCTCCTGCCGCGCATGATGATCAATCTCTCCCAGGGTCTCGACATGGTCGGAGACAAATGAAATTGGGACGATGCATACTTCGCCCCGCTTCTCCGAGGCCACTTGCCGTAGCGTCTGGCGCAGCGACGGCTCCAGCCATCGGCTCGCGCCCACCTTGCTCTGATAGCACAGGCGACGATCGTTGGACCATCCTCCCTGCTCCATCACTAAGTCCACTGTTTCTTCAATTTGCCGCTGATAGGGGTCACCCTTTTCGATCACCGACACCGGGACACTGTGCGCGCTGAAGACTAAAGGGACAGCCGAAGGATGGGGAAAACGCGCAAGCGCCTCATCAATTCTCTCCACGACGGCGGCGATGTATATCGGATTACGATAAAAAGGCGCGACACAGCAAGTTGGGACGGCGCCCGTCCACAACCGTCGCCACTCGTTCAAGCTGCTGCCGGTCGTC
>DATGZX010000163.1:0-2713 GCA_035296965.1 Gemmataceae bacterium
CCGCCTCGATAGGTGGTCTGGCCACGATAGGCTGTATCGAAGAGTCCAAGGGGTATAGCAAGAGCCGACTCAGCCATTGCGACAACTGAAGGACGTGGGAGAGTGATGCGTAGGAGAGTCGATGACGGTCTTAATTATGTGGAGTCAAAGGGTATTTGCAACGCTGTTTTGATTTCGGGAGGCTGGAGACACAACGACACGCAATTTCAACGAGGCCGGTTGCGGCCCCGGAGGGGAGGCAGGTTGAACTTGTTGGCGATCCATTCCGGAGGGATCGCATCTCCACAAGCATCTCAGACCCCGTCTGTGCCGGGGCGAGCCTGCTCTGCCGAGACGGGCTCTGCCGAGGCGGGCTAGGCCATGGTGGGAACAATTTCCAGGATCTTATGTCCCGGAAGGCGCAGCAATTCCACCAAGGAAGCAAAGGCGTCTTTGCCTGGTTGGGGAAAGGTGCGCAACACACTCATCAGAATTTGCTGCACGTTGGCTCCGCTCCAGGTGCGGTTGCCGCCCCAAACTTTCCGCGCGATCACCGCCGGACGCATGGCTCGCTCGGCCCGATTGTTGGTCCCTTCCAGGCCCGGACAGTGCAGAAACGGGAATAGGTAATCCCGCTGCGGGCGCAGATGTTTCGCCAAGCGCTCGTTGCTGGCGGTGCGATAGTTCTTTTCCAGCAACCGGTCCCTCGCCGCTTCCAGACGTCCCGTCGCCACCGTCAGACCGTGGGGCGTCACTTGCTGAAGTTCGTAGCGGTCGCCCAACAACAAGGCTTGTTGCAGCAGCTTTTTTACCTGCCAGGGGAACTGTGCAGCCGCCGGCGTCGCCCGCTCGGCCATCTCTTTGCAGCGCCGGATAAGGTGCGTCAGGCAGGTTGGATGGTTGGCCTGGTCCAGGCTGAGGTAGCAACGCAGCCCATCGTGCAGCCACCAAGCGTCGTAATCCGCTCCCAGAATCTGTTTCAGTTGCTCGGAGCCGCGACCTGGCAAGATACTGTACACCGTCACCAGCTCGCTCACCGCCACCCACAACCATTGCGAATGTCCGCCCACCCTCCAGCCCGTTTCATCCACCCAATTGACGTTGCTTTTGCGCGCCGTCACCAGCAACCCTTTGGCCCTGAGGCTTTTCCGAAGCCCGTACTTATCCTCTGACAAGCAGAGGCTTAGTGCAGGCCCGTGGTCAGTCGGCTCCACCTTGCTCGCCAGACGCGCCAGCGCCTTGTAAATGCCGCCCCGGCTGAACTCCAAGCCGTATCCTGACTGCAGTACCCGCCCGGTGTGACCCAGCGACAAGCCCATTGGCTTGTTCCAGTGCGCCCCCAAAACCAGGGCTTCCGGCCCGATCTGCACCCTGGGCCGCTCCCAACGCATCGGAGGTTTGCAGCCGGTGGCGCCCTTGCGCCCGCGCGCCGCAGCAGGAGCAACGGCCTACTTCGATAGCGAAGCGGCGCACAATCGTCCGTCGCACGATGTCTTCCTGATACTGGGGCGCCATCCGCTCCACCTGTATTGTGCCGCCACAGGTACAATGGCGCGACAGCGGCGCCTGCAGCACTTCATCCACACGCTGCGGCACGGGCCGGAAGGACGGCTCGCCGTAGTCGCTGCCGCTCTTACGCCCGGGCGTTTTGGGTTCCGCTTTCGTCTCCCCTTGGGAAAAGGGCGCGGCTTGGCGATGGACGGCGCGACACGCCTTCTCCAGATCCTGCTCCAACCGCTCGATGCGCCTCTTTAGCCGTTTGTTCTTAAAGCGTGCTTGTTCCACTTGCCGCTGGAGTTCGCGATTTTCGTTCTCGAGTTGCTTGAGTCGCTCCTGATCACTGTGCGGAGCGCGGGGAGCTTGCATCGGCACACTTAGAATAGAGCAACGGCGCGTAAAAGTCCAGCAAATTCTTCCGCGCCTCTCCCCGTTTGGCTAATTTCCTCGATGTACTGATCGCAAACCTCTGTTAACACGGCACTTCAACCCGGTAGACAATTACGTTTTCTGAGCAACGACGAACAAGGACGAAAGATGAACGCACAGACGCGATTTTGCCAAACGAACGTGCGCCCCAACGGCGTAGATTACCAGTGGGTGCGAGTCCCACTCCAGGAGATGTCGATATGCCTGGATAGCTGACGAGCCGTTTCGGCGGGTAACTGCCGGGATGGGAGCCTTGTGACAAAGTCCACTTTAGGTTGGCGAGCAAATCCGCAGGTCCTGCCCAGAAGCGAAGACGAACAGATCACCTTATCCCAGGATAAGGACGGCTATGATGCTTCGCCTGTGGTCACGCGAGTAAAGCTCGAGCAGGCCTCGAAAGGAAAGTTGTGGATGCCGACCGGCCGTTCGTTCTGGGAAGGCCAGTGTGGTTCGGGAAGAAGCCCGGCGCGGGAGCGCGCCATTCCCTTATCGACAAGCACCGAACCAATCCACCGGGGTAGTGAGCACGGCATGCGGAGAAGGCCATCTGCGTAATTGGGGGAAGCCCGGAGCCCGTGGAGGCAACTCCGACGCGACCTACAGGGTCGCGGCTGGCTTGGGTCTCGGAGAGGGTCATAGTAGCGACGAAGCCGGGTAATGCCGGGGGAGCGAAGGGCCCTGACTTCGGATGTGTTTCGGAAGAAGAGAAGGAAGAGGTGATTGGCGATGAGTCTTGGCCCCGAGGCATTTCCTAAGCCCCTGCTTATCAGCTGACAAGTAGAGGCCTAGAGAATGCCCCAGGGTCAAC
>DATGZX010000164.1:0-68641 GCA_035296965.1 Gemmataceae bacterium
CTAACCCCCTCACCCCTGCCCCTCTCCCCCGAGTACGGGGGAGAGGGGAAAAGGCGCAACACTCCAGGACAAGTGCACTAGCCGAAAATGGCCGTCTTATCCGCGGTTTTCATCAGCCCACCCCCGACCCCTCTCCCCGGAGTACCGGGGCGAGGGGAGAACTTTCGCTGCCGCTCGCCTAAAGCTTCGAGTGCGTCTCGGAAGGTCAATCCCAAAGCGCTGCCTCTTCCCCATCCAGTCGTAGCGTCAGGCACTTGGCACTGCCGCCCGCCTTGATGAATTCATCTAGTTCCGTGGGGATGGGCTCATAGCCCCAAGACTTCAACTCGGCAGCCAGGCGCTCGCAGCCTGTGTTCATGACGACTTTCTTGCCGACCACCACGGCATTGCAGCCAAAGCGGTGCGCCTCCGACTCCTCAACCGTCACCAGCCGTGGAATATGCGTTTGCAGGACCTTCCGGCCATAAGCGTCGAAGGCGGCGGGATGGTAAATGGCTTCGCCGGGCGCCAGCGGGCAGAAGCACGTGTCAAGGTGATAGAAGCGCGGGTTTACCAGCTCCAGCGGTAGAACCTGTTTCCCAAGTGCTTGTGCCAGGAATTGGTGTCCCTGCACATCGCTGCGGATGCGGTATCCGGCAAACAAGGTGGAACCACAAAAGAGGGCGTCGCCGGCGCCTTCGAAGTAAATGCCTTCCGGCAAATGCTCGACCGTGAATCCGTGGCCGGCGAACCAGGCGTCGTCATAAGGCGTTTCGCGGGCGCGCACCTCGTGGCGGAAGCGCGAACTGAAGAATTGGCTTTTGAACACCAAGCCAGCATTGGCCGTGAACACCAGGTCCGGCAGACCTGGTTGCGGGGCCAGCAACTCGACAGAGACGCCGAGCCCCTTCAGGATCTCAGAGAGAGCGATCCATTGTTGGCGCGCCCGCTCCGGCGTACTGCCGCGCGCCCGGCTCATCCAGGGATTGATTTCGTACTCGATCCCGTAGTAGTCGGGGGGGCACATCAAGATGCGTCGCTGCCGCATGAATTATTGTCCGCAGTGCGAAGTTTAGCTTATCGTGTCGCGCTTGCTACAGCGCGCCGGGTGCCGCGCTTCAGCTTGAGCCGGGCACTTGGAGGCGACGGCGAGACTGTAAACGCAATTACGCACGGCGGTCCTCCGACGAATCTATCTCGTTGACCAAGGCGCGCAAGAAAGGCTCTACGTCAGTAACGACGCCGACAGTTTGGATGCTGCCTCGGTCCATGAGCTTGGTGACCGTGGCGGGGTTAATGTCTACGCAGGCGACCTTCACCCAGGCCGGCAGCAGATTACCTGTCGCGATTGCGTGCAGGGCTGTGGCCAGCATCAAGCAGAATCCTGTGCCGTGAATCAGCTCGCGCATGCGACGCTGCGCCTCCAACATCTCGGTGATGACCTCCGGGAGTGGCCCGTCATCCCGAATGCTTCCTGCCAGCACGAATGGGACGTCGTGGCGGACGCACTCATACATGATACCGCTCTTGAGGATCCCCTTGGCAACGGCGGCGCGGATGCCGCCGACCCGGCGCATCGTGTTGATCGCGCGCAGGTGATGTTCGTGCCCTTCTTCGGCGGGCAGCCCGCGCTCCAGGGAGATCCCCAGGCTGGTGCCATACAAGGCGTGCTCGATATCGTGCGTGGCCAGCGCGTTGCCGGCAAAGAGAACATTGATGTAGCCGATGCGAATGAGCCGGCTGACGTGCTCCACGCTGCCTGTGTGCACGACCGCCGGGCCGAGTACTGCCAGAATCTTGTCCCCGGCTGCGCGCGTTCGCTTCATGGCCGCGGCTATCTCGCGGACGGTCACACCCTTGGGCTTCTCACTCGAGACCGGACTCGCCATGAATTCGAAGAGGTTTTGCCGAGCTGCTGTCTCTGAAACGATCACGCGCAATCCCTGACGGCCGACAACAAGCAGGTCGCCCTTCCGGACGTCGGTCATCGGCACGCACCGTGCAGCTCCACCTTCGGAATCCACCAGGATACCGCAGTCCATTTCCTGGTCTTCGACGTCGATCCACTCGCCCTTCAGCCGAATCTGCGTTCGGTAGTTCGTTGTACTGTAGAACCCTTCTGGGAAGGCGCCGTCCATATCAGCCGCCACGATTGTGCATTCTTGCGCGGAAATCGGTGCGGCCCCATGATCGTGAATGGCATCGAGGATTTCCTGCAACGCCGTAGCGGTAGGAGCGTGCACCTCAATCCGCGCGTAACTGGGGTCGGTTTGATGCTGGCCGACGCGGATGTCCTTCAGGACATAGGATCCGCCATGGGTGAGGATCTCGTCCAATACCTTCGGCAAGATGAGTGAATCAATGATATGCCCCTGGATCTCGACGACTTCTACGCATTCCGTGGCAGCCGCTGGATTCGCAGTTTCCATTGACTTCGGTCCCTCATCCTTGGTGAGCAGTGCTTCGTATTCGACGACCACAACAAGACGGCGGTCCGACACACAGGTATAAGTTCCGGACACCGAGCTAAAAGCTAGGTGCCGCCTGCGTTGTTCGAGTCGTTTGTATGATTGCGCGGGATCGGCTTGCCAGTTCGAAACGCTTCACTCAGCAATTGTTTCGCCGGGTCGGGCAAAGAGCTTTCCTGGATCTTGTGGATCGTATTCTCCACTGGGTATTCGAGGCGTTTCAGCTCCACGCGGTTGTCGTCGATCACCGCGTAGGCGCCGCGCGGGTCGCCGTCGCGAGGCTGGCCGATGCTGCCCGGATTGATTACCAATTTGTCTCCCACCTCCAGGACGTAGGGTTGGTGTGTATGACCTGCGCAAACCACGTCGACATCCAGGTTTTGCAACCTTCTCCCCCAAAGTTCAGCGTCGGGGTAGGCGTATTCATCCAGTGGATCGCGCGGCGTTGCGTGCACGAGCAGGAATCGTGTGTCATCAAGCGTCACGGCCTGTGTGACAGGTAATGCCGCCAAGAACCGCAAATCGACCTCGTTCAACAGCTGCCTGGTTATTTGCCTCGTAACGCCCGTAAGGTACTTGAACCCATTGCGCCCGGTTACCATGACATTCTGGGCGACTGCATGATCATGGTTGCCGCGGACGGTATAATGGGCGTGCCGGCGCACCCAATCGAGGCACGGTGCCGGCTCCAAGGCGTAATCGACCAAGTCGCCCAGGCAAAGGCAGATGTCGTGCGGTTCCTGCAAGGCTTGCAAGGCCGGCCAGTTCGCATGAATGTCAGCAATCAGGAGAATGCGCATTCAGGTATTGCCTTAAAACGATGAGGACGATGCTTGACTCTTTTGCTCCCTTCCGGGTATATCCATAATAGGATGCGAAGGGTGGCTTTGTTGCCGGAACCGTACCGCTCATTTTAGCGAGTAGCGATTCCGCTGGTCAGTTTCTCGACGTGTGGGTACCATGCGTCATCAGACCGACGAGGGGCGTTATGGCGATAGATAGGCCCGCTCGCCGCATGACCTTGCGGCAACAACTCACCCACGCCGAAAAATGCACGCGCGATCTCATCGAGAGCTTCCATGGCGCGATGATGCCCAATATATCAGATCTGCGCGACTTGAGTCGGCCCATCCGCCGCCGAAGCCACTATCCCACGTTGGTTGCTGTAGTGAACTCCCTCAAGAAGCTGCAACGAGCCAGTACGGAGACCGTGGAAGCGTTGGAATACCTGCAGGAGCAGATGCAAGAAATCCGCGAACACGCTTCCCGCGAACGCGTCAATCGCCTCTAGTCGCATCCTTTTCTAGTGCCTGGGTGCCAGTGCTCCCAGCGCCTTGCCCTGCCCCGGTCTTCCCGGGAATCCACAGTACGTCCCCTTCTCCGACCTTGTTGTAAACGCGCGCCAAAACGAACAGGAGATCCGAGAGACGGTTCAGGTAAATAGGCACCTGCGGGTTGACTTTCTCGACGCGCGCGAGTGTTACCACCGCTCGCTCGGCCCGCCGGCAAACTGTTCGCGCGAGGTGACACCAGGCTGCCAAGGCGGAGCCGCCGGGCAAGACAAAGCTCTTCAGAGGAGCCAGACCTCCATTGAGGCGATCGATGGCCTGCTCGAGGCGTTCAGCTTGCCCAGGCTGAACGCGCAGATGTCGGCCCGGCATCTCCCTCTCTTCCTCACGAAGACAGAGATCGGCGCCGATGTCAAAAAGGTCGTTCTGAATGCTTTGCAGCAGAGTTGCCTCCGGCACCTCGACCTGTTGCGCGAGCAACATCCCCAGGACAGCATTGAGTTCATCGACTTCGCCGTAGGCAGTCACACGTGCATGGTCCTTGGGAACGCGCGCACCATCGCCGAGCGATGTCTCGCCGCAATCGCCAGTTTTTGTGTAGATCCGTGACAGATAAACCATTTCCATCATGCTCTTCAGAAAGCGTTGCCGCGTCAAGCCGGCTCCCAGCGCTCCCCAGGGTTCACCTTTCGACAAGTAAACGCGCAAGGGATTATAGCGTGGTCGAAGCGACTGAGATCCTCTCGATGCGTCGCCGGTGGGCGACACTCTTAAAAGATTGGAACTATTGGTTGAAGTTTTTCGTCAAACAAATGTTTGTGCCTTCCAGCAGCCAGATGACGGGCTCAGCTTTTGTCAGAAAATGAGTTGACAGTTGCGAGCAGGTTCTTTAGCCTTGAGAGGGTGAATTCTATCTCACCTGATTGCGGCTTGCGGTTGAGCTTCACGAAACGGTCCATGCCCTGATTCGCGGCCCACCAAACTCTCCCCAGGACCGACCAGAATACTCCTGATAGTTCGTCTTAAGTTCGCCTCGTTCGCATTTAGGCGACCAAGAGTCGTCGAGCGGAGATAACCCGAAGGGAGATCGATTCATGCAGCCAAAAACCGCCGGTACCTGGAACGATGATCCAGCTCACTTTCGCCCGCCCACGCGCCGATCATTCCTATACGTCGGCCTTGTCGGGGGCCTGGGACTCACCCTCGACGAGTTCTTCCGCTTGCAGGCTCGCGCTGACACCAAGGCCAACGGCGCCAAGGAGCCACCTGCAAAATCTCTGATCCACATTTTCTTGCCCGGCGGCATGGCCCACCAGGATTCGTTTGATCCGAAGCCCTACGCTCCGATTGAATACCGCGGCGAGTTAGGAACTATCCCCACAAGGTTGGATGGTGTCTTCCTCAACGAATACCTGAAACAGACGGCGCAGGTCGCCGACAAGATCACCATTTGTCGATCGATGACGCACGGCGAAGCCGCTCACGAGCGCGGCACGCACAATATGTTCACCGGCTATCGCCCGAGTCCCGCACTGGTATTCCCAAGCATGGGCAGCGTCGTCTCCCATGAGTTTGGGCCGCGAAACAACTTGCCTCCTTACGTTTGCATCCCCAGCCAGCCCACGACTTACGCGGGCACAGGTTACCTCAGTTCAGCCTACGCGCCCTTCAGCCTCGGCAGTGACCCCGCCGCTGGCGGCTTCTCCGTGCAGGATCTCAACCTGCCAGGCGGTGTCGACGCCAAGCGGTTCACGACGCGCCGGACCATGCTCGACGCCGTAAACGAGCACTTCGTTACCCGCGAAAAGGCCGACGGCATCGATGCGATGGACACGTTTTACCAGCGCGCCTACAGCCTGATTAGCTCGCAGAAGGCGCGCGAGGCCTTTAATATCAACTCAGAACCGGCCGCTATTCGTGACGAGTATGGTCGGAACGCTGCGGGACAGCGCATGCTATTGGCGCGGCGGCTGGTGGCGGCCGGCGTCCGCTTTGTGTCACTGACCTATGGCGGTTGGGACATGCACAGCAGCATCAAGGGCGGCATGGCCGGCCAATTACCCGCCTTCGATCAAGGCTTCGCGACGCTGATCCGCGATCTCGACCGGACCGGTCTCCTGAACTCGACACTGGTCATGATTTCTTCCGAATTCGGCCGGACTCCCAAGGTCAACGCTACTGCGGGCCGGGACCATTGGCCCAAGGTCTTCAGCGTGGTTCTCGCCGGAGGCGGCATCAAGCGCGGTTTCATTTACGGCAGTTCGGATGCAACCGCTTCGGAACCCGAGAACGATCCGCTCACGGTCGAAGACTTGGCGATGACGGTCTATCGCCAGCTCGGGATCAATGGCGCAAAGAAGCTAATCGCTCCAGGCAACCGGCCCATCGACATTGTTCGCGAAGGTGCCGTGCGCCGGGATCTCATCGCGTAACATCTTCAACTGGAAAGCCCACGGCCTGAACTCCGTGGGTTTTCTGTTTCTCTGGTGAGCGCACTCATGATGAAGCATCTTGAAGAGAAACGCCGCAGGACGTTCGACGTGCGAGCTTGGTCTCTCGTCCTCCTCGCCTTCTCCGCCATTTTGTCTCCGGGCGGGTTGTCTCGCGCATTGGCCGCCTCACCCAGTTTGGGAAGCATCTTGCCACGCGGCGGCCAGCGTGGTACGCAGACGGTTCTTTATTTCAACGGCGGCAGACTCTCGGATACGAAAGAAATTCTCTTTTATTATCCGGGGATTACCGTCACCAAGCTCGAAGTCGTCAACGACGGCCAGGTCAAGGCAGCGGTGAAAATTGCCCCCGATTGCCGCCTCGGCGAGCATGCCGTGCGCGTGCGCACAGCCTCGGGCATCTCGGAGTTGCACACGTTCTTCGTTGGTGCCTTACCGCAGATCGATGAAAAAGAACCCAACAGCGAGTTCACGGCGCCACAGAAGATCCCCCTCAACGTCACGGTCAATGGCGTGATCGACAACGAAGACGTCGATTATTTCAGCTTCGAAGCCAAGAAGGGGCAGCGCGTCACCGCGGAAATCGAGGCGATGCGGCTCGGCGAAACACTCTTCGATCCCTATGTCGCTATCCTGGATATGAAGCGTTTCGAGCTGGCCGCGTCGGACGACGCGCCTTTGCTCGGCCAGGATGCTGTTGCTTCTGTCGTCATCCCCGCGGATGGCACCTATGTCGTCCAGGTACGCGAGAGCGCCTATGGCGGCAACGGTGCTTGCAGATACCGCCTTCATGTCGGCACTTTCCCCAGGCCGACCGCCGTCGTGCCGGCAGGCGGCAAACTAGGCGAAGAGGTCGAGGTCACATTTCTGGGCGACCCGGCCGGCGAGTACAAGCAAAGATTCAAGCTGCCGGCCACCTACCAGGAAAAGTTCGGCATCTTCGCCCAGGACGCGAGTGGCATCTCTCCATCCCCGAATCCCTTTCGTCTCTCGGAATTCGGCAACGTGATCGAAGTCGAGCCGAACGATACCCATGCGCAAGCCACGCCGGCAGAGCTTCCTTGCGCACTCAACGGCGTCATTTCCAAGGCGGGCGACATTGATTACTTCCGTTTCAAAGCCAAAAAGGGCCAGATTTTTGACGTGCATTGCTACGCGCGCCGGCTTGGCTCGGCCCTTGACTCGGTGATGGTGCTCTCCCATTTCAACGGAGGTGGGATCGTCGGTAACGACGACGCCATCGGACCGGACAGCTATTTCCGATTTACGGCCCCCGAGGACAAGGAATACGTCATCAGCGTCACCGACCACCTTGGCAAAGGGGGCCCCAACTACTTCTACCGCATCGAGTTCACGCCGGTGAAGCCGAAGGTCGTGTTGAGCATTCCGAAGGTCGCTCTTTTTTCCCAGGAGCGACAAACGATCGCTGTACCGCGCGGCAATCGTTATGCGGCGCTGATTTCGGGTGCCCGTGGCGACTTCGGCGGCGAACTGGTCATTGGCGCCGAAGGATTGCCCAAAGGCGTGACCGTTCATTCCGAAAACATGGCTGCCAACCTCGACGTGGTGCCGGTGCTCTTTGAGGCCGCGCCCGACGCGCCCGTCGCGGGCACGCTGGCCAACATCGTTGCTCATCATGCGGACCCTGCTCAAAAGATTCATTCGGCCTTCAGTCAGCTTGTGGAGTTGGTTACAGGCCCCCCGGGACAGTCGGTTTACTGGACGCACACTGTCCACCAAGCGGCCGTTGCCGTCATTGACGAGGTGCCCTTCAAGATCCGCATCGTCGAGCCCAAGGTGCCGCTCGTGCACAACGGCTCCATGAACCTGAAGATCGTTGCCAAGCGCAAGAAAGGTTACAACGAAGCGATCACGATCGTACCGTTGTTCAATCCACCCGGCGTTGGGTCGGCAAGTTCCGTGACGATTCCTGCGGGGCAGAATGAAGTCCTGTTCCCGATCAACGCCAACGGTGGCGCTCCGGTACGAAAGTGGAAATACGTCGTGCTCGGTGTGGCCAACGTGGGTAATGGGCCCATCTGGGTGGCATCCCAGTTAGCGACTCTCGAAATCACGCCGCCTTATGTGGCTTTTGCGATGGAGCGCGCAGCCGCGGAGCAGGGCCGGACCACTGAATTATTCTGCAAAGTACAGCAACAGACTCCTTTCCCCAGCAGCGCTAAGGTCAACCTGATTGGCCTGCCTGCCAAGGTCACGGCTCCGGAGTTGCAAATCACCAAGGAGACCAAGGAGTTTACCTTCAAACTGAACATCGACAAAACCAGCCCGGCCGGCCAGCACCGGAACCTGTTCTGCCAGGTTGTCATCATGCAAAACGGCGAACCAATTGTGCACAACGTCGGCAGCAGCGAATTACGCATCGACGTGCCGTTGCCGCCCAAGCAGAATGAGGCGCCCAAAGCTCCCGCCCCCGCCGTCGCCGCGAAAAAGCCGGAGCCGCCCAAGCTTGCCGCGCAGAAACGCTTGACGCGCCTGGAGCAGTTGCGTCTAGAGCAGGAGGAACGGGAAAAAGCCGGCAGGGAAAAGAAGTGAAAAGAGAAGAACGAAGGCAGGAAGTTCTGGTTCCGCATCGCCACAAACAGTAACCACCAGAACGCGAGATGGTCGCTCGGACGCGTCTTGCCCACGAGGTAAATTGTCATGCGATTTCAAATAGGCCGCAAAGCTTGGTATTTGTACGCTCTCTCGTCTTCCCTTTTCCTTTCTGCATTCGGGTCAACGCTCGCCGGTGCAGACGCACCGGCCTTGACTGCGGTCGAGGTGTTTCCTCCGGACATCCATATTTACACTAGCCGGGCACGCCAGTCTTTCGTCGTCAAGGCTACCTATGCCGACGGCATCACCCGCGAGGTGACCGGGCAGGCGAAAATAACCTTTGCCAATCCTGCCCTGGTCAAGCTGGACAAGAACGTCATCTACCCCGTGGCGGACGGCGCCACCCAGATGACGGTGGGATTCGAAGGCAAGACGGTTGCTTTGCCGGTGCACATCAAGGATGCTAAAGTCGATCGCGCCATCAGTTTCAAGCTCGACGTGATGCCCGTGTTCATGAAAGCCGGCTGCAACGTCGGTGGGTGCCACGGTGCGGCTCGCGGCAAGGACGGCTTCCGATTGTCGTTGTTTGGCTACGATCCTGATGGCGATCACTATCGGCTCACCCGCGAGTTCAACGGTCGCCGCATCAACCTGGCTCTTCCTCATGATAGTTTGATCCTTGAAAAGGGCGCTGGCCGGGTGGCGCACACGGGCGGCAAGCGTTTCGGCGAAGACAGCGAACTATATCAAACTGTGCTCCGTTGGCTCGAAGCTGGGACGCCGCAAGATCCTTCGAGCGTACCGACTGCCATCGCTTTGGAAATGTATCCCAGGAACGCCGTCCTCGACGGCAAGGGCGCCACGCAACGGATGGTCGTCCGTGCCAGGTACGCCGATGGCACGGAAAGGGACGTGACACCGCTGGCGGTCTTCCTTAGCAACAACGATACGTCCGCGACCATTTCACCTGAGGGCGTTGTGACCGCGGGTGATCGTGGCGAGGCATTTGTCATGGCTCGCTTCGCGACTTTTACGGTCGGCGCCCAGGTTATTGTTCTGCCCAAGGGATTGCAGTTCACGTTCCCAAAGGTCCCTGAAAACAACTACATCGACACGCTCGTCCATAACAAGCTGAAGAAACTTCGCATTATTCCGTCAGAGGTTTGCACTGATGAGACATTCCTGCGGCGTGTTTTCGTCGATATCGTTGGCGCCTTGCCGACGGTCGAGGAATACCAGCGTTTCATGAACAGCAAGGCGCCCAACAAGCGCGAACTCCTGGTCGACGAATTGCTCGGCCGGAAGGAATTCGTCGAGTTATGGGTCATGAAGTGGGCGGAATTGCTGCAGATCAAGTCGTCCAACCAGGTCAGCTACAAGGCCATGCTCCTGTATTACAACTGGCTGCAGGACAAGCTCGCGAAGAACGTGCCAATGGACCAGATGGTCCAGGAGCTGCTCGCCTGCAAGGGCGGCACGTTCAAGTATCCGGCCACCAACTACTACCAGAACGAGACCGACACGTTGAAGGTAGCCGAAAACGTGGCCCAGGTGTTCATGGGCATGCGCATTCAGTGTGCCCAGTGTCACAACCATCCGTTTGACCGCTGGACGATGAACGACTACTACGGGTTCGCCGCATTCTTTTCACAGATCGGCCGCAAAGGGACCGATGATCCGCGCGAGATAGTCGTCTTCAACAGCGGCGGCGGCGAGGTGACACACCCCGTCGGCGGCCGAGTGATGAAGCCCAAGTTCCTGGGCGGAGCCGAGCCCGGCGCTGCGGGAAAAGATCGCCGGGAAGTGCTGGCCAAGTGGCTAGCCTCGCCGGACAATCCCTATTTCGCGACGAACCTCGCCAACATCGTTTGGGCGCATTTCTTCGGTTCGGGCATCATCCACGAAGTAGACGACGTACGCATCAGCAACCCCGCTTCGAATCCCGAATTGTTGCAGGAACTGGGCAAGCGGTTTACCGAGTACAAGTACGATTTCAAGAAGCTAGTAAAGGACATATGCACGTCCCGAACGTATCAACTCGCGCCGGAAACCAACGAGAGCAACCAGGGCGACACTCGAAACTTCGCGCACGGCACCATTCGCCGCATTCGCGCGGAAACGTTCCTCGATTGCATCAGCGAGGTGACGGAAACCAAGAACAAGTTTCCCGGTCTACCACTGGGGGCCAGGGCTGTGCAGATTGCCGATGGCGGCGTCAGTAATTACTTCCTGAGCACGTTTGGGCGAGCGTCGCGCGAAACTGCCTGCTCGTGCGAAGTGCGCCTGGAGCCGACGCTATCGCAATCGCTGCACCTGCTGAACGGCGATACCACGACGCAACGGATTGTGGCCGGCAACTTGATCGTCCGGCGCTTGACTGACAAGAAATCGCCGCCGGAGATCATTGACGAACTATACGTGCGCACGCTTAGTCGTCCACCGCTGACCTCCGAACGTTCCAAACTGGAGGCCGCGCTGGCCACTGAGCCTGACAAGAAGAAAGCGCTCGAAGACGTGTTCTGGGCGCTCCTGAATTCCCGTGAGTTCATGTTTAACCATTGAGCGCGAGGGAGCAGTCCCGCGTAAAGACACACAAGCGCAGAGGAATTCACACAAACGAAAAGATCTGGTCCTGCAACCCTAGTTTCTTGGTGCCTCTACGCTTTGCGCGGCTTTACATTACCGGAATTCACCATGCAACCCAAAAGCTACTTTCCGATGCGTGTTTTCTGGCCACTTATTGTTGCGCTGGCGCTCGCCTCTTCCGCGGGGCACGCCGCGGACGCAAAGAAGGCTTCCAAGATAACCTTTGATGAGCACGTTCTTCCGATCCTGCGCGAAAACTGCCTCGGCTGCCACAATCAGGACAAAAGCAGAGGCGGCCTGGTTGTCAGCAATTACACCACGCTTATGACCGGCGGCAGTTCCGGCGAAGTGATCAAGCCCGGCGATCCAGATAGCAGCCGGCTCTATCTGCTGGTCTCGCACAAACAGCAGCCGAACATGCCGCCCAAGTCTGCCATGATCCCCGCCGAATCTGTCGAAACTATACGGAAATGGATCCTCGGCGGCGCGCTTGAAAACGCCGGCAGCAAAGCCAAGATCATCAATAAACCCAAGTACGAGATCGCCCTGTCATCCATCAACAAGGGTAAGCCCGAAGGCCCGCCGCCAATGCCTTCACCCAAGTTGAGCCTCGAGCCTCTGGTGCGGACGACGCGGGCGAATGCTCTGACGGCTCTAGCCAGCAGTCCCTGGGCGCCGCTTGTGGCTGTTGGCGGTCAGAAACAAGTGCTCCTCTACCATTCGGACACTTTGGAACTCCTGGGCGTCCTGCCGTTCCCCGAAGGCGTGCCTCACGTGTTGAAGTTCAGCCGGAACGGAGGCCTCCTGCTGGCCGGCGGTGGCCGGAGCGCGAAGTCCGGCAAAGTCGTCGTCTGGAGCGTGGCGACCGGTGAGCGGATCTTTACTGTAGGTGATGAGACGGACCTGGTGTTGACCGCGGACATCAGCGCCGATCAAACACAGATCGCGCTCGGTGGGCCCAGCAAGATGATCCGCATTTATTCGACGAAGGACGGCCAACTCCTGCGTGAGATAAAGAAGCACACCGACTGGGTCACAGCACTCGAATACAGTCCGGACGGCGTGCTCCTTGCCACGGGCGATCGCAGCAGTGGCCTCTACGTCTGGGAAGCATTTACCGGCCGGGAGTACTTCTCACTCCGCGGCCACACTGGGATGATCACCGACGTGAGTTGGCGCACCGACAGCAACGTCCTCGCTTCCGCCAGCGAAGACACAACGATACGACTGTGGGAGATGGAAAACGGCGGCCAGATCAAGGAGTGGGGCGCACATGGCGGGGGGGCCTTGTCGGTCAAGTTCACGCGCGACGGCCGGCTCGTTTCCTGTGGTCGGGACCAGGTTACCAAGGCATGGGATCAAAATGGCGGCCAGCAGCGCGTCTTCGAGGCCTTCCCTGACATTGCCCTGCGCAGCACCTTCACCCACGACGGCAGCCGCGTGGTTGCCGGGGATTGGACCGGCCAAATCCGTGTTTGGAATGCAGCCGATGGCAAGCTGCTCGGGAATCTACTCGCAAATCCGCTTCCGGTGACTGAACGTCTGGCGATTGTCACGAAGGAGTTGCTTGCGCGCGAAGTAGCCCAGAATCAGCTAATGGTGTCAGCCGCGGCTTCTCAATCGGCCGCACAAAAGGCGGCCGAGGAACTCGCTGCCGCGCAAAAAACTGTGGCCGAGACCCCGCTCATCGTCAAAATGGCGGGGGACACTCTCGCCAAAGCCAAAAATGCGATTGATAAGACCACCGCTGCGCTGGCCACGGCACAAGCCCAGGTAACCGCCAGAGAGGTTTTGGCCAAGGCCTTTGCGGAGGCAGCCAGCAAGGTCAAAGATGCCGCCGACAGGGCCAAGACCAACCAAGAATTGGCAAACGCTGCCGCCAAGAGTCGGGAAATCGCCGATCAGGCTGCCGCCGAACTGGCCGCTGCCCAGAAATCTGTGGCTGATTTGACGATTGTCGCCAAGGTTGACGCCGAGCAGCTGGCCAAGGCGCAACAAAATGTCTCCGCCGCCAATTCGACCGTATCGGTGGCGCCGAAATTGGTGGAAGCGAAGGCGGCGGCCGCAAGGGCGGCTGCTGCGAAGGCGGCTGCCGACAAGGCGACCGCCGATCAGCGAGCCGCAACCCTAACCACCATTCGCGCACAGGTGGACAAGTTGAGGTCCGCCCAGCTTGTCGCCAGGCCTCCGGAAAAATGAGTCAGCTGCAGCGCGGCCGGAAGGAACATCAAGGATCGGTCTTTCGCGTCTCGAAGCGCCGTGGCTTGCCTTTGCCGCCGACGGTCACGGTGTAGCTCTTGGCATCTGGTGCGATGGATAGTTTGATAGGTTCTCCCTGACACTCCTCTGCGGAGTTGGCGATGAACTCCGGGTCGGTGTTTTCTTGCGCTCCCACGTTGACGTTACGGTGCATTTGGTAAATGGCCTGGATGTCCGGCAGCCTGCGCAAAGTACCGATCACACTGGGGTGTCCTCCCTTCCGCGGGCCATTGTTCACCACGGCCACGCGCGGCCGAACGGTCTTGATGACGACCGAGTTGTTGCTGATCTCCAGTCCGTGATGCGTTGACTGGTAGACGTCTACGGGTCCAATCTTGTCAGAGGGGTGGACGAGTTTGTATTCGATATTCCAGGTCAAATCGCCCAGGTCCAGGAAGCGGAAGCCGCCAAAGGTCAGGAGGAACCCTAGGCTGCGAGCGTTATCGCTCTTATCCTCCGGCTGCGGTTGGTGCTCGCGGGCAATCAGGTTTGCCGGCGCGTCCGGCTTGTCGGGAATTACTTCACCCGAGCCGCAGAGGCAGAGCAGTCCAATGGCCGGACTACCTTCCTTCTGTTTGAGGGCAATCTGGTCGCCGGGTTTGAGCGCCTTGGACTTCCCCTGTGAAGCGTTTTTGTACGCCTGGATGAGGAGAGGGAAGTTTTGCGGGTCCTCAGCCAACGTGGCAGGGATGCCATGGTCGTAATAATGGTGGATGGGCAGCAAGTTTGCCAGCCGGTCAACTCCGCCGTAGTGATCGGTGTGCCAGTGTGTAATGATCAAATGGTCGATGGCCTTCAGGCCGGCATCGCGGGCAACCCGAAAGATCCGCTCAGCGTCCCGCGAGCCAGGGTTGCCGCAGTCGATGAGTACCGATTCGCCGAGCGGCGTGATGAGCAAGGTTGCCGCACCCCCCTCCGTATCCACGAAATAGATATCGAAACTCTTATCCGGTCCCGCAGCTTGCCCGATGGGCGCAAGCACTCCCAGCAGCGTCACAATGCCAATCAAGCCGAGGAAACGCATGGAAACACCCCGAAGAAGGAACCATGAACAATGGCATCCATGATCTGCAAGCAGAGATCCGCTTGCAATGAAAAAACCGCGAGAGCGTGCTCGAGCTCGATTCACGTCAATTGAACCACTGGATGATCCCGGTGAGTGATCTTCTTCGTTTTCAAGTCGCGGGCGGTGATGAGCAGCCGTTTGTTCCCGTCGATGCCAAACTCGACTTCGAATCGGGCCTCGGCATGTCGGCCCGGCGGCTCGGCATGGAGGAACGTTGGGCTTTGTTCATTAATCCAAAAGAATCGGCGGCGTTCTTCTTCGTCCGCAGTCACGGGAGTGACGCGGGCTGAGCCGGAAGGGTCGAAGACCAGTTCCACAGTCTGTCGTCCGCCGGGTCGCCGTGGCAGGCCCATTTCGAAGATGGCGATGCCCAGCTGCGTCTGCCCGTCATGCGACGCTTTGACTGTCACGCGAGCAACAGGCTCCCTTGTGGGATAGGGAGTTCCACGGGTGACAAGCGGGCGATATTCGTAATTGCCCGATTGAGGATTGACAAAGCGGATCGCATAGTCGTGCTGGATATGGTCCTGGAAATCGACACCGGCGACAAACGCTGCAGCCCCGCGCGCCACGGCGTCAAGCGGCCGATGAAGAAGCACCCGCTCTTTGCCGAAGATGCGTTGCACGGTCTGGTGGACGCAGGGGATCAGGCTGGTGCCGCCTACAAGCAAGGCCGCTTTGACGTTATCCTCGTCATAGCCGCGTTCCCGAGCGGCATTGAGTGCCCGCCGGATGGTTTGATCCATCTGCGTGAACGCTTCGTGCTGATCAAGCAGTTCCTCGAAACGGCGCCGTGTCAGGGCCGCCGTCAAGACCGTCCCCGTGCCGGGATTTCCGACTGTAAGATCGGCATGTTCCTGGAACGACAATCGTTCCTTCGCTCGCTCGCATTCAACCAGGAGCCCGCGGCTGAGGCGGCGCACGTCCTCGTCGGAGTCGCTGCGGCCGTTTTGTCTTAGCACCTCCTGAAAGAGCCACTGGTCCATGGTCGCACCGCCGAGGTCCGCACCAGCTTTGCCGAGCACTCGGCACCGGCGTCCAAGCGCTTGGCCGGCGTCTTCCTCGAGCAGGACGACCGCGACGTCGAGCGTGCCGCCGCCGAAGTCGAAGATGAGATAGGCGTCTCCGGGTTGGATGAATGCACCATAGCCCAAGGCGGCGGCGCAAGGCTCATCGAGCAGACGGAACCGCGGCAAACCAGCTGCCTCAGCTACAGTGATCAGCCAGTTTTCATAGTCTTCGAATGCTTCGACAGGGACGGTCAGCGCCACCTCTTCATCCCTTAAGTTCAGCTCCGCGGCGGCAAAGGTAAGCACGGCATTGAGAAAATCGCGGCCGGCATCGAAGTGGGAGATTTCACGCCCGTCGAAACGCACCTTCACTGGGCTGCGGCGCGCGATGTAGCGCTTCATCCAGCGAAAGGTGCGTTGTGATTCGTAAAGGCCCTGATTCAGTACTTGCTTTCCCAGCCAGCGGCGCTGGTCGGCGGCGTAGTGGATGAGCGATGGCACCACCGAGATCTGTTCCGAAAGCTGGTCATTCTGGCGGTAATGGAATTGCCGGCCGTAGTCGGGAATGTGGAGCGGAACTCCTTCGTGGAGGTTCTCGTCCCAGACCGCGACGACAGTGTTCGACGTGCCAAAATCGATTCCCAGTCGGCCGGGCATGTGCTACTCCTGCGCCGTCTTGTTCTCTGGAAAAGATGCCGACTGTGCTCGGCCCGATTCGAGCCAATCGCGAAGGCTGTCAATGGTTTCCCGTTGCGAGACGGACAACGGCACCTGTCGCTTCAGGGCACTCGCAATGTCCTCGGTCGTAAACTCGCGTGCAGAATTGAAGCCGACGTACATGGCATCAATGATGGCCTGCTCGATCTCTGCACCGACGAAGCCCTCGGACTCCCGCGCGAGCCTTGCGACATCGTAGTCATGGACTAACCGTCTGCGTTTCCGCAAATGCACGCTGAAGATTTCCAGGCGTTCCACCTCGCTTGGCAGATCGAGGAAGAAGATCTCGTCGAACCGCCCCTTGCGCAGGAGTTCGGGCGGCAGCGTAGAAATGTCGTTGGCTGTGGCAACGACGAACACGGCGGACTTCTTTTCCTGCATCCAAGTGAGAATGGTCCCGAACACGCGCGTGCTCGTACCCGCGTCCTGTCCGCCGTGCGCCAGGGCTTTTTCCATCTCATCCAACCAGACGACACAAGGCGCGACCATTCCTGCGACCTGCAAGGCACGGCGTGCGCGCTCCTCTGATTCCCCGATAAGACTGCCGAACAGCGAGCCAACGTCCAGCCGCAATAACGGCAGCCCCCACAAACCGCCAATCATTTTCGCAGTCAGGCTCTTGCCCGTGCCCGGAATGCCGATCAGTGCAATTCCCTTGGGTGCCGGCAATCCGTAATTGCGCGCCTCCTGTGTGAACGCTCGCTCGCGCAGGCGCAGCCAATCCTTCAACACTCCTAAACCGCCGACATCTTCGGGTGTCTCCGTCGCTTCGTAGAATTCCAGCGCTTCGCTGGTGCGAATGATTTGTTTCTTTTCTTCGGTGACCAGGCTAATGTCTCGATCGTCCAGAAGGCCATCTGTCACCACCGCCCGCGCGAACACCCGCTGCGCCTGCGCGGCTGTCAGCCCCAAGGCCGCTTGCACCAGCTTTTCCCTCCCTAGCTTGGTCAAGTTAACCTTCACGCCAGGCGAACGGGCGATCTGATTCAGGACCGCTTCCAGCTCTGCGGTTGTCGGGGGCGGGAAATCAACGATCACGGCCTCGTCCTTGAATTCCTCTGGGATCCTGCGCTGCGGGCAGGTGATCAGGATCGATTTCTTCGTGAATTTGAGCCGTTGGGCGACGCCGCGCAGCTTGCGCTTGATCTGTACATTGCCCCAGCATTCGTGAAAATCCTTGAGCACGAACAACGCCTCGATCGGAGATTTGTCGATCTGTTCGAGGGCGGCTAGCGCGTCTTTTCCGGCCAGCATCGACTCGGTCCAGCCGCAGAGATCTTGAAACTGATCGGCCTGATCCCAGGTCAGGCAGGGTCGTTTCGTTTTTTCGCACACCGCCTTGATGGACCGCAGCGCACGTTCTTCCTCCGGAGTGACGAGCACGATCAGGGAGAAACGGGCACGCAGGAACACATCCAACTGCTGCTCAAACGACATGGTTCGTCAACTTTCGATCTCGATATCGAACTCACCAACCTCGATGACACGGGGCGCCGCATCGTCAACAAAGATGTCTCCTCGTCGTCGCCAGCGCATCAGGGCTGCGATGAACATGAGCGCTCGCTGTTCCGCATCCGAAATGGTATCACTGCGCAGCTGCGATTGCACCCACTCCAGGTCTTTCAAAGTAGCCTCGCTGACAGGCAGCCGGCTCAATCGCTCTAACTCGGCGCCCCAGAGCCGGATGACCCCATCGTCTCCCCCGCTCGCGAGCAGATAGTTGTCCGGGCTGACCGCCAGGAAGGTGACGGTGCGCGTGTGTCCGCTGAGGTGGCGGGGAGGCTGGCCAAGCCGGCCGCGCAAGCTCCATACGCGGACGATATGGTCGGGTCCCCAGCCGCCTCGACTGCTTGCTGCCAGTAGGCGCCCATTGCAACTCATAACCAAACAAGGGTCTTCCTGGACATGGCTTTCCAACGTCTTCACAAGCTTGCCGCTGGGCAGTCGCCAAAGCTGCACGGCATATTCGCCGCCAGCGCTGGCCATCAGGGTACTTTGCGGATTGATGGCGATTGCATGGACGCTGCCAGTATGGATCTTGAGTGTCTTCCGTGCTCGCCCGGCGGGCAAACTCCAAAGCTGAATGGTGCTGTCCGTGCCCGCGCTCGCCAGAGTTCGCCCGTCGGGGCTGATCGCTACACAGAGAACACCGTCTCCATTCTCATCGCGGTGCCCGTCCAGCGTTTTCAAGGCTTTCCCACTCTGCAGGCTCCACAGCCGCACGGTGCAGTCTTTACTTCCACTTGCCAGCACGTTGCTCTCCGGGTCCATGGCTAGACAGGAAACCGCGCCGGTATGACCTTCCAGGGTGTTCAACAGTTTTCCATCGGGGAGCCGCCAAATCCGTATGTCACGATCGTTACTACCGGTCGCCAGAAGCCGGCCATCCACGCTCATTGCAAATGCGAGGATGGCTTCCGAATGGGCCTCAATTACTGCAGTCGGCCGCCCGCTGGGAAGCCGCCACAGGCACAGCCGGCCATCTCTTCCGGTGCTGACCAGCATTCGGCCGTTCGGCGTAGGTGTCAAGCCGTTGACCCAGTCGACGTGGCCTTCGAGCGTCTTAAGCAGATGACCGTCCGCGAGTCGCCAGAGTCGGATAGTATGGTCGGCGCCGCCGCTTGCCAGGATCTTTCCGGAAGCAGTAAACGCCATGCAGCGGATCTGATGAGGATGTCCTTCAAGCGTGAGCCGATGGTGGAAATAGGGGCTGAAATCCCTGTCTTCCCATTGCTTGGCCAAGCGAATCAACTCTTCGAAGGCCCCTTGCTCGTCTTCCCGGACCAAGTCGCGCGCCTTCTTCAATCCTGCTAGAATCTGGGCACTCCAACGGGGCGGCGCTTCCTGGGCCAACCGCCAGAGGTCCTTGGTCCGCTGGCCGTTGGCAAGGACAGCGAGGGCTGCTTTCCACTCTGCCTCCGTCATCAAAGCCAGACGTTTGCCTTGCTTGCCACCAGCCACCAGGTCGACCCACTCAAGTCGTCCGGCCTGCCGGGCCCTGGCCGCAATGCGATTCCTGAGGCTCCTGTCTGCCGTCTCGTACACAATGCGCAGCAACTGATGATCGAAGTCGAGCTGTTCATAGGCATTCCATTGATCGGTGAGGAAATAGAAGAGCGCCCGGTACGACTCGTCATGCGGTTCGTACCGGGATGCGAGAACAATTTCGCGCGCAGCAGCATGGTCATGATGCAAGACCATCCGGCACAATGCTTCTCGCGCTGGCACATTGTTATCCTTGGCAAGTTGCTCCAGAGCATCCAGCGCAGCGTCGCGCAAAGGCTTCTCGGCACCGTCCACCGCCGCGTCTTCGAGAACGCGAACGGCCATTGCGGACCCATCCTCAACCAATGTTCTGAGCGCCTGGTCCTTGAGCCAGCCGCCGATGAGGGGCACCTGGCTGCGAAGTTGCTGCCGATATTTCTCGATTTGGCGTGCTTCCATGAACTCTGAGAATCGTGATCGGGGGATGAAAGGAGCACGACGTACAAGATCGCTCCGTTTCGTCCGGGCCAATGAAGTTACTCTATGGTACAGCAAATATGGCAGGAGGGGCTCAGAACGGCGGTTGGCGAGAAGGCAGATTAGCGGGACCGCACCTTTGGACTGCGGCGCTTTGCCGCCGCTTTTGTTTTGCTGCGGCAAGGAAAAACAAAAGCGGCGGCAAAGCGCCGCAGTCCATGTTTTCCGAACAAAAGTAAAATCGGTTTACCCGAAAACTAAGCTGTGACAAAGCACTAGCCGTCATCACCCAGGCGGGATGGAGAAGGCAATGAACTCTGACAGTATTCGGGTCTAGTCTGCCGAAAAATCGCGAGCAAGAGCAATGCCGATAGCGCGCAGGTACATCCCAGCCAGCGGATTACAAGTGATTCATTCCAGTGATCGGCCGAACGTCCTGCGAGCCATGTTCCTAACGGCAGCGCGCCGCTAAGCGCCATGGCCCATATTCCCATAACCCGGCCTCGATTGTGATCGCTGGTGCCGAGCTGGATCACGCTTTGTACTGTAGCCAGAAAAAGAATCAATCCAAAGCCAATTATCCCGCACGCGGCCACCGCTAAAGGAAGCAGATGTGCAAAGGAAAGTACCACCAGACCTGAACTGATGAGGAGTACTCCAAGCCAAATCATGGTAGCGCGGCGCTCGATCGAGCCGATTGTGGCAAGAGTCACCGCGGCAGCCAACGCACCGATTCCTGTTGCACTCAGCATCAAGCTGTACCCCTGCTCCTGGGAATGCAATTGATGATGGGCCAAGGCTGGCAATAAAGCCACGAATGGCCAGCCGAAAAGAGTGGTCGTTGTCGCCAGCAAGAACAGGAACATCAACTCCCTGTGATTGGCCAGGTACGCAAAGCCATGTAGAAGCGATGAGATTCCACTGTGCTTCTCATTGGATCGCGTCGAGCCGGAGACATCGATGAGGGCCAGTGCCCAGAGCACGGCGAGATAGCTCAAGCCATTGGCCAGGAAACAAGTCCATGGCTCATAAAATCTGAGCAGAATTCCTGCGACTGCAGGTCCCAGGGCCCGCGCGACATTAAAGAGCAAGGAATTGAGAGCGACTGCGTTCATCAAATCCTCACGCCCCGCGAGGTCCATTACGAATGCCAGCCGTGCAGGCAGGTCTACCGCCTGGACTAATCCACCCAGAGCACTGATCACCAGCAACTGCCACGGAGTAATCTCCTGACTGTAGGCCAGGCCCGCCAGAACGATCGCCAGCACCAAGAAGGCGGCTTGTGTCCAAAAGATGAGCGTCCGTTTGGGCAATCTGTCAGCCAGCGCGCCGCCCCAGACGCCGAAAAAGAAGGTAGGAACTATCGAGGCAGTTACGAGCAAGGCGGGCCACTCACTAAGTCCGGTAAGTTTGAACGCCAACCAGCTTACGGCCGTTGACTGCATCCAGGTGCCCATCAAGGAGATGAGCTGGCCAAAGAAGTAGAGCCGATAATTTCGATGGCGAAGCGAACTAAACGTGACGGCTAAGCCGCTCCCGGCCCGGAAAGGTGCACGGTCGCGTCCAGAATCGCTTCCGTCGAGGAGTGAGTTCTGTTCCGAAGCAAAACGTGATGAAGGGGGTTCCAAGGTTCCGTTCTCGGGCATGTGGTTAGGCTACCTTTCTCGCCGCTCTGGTCAAGACCAGCTTCGCTCGTGGAACACTGCGGGCTGGCAAATTTGCATCGCGTTCGGGCCATTGGAATGATAAATTCAATCCAGCAATGACAGCGTGCATCTTCTGCTGAGGTATGGTGCCATGTCTGATCCTTTTGGAGCCCGGAGCAATGCCTCCGACCGCGACCTTTTATTCGGCGTAGTAGCGCTTCAGGCGGATTTCATCAACGCTGACCAGTTTCATAAAGCCCATACGCTTTGGATGAGATGCAAGGAGCCACCGCTCGAAGGAGTATTGCAGGCGAATGGATGGCTGTCCGCCAGCGCTTCCACTCAGGTCGCTCGGCTCGTCGATCGCAAGCTCAAGAAACATGGCGGCGATATCAGGGCAGCGTTGGACGAGGCCACGGGAATGACGCTGCGCCTGACTTTGACTCAGTCCGAGCCCGCTGTAATGTCCAGCGGCGGCGAGGGGAATAAGGCTTGGTGGTCTCTCCGACGCGTGGGAGGCACCTTATCGAGTTGGCGCCGGCGCCTTTATCTGACGAGCATCGTCAACGTGGCGGCGATGGTCGTTCTGATCATCACCGTTGGTACGACTGCGGGCATGCTTCTTTTCCCGTCGGCGAATGTCGCCACGAACGTGCCCAGAAACCAATTCGCCAGTGATTTCGGGACCATGGCGGACCAGCAAATTGAAGAGTTGCGGCGGGCAAGAGTACGGGAGCGGGAGAGAAACTACACTTCTCACATCGGCGCCACGGCAAAGGCCTGGGAGGATAAGGATCTGGACCGGATGCGCGGCTTTCTGGCTATGCAACTGCCCAAGATTGCCGGGGATCAGGACTTTCGCGGATTCGAATGGTACTACCTCCGGCATCTAAATCAAGTGGCAAGGCTGGACCTTGTTGGGCACCGTAGCATGGTCAACTCCCTTGCGTTCAGCCCCGATGGCAGGCACCTTGCTTCAGGAAGCATCGATTGCACCGTGAGAATCTGGGATGCCATCATAGGGCAAGAGCTATTCAACTTGGAGGCGCGCGCACATCCTACGGCGCAAGGTTCCTCGATGGCCGTACTTCCGACCGCTAGCCAAGTGGACGGCATAGCCTACAGCCCCAACGGCTCAAACCTCGCGGTGGCCTACGGAGACGGCACGCTGAGGATCTGGGATGTGGCCACAGGCCTGGAGGTGCGTTCCATCAAAGCACATGACGCGGCTGCTACCAGCGTAGCTTATAGTCCCGATGGCGCGCACTTGGCCTCGGCGAGCTTCGATCATACGGTCAAAATCTGGGATGCAAATAGCGGTGCGAAAGTCCATGAGTTGCGGAAACATCAAGATCAGGTTTTCAGTGTCGCGTACGGCGCTGACGGCACAAGGCTGGCATCCGCCGGTAAGGATAAAGCCGTCTACGTCTGGGACGTGAAGACCGGGGACGTTGTTCATTCGTTCAATGACAATGAAGACGAGATCGTTTACGTGGCCTTCAACCGCGATGGCAGCCTTCTCGCGTCGAGCACCGACAATGGCTCCATTTGGGTGTGGGACCTTAATACAGAGAAGAAATCCGATCCCATCGCCGGAAGAGCCAAGACGGTGAATAGTGTAGCTTTCAGCCCAGACAATCGACGCTTGGCGTCGGTGGGGCCCGAAGGCGATGTAAAGCTTTGGGACCTTGCGAGTGGCAAAGAGGTGTACTCTTTCAAGGGCGTCACCTTCAGTTGTGTGGCGTTCAGCTCTGATGGCCTCCGCCTTGCGGCTGGTTCGATGACCGGAGAAATTGTAATCTGGGAAGCGGTTGACCCGCCCGCGGAACTCGCTCAGGCGCGCTATGCTCGCGAGCTGGTCGAGTCCATGTTTTCAGAGAATCGCGTCAGGGAGGACGTAATAGAGCTAATCCAGCGCGACCAGGCTTTGAGCGAGCCGGTCCGCCGCGAAGCCCTGGCCCGGGCAGAGCGGCACCGCGAGAGTGCAAGGACCCTCAATAACCGCAGTTGGTACGTCGTACGCAGTTCAGGGCGCACGCCTACTGCTTATCAAGCGGCCCTTCGACAAGCTGGCGAGGCAAGCCGTCAACGTCCGGAGGACGGGGCAATTCTAAATACCCTCGGCGTGGCACAATACCGTGTTGGTCAATACGCAGAAGCAGTCACGACGCTGACTAAGTCGGACAAAATGAACTTGGCACGCCTGCCAAATAGATCTTTACCGCAGGATATAGCATTTCTTGCCATGGCGCAGCGCCGCCTTGGACACGAGGACGAGGCCGTTCGCCTTAAGCAACAACTCGAACACCTGATGCGCCTGCCACGAATCTACCCTTTCGAAGGAGAGCCAGGCGAGGCAGAAGCGATCACGCAGGAGGCCCTGGACTTACTGAAAGGAGTGGCGGGACCGTAGGGGCGGCGCGTGTCACCTCGCGCGCCAAGAGGTGGTTGACGACGCAAACTCAGCTCAGAAAGGAGAAGCGGCCCGATAGCTATTTCCGATCGCCTGGCTTGGGATTCGAAGCAGAATACTCCGCCTCCCAGATGTTCACGCTGCCATCCCAATTGTTGGAAGCGATGCGCCTGCCGTCTGCGCTGAAGACCACGTGCCCGGTGAAGGCGTAATCTCCCTGACGAGCTGGGGCAAAGCCATTCAACGTGAAGCTTTCCTGTCCCGTCGCCGTGTCCCAAAACCGAACGTCTCCGAAGTAGCCCGTTGCCACAAGCCGACGGCCGTTGGGGCTAAACGCCACCGAAGTCAAGGCGTACAGCCCTGGAATGGTGAACAGCTCTTGGCCGGTGGCCAGGTCCCAGACATGTAGTTTCTCCCCCTCAAAATCGGCTGCTGCAAGCTTGCTTCCATCGCGGCTGAAAACGACGCTCAGCACCACATTGCTGCCAGGCAAGGCGAGCAGTTCCCGTCCAGACAGAACGTCCAGAACGCGCACGGTACCGTCTTCCGAGCCACCTGCTGCCAGCATGTGGCCGTCCGCACTGAATGCTAGGGCGCTGACGCGCTGCTGAATGTGCGGCACGCGCCACCGAACGCTCCGGTCCGCCACATCCCAAAGAGTCAACGTGCTAAAGTGCTGGTCGTCCACTGTCTCGCGAGATGCCCCCGCCAGCCATTTGCCATTGGCGCTCAGTGCGACTGCTCGGGCCGGGCTCAGCGATCCCTGAAAGATAGCCATCTCCTTGCCCATTGCCGTGTCCCAAAGTTTCAAAAGGCAAGGATCCTTCTTGCTCGGAGCAGCCAGGAGCCGGCCATCGGCGCTGAAAGAGACATCGCCTCTTGGGCAGTAGAATTTTTCGGTGATATCGATTTGGTGTTTGCGGAGCAAGTCGCCGGTGGATGCTTCCCAAACCTCCAGATCTTGGTCGAGGACGGTCAGAAGATGTCGTCCGTCCGCGCTGAATCCGAGGCTCTTGAGGTGCTCCCCACGCGCTTGTTGCACGATCACGCTAAGGCCTCGTGGGTCTTTGGTCCGATCCCACACTCGCACGGTACCGTCAATTCCGGCCGACGCAAGGCGCCGGCCATTCGGATGGAAGGCAACGCAGTTGACCGTCTGCGCGTGGCCGCGAAAGTTCCGTTTTTCTTTGCCGGTCTCGAGGTCCCAAATTCTTACCGTCTGATCGGCGCCGGCGGTCGCCAGCCACTTACCATCGGGACTGAAGGCTGCCGAAGTAATCTGGCCGTTATGGCCCACGATGTGGTGGAGCATGCGCCCTGTCGCCGCGTCATGAACAAACAAATGCTCAGATTTCACAGACAGCAGGAACGCGCCATCGCCGCTGAATTGCAGCTCGCCTCCGTTGACCTCTGTCGCCACTGGCGTTGCATGCTGGCGTGCTACATCCCATGTTCGAACGATGGGCCACCCGGTGGCCAGGGCTTTGCTTTTCGGGTTGTACGCCAAGTCCCCTCGTCCTCCTGCAAGCGTACAAATCTGTTGATGTCGGGAGACGCTCCAGATCTTCGTATCCTGGATTTGTCCTCCACCTATGGCGAACTGTTCTTCGTCGGGGCTGAATGCCACGCTCTCTCCGGCAAAACTTTCCAACTCTTTTGCCGTCGTCGCATCCCAGAGCTTCACCGTCTTGTCCCGGCCCACAGTTGCCAAGTACTTCCCACTGGGACTGTAGAACACACGAAGGACCACATCTCCATGCCCTTTTCCCGTAAGGAGGAGTTTCCCGCTCGTTACATCCCATACTTTGAAGGTTGCATCATGGCTTGCTGAAGCCACTCGAAGTCCGTCCGGACTGAATGCGACATCATTAACCAGGTGCTCGTGCCCGCGCAGTGTATGAAGCTTCGAGCCGGACGCCGCATCCCAGAGGATGACCTCGCCAGGCTCAATCTTCTGGCCGGGATTGCTGAAGTAGGGATTGCCGCCGCCGGCCGATGCCAGATAGCGGCCGTCCGGACTGAAAGTCACGCGAAAGACGTGGCCCGTATGCCCCTCAAGGACGAAAAGCTCCTGGTGGCATAATCCCTCGAGGTAGCGCCATTCCCAATCGCGTTGGTCTCTTCCACCTTCTGGGGGAATGCAGAGTGTCAGGAGTCGTTTGGCCGCCGCCACATCATTGGCTTCGAGGAATCGACCGGCCAAGGCGATGCGACTGTAATAAAGGTTCGTTTCTGCGAGTTCCCGCTGTTCGACGGCTATCTTCTGCGAAGCGTCGGCTTCCTCGCGTTTCTTTTGTTCTTCCCGTCGAGCGGCCTCCGCTTTCCAGTAGTTCCAAGTTATCCCTAGGAAGCCTGTGCATGAGACAGTAACGAGAGCCGCAAGAAGGCACGCCACCAGCGGCTTGCGCTTGCACCAACGCCAGGCTCGTTCCAGTTCGCTAGCCGGACGGGCATGGATGGGCTCGCCGTTGAGGAAACGGCTCAAATCATTCGCCAAGGCCTGGGCCGTGGCGTATCGTTGTCCCGGCTCCTTACGCAGGCATTTCAAGCAAATCGTTTCCAAATCGCGGGGGGTGGACGGGCGCAGTCGGACCGGGGAGACCGGTTCCTCCGTGCGAATTCTCTCCAGGGTAAGCCATTTGGTGTCCCCTTCGAACGGCCTTCTGCCGGTGAACATCTCGTACAGGATGACCCCGAGCGTGTAGACGTCGGTGGCAGGGCTGATCGCTTCACCGGCGATCTGTTCGGGCGCCATGTATTCGGGCGTGCCCATGGCATTGCCGGGCATCGTATGAGCCACCGAGTGATCGTTGATGAGCTTGGCCAGTCCGAAATCGGTAATCTTGGGCTGCCCGCTGCGATTAAGAAGCACATTGGCAGGCTTGAGATCGCGATGAATGATGCCGTTCTGGTGCGCGTAATGGATGGCACGAGCCAGCGTCTCCACCATCGCGGCCGCCACCCGAGGTGCCTGAGGCTTGTCGGCCATCCAGCGCGAGAGAGTGCAGCCGTCTACGTACTCCATCGAGAAGTAAGGCTGCTGCTCGTAGGTTCCGCTATCAAAAATCTGAACGATGTTGGGATGCTGGAGCCTGGCGACCGCAAGGGCTTCGCTTTGGAATCGAAGAATCGTTTCGGGGTCGGCGAATCCTCCCGATAGAATCATCTTGAGCGCAACCACCCGCTGAAGAGCCGTTTGCCGGGCCTTGTAGACAACCCCCATCCCGCCGCGGCCCAACTCTCCGAGCAATTCATAGCCCGGAACATCGGCCTGCCTCGCGGATGTCCCAGCGCCGGCTAATCCGGAGGGGGTCGGAGCTTCCTCGCGGGCGTGTTGTCGCCCAATGCGATTGAGTTGCGTTTCTGTGTTACCGGTAGGCCGTGAACTTGCGCCTTGAGGTGTGCTCTCGGGGGGTCCATTGCCAGTAACGCAAGGAACGTTTGGTGCCGGAGTTTCCATTAACGACTCAGGGTATAGATTTCTGACGGCGGCAGAACGGGATGCCGTGCGCAGCCACCCATTTGTCATCGGAACTCTACATTCCGCTTTATCGAAAAGCCACTCGGCGCAGCAGGCGGGAGCATTCATAAGCAAGAACTTTCAAGTAAATCTATATGCGGGCGAGAACTGATTTTAGCCGGGGCCGAAAAGCGTCCGGCGCACCGCGACAGGTTTTGGTCTGGCCTTACCGAGGCGCGCGGCGCAGCGCTGAGCACTTTGGGGAAAATATCTTCCAGTTTGTCTCTGGCGCCCGAAGTGCGCCAAAAGCACGCCGAAAGTACGCCGCTTGGAGCCCAAATACTTGTGGTCCACATCCCGGTCCACCACGACTGCAAGCATATTAGCCCGACGCGTGAGCGAGGCATCCTCCTGGCCATCCCAAGTCATTGCCTTCGCTACCGCTTCGAATCCGCACATCAAACCACCGTAACTATCAAGAAGACGCTGCAACAGCTCCGCGCTTGCCTGACGGAGGCCGCGGAGAGCCAGGGGATCGCGCAGATCCTGACTCCCGGCGTCCCGAGGCAACAATTGTAGATCCAGCAAGGCGCAAGAGGAACCGCAGTCGAGGAGATTTGTGCGACTATTCTTGGCCCATTGGCAGGATAAACGCCGACGATGGAAATGGCCTCTCGAAAAAGGGGGACGCGGACCGCGCCTGCTTTGTTCTTCCCAACCGCGGTGGCCGAAGATCCGCCAATTCCGCCACGTAGCGTTCATGCGGCGCCTCTCTGCTTGGCACAAAGCCAGCGCTGTGGTAGGGTCAAGGCAATGGAGCACTCTGAAGTGATTCTTTCTCTAGATCAGTCCGCCGCCGAACTGGCGGGGCGCATCGCCGGAGACCTGGAGCGCACCGGCCAGCCGATCGGCAGGGCTGACCCGATGATAGCCGCCATCGCACTGCAACACAGCTTGGAACTGGTCACGGGCAACACCGCGCATTACCAGCGGATTCAACAGGTCGGCTATCAGCTGAGGGTGGTTAACTGGCGGTAGCACAGGGGACACGGAGGTTCCGAAGTAAGACGTGCATTTCACTCAGCAAGTATTCACCATTCTGCTCTAACATGCAAAACAACTGGGCCGAAAGGCAGCCGCGATAGTACCGCCACTTGTCGCTCATGGAGGCAATAGGAGCCGCCGTGCATAGATGAACCCCACAAAGTAAGACATCACAAGCAACACCTCCCAATACAACCCGTTTTATGCGGTCACTTTGAACAGGTACCCCAGACCCTCACAACTACTTCACGGATGCTCCCATTCGAGATGTACAGATGGAGGCGATTCTCAAAATGCCCTGGCTTGATGACTTCCACACTTGTTGGAAGCAACGCTCTGCCGCCGGCTGGGATGTCGAAGGGGATCGGTCGCTTCGTACCGAAGCGGCAATTCGACCCTCAGCACAACTCGAAACCGACAATTCGCACCGACTTATATGAGTGGTTATGAAGAGCGAATGTGATCTCCCGACTACCTTCGCTACCATTCATCATTATCTCGCGATCCGCCTCGTCAACGGTTATTAGTACTGTATCTTCCTGCGTCAAATAAGCAACGCTTCCGATCAGAAGTAGCACTATGGCTACCGCGAATTGTGCGGGAGCTAGAAACGTACATCTCATGGGCAAGTGCCTCAGCTAGATGGCACAGAGTGCCTCGCCGTTCTGCAAGTTCGACCATCGGACCCCTTAGGACGGACTGTTGCGACGCGCCCACCGACGGAACACCAGACCTAGAGCGATGAACGTGACTCCACCGATGGCGGCCCACAGGTACCAAGGCGTTCGTCCACGCAGCAATCCCGCCGGTTCTGGAAATCCAAAAGCCGTGAGCATGAAGTCGCTCTCCGGAACAGTTTCCGAAACCAACGAGAAGTCATCCTGGGTTTCCAACACGGCGCCCGAACTTGATTGCTCGCGCTCGACTCGCCTTTTGAGAACAGGGAAGTCCTCACCCCCATCGGAATAGTCATAGGATGCTGAAATATCCCTAATTGAGGGCGCCTTGTTCGGACCTCGCCACCATTCAACTCTAACGTCACAATCTCGCATGACCCAACAATGCTCTGGATCAAAAGAAGCTTTCCCTCCCTTAATCGTGCGAAATCGTTGCTCTGAAGCCCCCCAAGCGATCTCGAAATCGACCTGCACTAGGTCTCTGCGTCCTTTCTCAGTTAGGAACACATGTTTAAGCTGAATCGGGGCGCTTGACAGCAAGCTGGGCCAGTCTTCTTCGGCTCCGTACATTGCGATCGGGCAAGCAATCCAGCTATGAACTGACGCTTGCTCAGAAATGTCCGGCGCATTTGTCCGGCGTTCGGGCGTTAAATCCTCACTAATGAGGGCAACGGCCCAGGGGTCATACGTCGTCGCCCTACGCAGTTGAAATCGATACTTGGGATTGATAGCGGATAGACGCCCATGAGTATCTGCCTTGCCATCTTGCAAAATGGTCTGGTCAAGAAGAATTGCGCATCCTGGCGCCTGCTTGATCTCTATCGCATTCTCGTATATAACCCGCCCAGAACTTCCTAGGTTCACGGCTCTTGTCCGGATTTGGCCTTTCAACTGAGTAGCTTTCGCATAGTACTTTGCCCACCCCTTGGGGGCTTCACTCAAAAAGCGGTCCTTGCAATCTGCTACGCTGGTTGGTTGAGCCCAGACCGCCCCTGACCCAACAGCCTGCAGCATCACCAACAAAGGTATCGCGAAAAAACCTAGCAGGATGTGTGTTTTCATGAGAACATAGCCTACATTCGCGAGAATAGTATGTTACCGAACCCCGGCCTAAAATGTGGCTGTTGGAGAAAGCCGTTGTCAAGAGGCACTACATTCCTTTGAATACCTTAGAGCCTATCCGGATGACTGGTGACGCCATTATGACAGTCCCGTAAATTGTCCCATTTGCCCACTTCGAAAAAGGGCTAACCGGGCTGCCCTCGGACCGTGAGGGATGAAAAAGATCGCCACCCTACGACAGACCACGGCTATTCTCAATTATTGCGGAACAAGGCAGGTGCAGATGGCAGGCGTCGGATCAGTAAATTTAGTGCACTTGCATCCGTCGCAGCCGTCTTTATCTGTGTCGCAGTTAGGAGACGCACCGCAGTCGGATATAAGGTTACCGAGACAATTGAAACTAGGGTCGCAGCCCGTACCACACGTACCGCCATTGGCAAGGGCACGGCTTTCCGGGGCAAGGAGCAAACTTAAGAGTAGTAGCAACATTCCGAAACATCCAAAGAAACATGAAACAGTCGAGTTGACACGATACATGGGAATTACTCCTCACGAAAGAACTTACCTTCAAGACCATTGCTAAAGCATCTCAAGTGACTGTAACCAAGGCTCGTCTGGTCTTTTCACACAAATTTGTGCGGGTGCACTTAATCCGGAATCTCGACCACTTCGCCGCCTGCGCGGCTTGCGAGGGCTGGCAGCACAGTCGCGGCCGAGTAGCTGAGGAAGCGTACGGACCCGTCCGCGAACGAGAAGTTAGCTCCACCAGGGTGAAGACTCCAATAGTGGAACATATCACACTGATTGCTAACGCTGCCGGGGCCGAATGCGTAGGGGCCAGGGCCGCAATCGGCCATTGAAGACGAAAGTACGTTTTGCTCCTGCACTCCCAGCACCATATCAGCAGATCCTGTAAGGCGCTGCCCTGTCCCTGCGTACCACCAGCCAAATTGGAAGTCACTACTGGGGGGGCGCTCTCCCGCAAACAGCGTCTGACTTGCTCCGTCGGTAATGTCAGCTAGGCGAATACGTGAATCCCGGAACAAAACTCCGTCGCAAGTCATGAGGTCTTTACCCTCGACTCCTAAATAAGAAGTCAAGGCCACTAGCACTTTATCGCGGTGAGCATACTGTACGTCGAATACCCGCCCGTCGGAAGGACACTCGAAAATGCGCATGAGTGTGGCTAGGCCGACATGAGGCGGATTGTAAAGCGGATAAGGGGATTGTTCGTAAGCATTAAGCGTGAGCGTCCAGAGACTCTCCTGCTCGATATAGGGAAGCAATTGCGTTAGCCAACTCATCAGAAGGTCCGGATCCCTCCCATTGTGATAGCGCATCCCAATGGGAAGAGCCTGCATGTTGTCATGATACAAGTGGAGGGCAAGCCCGATTTGGTGCAGATTGTTGCAACATTGAGCACGATTAGCCGCTTCACGAACTTTCTGGACGGCTGGTATCAAGAGTCCGACAAGGATGGAAATGACCGCAATGGTCACGAGCAGTTCCACTAGAGTGAAGGCCCTTCGTAGGAGCATGGGTTGCTCCCTCCTTCCTTCCTGATCAGCGATCAGCGAATCGTTGAATCCGTGAGCCGGCCCGTTGCACGAGCGACCACCAAGCTTTGAACTTCGTCGTCTGTGAAGATGACGAAGCGCTCGCGAAACAGCCCTGGACCGCCGCGAAAAGTAATCTGCAGCCTTATGGGGCGAGATTCACCAGGCGGAAGCACCATCGGCAAATCTTTGATTGCAAGGCACCTGCAATTGGCGGTACCTCCGTAGCAGCGAACCGAATGATTCGAATGATTAACAAGCCGTACGCTGAACTCGTGCAGTTCTCCGGAAACGCCCGTACCTATTTCACTGTCCGCGGGTTCTACGGAAATCGTTTCGCCACGTAACCTTGAAAATGCAGACCAGGGGTCATCAAAGAAGAAGGCGCCCGCGCCGCCAATCAGAACGAGAGTAACTACGGTCGTGGCGAATGTAAGGAGCGCGCGGCGGTTCCATCGAACGGTCGTCGAGGTCGAATCGCTAGGCACGCGCCACATTGCCAGCAGCAAGACCGCTGTCAAATCGAGCCCAAAAGTCAGCCAAGGGCTCATCCTGATTCGTCCGAAGCAGCCGCAAGAGGATTCCCCTAAGAGGCCCAGGTATAGACTCGTGGCTGCCAGAGCGGCAAAAAAAAGAAGCGAGACCCATCTGGCCGCCTGTTGGCGAAGGCCCACGAGAAGCCATAGGCCAAGAAGAGCTTCCACTTCGAGAGCGCCTAGCTGAACTCGCATGGAAGACAGAATCGGAACTGGTTGAATTGTCTCGGTAACCAGACCGTGTACCTTGAGTGAGGCGGCCACAAGAAGGAAGAATCCCAGGAAGAACCTGACGGAGCCTCCTAAGGAGAAAGAAAAAAGCTCAGCGCGTCTTGTGGAGCTCATGAGTTGCTCCTAGAGCAACCCCGCACATCGCAGAATGGAATCTGTGGGCGCGGGCGGCTGTACTGCTTCTCGTTCAAGACCAACCCAACGTAACTTTGGTTTGCGGTTCAAGTCTTGACGGCCGGAATTGTAGCAAGTCAAAATGAGAGTTTGATGAGAGTGTGCAATTTGCCCAGAAGGCCGCCCATTGTATTCAAACGCTTCGGGAAACCTATGGCAGCATCCCCCCAGACCACGCGCATATCGTTTTTGTGCAAGTTCTTCTTGCTTATCCTAAAGCTATGTCATAAGGTCCTTTACGAAACAGCCTCTGCCGCTGCTTGAGGACCATGCTCCAGGACCTGATCGCCACGCTCTCCACTCCACTCGCATCGCTTCCCCAGGCAATCATGCCCACCCTTTTCGCCGCCGCCGGCGAGGATATAGCCCGCAGATATGTCGAGTTCTTCACTGCCGAGCACCGCAATCCCAATACCCGCGCCGCCTACGTCCAAGCCGTGCGCAAGTTCACCATCTGGACGGAAAGGCAAGAGCTACGCTTCTTTGACCCGTCGCCAGTGCATGTGGCTGCTTATATCGAACATCTGAGCCGTGAGCTGGCAGCACCAAGCGTCAAGCAGCACCTGGCTGCAATCCGCATGTTATTCGATTACCTGGTTCGAGGAGGCGCCTGCCGGCACAACCCCGTGACATCCGTGCGGGGGCCCAAGCACGTGGTCAAGGAGGGCAAGACTCCAGTGCCAACAACCGACGAGGCCCTCTTGGGACCTGGGAACAGAGCCTGCGACCCCGCGGCCGACCGCGAAAAGCCAGTCCGGCCGTGCCGGGCCTGCCCGGAGCCCCGAGGAACGAGGTACGCTGTCCCCTTTTGCGGCCGGCACTATCGCGTCGGTTTCAATCTATTGCGAGAACAAGACGAGCGTCTTCGAGTAGTCGAAGCTGCATCGTGAAGAGCTTGGCAAGGGCGTCGGCGCGAGTACGCTTGACGCCCTACTGCTGCGCACAAATTAGACAGTTACGGCGCCAGATCCGTAAGAGGCGAGCACCACTCTGCAGTTCCGCCAACGGAGTTGCTTATCGCGGGTCCGAACCTGGGCTTCCCCTCAAGTGAGAACTCCAGGCACTTCCTCAGTCTGAGCGGTTGCCGGGGATTTGGTGCCTCGCGCTCGTAGCAGCCCCGGCGCTGATGTCTGCCCATGATCGAATCCCTCATAAGCCCCGAAGTCATAAAACCAATAGCGCTTGGCCAGCCGATAGAACAAGTTTTTCTCCGGGACTTCGGCGCCGGGATTGAATTGTGACGTACGCACTTCCATCGCCTCCAGCTCCGCGAGTGCGCTTCCGCGGACAGTGGCATCTTTGGCGCCATGTTTCTCCACCAGTTTCTTGAGCAGGTCGGGGCGTTCGAGCACGATGCAGCCGCGGGTTGTGGACCGTGCCAGGTCGCGAAAGTCGCGAAGGAAATCGGACTGGAGGAACTTGTCGCGTAGCGGCCGGCTGTCGGCTTCGCTGGCGTGGATCGATTCTTTGGTGAACTGCACGATGGGGCAAGGCTCGATACCGCCCCAGGGGTTGATGTGGTGGCTGAGGCCCGTAGCCGCGGGGCAAAGGGCCTGGCCCTCGCCGTCGAAATAGGCGTCGATGATAATGATGGGCTTGCGGGCGCGCATCTCGACAACGAAGCGGCGGGCTTCCAACTGCTGTTGCGGCGTGAGACAAAGTTCCGGGTTAGCGTCGGGTCCCATCGGCCGATAGACGTGGAACCAGGTATACATAACGCCCATCTCAATCAAGCGGTCAAGCCAGCGTTCGCACAGCAGGTCGGAAAAGTTCGTTTGGCAGAGGCTCGTGCAGACGCCGGTGAAGACTTTGTTGTTGAGGCAATTCTGAATGCCTTCCATGGTCTTGCTGAGAACGCCGGCACGGCCGCGACGTTGGTCGCTGACGATCTCACTTCCCTCAACGCTGATGAGCGGCGTGACGTTACCGAGCCGGCGCATCCACCTGGCTTTCTCGTCGGTGATGAAATGGCCATTCGTGAAGATCTGGAAATAGCAATCCGGGTGCGCCTCAAGCATTTCCAGGAGATGCGGGTGCATGAACGGCTCGCCACCGACAATGCCGAAAAAGACGTTGCCCATCTCGCGGGCCTCGCGAATCAGCTTGTGCATTGCGTCGGGCTTGATCGTCTCTTGCTTCGCGGCCACGTCCACCCAGCAGCCCTGGCAGCGCAAGTTGCAGCTGTTGATGATCGAGACGTAGAGAAATGGTGGAAAGACTTCGCCCTTTTTGACTCGGCGCTTGTGTTTCTGGACCGAAAGCATCCCCTTCCAGCCCATGTTCCAAGCCAGCTTCCAGAGAAGACGTTTGTCGGTTTCGAACAGGACGCGTTTGGCCATCTTCAGGTACACGGCTGCTCCTTGTCCAATTCGGGCTGCAAGACAGTGGGCGGCGCTGCTTGTACGCGAGCTTCTTTCTCTGCCGCGGTCAGGATCTCATCAATTTGTCGGACGCAGGCGCTGAGGGACAGTGCGGCCATCTGGAAGTTCGTATGGTCGGAGAAGCGTTTGAATTGCTGCGCGAACCGGTCCGCCACGCGACGCAGCTTCGGCAGCTTGCCACGCGCCCGTCGCAAATAGTCCGCCGTGTCTTTTCGCTGGTAGCTCGGTTCAAGCGCCCGGATGTAATCGAAGATCATCCGCGGCACTTCCAACATTTCTTCGTATTCCTGAATTTCGTCTGCGTGCTTGAGAAAGGTGCGCACCATCCAGGCGTGGGCCATGATCGCGTTCAGTTCTTCCATCGCCTGCTCTGGATGCACCGTCGCGACTCCTGAAAGTCATGAGTTCTCTTCAGGCAGGATGCCCAGGCAGCCCAGGCCGTAGAACGTGTACTCGACGTCGGTCTGTTGGTCCCAGAGGCCGCCGCGGAAGCCGCCGTCGCATAACTCTAACATTCTTACATAACCGAGCGCCGCCGTCACGTCCACGCGAGCGAACGCCCCTAGCTGATGCAACGTCCAAAGTCCGGTGAAGGTGGACAGGAGATCCGCCAGCGGCGCCCGACCGTTGGCGCGAAATCCCCCCTCAGGTGAAGGCATCTCAACCAGAAACTGGACGACGCCGTCATGAATCTCCGGACTTAGAGCCGTGGCATCACCTTGCTCTGCATCGATCATCTGCAGCACGCCTACCGCTGCGGCTGTGGGATTGGTGCCTCCGCGGCGCATCGGGGTGATTTCGACAAAACCGCCATCTTCGCGCCTGCGCGAACGGATGAAGCGGACCACCTCCTGCGGCCGCGGCAGCGAACGTCCCAGGAGCTGATAGCAGAGGCCCACAAGAAACGTGTGATACGTGCTGCCCGAGGCGTTCCCCGCTGCCTTGGTGTAGCCGCCATCCGGAGTGCGAAACGTTTCCAGCAGCTGGGCGACACGCTCGTCCCAACCGGTCGGACTCTCGGCAAATATATCCGGTCCGCCGGCCGCCTGGACCAGTGCAGCCGCATAGAGCAAGGAGAAGAAATCGACCACGCTTGCGTCGGTCGTCAGCCGGCTGCGCAAATACGCAGCAGCTCGCTCAGTAACCTCGGTGGTCAGAGCATCGAGAACGGCCAGCCCGCGCAGGGCGAAGCCGGTGTAATACAAGTCGGAACCGCCCTCGCGGCCGGAAAAACCGCCGTCTTGGTTTTGCATCGAGCGAAGAAAGGCGACGTGGCGAGCTAGCCCCTTGCTCGGCAGTTGGCCTAGCCCCTGGATCAGTTGCGCAGCCAGCTGAATCAAGTAAGGGTCTGACAAGGCTTACTCAAACGCACAATTGAATCAGAGGGGCCTCGGGTTCGATCTTAGCCGCGGGCTGGCGGTGCAAGACTGAATCGACCAGATAATAGAGCAGCTCGCGCAGATCCTCCGGCTCCACCTCGTCGGCGACGGCCTCAGCGCGGGCGCGATATTTTTCGACCAGCTTTTCCGCCTTGCCGAACACGTGGGCTTGCTGGAAGAGCTTGCGGATGCGCTCGACAACGGGCTTGGTGCTAGCCTCCATGGGCGCCGATCTCTGCTCGCTGTGAATGAGAGAGATGAGCTCTTCGCGGGCGGCGGCTCCCGAGCCTTCGAGGGCTAGCGCCAGCAGCAACGTGGGGCGCGCGGCAAGGATGTCCTGTCCGGAAAGCAATTTATTATCGCCATCGCCTTCCCAATCGTTCAGGTCGTTGAGAATCTGGAACGCGACCCCCAGATGACGGCTGAACTCCACAATCGCCTTTTCATAGTTGTCGGCAGGTCCGGCAAGACGCAAGCCTGCATACAGTGCAGCTTCGAACGCGGGAGCAGTCTTCAACGCGTAAATCTTGAGAGCATCAAGGGCAGTCAGCGATTTTTGCGGTTGATCGCGCCAGAGAAGCTCCGCCCCCTGCCCCTCTGCCAGCTTGCGGTGCGCATCGGCCAGGCGATCGAGGATGTCGGCGGTACAATCGCCGCCCAGTTCCTTGCGTTCACGGCTGACCAGACGATAACCCAGGCCAATCAGGTAGTCGCCAACATTGATGGCGGTGCTCACGCCATGGCGACGGTGGAGGGTCTCGGTGCCGTAGCGGAAAGTGTCGTCGTCCTCGATATCGTCGTGAACCAGGGATGCCTTGTGGAAGACTTCCATAGCCAGGGCTGTTCGCTTGACTGCGTCTGCCAACTCAGCGCCATCGGGGCTACGCGTGCCTGGCGCTCCCTTGAGCGCATCATAAGCAGCCAGGGTGATGAAGGGCCGGAAACGCTTGCCGCCTCCTGCAAGCCAGTCGTAACTAATCTTTTCGTGCACTGCGAGCGGATCAGCCGCGGCATGACCATTGCCGTTTGTGGGCCGTTCGGCCCGCGGCCGGGGCGCCAGCCGGCTTAGTTCGGGCTCTTCGCAGAGCGCGTGGGCCGCCCGCAACAGATGGACGTAGGTTTTGGTTTTGGCAGCCGGGGGCTCGGTGCGGAGATCGATCAACTCGCCGACCCAATCGTCGTCGACCGACGTGCTGCGGCAATTACTCGACAGCAGCGGCACGGCCACGCACGGCACACCCGCCAGAAGCACCTTGTCCAGGGCCCTCTCTAATACGTTCAGGCAGGCAACGCCGACGATGGCATCGACATGCCCGCTCACAATGATTTTCAGGACGATGGGAGTCCCCTCGGAGACGAGCACTTTGTAACCCAGGTCCTCGGCTTTGACCTTGAAATCGGCAATGGAGCAGGCCCCGCATTTGCGGCAATCGAGGCCGAACTCGTCGTAATCGGCGGGACAGCCTTCGGCGTGTTTGAGACAGTGTGGCATCAACAGCAGCCGGCGTTTGAAGTCGATCGCCTGAACCTGTTCACGCCAAAATTCGTTGCTCAGGCAGACCATGGTGAAGCCAAGGAACTGCTCGCCCATCCCCAGGTGCAGCAATAGCTGTTCAGCCAGCTGCTGAAGGCCCATGCGCGTCAACGGCTTGGACCGGTCGAAATTCTTGCCGAAGCGGGCGGCTTCGGCGCGAACGCGGTCGCGCAGCTCGCGGGTCTCTGGAACGATCTTGAAATGAGCAGTGCTGGGGCGTTTATCCTTCTTCTCGGCCTTGGGTTCCACAACGGTTGCCACGATTGCTCCCTTAGCGTTGCTGATTGGCGCAAAAGGCCGCATCTTGGTGGGGAGAGAGTTTTCTCAGGGCACGCCCTAAGGCCGCCACCGTAAAAATCACAGGGTAAAGCTTCTCAAAATACCAAAGCTTTGCAAAGTAGAAACCGATGGGCGTCGGCTGATTTAACCGTCTCGCCTCCACTTGTTGGACGAGCCAGGCCAAGCCATTATTCGCAGCTGCGGCGGCTTCAGGGCCTGAATCCAGCAAGACATCCACCGCAAGGGCTGTCTCTTCGATGCTAGAAACAATTCCCGCATCGCCTCCCCAACCTCCGTCCGCGTTCTGAGCGGCGAGCAGCCAGGCCACGCCCCGGCGCGCAGGTTCTGCGTTCATCTTATCGAGGTCCCGGTAGGCGGCCAGAACACGCGCGGTGCCGTAAGCCGGGTTGTCGTCGTGGCGGGCGTGCTGGTTGCCGAACCAGAGCGGCAGCCAAGAACCATTGGAACGCTGCTGGCTGGCCAGGTAGGCAAGGCCTCGCGCTACTGCCTTCTTATACACGTGCTCAGTGCCATCGCGGCCATCGGCCGAGAATTTGAGGGCGCGCAGCCCGTGGGCAGTCAAATCGGTGCCGCTCCGGTCGAATGGCAACGTGCCCCAGCCGCGGCAGAAGGTTGGCACACCGCCGTCTCGATTCTGTAAGGAGAGCAGCCAATTGCAAGCGGACCTTTGCCCTTGCCAGGAGGCTTGACCGGGCGAGAGCCGAAACCCATCACTTTGCTCCAGATGACCCAATGCCAGGATCGCACCTGCCGTGTCATCGGCGTCGGGCACGCTCCCCGGCAACGGCGTCCAGCCGAAGCCGCCGGGCTGCGCCCCGGTGTACGGGTGTGGCTCCATGTACTGTTGCCCGGCTAGCCAGTCATATAACTCGGCGCGCAGTTTCAAGTTCTTCAATTCATCCGCTGCCGCCAGGGCATTGATCGACAGTGTCGTCACCCAGGTGGCAAGGTTGGAGTCGATGGCCCAACTGCCGTCAGGCCGGACGGAATTCAGCAAAAACTGCACGCCTTTGCGAGCCACAGCGTGCTCATGAAGTCGGATGCTAGCGAGGCTTAGCGTGACGAAGCTGGTAAGCGGGACGGCTTCCAGGAAGCCGCCGGATGTGGGTTGAATCGATTCCAGCACACGTAAACTTCTTCGCAGGGCAAGCTTCCGAACCAGCCGTGTCAGCGGATTCCGCGGCGGGCGATGATGAAAAATGGCTTGCCCGAGTGCGATGAGCGCCGGTAGTGCATAACTGACCACGGGCAGCCGCAGGAAGCGAAACCAGGCCTGCGGAAAGCAGGCCAGCTCGAAAGGAAGCGGCAGCACCTCATTCCAGGGCACTACGCCGCCGAGTGCACAAGTCATCAGGATCGGCACGGCGAAAGTGCGGTCTTTGCCGTATCGAGCGCGGATCGCTTCGGCCTGCTCCACCACTGTCTTTCCGCAGCGACTTTGAAGGAAACCCTCTGCGCGCCGCATGCAAGCGGCATACTGTCCCGCGGCGCCGGCAACATGCATTGCGGCCCGCCCGACCATGGTTGTGGAAATGTTGCTGATACTCTCGGTCGTGTCACCCCAGCCACCGTCCTCGTTCTGGTGCTTGGCCAGCCAGGCCAGCCCAGCGGCGACGAGATCTGTATAGACGTTGGAGGGATCGCTGTTTTGCTGAACAACGGACAGGGCACTCACGGCTGTTGCCGTGGAAAGTGCGGAGGTGGAAAGCTCGCCGTTCCAGTGACCATCTGTATGCCGTTCGGCTATCAGGGCAGCATGCGCGCTGCGAAATGCTCGTTCCAATCGATCCCGGGAGACTTGCCTGAACAAAAACGCCTCGCAAAATGCCAAACCTAACGTGGAAGGCGAACACCACTAAGTGACCGTGCGGGATTCGGCAGTGGGTCAGGTTTCCAACCTGACCGGACAGATTGGGAAATCTGTCCTACGCCGCTGCCGAATCAAGCACGTTGATATAGTCAGACCGTGCCACCCCAAAATGCTGGAAACCGAGGATCTTGATCACAAATCCATCGCGTCCAGAGAGTCCATCAGGTCATCCATTTCGTCCTTGGGTTGCTGGTCTTTGTTGACCTGCCGTTTGGGGATGCCCACGCTCAAGCCCACGGCTTCACGGCCGTCGCGGACCAGTTCGTGGTCGCGTTCCTGAGCGGCAATGGCGATAGCGTCGCCGCCGCCGAATAGTTTCGTGAGGTCGATCTTCAAACCGCTGATGCCGCCCACTGGCGCACCTGCGATGGCGGGCGTCTTGTAATCCGGGAAGATGATCGCTTGCTCGGGACAAACCCTGCTGCACGCCGGACAGCCGCGTTTGCAATTGTCCTGGTTATCGACCAGGATCCGGTCCTGATTATCGACGCCATAGACGCCGAACAGGCAGAAATCAATGCACTCCATGCAGTTGGTGCAGCGGCTGTAATCGATGACGGGGTACCAGCGGCGGTCCGGCTGCGCTAACAACTGCTCCGGCGCGAAGCTTGGCGTCGGGGCAGGCGCTACTCCCGCACGCGCCAGCCCCAACTCGACAGGAATGAGCTTGGCTCGGGCAGCCTCGGCCTCCTTGGCGGCGTGACGACCCCGGCACTCTGCAGCGATGCGTTGAACTTCCTCTACATAGGCTTTGTGATTGTCGAAGTCGCGCAGATCGAGACAGTAAATAGTTCGATCCGGCACATTCAGCGAGCCTATCCCCTGGGGCGGCTCGGGTTCGCGGTCTTCATCTTCGTCGTCCGCTGCTGGCGGCTTTAACTGGCTTTCGCCAAAGTGGCCCTTGATGCCGTCGCGGTCGAGTAACCAGAACGCGGCGCGCGGGTACATCCAGCCCAGTACGACCATGTCGCCCTGCACCGACTCTAGGAACAGCCGGCCGGTGTGGTCGGCGTCGAGATCGTACAGGTACGGCACGATCGAGAGGTCAAGGCCCGGCTCCATCAACAGGGCGGCGGCGAGCGATTCTTCAAGCGCTCGCTTCGCGGGGTTTCTCCCCTGGGCCTGTGATAATACGACATTCAGACGGTAACGGCTCATGGTGGAGTTCTCGAGGTTCGCTTACATATGCCCCTTCAGCATGCGCTGTGTTTTTTCCCAGTTCTGGTCCAGGAACTGGTAATATTCGGCAGCGCTCATCGTACCGGCTGTATCGCCCTCCATCTCGAAGAGCCAGCCGGCGGCGTAACAGTCCAGGTTAATGGGCGAAGGGTCGTTCAGCAACTCACTATTGAACTCGACGACCTTGCCTCCGATCGGAGCGAATAGATCGGCAACGGCTTTGGAGGTCTCGATGTGGCCGATTTGCTGCATCAATTCGACGGCGTCGCCTGGGCTGACCTGCCAGTCGAGGAAGTAGACATCCTGCATGAGACGGACCGCGTAGGCCGTAAAGCCGAAGCGCAGCCGGCTGTCCGTCGGCCGGCACCACATGTGATTGCGAGCATAGTGGAGATTGCCTGGCAGCGCAGCCGGGAACTTGCCCATCAGGAATGTCAGGTTTTCCTGCATCGCCCACCTGTTCAGCCGTCCGCCAGCCAACGAGGCATGCTCATACAATACTTGACTGGCATTGTGAAGGGAAGGCACCGCCTCCCACGTCTAAATCCGTCCGTTGCAAAAGAGTCGGCGCATGTCAGCGACTGATCTACCCGCTTTGCTCGGCGGTTCACCCGTTTGTTCCCAAGGCCCGCCCCCATGGCCGGTGCTGGATGAAGACGTGGCGCGGGCCCTTCAACAGGTCTATGCCGATGGCTCGTGGGGCAAATATCACGGAGGCTCGGTCGAGCGACTGGAACAAGCTCTGGCTGCCTACCACGGTGTGGAGTTTGCTGTCACCTGTGCCAGCGGGACCTTCGCCCTCGAATTGGCTTTGCGGGCCCTGAAGATCGGCCCAGGCGACGAAGTCCTCATGGCTGCCTATGATTATGCCGGCAATTTCCTCAGTGTTCACGCGGTTGGAGCCGTGCCAGTTCTCGTCGATGTGGCTGCGGACAACTGGAACCTTGATCATGCCCGATTAGAAGCCGCGATTGGTCCCAAAACCCGCGCTGTGGTTGCCTCCCACTTACACGGCGGCGTCGTGCCCATGCGCGAAGTATTTGCAGTGGCGCAGCGACATGACCTACGGGTGATCGAGGATGCCGCCCAGATGCCGGGCGCCATAATCCAGGGACGAAAGGCAGGTACGTGCGGCGACGCAGGGATCCTGAGCTTTGGCGGCTCAAAGCTGTTGACGGCTGGCCGAGGCGGCGCCTTACTTACGCACCGAGCGGATGTCCGCCACCGCTCGCGTACTCTCCTTCACCGTGGCAACCTCGTTTGCCCTCTTTCCGAATTGCAGGCGGCAGTTCTCATACCGCAACTTCAAAAGCTCGACGCTCGCAACGCTCACCGGGCCCACAGCGTTCAAATTCTTGGCGAACGCTTGCAGGGAATTCCCGGCCTCGGGGCTCTCGTGAATGCTCTTCCCGACACACAACCCGGTTACTATAAACTCGGTTTCCAGTTCGATGCGGCACGATTCGGCTTATCTCGCGAGCGCTTCCTGGCAGCCATGCGCGCTGAAGGTATCGCCATCGACGATGGCTTTCATGCGCTGCACGTGGGCCGGTCCCCCAGCCGCTTTCGGACCGCTGGCGACCTCCCTGAAGCTGACCGCGCGCATGCCGGCATGGTTGTCCTTCACCATCCTGTCCTTATGGGCAGCGCCCCCCAGGTAGAGGAAGTTGCGTCCGCCGTCCGGAAGGTCTATGCTAACATCGAACGACTCTGGCGCGATGCCTAACGGAGTTCCTCCCCTGCCAGCCGCGGCTGGGCCGTCAGGGAATGCGAATGAGCAACTTACCTATGCGTGACCGTTTGCAATCAGCGAAATGCGCCCAGTACCTTAAAGCCCTCTCCGAACCGGACAGGCTCAAGATCGTCCAATGTCTGCAAACGGGTCCCAAGAACGTGAGCGAACTGGCCGAATTGCTCGGCGAAAAGCTCGCCAACGTCTCCCATCATCTCGGCATTCTTCGCCATGCTGGCTTGGTGCTGAAGCAGAAGCAAGGCAAGTACGTCGTTTATGATCTCCACCCGGATGTCTATCTCAACCCGGAGCGTGGGGTGGATGCCGGCGTGCTCAATCTCGGCTGCTGTAGGCTTGACCTGGGAAAGCACTGACCTCTTCATTGCCGGGTATTCCAATAAGCATTAGATTATTGATGCTTTCTGATCGCCTTGGCCCTTTTTCCTTGCATTTGCGGGCCCGGTGAGTTGCCGGGGATTTGCGTGGGTCTTGACCAGGAGATTCCAGCTATGAAGCGCCTGCGTTTCGTGATGATCGGCGGTTTCCTCGGCGCGGGCAAGACGACCACGATGGCACGCCTGGCGCGCAGCTACCGCGATCGCGGCCAGCGCGTCGGACTCGTGACCAACGACCAGGCTCAGGACCTGGTTGACACCAATAGTCTGAGGGCCCAGGGCTTTCCCGTGGAGGAAGTGGCTGGCGCTTGCTTCTGTTGCAGGTTCGACGAGTTGATTGGACGCGTTGGACAACTCCAGGATAATGAACGTCCGGACGTGATCCTCGCGGAGCCGGTTGGCAGTTGCACGGACCTGGTGGCGACTGTCGTACAGCCGCTCCGCGATCTTTACGGCGACCGCTTCCAGATCGCGCCCTATCCTGTTCTGTTCAAGCCAAGCCACGGCCTGCGCATTTTGCGGAACGAGCCGGGCACCGGTTTCTCGCCCAAGGCAACCTACATTTTTCGCAAGCAATTGGAAGAAGCGGATATCCTCGTCGTTAACCGGGTCGACGAGATGACTCCCGATGCGGTAAACGAGGTGGCCGAATTGGTGGCCAAGGAATACCCCGGGGCGCCGATAGTCCGCCTGTCGGCCAAGACCGGGCAGGGCTTTGAAGGACTCACCGAATTGCTCGACCAGAACGGCAACTTCGGCCGCAAAATCCTCGACATCGATTACGACACCTATGCCGAGGGGGAGGCGGAACTCGGCTGGCTCAATGGCGCCGTCCAGGTCGGCTCTGCCCAGCCCTTTGACCTTGATGCCCTGCTGCTCGAGATAGTCGGGCACTTGCGCCACTCTCTAGGTCAGTTAGGATTGGAGGTGGCCCATCTGAAGGCGATCGGCTTAAGCGATCTATCCTTTGGGGTCGCGAACCTAGTCTCCAGCGCCGCTCAGCCGGAATTATCGCTGCCGTCGCGCGCGCGCGTCGCAGAAGCTGAAGTGATTGTCAACGCGCGGGTGGCTGCTGATCCTGCCATTCTTGAGGAATTCGTGCGCAAGACGCTCGGTGCAGTTTGCCGGGACCATCATGCGGTAGCGGAATTTCGTTCCCTGCAAAGTTTCCGTCCCGGGCGTCCGCAACCGACACACCGGTATGCCGAGGCGAAGTAGATCTGCTGGTGCTCTCTTCTGGTGACACGCGGCAAAAGCTTCTCGGTTATTGTAGAATAAACTCGATAAGGCTCGCCGCGGAACGAACGACCTGTCTGCTTCTGGCCTTCTCATGTACGGCTTGCCAATGGAGGTCACCAGCCCATGCCAGCCGCCGATCAGATGATGCAGCTTTACCGGGAACTCGCTGAGATCTACGATCGCCAGGGACAGGCGCAGATGCGGGATCGCTTTTTGGTGTTGGCGGCGGACACTGCCTTTTCGGCAGGAAAAACCGCCGAAGCCGAGCGCTTGCGCATGCAGCTTTTACGGTTCAATCCGCACCATTTGCTCAAACCCTACGATTCCTTCGCAGAGGCAATACGGTCCACGGACGTGGAAAACTACATCAGTGCTCTTCGCCGTAGCCATCCCTACGAGAAAGCCGAGCACCTTCTGGAGACGCTGCGCAACAGCGGCGCGGTGGAGAATGCCGACCGTGGATCCGGCTCCAGGCCGCCGAACGGTCTCGCTTCCAACACGTCCAAGGCAACGCCGGATCTACAAGTCTTCCGGGTGGTGGACGCTGGAGATGGCGACAGGCCCGATTTCGCTCGGTCGCGTTCAACAACGCCTGAATACTCGCCCCCGCGGGATAATCCCATGGCACAAGGCGCGCGGGCGCTGCCGCAAGCGAAGCGTGGCGATCCTCCTCCGCGCTCGAACATTGCGCCAAACATCTACGCAATGCGCCAAGAACCAGGCGGGCCAGGAAATAACACTTCAGGATTCGAACCGGCAGAGGACGAGCCCGGATTCGGGGCCTGGGTCTCAGTAGGGTTGGCCGTGGTTGTTTTCGTGGGCGGACTATTCATCGCCGCCTGCACTTTTGCCCGTCCCTTTGTGCCTCGCGGCTGGCTTCCCTGAATTCTATGGCACATGCCGCTCGAGCCTCGGTCGCCCCGGGAAAGACTTCCAATCGTCCGGCAGTAGCTCAAGCTGGCAGCTTGAGCTACGAGAAAATTGATACCGGATTGGCAAAGTGAAATACTACCAGACGAATTGCTAGCGATCCTCTTGTGGCAACTCCGGGATCACGAGGTCGGTGCCGGCACTCAGGGTGTCGGGCGTCTTCAGGGTCAATCGATTTGCTTGGTAAATCGTAGTGAATTTGTCTTTGTCGCCGTAGTATTGCTCGGCCAAGCTAAACAGCGTATCGCCCTCCTTCACGGTGTGATGCTTTCCCATGCCGGCACGAGGTTCCATCGTCTTTGAAACGGGCTTCCCTTCAACGGTCGAGTTCATGGCCTGGATGGGGGCGGGTGGAGCCGGCTTGGGGGCACCGACCACTGCGGCTGCGGCTTCGCCGGCAAAAGGTAATCCCGGCTCCTTGCGGAAGAACACGACGGCGATGGCAATGACAACGACCACTCCGACCGCCAGACCCATTTTGGCGTCGTTCGGCATAACGTGGGCCTCCGCATGCAAGACATGCACTTGAGATATCGTTCTGCTCCAGACGTGAAAACACGTGGCAAGTGAATTATCAACGCGCGGCGCGGCTCATGTCACGGATTGCCGGACGGATTCGTCACGTTGTGTCGTCATGGCCTGCGAAAAACTGAAAGCTTTGACATGTCCGGACGTTTTCCCATCCTCTTCGCTGCGTGTAAAACCCTCCTTTCCGTCAACGCCGCAAGCCGCACAGCTTGCCCGTCTTTATCATTTTGTCAAGCCGCACCAGCGTCACTCGGGCTAGAAAGAATCCTGGCCCCGCCCTTATAATCGCCGGTCCCTGGGCAGTATAGCCCTGCCGTTACGAGAACAATGCATGCAAGGAGGTGTGCCATGCGCCTGTGTCTTTTTGAGGATCAGGGAGTTGGCAACCTCGAACCGCTCTCCTTCACCCGTGCCGTTTTCGACCTTCTATGTGGCCTAAGCTCGCTTGGCCGTAAGCAATGTCAGTATTTCGCGGCGGCGGAAGTGGGCGTGTTGGTCCGCCCCGCACTTGCCTCGCTTTATTCGGTGCAACATCCCGGGACGCCGGTCAACGACCTCGCCTGGCTGCGGGCGGCAGCGACGATTCTCGTCAACGGCCGCTGGCTGCCGCCGGCAGAGACCCCTGTTGATATGTCGAACCCCTGCGTCGCCACCATTGGAGACGAGATTGCCTATGTTCTGGTCGATTCGGAACGACTGGCAACCTGCTCCTCGGACAATCTCGAGGAGTGCCTGGATCACTGGGCAAAATCGTTACCCAGGCGGCCGGCAGGCGGCCGGCTGATGCGTTATCCCTGGGAGTTGGTCCATCAGAATCCGGAACAGATTTGTTGCGACTACGGGTTTCTCGATCCGGGCTTGTCTGTGGCACCGGCATCGAAGGAACTTGCGCTCGTAGGCCCTGCCGATCGACTGCTCATTGACCCGAGCGCCCGGCTCGACCCCATGATCCTGGCGGACACGACGCGCGGGCCCGTCGTCATCGATCGTGATGCCGTGGTCACCGCTTTTAGCCGGCTGGAAGGGCCGTGTCATATTGGCCCAGGGACTCATATCCTGGCGGCGAAGATTCGCGCCGGTACAACCCTGGGGCCAGGATGCCGTATTGGCGGCGAGGTCGAATGCAGCATCATCCAGGGTCACACCAACAAATATCACGAAGGCTTTGTAGGCCACAGCTACGTGGGCGAATGGGTCAATATCGGCGCCGGAACTCAGACCAGCGACTTGCGGAATGATTATGGCGAGGTCAGCGTGCCCACGCGAGGCCAGCCCGTCGCCACCGGCCTGTCCAAGGTCGGTTGCTTCATCGGCGACCACAGCAAGACCGGTCTTGGCACCCTGCTCAATACGGGCACGAGCATCGGCGTCTTCTGCAACTGCCTTCCCTCCGGCGGCTATCTCCCTAAATACCTCCCCTCGTTTTCAAGCTGGTGGAATGGCTCGATCACCGAGCATGCCAACCTGGTGCAGCTTTTGCGCACCGCGGAGGACATGATGCAGCGGCGCGGCCAACTTCTCACGGAGCTCCACCGTGAACTTTTCCATCAGCTCCAGGCTCAAACCGCAGCCGAGCGAAGCTGGGCAATCCGCACGCAGGACAGCATACCCTTGCGCCAAAGTGCTTAGCGGCCCCTCCTGCTCTTGCCTGCATGGCCCGTGCCCCTGTCAGAACCAGATTTAGAATGACTGCGAAATTTCTGGAAAGATCCCCGCGAAATGGATAAAGGTAATCCTGTTTCCCACGTTCCGCGCAGGAGCGAGGCATCCATCATCATTGTGTCTTCAGCGACAGGGAGTTCCTCATGGGAGTCAACGCACCTCTGAATCGAAAATTGCGCATGGGCCTGGTGGGAGGCGGCCAAGGCGCCTTCATTGGCCGCGTCCACGCGACGGCCGCCATCATGGATAATCGCGCGGTGCTCGTAGCCGGCGCCCTTTCCGCAGACCCCGCCAAGGCCAAAGCCTCCGCACCCGATTACGATATCAAGCCCGAGCGTGCATACGGTTCTTATCAGGAAATGGTCGCCTCTGAATCCAAACTGCCTGCCACCGAGCGGATCGACTTCGTCTCCGTCGCGACGCCGAATCACACGCACTTCGAGATCGCCAAGGCGTTCGCAGAGGCTGGGTTCAATGTCATGTGTGATAAGCCGCTGACCTTTGACCTGACTCAGGCGGAGGAACTGGCCAAGGTCGCCCAGCGCGCGGGAGTCGTGTTCGGCGTAACGCACAACTACTCCGGTTACCCGCTCGTGCGCCTGGCGCGCGACATGGTTCACTCCGGCGAGCTAGGCGAAGTCAATGCCGTGCGTGCATTCTATATTCAGGGCTGGCTGCGCAGGCGGCTCGAGAAGGACAAGCAGAAGCAGGCGAGCTGGCGGACCGACCCCAGTAGATCCGGGGCGGCCGGCGCGTTCGGCGACATCGGCACGCATGCCTATAATCTCGGTCGATTCATTACGGGCCTGCTGCCTGACCAGATTTCATGCAACCTGAAAACCTTCGAGTCCGGCCGGAAGCTGGACGATTATGGCACGGCAGTCATTCGCTATCAGAACGGAGGGCTCGGCACGGTCACCGCGTCGCAGATCTCCCACGGCCGCGAAAATGACATCTGGATCGAAGTCGACGGGACGAAGGGCGCCCTGGAATGGCATCAAGAAGAGCCAAATAAGATGATGTTCCGCGTCAACGGTCAGCCGCTGCGTGTTTACACGCGCGATCCCAATGCCGCGTACATGACCGATTCGGCCAAGGCTTCGTGCAGGTTGCCCAGCGGCCACCCCGAGGCGTTCCTGGAAGCCTTCGCCAATGTTTATACCGCCGCCTACACCGACATGGCAGCCCGCGCGAACGGCCAGAAGATCGATAGTAGCAAGAGCCTCTATCCCAATGTGGCCGACGGTGTGGACGGGATGAATTTCATCACGCAAAGCGTGACCAGCAGCAAGGAGAACGGCGCCTGGCGTTCGCTAAAGCATCCGTTGTGCAGAGAGTGACGAACTTTGAGAACGGGAGGCCACCTCGCAGCCACCGAACGACCGTTGAAAAACCGCAAAAACACGGGCTCTTTGCATTTTGGGAGTTTTGGGGCTCAATGCGGGTAGTGCATCATCAAGCCTAACTTCTGGGGCCTGAGCACGAGGCCAGTGAGCAACGCAAGGCAAATGGCGGAAACGAAGAATGTCAGGTTTTGTCAGGTAAAAGGGGGGTAGGCAGACGACTTGTCTGAGAATGGAGAATTCCGCAAGTTACTATTCTACAAAGGATTACATCGCGACGCCAACCCTGGCCCAGTGACAGTTCCACATGACATTTGTCATGTGTACTAACGTACATGTTTCAAGGGCTCTGAATCCATTCCCTTCCCCCAAAATCAAGACTTGAGCACGCAGTAGTCTCGCACTTACGCATCGGTGAGCGCGCATAAGGACATTTATCTTTCGCCACTGATTGGTGAGCCAGGCAACAGGAAGTTGATGGAGTGTGCAAGTTCATGAGTTGAGCTTTCCGCCTGAATTCTCCTTCGGGAACTTTCTCTCAGGTATATTCTCCATCCCATTCCAGGTTTTTCCCCTACATCCACTCAGGCATATTCCAGGCGCCCCTCGATCGTCTTGGTCGCATGCTTTTCCCAGAGACTGATCTTGGTGCAGACCATGGGGCGTTCTGGGAGAAGCAGTTGTGAATTCCCGTTCTCTTCCGGCAGCGTATCACTCCACTTGGCTGGGCAAGCGGTTAAGCCAACGTCTGGCGCATTACTTCGACCGCCATCCGGAACTTTCGCGCGAACAGTTTTTGCTCGACGCTCTGCAACGAGAGGTTACGGTGCGCGAGCAAAGGGATCGTTGGTATGGATTCCGGTATGCTCACGCGACCGACCGAAAAACCAGCACGCGCTCGGCCTACGGACAAGAGCTGACCAACTTGGATAGCCGTATTCACGACCTCTTGAGCGAGCGTCTGTCGAAACTTCGCCGCCGCCCGCGCGGGCTGTGGCCGAGGATACAACGGCTCCTGGGCGTCAGTCGCTTCGCCAGTTGACGGGCCCGCATTCTTGCGGCGCGCCTGGTATTTCAACTCTTCCTTTCAGAGCCGCATTCAGAGCCTCAGAAAAGCCGGAAGCCAACTACTACCCGAATTCATGAAAACTTCGCGCCGCTTTGCTGCTTCTCCCCTAGACTCGCTGTGTCTTTGCCTTCGGTTGCCAGGGCAAAAAGGTGTCAGGACCCATTTCAGATCCAAGTTTCCGATCGCTTCACGCCTTCCGAGACCAGGATCTGAAATGGGTCCTGACACCTTTTTGCCCGAAGTTGAATGGAGGTTCAAGCATGACGCTTCACGACGAAACGAAAAAGCGCTTACAGGAGTTGCTCAGGGGAAGAGATTGTTATCGCTGCCGTCGCCCGGCGCAGCGTCTCTGGCGCCAGAAATACTTTTGCCAGGATTGCTTCCCCGCCCGAAACAACGTACAGGTTCGAGTGCACAGGACATCTCTTTCCGAGAAGTGGTAAATAATCGAGGAGGGAGGGTTGCCGGGTGATATCCGAACTTGCCCGTCAGCGCCAACGCCCGATCGAACGCGCGGTTCCCGATATTGGCCCTCGCTCTATTCTCTTCCTGCCTTTTTGCGCCTTCCTCCAAGCCGCGTAGGAGCGCCGCGCCTTCCATCACCCTCGCACTGAAACTTCCACGCACTTCGCTCCCATATGCCTTATAGTGCTTCGATCATTTTCGCGCGGCGACGATGGCGGCTTCGTTACGAAATCGGTAACTTATCAAGAGTCCTGAATGATTCCTCACGAACCGTTCGGAAGGCCCGAAATAATGCGTATACGCCATGCAGTTGCGGTCATCGGACTCATTTGTGTCGGTCGCACGGCGCTGGGAGCTGACGTGCAGCAATCCCAAGTCCAGGTCCTGAAGACTTTGCCGGTCGAGCGCCCGAATGCTTACTACGTTTCCAATCGTCATCCTCTCGCTGTGAGCCCGTTGGTCAAGTTGCCGCCGGGCAAGATCTCGCCGCGCGGTTGGCTGCGGCAGCAGCTCGTCCTGGAAGCTCACGGCATGACTGGCCGGCTTGCAGAGCTGTCGCCCTGGCTGCGGTTCGACAAAAGCGCGTGGGCGAGCAAGGACGGCAAGGGCGAAGCCGGATGGGAAGAATTGCCCTACTGGCTCAAGGGCTATGGCGACCTGGGCTACGTCCTTGGCGATCAGCAAATCATTCGGGAGACACGCAAGTGGGTCGAGGCCGTACTTTCCAGCCAGATGGAAGACGGTTGGTTCGGACCGCGCGAACTGAAAGCCTCACTCGGCAAATTTCCTGGAGCAGAGTTTGCTTCGTTGGCAGGTCAGCCGGATCTTTGGCCGCACATGGTCATGCTGAACGTTTTGCAGTCGTACTACGAATATAGCGGGGACCTACGGGTGATTCGTCTTCTCACCGGTTACTTCGCCTGGCAGGCCAAGCTGCCGGCCAAGGCGTTCGCCGCCGGCTACTGGCCCAAGTTGCGCATGGGCGACAACCTCGAATGCATCTATTGGCTCTACAACATTACGGGCGACCGGGCGCTTTTGACGCTCGCCGAGCGCGTACACAAGAACATGGCAGACTGGACCACGGACGTGCCAAACTGGCATAACGTAAACCTCGCCCAGGGATTTCGGGAACCGGCCATCTACTACGCGCAAGCCCAGGATCCGCGCTTCCTGAAGGCAGTCGAGCGCAACTACGACAAGATCATGGATCTCTACGGCCAGTTCCCCGGCGGAGGCTTCGCCGGCGATGAGAACTGCCGGCCCGGCCACGGCGATCCGCGCCAGGGCTTCGAGACTTGCGGCATCACGGAGTTCATGCACAGCTTCGAAATGCTCACCACGCTCAGCGGCAATCCGTTGTGGGCGGACCGCTGCGAGGATATCGCCTTCAACTCGTTCCCGGCCGCCATGACGCCGGACGCCAAGGGCCTGCGTTACCTGACCTGCGCCAATCTCGTGCAAGCCGACAAGAACAACAAGAGTCCCGGCTTCGACAACGGCGGCACGCAGCTTTCCTACAGCCCGTATAAGATCTACAGGTGCTGCCAGCACAACGTCTCGCATGGCTGGCCCTACTATGCCGAGAATGCCTGGCTGGCAACTGCGGACAATGGTCTCTGCACTTCGCTCTACGCCGCTTCGCAAGTGACAGCTAAGGTCGGGGATGGCGTCGACGTGCAAATCGCGGAGGACACCGACTACCCGTTCAAGGACACAATCGCGTTCAAGGTGTCCACGCCCAAGGCCGTGCAATTCCCACTGTATCTGCGCGTGCCGCGCTGGAGCGGCGCACCCAAGCTGCGCGTCAACGACCAGCCTGTAGAGGTACACGCCGAGCCGTTGAGCTTTATCCGCATCGATCGAGCCTGGGGCGACGGCGACAAGGTCAGCCTCCGTTTGCCCATGAGCCTGAAAGTTAAGGTGTGGAAGAAGAACAAAGATGCCGTTTCCGTGGATGTCGGCCCGCTCACGTTCTCACTCAAAATCGGCGAAAAATGGCAGCGCTACGGCGGGAGCCAGGAATGGCCCGAATGGGAGGTCTTCCCAACCACTCCCTGGAATTACGGGCTCGTGCTGGACGAGAAAGACCCGGCCCGGTCCTTCGAGATCGTGCGCAAGGAGGGACCGCTTCCCAAGCAGACATTCACAGTCGAGGGCAGCCCACTGGAGTTACGTACCAAGGCCCGGAAGATTCCGGGCTGGAAAATGGATCGCTTCGGCCTGGTTGGGCTTCTGCAACAGAGTCCCGCGCGCTCGAATGAGCCTATCGAGATGATCACGTTGATACCGATGGGAGCGGCGCGCCTGCGGATATCCGCGTTCCCTACGGTTGCGAATGGAGCCGGTTCGCACGAATGGAAGTAGCACAAGCTGGTAGCTTGTGCCGCAGCCACTAACGCTGGGCGCCAGGCCCGCGGCCCGCGCTTGGCGGCCGCTGGGGCAAGCGACAAAGTACGATGTCGCTCAGCTTGTCAGGCGTGCTTCTCCGCGGGACCGGTGCGCTGTTTTCCTGTCTTCTTCATGACGACTTTTCCGGCGCTCATGGCCTTTTTGGCTCCGGTGATTCCGATACGGGCGATGGCCGATTGGAGTTGCTCGGAAACCCAGGCATTGAGACTTTTGCCCGAAAGGCTGGCGGCCACGTTGACCAGCCGGTGAAGCTCCGGCGGAATCCGCGTCACGAACTGGCCGGAGAAAGGCTTGTCGGGCTCCTCGCCACGAGATGCACAGAACGCGAGATAGTCGTCAACGGACTCCTTGAATGCCTTCTTGAGCTCAGCAACGCTTTTACCCTGGAAGGTAATGACATCGCGTGTATTGATGACCTCGCCGTGAAAGATGCCGGCTTCGTCGTCGAACTCAACTTTTCCGACGTATCCTTTGTATTCCATCATGGTGTTACTCCTGCTTCGGTTAGAAACCGGCGCATCGAGCGGACGGCTCCTTTGTCTGTTTCTTTCTGGGGGTGCGGGCGGTGAAAAACAGCCCGTACGCCATTGAGGACGATGCGAACCCTTGAACCTTCGCCCTCGGTGACTTCCGCACCGGCAGCTTCCAGCATGGCCTCGATGTCTCGCCAGGCGATGTTCGCCCTGATCGGATCGGCGAAAATCGCCTGGAGTGTGTTTCGATGCTTCTTGCTCATGGCCTTTACGATGGTATCACCTGATGATACCATTGTCAAGGTGCAGCAGAAGCAGCCGTGCTGCACGAGAAAGACCCAGCCCATTCCTTCGAGATCGTGCGCAAGGAGGGACCGCTTCCCAAGCAGCCGTTCACAGCCGAGGCCAGCCCACTGGAGTTGCGTGCCAAGGCCCGGAAGATCCCGGGCTGGAGAATGGATCGATTCGGCCTGGTTGGACTGCTGCAACAGAGTCCCGCGCACTCGGATGAGCCTATCGAGACGGTCGCGTTGATACCGATGGGAGCGGCGCGCCTGCGGATTTCCGCGTTCCCGACGGTCGCGAATGGTTCCAGCGCCCACGAATGGATCGCGAAGTAGCTCAAGCTGATAGCTTGTGCCGTGGACCGAGAAGTAGCACAAGCTACCAGCTTGTGCTACAGACATCCACGGCCGGTCCGCGACGGCACCACCCGGGGCGTACGAATGGGTTGCGCCGCCTGACAAGTAGCACAAGGTACCGGCTCGTGCTACAGACACATCACGCCTGCTGCCGCGCGAACTTGCGACGCTCCGCTTCCTTCAGCATCCCCTTGCGCAGGCGAATGGCGCCCGGCGTCACCTCCACCAGTTCGTCATCTGAACGTGGTCATTCGTTAGGCAATTCACGCCCTTTCAACGGCCGTTGGCCGGGACCCCGGACGCGTAGAACAATGATCTCCGCGTCTGACAATTCGAAGATTATGCGGTAGGTCCGCCCACGGCGGGTCTTGAAGATCGATTGATGAAGCCGACGTCCCAGCAGAACCGCTTCCGAGGCCTCGCCGAAAGCCTCGGGCGCCGCGGCAATCGTGTCTACTGCGCGATAGAAAGCCAAATACCAGGAAATCGCGCCCCGCATGGAACGGTGCACGAGCCAGTTGAAAATTTCCTCTACATCGATGCGGGCACGCTCCACGATGCGAAGCGTTCGACTCATGGTTGGCCCGGGAGGTTGTGCCGTTTCCGAAACGCGCGGTCGAACTCGGTGAAGGGAATGCCCCGATCACCTTTAGCGACGTCGGCGAGCGCTTCCTGGATCGCGGCGAGATCATCCTCCGCCGCTTGCCGGTCCGGATGCAGGCGCCGCCATTCGTCGAGGGCTTGCTCCGGGGAACATGAACCAGGATGATTGCTCAACTTCTCGCTCAGAAACCGGTGGAAGTCGCGTAGTTCGTCAGTTGCCTCTGCCGGCATGGCTATTTCCCGCCTTTGCGTCGCTCGAATCGATCCGGGCCGTCGCCTCTTGCGGATCATTATACCCGAAGCAAATCAATCAGAACGGTACAAGCGCTTTTGTGGCCTGCTACCGCGAACTTGGTTGATCGGCGCAGCATTGACAAGGCCGGCAGGAAAGAGAAAGAGGGCGCAGCTCTATTCAGAAATGATATGCTCCAAGGAAAGTTACGCGCATCCTGTCGGCGGTCTGGGGGCGGGTGACTCGTAGCACAAGCCATCGGCTTGTGCTACAGACGTGTCACGCCTGCTGCCGCGCGAACTTGCGCCGCTCCGCTTCCTTCAGCTTCCCCTTGCGCAGGCGAATGGCGCCCGGCGTCACCTCCACCAGTTCGTCTTCCTCGATGTACTCGAGCGCCAGCTCGAGTGTCATCTGCCGCGGCGGCCGCAGAAGGATGGTCTTTTCGGAAGTGGCGGACCGGACGTTGGTCAGCTTTTTCTCGCGGCAAATGTTGACTGGTAGGTCGTTGTCGCGGCAATGCTCCCCGACAATCTGGCCCTCGTAGACCTGATCGCCCGCAGCGACGAACAGCGAGCCGCGTTCCTGCAGGTTTTCCATTGCATAGGCGGTCGTCCGGCCGGTCTCGGTGGAGATCATCACGCCGTTGGCCCGGCTCGGTATCGACCCGCGAACGGCCTGGTAGTCGTAAAAGTTGTGGTGCACAATCGCCTGGCCGCTGGTGGCGTTCATGAGGCGCGTGCCCAGGCCGATCAGCCCGCGCGCCGGAATAGTGAATTCGACGTGCGTCATCTCGCCGCGGGCATCGAGCTTCAAGCACTCGGCCCGGCGATTGCCAACCAGTTCCATCACGGCGCCAATCGCTGTAGGCGGCGCCTCGATGACGAGGTACTCGATCGGCTCGAACGTCTTGCCGTCCACTTCCTTGGTGATCACGCGCGGTTTGCCTACCGACAGCTCGAACCCTTCTCGGCGCATGTTCTCGAGCAGGATCCCCAGGTGCAGCAGTCCGCGGCCCGAAACGTGGAATTCGTCGCGGCGCGTCACGCTTGGTTTCACGCGCAGGGCGACATTCGATTCCAGCTCTTTCATGAGCCGGTCGCGCAGTTGCCGGCTGGTGACGTAAGTCCCCTCTTGCCCGACAAACGGTGAGTCGTTGATGCGGAAGACCATGTCGAGCGTTGGCTCGTCGATCTTGATGGGCGGCAGGGCCACCGCCTGTTCGAAGTCGGCGACCGTATCGCCAATGTCGACGGCTTCCACTCCAACCACGGCGCAAATGTCGCCCGCGCTCACTTCTTCGGCCTCGATCCGGCCCAGACGGTCGAAGACGTAGAGCTGGGCAACCGTATCGTCGATGCGCCGGCCGTCGGCCTTCAGCAAGGCGATCCGCTGTCCCTTGCGAATCTTGCCGGCGACCACCCGGCCAATGGCGATGCGCCCGACATAATCGCTGTAATCGAGCGTGACGACGAGCATTTGCAATGGCTTCTCGGGGTCGACTTCCGGCGGCGGCACGTGCTTCAAGATAGCGTCGAACAGAGGCCGAATGTCGGTGGCAGGAATGGCCAGGTCTGTGGTGGCGATGCCCTCCCGGCCCGAAGCATAAATCGTCGGGAAATCGAGCGTGGCATCGTCAGCTTCCAGCTCCACAAACAAATCGAACACGGCGTTGAGCACGTCGATGGGCCGGGCGTCCGGGCGATCGATCTTGTTGATGACCACGATGGGACGCAGGCCCGACTCGAACGCCTTGCGCAGGACGAAGCGCGTCTGGGGCAGGGGCCCCTCGGCGGCGTCGACGAGCAAGAGCGCGCCATCTGCCATCTTCAGGACGCGCTCGACTTCGCCACCGAAATCGGCATGGCCCGGAGTGTCGATGATGTTGACCTTGTTGCCGCCGATTTTCAGGGCAATGTTCTTGGATAGGATCGTGATGCCGCGCTCGCGCTCCAGGTCGTTGGTATCGAGGATGCACTCGCCGCGCAGCTCGCTCTCCCGGAAGAGTCCGCACTGGCGCAGCATCTGATCGACGAGTGTGGTTTTGCCATGATCGACGTGTGCGATAATGGCCACGTTGCGAATGTCGGACCGCTTCATGCCTTTTTTCTCTTCCAATAAACACAGTAGCCCGGCACTATGGCCGGGCCGGGACAGACTTTTTATTATAAGGGGAACTGGCACATTGCGTATAGACGAGATCCCATGAAGGTGGCGCGAAGGATCGCCCCCGCAACAGGAGGGCGAGAACGTGGAGATTATCTTGATTCGCCATGCGGAAGCGGCACCCATCGGTGAGGGCGGGGCTTCGGAAGACGCCCAAAGGCCGTTGACGGCGACTGGAGAAGAACAAGCCAAGCAGCTCGGCAAGGGCCTGGAACGCAAAGGGATTCATCCCGGCGCGGTCGTTTCCAGCCCGCTGCTGCGCTCGCGCCAGACGGCCGAACTCCTTCTCAAAGGGCTTGCCGACCCTCAGCCCGAGGTCAAAGTGAGCGAAGAACTTGCGCCCGGCGGAAAGCGGCGGCGATTGAGCCGCTTTCTGAGGGGATTAGGCGAAGACAAGGTTGCGATCGTCGGCCATCAGCCCGACCTTGGTGAGTATGCAGCCTGGCTCATCGGCAGCAAGAAAGCCCACATCGACCTGGCCAAGGCAGGCGTGGCACGCATCTCTTTCGAGGATGGGCCGGGCAAAGGCAAAGGAAGCTTGGTCTCCCTCGTAACCCTGGATTGGTTAGGCGAGTGAGGTCAAAGGTTTCTGCCAGCAGCATGGGCCGAAACTCCAGTTCGCTCCAATTTTTCACAAAGACTTCATATTCAGGCAGCCGCGCGGGCCATGAGGGCACTGCAATTCTCAGCCATTCACCCGGCCCCTCACGGGGCTCGGCTCGCCAGGCGAGCCGGGCCCCAGGGGCCGGGTGAAGGGAAAACAGAAAAAGCACCTGCCAGAATCGGGCGGAATACCCCTTCGACCTTGCAGCCCCCCAACTCCATCTTGCCAGGTCGTTGCAGAATGTAGTACACCCACTCTGCTGCTTCGCGGGGCACGCTTCTCCATGGATGGGACGAATGCACTCGAAAGATTCGAGAATGCTGACTGGTATTTTTCTGGCGTTGGCGCTCACGGCCGCCCTGGGATGTGGCGGGGCCGAGCCACGCGCCGCGGCGGGTGGGGCCCCAGCCGAGCAAGAAACAGCGACTAGTTTCGATGCTGCCTCGGCCGGCACGATCACGGGCAACGTTACTTGGAAAGGCGCTGTGCCGAGCGTGGTTCCATTTGAGATCCAGGCAAGCCCGTTTGCGGGCAAGGCGCTTCAGCTGAGACACGCCAGACCCAACCCCAATGCGCCGTTAATCGACCCGCTCACCAAGGGCGTAGGCAACGCGGTCGTTTTTTTGCGCGGTGTAGACCCGATGGTTGCCAAGCCCTGGGACCACTCAGCCGCGGTTGTAGAACAGAAAGCCTGCCAATTCAGCATTAACCAGGATAACACGCTCTCCCATTTTGGCTTCGTGCGCCGGGGCGGCCAGGTGACGATGGTCTCGCGTGACGACACTTTTTACTCGTTGCACGCCGACGGGGCTGCCTTCTTCACGCTGACATTTCCCGATCCAGAACAGCCGTTGCAGCGACATTTGGCCAAGAACGGACTCGTGGAGCTGACGAGTGCCGCCGGCTATTACTGGATGAGGGGCTATCTCTTCGTCGACGATCATCCCTATTACGCGCACACCGAGGCTGACGGGCGCTTCACGCTGTCGGGCGTGCCTGCAGGAAAATACGACGTGGTTTGCTGGATGCCGAATTGGACCAAGGCGCGTCATGAGCGCGATCCGGAACTGGGGCTGATCACGCGCTGGTATTTTGATCCTCCATTGGAGCGTAAGGAAGCGGTCAGTCTCCGGCGCGGCGAGACGTGCGAGCTGAGATTTGAGTTGTCGGCGCCGCCATCTCCGAGGGAAGCCAGGGACTAAAGTCCCTGGCTACGTTCGTGCGCCTTCCGGGCGAAGATTGCCAGCCAGTTGTCAGGGATCCTTGGGTCATTTCCCCGCCCGGAGGGCGCGCGAATGTAGCCAGGGGCTTCGAGCCCCTGGGATAAGGCGCGCAGCCCCCTTCCTGAGTATCCCTTACAATACTCCAGAGAGCGCGCCTGAACTTCGACTACCAAGAGGAACACAATCGATGAAGCATCGCTTGCTCACGCCGGGGCCATCTCCGGTTCCCGAAGAGACGCTCCTGGAGCTTGCCAAGCCGGTTGTTTACCACCGGACGCCGGAATTCCGCCAGCTTCTCAAGGAGGTGCTGGAAGACCTCCAATACGTTTTTCAAACCCGCCAACCTGTCCTTCCCTTGACCAGCTCGGGAACGGGGGGCCTGGAAGCTGCCATTGTGAATTGTCTGCCGCCGGGCAGCAAAGCGATCTGCCTCATTGCCGGCCGCTTTGGCGAGCGCTGGCGCAGCCTGTGCAAGGCGTTCGGCGTAGAGGCGGTGACCGTATCCGCGCCTCACGGCCAGGCAGTGCAACCCGAACAGCTTGCGCAAGCGCTGGCGAGTCATCCGGATGCTCGCGCCGTCTGTTCGACGCTAAGCGAAACATCTACCGGCGTCGGCCACGACATCGCGGCCTTCGGGCGCCTCGTAGCCGCGACCCCCGCTCTGCTCTTCGTCGATGCCATCAGCGGCCTGGGCGCGATGGAGTGCCGCACGGATGAATGGAACATAGACGTCTGCGTGACCGGCTCGCAAAAGGCATTGATGTTGCCGCCTGGCCTGGCATTCCTGTCAGTCAGCGACAAGGCCTGGAAGCAGATTGACCAAAACCCTGCACCCCGGACCTTCTACTTTGACCTGAAGAAGGCACGGGCAGCGCTAGCAAATTGGGACACGCCTTATACCTCCGCCCATACGCTGATCCGCGCGTTAAAAGTCAGCCTCAAGCGCATCCGTGCCGAGGGAATCGAAAGCGTTTGGGCCCGCCACGAATCCAACGCCGCGGCGGCCAGGGCAGGCTTTCAGGCAATGGGCCTAGAGGTCTTCGCAGCACAGCCGGCGGCCGGGTTGACGGTGGTGAAAGTGCCCGAAGGGATTGACGGCGTGGCCCTTCTCTCCAAGCTGGAGAAACAGTTCGGTTTGAAGCTGGCAGGCGGGCAGGACGCTCTCAAGGGCAAAATCATTCGCATGGCGCACATGGGTTATCTGGATCAATTCGACGTGTTGACCGGTTTGGCGGGCGTCGAGCTGGTCTTGCTGGAAATGGGCTACGCGCTTGAACCGGGACGCGGCCTGGCAGCTGCCCAGCAGGTGCTAGCCGAGCGCTTGCTGACCGCACACGCCATCCACGCTTGATCGGAACAGCAAATGCCTCGCGTGCTTATCAGCGACAAACTTGAAATCCCCGGTCTTGACCTGCTCAGGGAGGCTGGCTGCGACCTGGACGAGCGCGCGGGCCTGACGGGCAGCGCCCTCCGTGAGGCTCTGCGCGCGGCCGACGGCGTCATCGTCCGCAGCGGCACGCGCCTGACGGCGGAGCTATTGGAGAACCCCGGCAGGCTCCGGGCCATCGTTCGCGCCGGGGTCGGCGTGGACAATATCGATGTCGCTGCCGCCACGCGTTCCGGCATCGTTGTCATGAATACCCCTGGCGGCAACACAGTCAGCACGGCCGAGCACACGATCACCTTGCTCATGGCGCTCGCTCGGCACATCCCCGCTGCCGACAGCAGCATTAGGCAAGGAAAATGGGAACGCACCAGGTTCATCGGTACTCAGCTCGCCGGCAAGACGCTGGGGGTCATCGGCCTGGGCCGCGTTGGCCGGGAAGTGGCTCGCAGGGCAGCTGGCCTCGATATGAACGTTGTAGGTTACGATCCGTTCATGGCGCCGGACAAGGCCAGCCAGCTCGGCATCGAGAGTGTGCCGGACCTGAATCAACTGTTGCCACGCTGCGATTTTCTCACCGTGCACACCCCGCTCACTGACGAGACTCGTAATCTGATCGACGCTTGCGAACTCGCCATGATGAAGCCGCTGGCACGTGTGCTGAACTGCGCCCGTGGCGGCATCGTCAACGAGGAAGCGCTGGCGGAAGCGCTGGGAACCGGCCACTTAGCTGGCGCCGCTCTGGACGTATTCGTGCAGGAGCCGCCACCGCGGGATCACCCCTTGTTGAAGCTGCCCAATGTCGTTGTGACTCCGCACCTTGGAGCCTCGACGGCGGAAGCGCAAGCCTCCGTAGCGCGCGAAGCAGCTCAGCTTCTCGTCGATTTTCTCAAGCGCGGTGTGGTGCAATTTGCAGTCAACATGGCGGCCGTGGATCGAACCGAGTTGGAAGAGCTGCGGCTCTACGTGGATATGGCGCGGCGGCTGGGGTTGCTGCATGCCCAGATGTGCCAGGGGGCGATCCAGCGTGCGGAGCTGAGTTACCGTGGCGAGGTGGCGCGCCGCAGCACCCGGCTCGTGACGGCGGCGTTCGCTGCGGGGCTGCTCGAACACGGCCTCGCCGAATCCGTGAACATCGTTAATGCCGAGCTGCTGGCACGCGAGCGGGGCATCGACATTGTCGAGCAGACCAACCCGCGCAAGGGCGATTTCGGCACGCTCATCAAAGCGGATGTCGTCACCGAGAAGAAAGTCTACACGGCGGCCGCGACCCTGTTCGGCAATCAATTCCTGCGCTTGGTGCAGATCGGCCCCTATCATCTCGACTCGTTCCTGGATGGGATCATGCTGATCTTCACCCATCATGACGTTCCAGGACTGATCGGCTTCATTGGCACCATTCTCGGCAAGCACCAGGTCAATATTGCCCAGATGACCGTCGGCCGGCAACTTCCTGGCGGCGAGGCCATTGCGATCTTGAACCTGGACAGTCTGCCGCCCGAAGATGCTATCCGGGAGGTACGCGCGCACCCGAAGATTAGCGGTCTCAGCGTGGTCAAGCTGCCAGCCGCGGGAGCGATGCCTGCCTGGTTTGGCTGAGAGCGGAAAGACTGCGTCCAAAAGCACGAGGAGAACGACCGGCAGACGTCATCGTTTTCCGTGGTTTTTTCGGGGATGTCTGGCGGCGGCTAGTGCTTTGTCACAGCTTAATGTTCGGGTAGACCGATTTCAGTTTTGTTCGGAAAACATGGACTGCGGCGCTTTTTCGCCGCTTTTGTTTTTCCTTGCTGTAGCAAACCAAAAGCGGCGGCAAGGCGCCGCACTCCAAAGGTGCGGGCCCGCTAGACGTTGCAGATGCGGAAGCCTTGCGCCAGCGAGGCCAGCGGCTCCCTCTTCGGAATAAATTCCTGGCCGAGGTAGCCTTCGTATCCTGTTTCCAGGATCGCTTTCACAATCGCGGGATAGTTCAGTTCCTGGGTCTCGTCGATCTCGTTCCGGCCGGGGACGCCTCCAGTATGGTAGTGCGCAATGTAACCCTTGTAATCGCGGATCGTGCGAATGACGTCTCCTTCCATGATCTGCATGTGATAAATGTCATACAGAAGACGGAATCGGGGCGAGCCGACTTTTTTCACGAGATCGACTCCCCACTTCGTGCGATCGTACATGTAATCCTTGTGATCGATTTTGCTGTTCAGGCCCTCCATGCAGATCGTGACCTTTTTCTCCTCCGCGAAACCAACGACGTTCTTCAGACCGAGCACGCAATTCTCCAGGCCCTCGTCGTCCGCCATGCCGCGTCGATTGCCGGCCATGCATATGACATTCGGGAGCCCCTCAGCAGCTGCGAATTCGATGTTACTGCGCAGCTGCTTCTCGATTCCTTCATGATACTGCTTGCGGTTGAGGCCGTTAGGAATGGACACTCGGCCGAGCATCGCGCACGTCAGCCCGTAGGGTTTGACGATCTTGAACTCTTCCTGAGTCAGAAGTTCGATCGACCGGTAGCCCATCTTCGCGGCCGCGGCTGCCAGGTCTTCCAACCTGATGCCGCCATAGCACCAGCGACAAATCGACTGCTTGATTTTGCCCTTGGAGTTGGTATCCGCTGCGGCGTGCGCTCGCAGAGTAGAGGCAGAAAGAGTGGCAAATGCTCCTGCCCCGAGCGCTTTCAGAGCAGAACGGCGGTTCCAAGAATTGCCCGATTTCATGTTAATCTCCTTTGCATTTATGCTGTTGTTAACACGGCCTTCTTCCTACCGTCAGCCGGTCGCACCTTTGGGTAGTAGCTTAAGCTGGCAGCTTGAGCTACGAGAAAACTGATACCGGATTGGTAAGGTGAGACACTACCCAGCATTGTACCTATTATCGAAATGGCGGCATCGCGCAGATCGACCGGGTTCACTTCTGACATTGACCTGGAATTTCGCTCAGAGTAAGTAACATTCGGTTGCGACAATAATCTCAGCGCAGCAGGATGGTCCGCCGGGGGGGCCGCTCGTGACATCACACCAACCGGACCCAAGCATCTTGTTAGTCGAGGACGATGCGACTACTCGTGATGCGATGATCCTCATTCTGAAGGAAGAGGGCTACTCGGTCGCCAGTGCGGCCAACGGTCGGGAAGCGCTCGCTCACCTGCGCGGCCCCCACCGGCCAAAGCTCATTCTACTGGATCTCATGATGCCGATCATGAACGGTTGGGAGTTCTGGATAGAACACCAAAAAGATCCTGCCTTGAAAGCTATCCCGGTCGTCGTCGTCTCGGCCGACGGGAATCTGCCGCAAAAGGCTGCCCCGAATGGCGTCGCGGACTATCTTCGCAAGCCGGTCGACGTCGAACTGCTTCTGGACACCGTACAACGCTACTGTTAGCGTGCGTGGCCACGTCCTCCTTCGGCTCAATTGTCCGGGCTGCAAGCAGCCATTCATTTCGCTCGCGCTTGTGAGAGCCAAATCTCTGCCTCAAGACGATAGAATTCCACGGCAGGAACTTCGATCGCCGCGGCGGCGCCAGACCGAAGCCTGTTTTTGACAGAATCCTCCACCGCCTTCATTCTATTCCAGTGCCCGGCGTAAGCTGCTTCCTCGTCCGCCTTTCCTTTTGCCGCATCGCGCTGCGCATCCAGCCAGCGTCGCGACCAAAGATAGATCCTGTCCACATCGCGCGTTCGCGCTTCGCGGTAAAGCAAGGCCGTCTCTTCATATGCCTTCCGCGCTGCGGTGACGCGCGCGTCCGCCAGTTTCTGGACCGTTGGCACATCTTTCGTGGCAGCCTTCTCGGCCAAAGCTCCCGCTAGAAAGAAACCGACGGCCAGTCCCAGAATCATGAGAGGTTTGCGGGCAATTGCCATTTTGTCTCCTTCTGGTCTGCCGTTGTTGGCCTACGCGAAACGTTTCGATTGCCGGCAACTACCCGTTGCAGCAAGTGCCTCGGTTGACCAAGGGCGTTCGCGGCTAAAGGGTGAATTGATCCGCGCTCGCCAAAAATCGGACATAATTCCACGATATCTTGGTTTTTGACGATTGCTAGGGCGAGCATCCCTAGGGCGCTGAGGAGGATTCATTGGAAACCTTCGGCTTGCAATCCGTTTCATCCAGGTCGAGAGTCAAGTACTGGTGAATGACGATGGAGGTGACCGGCAGTCCGTAGCACAAGCTCTCAGCTTGTGCTACAAGAGTGCCATTGGCGACGGGGCGTGGTAAACTCGTGGTTTGGGTCTGGCGGCGCACGTTAGACACAAGTTCCTCCGTCTGTTATTGGCCAGGCGACAGTGGTAAGGGGTCAGTGGCATGTTTTCGCCAGCGCCTTCAGCCCTCCGAACGGGAGTCTGCCGTTGGGAACGGTGATATCGCTCGTCTATCGAATGGCCGCGACAACAGGCTGGATGAGAACACGCGGGCTTGCATGGTTCGGCTCCTGGGAGGTACGGACGATGAAGCGCATACCGGCTGGCATGTGCATCGTGGCTTGTCTATGTCTATTCGGCGGTCTGCCAAAACTCGCCGCAGACGAGATCCCGCAACCCTACCGGCGGGCGGTCGATAGAGGCCTGGAGTGGCTTGCCAAGGCGCAGCAGCGCGACGGCCACTGGGAAGCCGTTGGCGGCGCCTATCCCGTGTCGATGACCGGCCTCAGCGGCGTCGCTCTCCTGATGGAAGGGAGCACGCTCCGGGATGGAAAGTACCAGGACAATCTACGGCGGGCTACGGATTGGCTGATGAATTGCACGCAGCGCAGCGGTCTCATCAGCCCACTAAATGGCCAGGGCAGGGGATACATGCATGACCATGGCTACGCTCTGCTCTTTCTTGCCATGGTCTTTGGCGAAGAGGAGGACTCCGAGCGCCGCAAGAAGCTGGAGGACTGTTTGACTCGAGCCGTGGCATTTACAGGAAAAGCGCAAACGGGGCGCGGCGGCTGGGGTTACGTCTCCAGCGCGGATGGCGGCGGGGCTGACGAAGGGTCGGTCACGGTCACGCAGGTGCAGGCCCTGCGTGCTTGCCGGAACGCCGGTGTCGTCGTCCCCAAGGAGATCATCGACAAAGGGATGACTTATCTAAAAAACTGCACAACGGGCCACGGCGGTGTGACCTACACGATTAGCGGCGGAGGAGAACGGCCAGCCCTGACCGCGGCGGCAGTCGCGTGCGCCTTCAACTCCGGCGATTACGACTCCCCGCTTGTCAAACGCTGGCTGAAGTACTGCCAGTCAACTCTGCCCCAGGTGGGCCACGCCCGCATGGGCCACGACGAGTATACTCAGTATTACTGGGCGCAATGTCTCTACATGCTCGGCGACAAGGGCTGGGCCAAGCTCTTCCCCGATTCGGACTCCGGCGAACCGCTGACCTGGAGCAAGTATCGTAAGGCCTCCTTCGATTACTTATCCGGAGCGCAGAGCGCGGACGGCAGCTGGTCCGGCAGCGGCAGTTGGGGATCCATCGGCGCTGTGTACGCAACCGCCATGTCCCTGACGATCATGCAACTGGACAAAGCCTGTTTGCCGCTTTACCAGCGGTAACTAAGGGTGTCCGGACACACCGAAGGAGCGCTTGAAAGCATGAGCATCGAAGCCACCCCTGCCCCCAGTTTCCGAAAGTCGCGCTCTGCACTCATCCTCACGTTCATGGGTTTCTTCTCGATGGCAACAATTTCCCTGGCTGGGACCCCGCCGGAGAATCGTTTTCCCGAAGTTGCGAAGCTACCATCTCAAGTAGATCTTCCTGACCCACTGGTCATGCTGAGCGGCACGCGCGTGACCACGAAGGAGCAATGGATGCGCGTGCGGCGGCCGGAGCTGGTGGCCTTGTTCGAGCACTACATGTACGGCCACGCGCCTCCGGCTCCCGCAACTGTCGCTGCCGTGATCGAACGGGAGGATGCTCGGCTATTTGACGGCAGAGCTACCAAGAAGGAAGTCACTCTCACCGTTGGGCCGCCGGATTGCCCCAAGATCCATCTCCTGCTGATTGTCCCAAACGCCAGAAAGGGCCCGGCGCCAGTTTTTCTGGGGATGAATTTCTGTGGCAACCACGCCCTGCTCAAGGATGCAACCGTCGCACTGCCGACGTGCTGGATGTACGACAAATATCCGGGTGTCAAAGACCACCGGGCGACCGAGGCAGGCCGCGGCTCACAGAGCGATGTGTGGGCAATCGAGCAGTCCATCGAGCGCGGCTACGCCGTCGCCACCTTTTACAACGGAGACATCGATCCAGACCGGCCGGATGTTCGCGAGGGCATCCAAGGGCATTTTGCAAGGGGGAAATACGACTGGGGCACGATCGCCGCCTGGGCTTGGGGGCTGCAACGCGTCGTCGATTACCTGGTCACGAATCACGACATCGACAAAGACCGCATTGCGGTGGTCGGCCACTCGCGTCTGGGAAAAGCAGCGCTGCTTGCGGGGGGGGTTGACGAGCGCATCGCCCTCATCATTGCTCACCAAGCCGGTTGCGGCGGCTCCGCGCCCAGTCGCAGCAAAGTGGGTGAGTCGGTCAAGCAAATCAACGATCATTTTCCACACTGGTTCAGTCGCAGGTTCAAGGAATTTAACGACCATCCCGATCGGCTGCCCTTCGATCAGCATTGCCTGGTAGCGATTGCCGCCCCTCGGCCGGTCTTGTTTACGAATGCCGTCGAGGACGTTTGGGCCAATCCGGCAGGACAGTTCGACGTCTTGCAAGCAGCCGACGCCGTCTACCGACTTCTCGAACTTCCCGGCATAGATGCCAGGGAGACGCCGCCGACAAGCAAGCTGGTCGATAGCCCACTGGGCTACCACATGCGCGCTGGTGGGCATGCGATGGGGAAGTCAGATTGGCTGGTGTTCCTCGAGTTTGCCGACAAGCATCTTCCCAAAGCAAGGCAGGCAACTTCCCGGCCCCCGACGAGACACTAGCCGTTGCCGAATTCAATATGATTGGTTTTAGACGACTATCGCATGGGCACAGAAAGTGCACCGGAGCAATCGGGCGAATTCGACAGCAAGCAGTGCCACCACTGGTTTTCGATCCGTTCACCTAATGCTGGAAGGGAGGCAATTCAATGGGAAAGAACGACGGAATGAAATTGGCAGAACGTGAGAAAAACGCCTTTGAGACTCCGACTGATCTCAGCCGCAAGGGTGTCCAGGAGATTTCAGGTGCCCTTCGGCCATTGCTCGCCGACGTGTTCGCGCTTTATGTGAAGACAAAGAACTTCCACTGGCATATGAGCGGAAGCCACTTCCGTGATTATCACCTGCTTCTGGACGAGCATGCCGACCAGATCTTTGCCATGACGGACGACATTGCCGAACGTGCGCGCAAGATCGGCGCAACCACGCTCCATTCCATCAGCGATATTTCGCGACACCAACGACTGAAAGACAACAATGAAGAATCTGTTACTCCCCAGGACATGCTGGCGGAGCTTTGTGCCGACAATCAGCAGCTGACGCGCCATCTGCGATCCACGCACGATATCTGCGATGAGCATAAAGACGTCGCTACTGCCAGCTTGATCGAGAACTGGATTGACGAGACCGAGCGCCGGACCTGGTTTTTATCGCAGATCGTAGGTGAACGCTAGCGAATCGGTCGAGCGCGTGCATCAGGCCTGCCGGTCCGAGTGAGCACCCAACAATGAATCGCCTCAAGGGTAAGGTGGCCATCATCACGGGCGGAGGCCAGGGGATTGGCCGGGCCACTTGCGAACTGTTTGCTGAGGAAGGGGCGTCGGTAGTTATTGCCGAACGCCACCTCGACACCGGCCAGGCAGTGGCGACGGCCATCAATCGCGCTGGCGGCCGGGCTCTGTTCGTGCAGACCGAGGTAACCGATGATCAGAGCATTCGCCGCATGGTCGGCGAGGCAGTAAATGCCTTCGGCCGGATCAATATCCTGGTCAACAATGCTGGCGTCTTCGTATTAAAAGGAATCGAAGCGACCGTGGAAGATTGGCGGCACGTGCTCGATGTGAACGTGATGGGCCCGGCCCTGGTGGCCAAGCACGTGGTGCCGGAAATGCGCAAAGCCGGGGGTGGCGCTATCGTCAACCTAGGCTCCATTTCGAGCTTCATCGCCCAGCCGCAATTCGTCACCTACAACGCCACCAAAGCCGCCATTGCCACGATGACCCGCTGCATGGCGCTCGATCTGGCGGTTGACAAGATTCGGGTGAATGCCGTCTGTCCGGGAACGGTCTGGACGCAAATCGTCGAACGGATCACGAGCGAAAAGGGGATGGATCGCAAGGCCGCCGACGCCGACCCG